>NZ_KE386491.1:2576641-3317189 GCF_000427405.1 Flectobacillus major DSM 103
CCCCTGTACTTATGTCAGAAATACAGCGGGCTGTAATCACAAATTTTTGCTGCACTATCGACACCCGTGCATCAAATTCGGTAGAACTGGGCTTGGGGCTTGGCAACAAAGCAAGGTAATAGCTTTGGGCTTGGTGGTTAAGTATTATTTTGCTACAGTACCTCGACAAAAACCCTACTCCTATTTTCGTATCTGTTTTTTCATGAATCGTTACTTGTAAAGGTGCTATCGTATGTCCTTGTAGTTGTACATTGTCGAGCCAAACTTTTTTGACGGTATCGGCTTTTCCCAATCCCGACACAGCCATCGACGAACTAAGGTAAAGCTGGGCTTGCCCAAGCAACTGTTTTTGGTGGTATATTGCATTGAAAAAAGTATTTTCGGGAAGATCCAAAATACCCGTGAACCCAAAATCAATAAGGCACTTGGTGTTGCTTGTACCTATTTGTAGGTCAACAACAGGTCGGTTTCGCTCATATTTGATAGAAATTTCGAGGGTGTTTTCAGGTTTTGGAAAAGGCTTTGGGGCTACTATTATGATATTTTTTTCAAAGTCGATAACCCAATTTAATTGCCCTATAATATCCATTCCCAATAAATAAAGTCGATTACAGGTTAGATATTCCATGTCGTACAAAACACTTTTTACCTTCCTAAACTGATGCGACCCAATGGTAAGGTGATTAATTACCACATTTTTTAATTGAATAGTAGCAAGGTTAGCATCTTTGATTTTTTTTTCTGAATTTTTCACCAACAAATTTGCTTCTTTTTGATTATTGGAATTGGCCAAGCCCAAGCCAGCTCCTGTATCAAAAGCAAAAAAGGTTTGTTGCCCGTTGAGTTGTCCTTGAAAAATCAGTAATTTTTTATCAAGCGAAAAGTGTATGGTATCAACGCCTATGTCTTGTGCCAAAGAACACCACGATACCAGCAATAGGAAAATAAAACTACAATAAAATTTAAACATGGAGAATAATTTATGATTTGGATTTGGTAAAAAACGCTACAATTGCCGTAGTCAATAAGCCCATAATAATAGCCCCTACTACACTTTGAATCATGTAATTCTTTAGGTTGAAATAAGCTTCTGCATCGGTTTGAGACATTTGCCCATGCGAGACTACGTACGTAATTACATTGGGAAAATACTCTGGCGAAATCACCTTCGAGGTAATCCATTGGCTAGCAGGACTCAGCACCGCTACAACCAACGTAATAATTGCTCCGCTGACAAAACCTTGCCGATAGGTCATTTTACCTGCATAATCATCATTCTTTTTGTCTAGCAACGCAAAAACATAAATAGCGATAGCGGGAATAGCAATGAAATTAGTAACAATAGGATGCTTGTCGATATAGGGGCCATGTAAACCTATGACTTTTTCAAGTACCATCCAGAAAAGACTCATTAAAACAAAAATGACTCCCCATTTTAGTTCGGTTGCAATTGTGTTCATACTTACTTAAGGGTTATCGTGTTCAATAGATTACTCAAAATGAAATTTCTAGTATTCTGCGTTGATAATTACCTTTCTCTACAATCCAAAGTACCGCATAAGCTCCTGTACCATCGCCATTATTGGCTACAAGGTATAAAGTTGATGTTTGGGGGGCAAAATATACCTCAGTTGCCTTTAAATTGGGTTCATATAAACTTTGTAGGGCTATTTTGGGTAAGTTCAATTGTTTTTTACCAATTTGAATGCTTATTTTTTTATATAAGCTTTGCGGAATCGTGCCGTCTGTCCCCCAAATATCCTTGAAGTCTATCGTTTCAAGTGTTTTGTTACCATATTGCAAGGAATGTTTTTTAGCCTGAAAATCGGCTATGGCTATTGTTACAGAAATATCGTCAGCTTGAAAAACTTTACTTTTTTCTGCCAACTCGGTACATGGCACTACCTGTAATTTTGACAAAAACTTGGCTTTTGAACTTGGAATATAGCCCGTATAAGCTTTTTGATTAGTTTCGTACGAGATATTCAACCAGTTTCCTTCTTTGCCAACCACAAAGGCAATGGCGTTTTGGTGGAGGGTATCCACAATATTTTTGGCGGTTTGCTGTGGCGAACTTCGTACCAATACCTTGGGGTCTTTGCTATCAATCAAAACAAACTGAGCATAACCCGATGAAATACACCAACAAAATAGCAAGAATGTTTTCATAAGAAAGAATATTTATACGTAAAAACCTCCTTCAACATCACTTATGAATAACTGTAATATTATAGAATAATTTACTCATTTTTCATTGATATTTCCTCTTACAATCCATACTTTTTTGTATTTAAGCCGATTCTTAGTCTACACTATTACCCGTACGTATACTATAAAAAACAGAGCCGAATACTATTTTATAGACATTATTGCTTATCAATTAAAAAATGAGTTTGAGCTTTTATTTTTAAATCACTTATATTTGTGTAATAATTATAGCATGTTGAAATATAAGCCATGTCATTTCGATGATATAACCATACTTAACGCCAAGTATTTCACTGCCATAAGTTTCGCCAGTTTATCTGTGTTTTTGATTAAAAATACGAACCACTCCATAAAACAAATAAAAAATACTTCTTCTACTTACTAACAGCCATACTACTAAGTATATGCCTAAGTTTTAAATTGATGTGGTGTAAGTTTTATTAGATACACACAATTATTAATATATAAATAAGTCATCTTATAACCATAGGCTGCTGTGCTACAGCGGGCTATGAAAGGTAGGCTATTCATCAATGAGCTCAAAAAAAATACTGCCATATTTGTTATTATTCTTACTACCATTTGGTTACCAATCGGTTGGGCAAGTATTGCCCTTAACCCGCTCCGATTCGGGACGAGTAATCGAATTTCAAGCTAAGTACGCCAATTATCTGAGCGACAACAATTATAAAGAAGCCTCTCGAATGATGAACGAAATAGGCTTTATTTATTGGAATTATAACCAATACAAAAAGGCTATTAGTTTTTATGAAAGAAGTTTGAAGCTCAATGCTACTATTGAAAACAGCAATGGTATAGCCATGATTCACAACAACTTGGGTATGCTGTACGCCGATGTCGAAGACTACGACAAAGCTTTGTACCATTTTACACAAACGCTTGCCGCCCGACGTTCACAGAAGGAATCCTATAGTATTATTTCGTCATTGATTAACCGCTCGGTTGTTTATAATAATATCAAAAAATACAATTTGGCCATTACCGATTTGCAAGAAGCCCTCAATTTGGCTCGTGAGCTAAACGATATTAAGCAGATGGCAAGTACCTACGCCATGTTAAGCGAATCGTACGAAAAAGCAGGGAATGTTGATGAATCGCTCAAATATTTTGAACTATATAAGTCTTTTCACGACCAGATTCAAAAAAAGGAAGTCAATAAATTGGCGAGCGAATTGGAAGCTGAAAGCCTCAAAAAGCAACTTGCCGAAGCTACCGCCAAAACCAAGGCTTTAGAATTGGAAAAAAACGAGATTAAGCTCAAAGAAAGTGGCGAGCAGCTCGAAAGTGCAATGTCCAAAAATGATAACCTTTATCAAAACCTCACTCGTGCCGAAATGCTAGTGGAGCTACAAAAACAGCACCTAAAAGCCGAACAAGCCGATGCCGATGCCGATGCCATTCAGGCCAAAAATATTGTCTTAGAAAAAGAGCAAAAATATATCTATATCATTACAGGTATTGTCAGTTGGTTTATATTGGCTATTACCTTGATTGTGTATTTGAATAGCCGCAAAACCAAAGCTAAAAATCAACAGTTGCACGAACAAAATTTGGCTATTGCCAAGCAAAAAGAGCAGTTAGAGGTTTCAAACGATGTGAAAAATAGAATTTTCTCTATTATTGCTCACGACCTCCGCGGGCCAATAGGTTCGTTGCAAGGCTTTTTTATGATTATCGAAGAATTTTATGTCGATATTCCCGAAGATTTAAAACAAATTTTGAGTCAACTACGTACCGAAAACGCTCAGGTATCTACCATTTTGGATAACCTCCTCAACTGGGCTAAAACCCAAATGGCGGAACTCAAACCAAAATTACAAGAAGTCAATATCAATTTATTGGTTGAAGAAAATATCAAGCTATTACAGCGTTCGGCCGAAGCCAAAAACATACAGATTATCGACGAAGTACCTGAAGGCTTAGTGGCTCAATCCGACCTTGAAATGACCAAAATTGTTTTAAGAAATTTAATCCAAAATGCAATTAAATTTACCAAGCAAAATGGCAAAATACATATTCAGGCCCATTTACGAGACGATACTACAGTAGAAATTACTGTAAAAGATAGTGGCGTTGGCATGAGTGAAGAAAAAATTAGTACCTTATTTAGCCTCAAAAACAATAAGTCTACTTACGGTACCAACAACGAAAAAGGTACAGGCCTTGGCCTTATTCTTTGCAATGATTTAGTAAAAATATGCAATGGACAACTAGAAGTTGCCAGCGAAATCAATAAAGGAACGACCGTTACAATAACCCTGAATTCTAGCAAATGATGCGTAAATACATCTCAACATTAGTGATCTTAGCAGTATGTGTATTGGGTGCTGCTGCCCAAAATAGTAAACCTAAATATTATACCGATACAACATCGGGCAAATTGTACTGGAATAAAAAGTTACCTGTATATATCTGGGTGTCAACTACGCCCGACCATGCCGAGGAACTACTAAATAAATCGCCCAACGCCAAATATTCAGTACCATTTTATTTAGATACGGAAGGGGTTAACTTTATTCGTTCAAAAAATGCCGTAGACCCCGAAACAAAGGCTATGGTTGAGCCACCACAAGAAGTTAAACTTGAAATCTACGCCGATGGTATCGCCCCTGAAACAGGTGTAACGCTATTTAATGGATTCAAGAAATACGTCAACTCGGCTGGAAAAGTATTCTTTGGCCCTTTTGTAAACTTTAATTTGCAAGCCACCGATAAAACAAGTGGTGTTGAAACGGTTTATTTTGCTATTAACCAAAGCCCTTTTGAGGTATATACAACCGAAAAGAAACTTACCAATCAAGGCAATTATGTACTCAAATACTATGCCGTCGACCATGTTGGCAATGCCAGTCAAGTTCAGCAAGAAGCATTTACGGTAGACAACACACCTCCGTTTACCAACCTGAATGTGAACGGTGTTACCGACGACAAAGTGATTTCGTTTACTAGTAAAATGTATTTCAATACCGAAGATAGTATTTCGGGGTTGAAAACTACTTATTATAAGTTTGACGACGGTGCTTTACAAACTTACGATGGTAAAAACATTCCATTTATGGCTCTTGCAGAAGGAAAACATACCCTATACTATTATTCAACCGATAATGTCAATAACCAAGAAAATACCCGAAAATTCGATTTCTTCCTTGATAAAAGTTCTCCTTTAATGGCAACCGATATTCTTGGCGACCGCTATATTGCCAATAATATCATTTACTTTTCTGGAAAAACTAAGCTAAAACTTACGGCTATCGACAATAAGTCTGGCGTAAAGGACGTGAAGTATTCTATTGATAATCAACCATTTGTTAGCTACACAAACCCTTTCTACTTGCCAAGTATTTCGGGTATTCATAATATTCGCTATTACTCTATCGACAACCTCAATAACCAAACTACCAGTTTGGCGGGTGTGCCTGGCTACGAAGAGTTTAAGCATAATGTAAGCAAAGTATATGTTGACTTAACAGGGCCAACACTTCAGCACGAAATTATTGGCGATATTGTTATAAGAAGAGACTCAATGCTGCTTGGGCCAAACAACTTTATCCAATTAAAGGCCGTTGACCCAGAATCGGGTTTACAAAAAATTACCTATAGTTTTGATGGAAAGCTCATCGAAACAGACTATACAAAGCCAATCAAAATGACCGAAAAAGGCGTTCATAAATTTGAATATTTCGGCTATGACAACGTAAACAACCGCAATGCAGCCTCATTTGTGTTTGTCAGCGATATTGAAGGGCCTGAGCTATACCATTTCTTTACCGTTGGAAATATCAGCACCAACCGTCAGGGTCTCAATATCTACCCATCGACAGTAGGATTTACCTTGGCAGGAACAGACATTCAAGCTGGCTTAAAGTCTATCACTTATAGTATTAATGGACAAGCTCCTAAAACCTACCTGAATACGATTAACGGATTTAAGCCAAATACAAAATACACGGTAAAAATTACGGGAACAGATTATCTGGGCAACCAATCGTTTAAGGAAGTAGTATTTATGACAGGCAAATAGATTTCACCATCTTACCACAACATGAGTCATCCCGAATTTTGGGATAATTTCCAATAGAGTGCGAGTCATACCCTATTGGAAAAAAAGTACACAAATGTTAAGCATTTATTGGCTATTAATCAAACAAGGCGGTCGAAATTAATTTTTCGACCGCCTTGTTTGATTAAAAAATTCGGGACAACTCATGTTTTGTATTTAGCGACCCAATGTAGGTAATGGTACAAATTCTGTTTCGCCTTCAATACGAGGAAAGGTTTGGTTGAGCCATCGTTCTTTAGCATCTTCTATGAGTTCCTTACTAGAGGCCACAAAGTTCCAATAGATAAATCGTTCTTCAGGAAAAGCCTCACCGCCAAAAATATAAATGGTGGTATTGGCTTCCATCGTAAATTCGCATAAAGAACTATCTTTAGCCACCAAAATTCTCTTAGGGCTGTAGGTATTCCCATCGCTTTCTATCCCTCCCTCCAAGATATACATAGCCGTTTCGCCATACAATTCATGACCAATTTTAACGGTTTGTCGGGCAGTAGATTTTAGTTCTAACAAATACAAAGGGCTATAAACAGGTACAGGCGATTGATGCCCCAATACTTCTCCTGCAATCAGCTTATAGGCAATACCATCGGCTGTCCAAGTAGGGATTTGTTCTTCTGAAGCATGATAAAAACTAGGTTGCATTTGCTCAAGGTGCTTGGGTAAGGCAATCCAGATTTGTAAGCCGTGCATAGATTTTTCGGAATGTCGTAAATATTCGGGGGTTCGTTCCGAATGGACAATCCCATTGCCCGCTGTCATCCAATTTACTTGCCCAGGCTTAATTTCAACGGCTGTTCCGAGGCTATCACGGTGCATAATACTTCCTTCAAAAAGATAGGTAAGCGTTGAAAGCCCAATATGTGGATGAGGCCCCACATCAAAATTTTGGTAATCGTGTAACTGTGCTGGCCCCATGTGGTCGATAAAGGTAAAAGGCCCTACCATGCGTTTTGTACGAAAGGGCAGTAAACGACCTACCAAGAAATTACCTACTTCGTGTGGCCGTTCTTCGATAATATGACTAATATTAGACATAACATAGCTGATTTATAGCAATTTAGATACTTAAAAAAGTCCTTAATCTGGCAAATTACTGGATAATTCAAAAGAGTTTAGTTTTTCAGCAGACAAAATACACATAAAACGGTCGCTGAAAAACTTAGTTTAATAAATTTATACTGATAAAGGTATAATACAGAAGCTCAAACAGCCTTTACTGCTTTTGTACTATACCTTTTCCTTTATTTCTAGCCATAAGAGAAAGATAATAGCGATACAGAAAATCGTACAGAAGTAGTTCGTGCAAGCGTTGGCTATCGGGCATCAAACGATTGACAGTCATGTGAATCACATCGCTGAGATATTTATGCAATTCTGCTGGATTTTTTTGGCTTTTTACCTTCAACAGAATACCCTTGGTTTGTTGCGATTTTGTTACTAAACTGTATAATAAAGGAGCTAAAACATGATTTTGGGCAGCATCGCTCGCCAAGATTCCCTCCAACGCTTTTCGGTTATCTCTAAAACGTTGGTCTAGCTGTAATTTCATATTTTTATCAACCCGAAACTCTCTTGCAAAACTATTTTTCATCTGCTCCATAATTTGCAATTTCTGAGCCAGTTCTATTTCAATATCGTTCAGCAAATAGTCAATGGCTTTTAGCCCCCACAACCACCGTAATTCGTCACGTTCTGCTTTTTGTGTTTGGGCAATAAACGCTACAACGGCTTGGCTATCGTACCAAAATAACTGTTCGCTGAGTTCCATAACATTTTCGCCATAACGTTCTATCTCACGTTGATAGGTATCAATTTGTATTTTAGCCAGAATCTTCTGATTTTCAAAATAGTGTAAAGTTTCTTTCAACCGCAATATTACTGCACCAAGATGCTGTAAATCTGGCAAATGGAGTCTCAACCGAATATGCTTGTCGGGGTCGGCATAGCGTATAAAAAACCAACTATCTATCTTTTTTTCAGCCAAAAGCTCGGCCATCAAGGGAGCAACAGCCTCTGCCAAAATAGTATCGGCCGACTGCACTCCGCCATATAGTTTAAAATACAGCCACTCACTTCCTAATGAAAAAGTTCTTGGCAAAAAGGTTGGAGGGGTTATATTTTGTACTATTCCCTGATAATGCTCTTTTTCTTTTTGTAAAAAAGCTACTATCTGATTGGTATATCGCTGACTTTCTGTGTCCTGAATAGGCATAGTATTCTCATCAAATATTGCCTCTTTTAGCGTAATAAAAGGGCGGTTTTTGATAGTATCAAGCCACGTATGTACACTTAAAGGTACGTTGGTACACACCAACAATTCGTTATCGGCATCCGACAGTACAAATCGTTTGGGCAAACGCCATTTTTGCCAAAAGGTTTCTAAGTCTTCTGCTGATACAGAATCCTGTAATAGATGTTCAAAATCAGCTCGTTTGAACTGCCATGAGGCGGGTTCTAAAATCAGTTTTTTATAGCAAATTCTAGGAAAAAACTGAGCATCGGGACATACATTTTTCCACGAAATACCAACCGAATGGGTCAGTTTCTGTGATTGTAAATCTCCTAAAAACTCATAAACGGGTACAGCATTACTTTTAAAATTATGAGCATTGCTAAGCCTTGGAATAATTTCTTTATTGTGCTTTTTCGAGCGTAAAATTACTTTTTGCGTATGAATATCTACCGAAACCATCAGGTCGTCGAGTGGAATTTGCTGTTCTTTGGACAAAGATGATTTTGATAAATAAGGAATTTCGTAAGCTCGAAAAGCAGGATGTAATAGGATATTCCCTACCCTATTTTCGGGTAAATGTACAATTTCAGCAAAAATCACCTTAGGGTTTTGGGTTTGCTCAAATTGGGCTATTTCTTTCGCCAAAGTTTCTATTTCGGCATGGGCATGAGCAAAACGACCTATAATATTGATAGCACTCGAACCTCCAACGTTTTCTAAGAAAATAGGAAACTGTTCATTACCAGTTAAACGAAACATTACGGGCAACGATGGTGCCATTTCGGGTTTTGCTTGCCCAAAAGCTTTTATTTCGTTTTCGTCTAAAACTACCTGATATTCGTCATTCCGATATGCCTTGAGCCACTGCCTAAAAAGGTATTTTTGGAAAGGTGTATGGCTCAGAATAGTAGTATCGTTGCTTAGTGGTGGGCTATTCAAGCCTTCTACAATGGGGGTTCTATGGTTTTTTCCTGTATTGCCATAACCAATTCCTGCTTCGGTGTCTAATGCCAACAACAGGGGAACTTCCTGATTTTCAAACCTTTCATAAAATTTATCAATAAACTGTTGTAGCGTCGTATTTTCTTGTGGAGCTTGTAGGGAGTACAAAACATCGATGCCCTCCATCAATTCATCCTGATAGCTTTTTGATAAAGACTTTGTCGAAAAATGACTAATACGGTCGGTTTGAAAAAGTTTTCCTTCATCGAATGGCACATTGAGCAGTTGTATCAATGCTACAATCTCTTGGTACACCGCTACCGAATTGGTTCGACGCTGGTCGATACTCACCAATAGTTCGTCTATTTTTTCGAGAATACCTATAATACCATCAAGCTTATTTTCATGATTAATACGTTTGAGTATTGGCAAAATCTGAGCGGTAAACTCTTCGCCCGTAATAGCAGGCTCAAGCTCGCTTACCAACAATTGACTCTCTATAAGCCCTTCTATAAACCCCAATGCCTCCTCTAGGGTAATATCGTCGGCAATAAGAGCATTGGCCAAATCGTGTACACTAGCCCCATTTTGACAATTATTTACCACAAAATCAATATATTCCGAATTGGTAATAGCACTAATCTGATGATGCCTTTTACCTTGAATGTATTTGTATTCAACATAGCGAATCTCGTCGCCTAGCATATATTTGCTAGAGTTGGGAAAATACCGAAGCTGATATTTGATAAAAGGTATGTCGGCCAACTGCTGCGACAATGCCCCAGCAAAGTGCATATCTAAACGGGTATGCCGCTCAAAACTTGTAGACAAAGCCAATGCCGTGCCGCTATTCCACTCGGCTATACCACAGCCTGCAAACAAACCAAAAGGCGTACACCTCGACTGCATTCGGCTATAGTATTTAGCTAGAGAAAAGGCTACTTTTTGTTGTTTTTTAGTATCGGTAATAGCTCCGTTTTTCCAATGAATGGCCTCGGCAAATAGTACAGGCGATGCTAAGTAAATAGCCTCAGCAAAATGAGGATTATCGAGTAAAGCTAAAAGAAAAGATTCGTCAAAAAAATCGGCGTAGTGAAAAGCGGGCGTTCGTACAATTAATTGGCGATGGAATTGATAGATAGATTTCATCAAAAATAAGTGGGCTTAAATATCTTGCTTGCAATTTAGGGATAATCGACGAAAAATAAAGATACTTTGAGCTTATTATTCGATGAAGCTGTAGAGCTCCCCATTTTCAAGCCAAAAACTATTGAAACTTCCTATAGATTTTATGGATTTCTTTTAACTCTCTCCAACAAGCTTTTGCGATTTTTTAACTATTTCACAAAAAAGAGGACATATTCTGCTGCTAACAATACTTGCAATTTTATTTGTTATTGGCAATAGTATTCTAAAGCCTACAGGGTATTCAATAAAATACAAATATTTGAAAATCAGATAATTGCATATATTTTTAAAAATAAATCATTTTTTTCTTGCAAAAATATACCGATTGGTATATTTTTGTATCATCAATCTAATACAGCCATGAGTAAAGCCGAGAAAACAAGACAATTCATTATTGAAAAAACTGCTCCTATTTTTAATACCAAAGGAGTTGCAGGTACTTCGATTCAGGACATGATAGAGGCTACAGGACTTACCAAAGGGAGTATTTATGGTAATTTCAAGAATAAAGACGAAGTTGCTATAGCTGTTTTTCAATATCATTTACAAAAAATGCGGAGTGTTATTGACAGTGCTATTGATAGTAAAGCCAATTCAAGAGAAAAGCTTTTGTGTTATCCAGATATTTACGCCCAGTTTTTGTACAATAGCCTTCCAGATGGCGGTTGTGCCATTTTGAATACCGCCGTAGAAGCCGACGATACACACCCTTTACTCAAAGAATACGCCAATAATGCAGTGATGAGTTGGAAAGAAAAAATAATCAATATTATTGAAAATGGCATAGCCACAGGCGAACTAAAAGAATCAAATCATGCCGAAGCTATTGCTTTACAAATCATTGCTACAATCGAAGGAGCAATTATGGTGACAAAACTTACAGGAAAATCTAATTATCATCAATCTTTGATGGACACCCTACGCCAAACAATTAATCAATTATAAATTTTTTTTAACCAAAAATATACCAATCGGTATATAAAAACAAAAAAACAACTATCATGAAAACATCACAAAACACAATTTTGATTACAGGCGGCGGCTCAGGTATTGGATTTGAAATGGCAAAATTATTTTCACAACAAGGTAACCAAGTAATTTTGACTGGTCGTACCGAACAAAAACTTCAAAAAGCCGCCAGTGAAATTCCTAATAGCTCGTATATTGTTGCCGACGTTACCGACGAAGCCTCTGTTGCTGCATTGGTAAGTACCATTGAGCAAGAATATCCAAGCCTAAATGTGCTAATCAACAATGCTGGTGCGGCATCCTATTATAGCTTAACTAGCCCAGCCGTAAATGCCTACAGCAAAGCCAAAGACGAAATAGAAACCAACTATTTATCTATTATCCGATTAACCGAAGCATTATTGCCCTTACTTCAATCCCAAACCCAATCGGCCATTGTGAATGTATCATCGGTGGTGTCGTTTGCTCCTGCCAAGGCTATACCCACTTATTCGGCTAGTAAGGCAGCATTGCACTCGTACACATATTTGCTTAGAGAAGAGTTAAAAAATTCGTCGGTAAAGGTTTTTGAAATTATGCCTCCGTTAGTCAATACCGACTTTGCCAAAGAAATTGGTGGCGAAAATGGCATCCCTCCACTTGAAGTAGCCGAAGCTTTGGCAGAAGGCCTAACCAATGACCAATTTGAAATTCGTGTAGCCGTTACAGCACAATTGTACCAGCTTTTTTTACAATCACCAGATACTGCATTTAAGGCTCTTAATGCCATAGAATAATCCTATTTCAATTAGGATACATGAACAAAGAAACATTATTATGAAACGTGTTGTAATTACAGGCTTGGGGGTAATATCACCCCTTGGCAATAATATTGACACTTTTTGGGAAAATATCCTTGCTGGCAAAAGCGGAATTGTACCAATCAGTAAATTTGATGCAACAAAATTTAAAACCCAAATTGCCGCAGAAGTTCAGGACTTTGACGCTAGTTTGTATATCGACAAAAAAGAAGTACGAAAATACGACTTATTTACCCAATATGCCATAGCCGCTAGCGAACAGGCCATTATAGATGCTAGGTTAGATTTTAGGAATATGGCCGAATACGAACTCGCAGACGTAGGGGTAATTTGGGCTACAGGTAATGGAGGAATACAGACTTTTGAAGAGCAGTTAAAAGATTTTTATGCAGGCGATGGTACGCCTCGTTTCAATCCTTACTTTATTCCCAAAATGATTGTCGATATTGCGGCAGGTGTTATTTCTATTCGTAATGGACTACTTGGGCCTAATTATTGTACTGTATCGGCGTGTGCTTCTTCTAATACAGCAATTATCAATGCTTTCGACACTATTCGTTTGGGGAAAGCCCAAGTTATGATTGCGGGAGGCTCTGAAGCCGCCATTACACCAGCTACTATTGGTGGCTTTGGAGCATCGCAAGCTTTGTCAAAAAACAATACTACTTCAGCCTCAAAACCATTCGACAAAGACCGTAGCGGTTTTGTAGCGGGCGAGGGTGCTGGTGCATTAATTTTGGAAGAATTAGAACACGCTCAGCAACGTGGTGCTACTATCTATGCCGAAATTGTTGGGGGTGGATTGGCCGCCGATGCGTATCATCTTACAGGAACTTCGCCCAATGGATTAGGAGCGTCTATTGGTATGCAAAAAGCCCTTAAAGAAGCTCAAATTCAGCCTGAACAGATAGATTATATAAATGCTCATGCTACCTCTACAGGTATTGGTGACCTAAGCGAATTACATGCTATCAAATCGGTTTTTCAAGAACACCCAGTGTATATTTCGGCGACAAAGTCGATGACTGGGCATTTATTGGGAGCTGCAGGTGGTATTGAAAGTATTATCTGTGTACTGTCGATAAAAAATGATATTATTCCTGCCACTATTCATACTACTACCCTCGATGAACACGTACCCGAGGGCTTAAACTTAGTTTTGGGACAACCTATTCATACGCCTGTTCGGTACGCTATGAATAACTCTTTTGGATTTGGTGGTCATACAGCAACCAGTATTTTCAAAAAATGGTAAATAAAAGTTCCTAAAATAAGGGTACAAAGCCATGCGATATTTATAACATGGCATTTGTACCCTTATTTATTTAATATTGAAGTATCTTAGTTCTTTTTACTAGCTAGACAAAAACGTTACAAACATCCACTAAATAATCTTTTTTATCCATTCAAAATACTTAAATGGCACATATTTTAGCGGCAAATCTATCCACGTGGGCGTACTTACAACCGCTCTTGGATTACTAAACACTACAAAACTACCAAAGCCATGATACTTGCCCATGCCACTGTTGCCAACGCCACCAAAAGGCAAATGATGATTGGTAATGTGCATCAGGGTATCGTTGATACAAGTGCCTCCTGAGGTAGTTTTTAGCAATACCTCTTTGGCGTTTTTATTTTCTCCAAAATAATACAATGCCAATGGTTTTTCATGTTTGTTGATATAGCTAATAGCCTCGTCAATTTGTTCAAACGACAATACGGGCAATATAGGCCCAAAGATTTCTTCCTGCATAATCGAACAATCTGGCTCTATATTATCAATAATAGTAGGAGCAATAAATCGCTCGTTGGTATCTACTTCGCCACCTGTATGTATAGTTCCTTGACGCAATAGCGTCATCAATCTATTCATAGCTCTGTCGTTGACAATACGAGGATAAAAACGACTTTCCTTGATATTGTCGCCATACATCTGCCTGATATTCAAGGCTATTTTATGAAGCAATTCATCTTTAATAGACTGATGAGCCAGCAAATAATCAGGAGCAATACAGGTTTGACCTGCATTGATTAATTTACCCCAAGCAATACGTTTGGCAGCAATATCGATATTGGCACTGGCATCTACAATACAAGGGCTTTTGCCACCCAACTCCAAAACAACAGGTGTTAAATACTCGGCTGCGGCTTTAAGCACAATTTTCCCTACAAACGAACTCCCCGTAAAGAAGATAAGGTCGAAATGCTGAGCCAACAAAATGGTATTGGTTTGTTGCTCACCTTGTACAAGGCTGATATATTGTTCATCAAAACATTTCTTAATCATTTCTTCCATTACCTTGCCAATAACTGGGGCATCGGGCGATGGCTTGAGAATACAACAACAACCTGATGAAATAGCTCCTACCAATGGATTCATAACCAATTGAAAAGGATAATTCCAAGGTGCTATAATCAGAGCGACCCCCAAAGGCTCATATACAATTTTACTGGACGAGGGCAACAAATGAATAGGCGTTGGTACACGTTGAGGCTTGACCCATTGTTTCAACTTTTTGATATGATAGTCTATTTCGCCTATTACAATACTAATTTCTGTCAAATAGGCCTCTTCTGGCGATTTATGCAAATCTAACCATAGGGCTTTTTCTATCTTTTCCTGATATTCAACAATTACTTGTTTAAGTTTTTGTAATTGTGCCAACCTAAAATCGATATGCTTGGTTTGATGGGTAGCAAAATATGCCTTTTGCTTTGCTAAAAGTGCCACAATTGTTGCTTCGTTGGTAGTTTCCATTTCTTATACTGGGTTACTTTTTATGACCTTTGAAATGTTCCATTGTTTTATAAATATGCAACACACTTCCCATAATCCAATCGAATACCCTGATAGACAGTACTCCCTGAGCCATTCGGGTCAGCCTATAGATATATCCAGGAATAGTTACCATTATTTTATCTTTCTCGATGGCTTTGATAATGGTAAGTGCGGCGGCCTCTGGCTCAAGAATAGGAATGCTGGATTGTACCCCATCAAACATCCCTGTGTTGATATAGTAAGGCATAATCGTAGTTACTTTGACATTCTTATCAAGTTGTTGCATTTCAAGGCGTAGGCTATCCGACCAGCCAATTACCGACCATTTACTGGCGGCATAAACAGACATTTTAGGATTGGAAATAAGCCCTCCCGAAGAGGCAATATTACAAATATGTCCTGAGTTTTGTAGCATCATATCTTCCAAAAACTCGTTGGTAATAAGCATAGGAGCATTGGCATTTATTTCCATGGTTTTCAGTATGTCGTTGGGATTGTGTTCATGAAAAAACTTTCCTACCACAATCCCCGCATTGTTGATTAATACGTCAACCAGCCCAACTTGCTGTTTTACTTTCCGAGCCGCTTGGTGTATCTGTAGAATATCCGAAACATCAACTTTGTAGCCCCAGATAGTTCCTTTGGCCGAAAACTCGGCGAGTGTCTCGTCGATTTTCTCCTGATTCATATCCCAAATAATAACGATTGCTTTACGCTCTAATAGCAACCGAGTCATGATTTTACCGATACCATTTGCCCCACCTGTTACTAGGGCTATTTTGCCTGCTAATGTTGCCATACATTTCTATTGATTGATAGCGAAAGCTATGCACTTAAAAAATACCCTACAATAACATTTGTTAATAGTTTTGAGCTATTTGTCTGTATTTTTCAACCTACTCAAATGTACAGGCGTTATATTCAGATATGAGGCAATATAATGCTGAGGCACACGCCTAAAAATATCAGGAAATATTCGGGTAAGATTGTTATACCGCTCAAGGGGTGTTTGGGTATAAATCGACTGGATTTTGTTGCTTAGCAAAAAGAAATAATTTTCGGCAAGGATTCTCCCTAGTTTTTCACCATATCGCAAATGCTGATAACCCCACAATATCATGTCGAGCGACATACACACTACTTGGGTGTCTTCTAGTGCCTGAATAGAGTAGTTGGACGGGATTTGCTTCAATAGGCTTTCATAGTCGGTAGCAAAAGTATCTTTGGGGGCAAAATGGAAGGTTTTTTCTTCTCCGTTTTTGTCTATAAAATAAATACGCAACAAGCCTTTATTCACAAAAAACACTTCTTTGCAAATATTGCCCTCATGAAGAACAATCGTTTTTTTCTCAATTTCTTTCAAACGAAACATCGACGAATAGCTCGCCCATTCCTCTTCAGTGATTTCAATAAAACTTGCGATAACCGTATATATGTTCTGGTATTTATTTATCACTTTTATATTGACCTTACTAAACTGTTGACATAATTGACCTATACCAAAGTTAAACTTTATCTTGAATAAACTAAGGATAAAACCCCAATTTGCCCAAAATTTTGTTCGATACATTACGGCATTCCACAAAGCAATATTTTATATTTCCATGAATAAGAGGTTTCAGGATAATTATTGCACAATAAGTCTTTTTCTATTAGCCAGCATATTTACTATTCGGTTGTAAAAGCAATTTCACTGCTATACTTGTATCGACAAAGCCATATTTTCTGCCATGCCTCCTTCCGATTTATGTTTTATTTTTTTCACAAACAAGCCGAATAGTTCAAATTTTGATTATTTTTTCAAAAAAAACCGCTTTTAAACATCCCAGTAAAAAACTGAATGCCAAATAGATAAAGCTACTATTACCGCAAAAAAAGCTATTTAACAAAATTTTATTTCAAATAATAACGTTAAAAAATTTGCATTGTATTGCTCAAAACACTAATTTTGCACCATCAAAAAACACAGAGAGCTGGCAGAGTGGTCGATTGCGGCAGTCTTGAAAACTGTTGACTGTAACAGGTCCGGGGGTTCGAATCCCTCGCTCTCTACCAAGGTTAAAATAAATTAACCATCCCTACTTACCGAAAGCCTGTCCACAAGACAGGCTTTTTCTTTTTCCCTACGTTTATTTCTTTTCATTCATTTCATTGTGTCAAGGTGGCAGTCGAGATAGCAGTTCTAAACATGAGGTGGCAGTACATTTTTTTGTATTTGTTAATAAGCACACTTCTTCTGTTGATAACCCCTATTTTCTTCATTTATGGATAAATATTTGAAAGTACGCCAACGAACTTTTAAATATTTTACACAATGAAAAAAAACAATCAAAAAGAATGGAGATTCTTTTCTGGAAACACAAATGTTCAAACCCCTCTTTTGCAAAAATCTACCTTAGAATCACAGTGGATGGACAACGAGCAGAGCTCGGCTCTACAAATATTTTAGTCCATAACGACGACTGGGATGCTGAAAAAAAATGCGTCAAGCGTACCGACCCTCATTACACATTTAAAAATGAACAGCTTTTGAGCAAAGTCATGGACTTAACAGCCATTTACAATGACTACCTCCGAAAAAAAAAGCCATTTACAGCCCAACAAATCAAATTTGCTTATGAGAATCAAGACGAAATAACATTTATTCAGGGTTTTGATAAGTGGCTACTAGATGTTAAGTCAGACCCAAAACGATCTGTTGGAACTTATAAAACCTATAATAACGTAAGGGACAAAATATTGAAATTTCTTATACTCAAGAAAAAACACCTTATGTATCTACAAGATTTTGAATTATCCGACCTCCTTGAGTACCGAAAGTTCTTGCAGACAAATGAAAAATTTGCAGAAGCAACGGTTAGAAAACACTCCCAAACTATTAAGCAATACATAAAATGGGCAGTACTACACAAATTGTCCCCATGTGACAATCTGAATGGTTATCGTATTCCGATGGACAGGCAAAAGCCATTAGTTTATCTTACTAATGAACAGTTTGAGAAGTTACGAACCCACAAATTCAAAAACAAAGCAGCTCAGGAAGTTGCCGACGTTTTTATCGTTTATTGTAGAACAGGGTTTCATTATCAAGATTTATGCGCCATAAAAAAGGAGTACCAAAAAGCAATTGTAAAAGGAATAAACGGCAAAAACTGGATTTTCTGGGAACGTATCAAAACCAAAGTGGTAGCAAAAGTACCATTTTTCAAAGAAGTAGATGACATAATAACTAAGTATGGAGGCTGGGAGAATCTACCAATAAAATCAAATCAAAAGATGAATAGTTGGCTAAAACTCATCGCGGCCGAGCTGGACTTTCATGGAGAGCTGTCGGTAAAAGCTGGTAGAAAAACCTTAACAGACTGGTTACTCAACGTAAAAGGATGGAGTAAAGAAGCTGTCAAGGTTTTACTAGGTCTCAAATCCGACCGATCACTTGAGGCATACGGTAAAGCCGACGAGCGCCGAGTGATTTTGGAGATGGAGAGGTAGTAAAAATAGTAAAGTCCAAAGGTATAGCCCTTGGACTTTACTATTATGATTTAAACAAATATGTATATCTACTACTCCTTCTTGTATCAATGTGTACACCTTTGTACGAAAAAGTATCGATAAAATCAATCATCTTTAGAGGTGTGCTAAAGATTAAGTTACTTTCTAAAAAAAGATTACCGAATGTATCTGAAATAATACTTCTACCATAAAAGTATAATAACAAAAGTTCGTGCAAAGTCAACTGAGACTCCAATATGGCAATACTAGTTCCAAAATTATTTATTTCTTTTTCATCAACAGATTCATCGAAATGAGAACATATATAATCAAGAAATATGTCTAAATTTTTAAAATAATTTTCTAAATCCCGTCTACATCCTTTGAAAGATTTATCGGTTACTTTCAATTCATGTTTTTTTTGCCTGTATTGATATTCACAATTGTAGGTTACTGATTCTACTGAAAAATTATTAGCTTTCAATGTTATTAGTTCATTTAGTCTTTCTAGACCTTTTAAATAGGCTGTGACAATATCTGTATCTGTACTGCTAGTTCTGACTTTTAAGGTTTTATTTTCTTTATCATACGCTGAGTCTAACCCAAAAATTAGTACTGCAAAAGAAATGTTTACAATATCATCATAATTAATTTTCAAATCAATTTTTTCTTGTTGACTTGTACTTTCTAATCTTCTCACGGAAATATCAGAATTCACCTTCTCAAGTATTACCAAATAAATGAACTTGAACTCATCAAAAATATCTTGAAAACTTCTTTCAGACTCAACCTTTTGAACATTATCTCTGTAAATAGATAGTAACAGGTCAAATCTTTCATTATACTTTATCCTATTAATTTCATCAAATTGCTTGTTATTAGCTTCAACCTGTTCCATAAAAGCCCAATAAGTAAGTATAGAAGCGATTATTGAAATTATTGGCCCAAAAATTCCACCTATTGTATCTCCTGTCGTTCCAGAATCTTTAAAAGATTCATTTAACTTGAAATTATGATGAGATATTAGTACTCCCTTTTCATCAAAAGATATAATATTAAATCCATATAATAGTACTATAAAATACGCAACTGTAATAGTGACAAGGATGGTCAAAACGATGTTGAACCGATTTTTATTTTTCATAAATAAACTTTTTAGCTTTTATAAAATTATCACCTTTTTAATAAAAAAATATAGCCTTAAAAAAATTGCACTATTTTAAAATAACAATCAACATCTAATCACCTGAAAAACAAAAAGATGCTACTAAAAATAACTTAATAACTGAGGTAATATCACAATCCAAAGCCCGCCCTTTGCCGTGGTGGAAATTTCCACTTTTGGTTGTGGCGAATATCTGAAAGCTACATGAAGTCAATCTCAAAGCCCATAGGCAGGTGACCCATACCTTGGTTGCGCTTGTACGTTATGTAGTAGTCAACGGTATCCGATAGGTGCGTGGCTTGCTCCTGTGGCACGCTGGGCTTGGTCTCACTGTCCTTGTTCTTGCTATAGTCCTCATTGATAGGAGTCATCTCTATAGAACGTATCGTTGACTTAGCCCCACGTGGATTAATTCTAAGCTTATATTCATCAGGCTTTTTCTCAGAAAGAATTTCATGTATCAGAAAATGTTTTTCTTTACCCTCTAAATTAAAAGTTAGGGGATGCAAATATACCTCCCAACCAGCCTCTGAAAACACTTCAGAAAAGAGCTCAAATAATGTAAGCCATTTCCCGTCACGCATTTTGGTACCGGCTGATTTACTACCCCCATTTCTATCCCCTGTAATATACACTACCTTTTTAGGGTGCTTCTCGTACTGCTCTACTACCTTATGAGCCAAGGTCTCGGCCATGGTCATGTTGTTCTTTGGGGTCTTTACGAAGGCATCGGCTATTTCTCGTAACTCCCACCCTTCTGGCTGCCATATAGTGCAGCTCGTAAAGTGGGCATTGAAATCGACCGACAATTCCAAGGGTTTAGTGGGTTGATAATACTCCAGCTCCTCCGGGCAATGGGTATGTAAATTAAAGGCAGGATAAAACGTCTTTGGAGTTTTGCCCAGTCTGTTTCCTTCTACCTCTACATCAAACTCAATATCCGTCAAAGTCTCTTTTAAGTTGTCTATAAAATCGGGTGGTAAAAACGCCTGGTTATCCTTGGTCTTGATATGGCAGAAATAATATTTCTCAGGAAATTTTTTCGCCAATTCCTCATAGTCAAACATCCAATCCCCACTTGTACCATAAGGTGGCGACGAAAAGAAATAAAATCCCCAGTGTAAATTGGAGTGGTATTTCCCTTTATTGGCTCTGATTCTACCCTGAAGGATTTTAAGCCATTCACGTTTGAACAATAGGCCCTCATCCAACAAAACAAAATCGTCATTTCGCCCCCGGTGTATATCAGGTGTCAATTTGTAGGCACAAAGCTCCACTACAAAACCATTCGGAAAACTTATGCAGTTACTCCAGTCGTCGGGTTCTTGATAGGGTCTATCAAACGATTTGGGAGGTTCACGCCAAAGTACATATTCGCCGTGACCCGTTTCCCAATTGTAAGCTTTACAATTCCATCTATTTTCGTCACCCCACGTTGCCTTTAAGCCTGGCATCAAAGAACGTTTTGCTTGAGTAATGGTAATACAAGCAAATTGCCCTTTTGCCCTGGGCAACTCTTCTTTCATAACCATTAACAAATCCGCCAAAGTAACAGACTTTCCAGATCCAATCCCTCCTACTATACCAGCAACTTTTACCCCGTCGCTGGATAGGTTAAACATGACTGTTTCCAGAAAGTCGGCTTGCTTATCATTCACTTGGATGTTCTGTATTTGTTCCAATGAGTTCATAATTGGTGTCTTCAACTTTTGGTGTAGTACTGTAATTATTATTTACCTCAACTCTTTTGATTACGATTTTGGTTGGTCGTTTTTTCTCATCCATATTGGATTTGATTTCGTCATAAGCGCCGTCAATTTTAGCGGCTTCCTTCATAAGCTTCATATATGCGTCCCAATCAAGTTCTTGTTTAGCTTTATACGCCGCTTCACGAAATAGCTCAGCATACATAAACTTTATACCTTCCTTATTTCGTAATTGACGGAGCTCTGCAAAAGTCTCGTAGGCCATCGCCAAAATTTCCCTTGCTCTACGGTCTTGTACTTTTACAATTGGGTCATTTTTCAAGCACTGGATTACTTCAGTATCGGAGTATCCATCTTTGAGCCACCCACGGGCTACACTAATCTTTTCAAAGGTTTCTTGCTGAGTCGAGGTCAGCTCTCGACCAGTGAGCAAATGTTCCCGAAACACGCTCATTTCTTCGTAGACTTTATCCAGGTATTTATTATGCTGTCTCATATTTAAGGCGTAGTAATTCTTCTGTGATTTCTTTTTTTCTCAAGTTGCTTTTTGCTAGTTTTTCAGTCCATTCATTAAATCGGCTACTTTCGGGCTTTTCTTTCATTTTTTGCTCAAACTTCCAAATAGCAGTGTTTATCAAGCCCAGCTCATAGCGTAACTCTGCCTCTCGTTGTGGGTTAAGTTTTTGTTGTGCTTGACGCTCTTCACTAGGCAGTTTTCCAAAACGCTCGAAATAGGCTATTGTCAATCTACATTCTTTCCAGGCTGTACGTTTTTCTCTAATCTGGTCAATAATAGGCTTTACTCCATCTACGTCACTATCGTCGAAAGTGTGGAGCTTGTTAGACAAAAAAGCGGCTTCACGATGCAAACTTTCCGCCTGCATCATGAGCCGCTCTAGCTTTTCACTGCTATGATCAGTCTCGTTTGACTCTACTCCGTTTTTTTTTCTTCTTCTGTTGCTGGAGCTGGTGGCGTCACCACAGGTGCTTCAGTTTTGGAAGTACTGTTCGCTGGAGCTGCTGTCTTGGTATTGGCAGGAGCTGGCTTTTCTGTTTGCTTTTTCGGCGCTAGCTCTTTCGATTTTTCAATAGCTCTTTCATAAGCAAATTTGGCTGTTTCGTATTTCTCAAGCGACACTTCCGTTTTTTGAGCGTTATGCTCCATTTCTGCCAATTGAAAATCAGCAAATAGTCTTTCCATATTCATGTTAGTGTTTCGGGGTTAAAAGTTCTAATAAAGACGGAGTACCTTTTACTTCAGGCTCAACGTAGTTTTCGTTAAGCGCAATAAAAGAGTTTCCGTTTTCAAACAAAACAGCCGCTTCCTCATCGCTGAGGTTATCGTTGATGTATTTGGTTTGGCCCAGTACAAAAACGTGATTAGTGGCAGCGCTTTGTTTATCGGTAATTTTATATTTTTGGAGTGCCATAGATAGGAAAAGAAAAGAGTGACAATTAGAGTTTGTCACTCCAGATTTAGAAATTAGGATAGCGCTTGTACAGCGAAAGTAACCGTATTGGCCAATGGTACAATCGGGTGAGAGTATCCATCATTTTTGGCCGTAAAGGTTACACGCTTACGCTCCGTTCCTTTTGGTGGGTTCGTAATTTTGGCATCGAACATAAATGGAATGTACTTGTCACCAAAATAGTACAAACTATTGTCGTTACCCTGAACAATCAAGTTTACAGGTGTTTCATACAAAAGCGCCATTGCTTTGGCAATGTCTTTATCGAAGCCTAACACGTCAAACTCGACACCTTGCGTAAAGCCACCACCTGTTTTCATTTCACCATCCCATTTCAAGGTATCGTACCATGCTTCAATCTCGACCGCCATTTTCCCTGGTGCCAATGGAATAGCTCCAGCAAACTGACCAGTTGATAAAATGAGGTTATAATCCACAAACTCATTGAGTAAATCTTCTGTCAGAATTACATACAATCGCTTTGAGCCACCGAGCTGTGGATTTTGAGTTTTACGCTTGAGACCAACCAAAGGCACTGTAAATGCACCAGTGGGAAACTCTAAATATTGACCCGTTAGCATTTGTAAACCTGCACTGGTCGACATCATACTCAAACCCGAAACAATGGGATTGCCTGTGTAGGCATACATGGATACTCCAGCAAAAAAGCTAAGAAGTACCATTGCCATTTTTAGAAACTTATTCATAAAAAGATATTAGGGCCGAAGCCCAATTAAAGGTGTATTTTAATCAAACTAATTACAATCGGTTGTTACCAAACCACTCGCTACCCAAGCCGTACTCAACACAAGCCGAGTACAAAATGTTAAGCTCCCAGTGTTTCGTGTATTCTTTCATTTTCACACGGTATTTACTTACGTCCTCATTTGTCAAGAAAAACAAATCAGGAGAAATAAACATCAAGTTACTTGCTGCCAAAGCTGGATCAACATCAAATGTGATATTGTCGTAATCATCTACCGTTTTCGCTGTTTCGTTTGGCCCTACGTGATTTGGGAACTTGGCACGTCGGTTGGTATCATATTTACGTTTGTTTGATGGCGAAATTTTAAACTTGAGTGGTTTGGCTGCCAAAGCTGGATTTGAGTCGGTCAAAGCACAGATAGCTTTTACCTCATCATAAATATTTTGGTCTGTCAACGGTGTTGCCGCTGAGGTCACAACGTTAGCACTCGGAATATCACCTCCAGTACCACGACCAGCAGTAAACTTTTTAATCAAACCATCAATTGAACTCATAGAGCCAAATCCTGACTGATTAAATACCCCTCTGTAAGTACCATAGAGCGCTAAACCTTCGCCTGACTTCTGGAGTACAGTATTGACAAAAAATAATTCCCAAGGCATGGCCAAAACCTGCTCTTTGGTCATGTTTCCCGTAGTGATCAGACGCTCGTAGCTTCTAAAAATCTTTAAAACGTCGGAACGCTTCAAAGCCAAGTCAATATCAATATCAAAGAAGTTGGGTAGTTTGGCATTGATTTTTACGGCATCAGCTGTGGGATTAAAATCGTCTGAAGCTGGCTTGTTGGCGTCCTTAGCGACAACTGAAAAGATAGGCGTTTTGGCGTCGGTGACCTCAACATTAAAATCCTTACGAATCTTTCCAAAGCCATCCATTACCGATTCATTTACAATGATAGGATTGCCAGAAATGAGGTTTTCCAATTCGTCTGGTAGAGAGTCGAAATTGGGATTGATTGAACTTGTAATAGGCATAGTTACCTTAATTTAATGGTGAACTTTAATTTTAAACGGGTTTGTCCCAGTGTAGATTTTTACTAGACTTTGCTCAAGTACTATTGTGCTCTGCTCAAAAGAATGCTCATCGGGTGGTCAGCTGCCAACTTTGCTTCAGTCTCTTTGTTAGAGGCATCACTTTTAGGAAGCTTTTGACCATTTTGAGACTTTTGATCATAAAACTCTTTGTAAGTATCACGGTCTTTTTCGGCTTCAGTAAGCTTGGTATTTAGCGACGTTTTGTCCCCTTCCAAGGCTGTTACTTTTTGCTGCAGCTCCTGAGCCTTGATTTTTTCAGCTTCGAAGTCCTCTTTTAGTTTGGTGTTTCCTTCTTGTTGGGCATCGAGTCGCTGTTTCAACTCGGTCATTTCGTTTGAAAACTCTGCTAAATGCTCAGCAGAAACCACCTCCGAAATATTTTTAAATGATTTTGGCAAGACTTGCAATAGCCAATCTTTTGCCGGTAAGGTACTTTTTGACATTATCGTATAGTATTAAAAGTGTGCAAAACTAAAAACCAACATTAAGCGTGGGCCAACTGTTGGCAGCGCTTAATGGCTGAGTTAAAATCTCCTATTCTATCAGCTAAACCCAAAGTAATGGCGTCCTTTGCTCCGTAAACGTTGCCTGAAAAAACGTCCTCACTCTTGATTTTCCCGACTCTACCACGTTTTACATAGCCTACAAATTCCTTGCGTGCCGCGTTGGTTTGTGCTTGTAAATATCCTCTGGTCTCTTCTGTCAATGGTTCATAAGGGTTAATCTTTGCCTTATTTTCTCCACCTTGAGCTCGAATCATTTCGACATCAACCCCTTGCATTTGTAGTTGTCTGGAGTAATTTTCATATATAAACAGTGAACTAATAGACCCAACACTACTCATGGCACTATCCTCAACGACGATTTCATCGCCTTGAGAGGCGATAAAATAGCCCGCTGACAAACAACGGTTGGTAGAGGTTACTACAGGTTTCGACTTGCGGAAATTGGTCACGGCATCGGCTAACATCGAACAGCCATCAGCTGTACCCCCTGGTGTCGAAATTTTCAGAACTGCCCCCTTATACTTGTCGTCGGCTCTGGCTACGTCTAGCAACTTGGCCAGCTCCTCCATTCCCAAAGACCAATAAGAATATCGTGACATTTCGCCCACAATTGGCAAAACCAAAATATCACTACTAGCAGAATAAAGATTGGTGTAATAGTTATTCAAATACCTAGCGGTATCGGTACTAATAAGCTTCGTCTTAAACGCTTCGTGTAGCTTTGCGTTGGGTAACGTTTCAAAAAAAGTTGGTGCTGCTGTAGTCTGTAGTTTGTGCATCGTAATGCCAATATGCGACTCAGCGACGTTCCAGATATGCTCGTGAAAAATTTCGGCCATGATGTTCGTAAAAATTTTTACGAATATCATGGCCATATAATACTATATAAAGGACTAAAAGCCCCTTAGATAAAACCAGACATACTATTTTTTGGCCCGCCAGGCATAAACGCCAAAGACTCTCACCATCCAATACATGATATAATGACGTATTGATGCCTGTGGATTTATTGCATTGGCCAAGTACAAAAACTGTTCATCGGCAAACTTCCTAGCGGCTTGTTCTCCTAGTTCTTTTTGCTTGTACTGCAAATCATACAAATAGTCATGTACCAAGGCTGCTCGATTATATTTGCCTATAGGTGGGAAAAACGACCAGAGCAACATTGGCACACTTGCAAAATCAGTAACATACCCAGCCGGTACCAAAATAACAGAGCCGTCTGAAAGTGTTTCTTCAAACGGCTCATAAAGCTCCCACCAATCAGCTTTGTCGCTGGGAGCTTCTCGATACATCACTACAATCTTATTGTACATTCGTTACTGCAAGCTTGAAGTTGGCAAGACTACCTTCAAAATTAAACCCTTGCAAAGCTTGGTTGATAAGCTCTAAACTACTTGCTAAATTATTGGCTCGATAAGCTTCAATCAACAAATACAGCTCAAACGGAATCACCTTGCTATCGGTATGGTAAATTACTGGAGAGGTAAAATCAACGATATTTTCCTCCAAAACGGGTTTCCCTGATTTTAAAACAGGCTGCCCATTGTCATCTAACTTTGGCACCATTTGAATATACTTCCCTGCCAAAATCTCGTATTGAATCTCACAAAGTTTTGCCCCGTCTTGTTCAAACAAATCACGTTTGAGCGAAAAACGCATTTGGGTAGGAATCACGGTTACTTTGTAGGGTGTGGTAATGTTGAGTGTTGCGATTTTCATAATAAAAAAGTGTAAAGGGTACAATGGTTTGATTGTACCCTGGTGTTAAAATTAATATTCGTAAATTGGCGTAATGGCGTAGGTGAGGGTTTTGCCTACAGGCCCCGAAAAAGTCAAGGGGTTGTCTGTCCCAGCGGTACAGCTAGAGGCTGGCTGAGCTACAATAGTACAGCCTGAGCTGTCGACAATTTCAAAAGTAAAATCGTAGTCACGTCTTACATTACGAGTAACGTTAGCTCCACTACAATCAACAGAAAACTCTTGGCGTGTTTTTGACCTCATAATAGCGTATGGACTTACATAAGCACCACTCCCCAAATCTGAATTTGAAGGTAGTCCCGACGATTGTCTTCCTGCAATTCCTTTTTTGGTAACGTTAATCAGCTCGTTATCTGTCAATAGTGTATTCCAGATAGCGATGTACTTGATTGGAGTATTCGGTGGAGTAACCCCTCCAAAATATATCTTATCAAAGAATGGTATTTCACACTGAATATCCCTTGCACCTAATGTACCGTCGATGGCACCAATAGTATTATTTGTATCGAAGGCCAACCCCATAATAAAGTCATTGGGTAAAGCCTGAGAGTTTGCATTAGCTACCGATGTTCCATCAACTTTAACCGCAAACGAAGCAAAGGCTACATTAGCACCACTGTTGGACACTGCCTCAATTAAATTAATACCATTGGAAGTAGTTGGGCCAGACAAAGATATATATTGCCCCCAAACCGCTTTTGACCTTCTAGCCGCTACAACAATAGTACCTTTTTTCAAAGACGGGAAGAAATCTGAAAAAGCCGTTCCCAATAGTCCACAAACATCTTTCTCTCTAGCCTTTACGCCATTCGTGGTAGGGATAAAACTTGTATAATCTAAGCCTATTTCTAATTGTGGTGCAGTAACATTAAAAGCACTACCATTAGCATCAATTTTGCCAATATAAAGAGCTACAGAGGTTTCTCCGGCTACAGGGGTAAATCTAAATGAGTGTAACCATACACCATTGGTAAGAAACTCCGTAGTAGCCGCAATCGACCTATTGGAAGAAGAGAGTCTAATAGCAGATGCTGTATTGAGTGATGAAAGGTAATGGTAAGTATAGGTAGTTCCAGGAACTACCGCTATAGAAGTACGAACAAATGAAGAAATATCGCTTGTAAGTGTAAAAGAGTGGCTAGGCCATCCCAAAAGCTTAGAAGGTCCATTATAGATAGCATTATTTTTATCCCATAAGTCGATATTCATACTATTAGGAATTAAATTTTGTCTAAACTCTTCTGGCAAAAAACCCAAACACTCCAAAGTTAGTGGGTCGTGTGTAAATCTGGGTTGATTAGCCTTTGCCTCTCTCATTACCCCATTCTTGTCAATATAAGTTGCTGGGCTATTACGATAAAAAGCAATTTTAGGGTCAATAAAACGAGAGTTTGAAAAGTCCAAGAAAAAGCTTGGTCTTGTACTAGGTCGTACAAAAGCCCCATCAAAAGCGTCTATTTTGCCCCTAGTTTCGTTGAGGTGTTTACCTACAGTATTGGCTGTATAGTTGGTTTTGGCAGGGTCATGTGTCACCTCTCCCGAATCGTAGGCATGAAAAAGGTTAGGGTCTATCTCAAAGCTTTCAGGAAAACTGTCTGCTATATTTGTATAGGTTATATCAATGTACTCCCTAAACTCTGCCTTTAGGAAAAATGCCAATAATTGCTCCTGCGTTAAATCATTATTGAGCAACGTCAACTTACCATTTACATGAACCTGTACTTTATTTACATATTCAGGCTTTACTTTTAGTATTTGTGCCATATTAGAATGTTTGCGATTTGTATTGTGTCAATATTGAAGAAATAAATGAGGGGTTGAGTGAAAAGCTTGGTTTGGTAAATCTACCCTTTAGGCTTAGTTCTATGGTTTTTCTGTCGGTGGCCAAACGGCTATATTGATACCCAAACCCGTTTTCAGGGTTTCCGTTGTACCAGGTATTGGCATCGGCTTCACGCCAGAAACTTATAAAACGTCGTTGCTGATTGGCATAAAGCCACGTTAGGAGTTCTTCGGTTACGCTTTTGATTTGACAAGTAAGGGTTACGGTATAGTAGTCGCCAGAGGTATCATCTTGTTGCTGAACTTCGTCCCATACAGCATTTTTTTGTAAAAACTCAAATAGCGTAATCACAGAACCATCTAGCATATTTACCTCTGCGTTGTCTATCGATGTAACTCGCTTACATTCTATTAGTATCAGGTGCGTTACATATCCTATCGAAGACTTACTATGACCAAACTTTTCTACTGTATTCATGCTCAAAACTACCAGCCAAAACCCACAATACATCGGACGGAAAATGTGGCTTTTTAACACCTTATTAAAAGCAAAAACCGCCTAGAATATCTATTCTAAGCGGTTTTTGCTTATTTGAGTGTCGGACAAAATACCCTATTTACGGACAAAACCCCGAAAACTCGGACAAATCGCCTTCACAGCGGACAAAACACCTAAAAGTTTTTATGAAAATTTCTCGAAATCTTGGCCAAATAGTCCCTATAAATCTTTCTAGCTGTTTCCATTTCTATATCTACATCGGGTATAATGCCATAGCGGTCAAGAAAGCGGCGTACAAATGGCGTATAATCAACGGCTCGGCTATACTCGTGTACGCTCCTAACTTCGCATATCAGTTCCCTCCGAAACTCGGCATCAATCAACTCACATAGCTCCTTTGTTTTTTCTACTGGAAAATACGTAGAATAACTTTCGTCATAGTACTGAATCTTTATAATAGAGGCATTGTCTGGCAATTTATACCGCTTCGGATAGGGGTCTACTTTTTGAACAAACTGAATCAAACGGCCAAGCTCACTACGTTTTCCAATTTTGACATATCCTTTTTCTGTTGTTAAATAGGTACCTTCAATGAATTTTTTAAGATGTGGCGGCACTGCAAATTCGACTTTCTTAATCATACAAGTTGTGGAGTTATGAGTGCATAAAAACTATTTCAAATATAAAGACCTTTGTTCAAATAGACCAATCACTTTTTATTTTGTACGAGCGTTTAGGTTAGAAATCATCCCAATCAGGGTATCCATTTTGTTAGATACATTGGTTTGGCGTATGGCCGTTTCTACACTACGGGTTGCTCCAACGTTTTGGTTTACAGCCATTCTAATCTCATTGCTCAAGTAAACCCCGTTTTCACCCAACTGTACAATTTTCTTGAGTGCCTCGTTTTGCTCTCTTAGCAATTTGATTTGTTCGTCGCCCAGCTGTTTGGCTTTTTCTACATCTGCCTCCGACTCACTCACCTTTTGTGAGTCAGCCGTAAATGAACCATCCGAACCGTCGTTATATCGTTTCAAAATCGTACCATATTGGTACATTCGTCCGCTGTTCAATGATGGGATTCCGTTTCTAAATGCCAAAGGTCTGCCCCCTTCACCCATAATATTCATGGTTTGCCAAACAGGTTTTTTGATACCACGCTTGGCATTCTCGTGCATCTGCTTAATAATTGGCTGGTTGATTTCCGTTTGGTCAGCATTCACGATAGCCTCACCTCCTTCCATTTCGCCCAGCTCCTTACCTGTTTTATTATCTACCAAAGCAATCCCCCCTTTCCCGTAGGTCTTTTCATGTTTGCTACCTTGAGGCGTAAAACCATAATGAAACTGTGGCTTTGGTTGCGAGCTAATCTTTGCTACTTGAATACCCGTCATCACTGCCGACATAGCAGCAAACACCAGGTTGACAGGCCAAAAGCCAGAGGCCAACGCCTTCAATGTCGCCAATGCTCCTGTAATAATGGCACTAGCCATATCAGCCTTTTTCTGAGCCTCCCACGCCTTTAGCTTTTCCTGTTTCTCGATTTGTCTGGCTCTTTCGTTTTCGGCTTTAATAGCCGCCTCCAAATCTTTTTTGATTTTGATTTGTCGGTTTTTCTCATCAGTCGCCGCCTTTACTTTTTCCGCTTTCTCTTTTTCGGCAGCCTTGATTTTATCATCCATCTCCTGCTTGGCCTGCCCAATACGCTCTTTCGATAAGGCCTTGTCTTGTTTGGTTTCATCATCCAGCTCCTCCAAGCGTTCCTTTAGCTGTTGCTGACCCGCTTTTATCTTGGCATCTCTTTCATCCTCTGCCGCTTTAATAGCCGCTTTCATGGTCTTTTCGGCGGCATCCATTTTCTCCTCTTTCTCCTTCTTAGCTTTACGGATTTTTTCCTCCAAAGCCTCCTTTTCGGCTTTGTCGGTGGCCACTCTCATTTGCGACTCCAAATCCCAAATTTGCTCATTCAAAGTCTGCTCAAGGTTCTGAAGCTTTTCGGTTTCTTCTTCCTTTAGTTGTTTTACTCGTTCGGTTTCGGCATCCTTCATGGCCAAAAACGACTCCGAGTAATTTTCCTTCAGGGCCTTAATTTTGTCAGCCTTATCCATCGTATCATCTTGAAGAATCTTTTCTAAATCCTTGATTCTACTGGTTTCGGCATCTTTTAGCTCTTTGATAGCATTGGTGTGCTGCTCTTTTACGGCACGTTCCTTGTCTATAGCATTGTTCAGGTCGGCACTATTTTGGTCAAGTTGCTGTTGCAAAATTGCCACCTTTTCGTCTCGCTCTCTAAGGGCTTCGGCTATGGCCTTATCAGCTTTTGCTTTTTCTAGGTCAGCCAAAAAGCTAGCGGCTTGTATAGCCATTTGCCCTACCGCCTGAAACTTCTCTTGGTTATTCTGGAGTCGCTTTTGCCAAGCTGTCAACTCACCTTGTACTATCTGGCCAGCCGCTTCTACTGCCTTGGTAACATCCCCCTTCAGAAAATTCGTAAATACATTACTCCAAGCCTTCTGTTTACTTACCTTACCATCAATCAGCTCCTTATCTAGCTTGGCAATATCTTGGGTATATTTGGCGGTTTGGGCCTTCTTTTCATTGTGGTATCTATCCTCAATAGCTTTCAAAGCCGCTTCTTTCAGCTCGGTATCGCTTATTTCCCGTTCAGCCTTTTTCTTTTCAATCTGAAGCTCGGTATCCAACTTTTCTTGAGTGTATTTCAACTCCAGTGCAAGCCTCTCTTTCCTAATTTCAACCAGCTTTCTGGCATTGGTACCTGCCTGTACCTCCTTCCAATCGAGCAAAGAGCTTTCGGCTTTCTTCTCCTGTTCCTGTACCAGCTTTTCGGTTTCAAGCCGCTTTTGAGCCGCTTCTTCCTGCTTTTTGGCTTCTTTGGCTTTGTACTCATCCCGTACCTTTTGGCGTTCGGCCTCAGCTTCTTTCTCTATAATCGTCTCAAGCTTTTCTTTCAAAGCTTTATCAGCCTTCGACGCTTCATTATCCGCTTTTCGTTTCCGGGCTTTTTCATCTATTTTAGCAATTTCCCGTGCTAGTTCATCCCTAATCGAATTTATATTGGTCTCGGCTTCATATTCAGCTATTCGCTTTAGGGCCTCTTCGTTGGCTTTTGCTATTTCATCTAGGTGTTTTTTCTCCTCACTCTCTTCTTTTTTACGCTTCTTTTCGGCCTCCTTCTCCCTTTTAGCAGCGGCTTTTTCTTGCTCTTTGGTCATAGCCGTTTGCTTTTTACCCTCGGTGGTAGCAGCTGCCAAAACGGCTTCAGGTTCTAGTTTTTTGGGGGTATCTACCAAGGCATCTTTAAACCCTTTTTTGATTTGGGTAAAGTTATCATTGGCATGTTTGGTCATATTGCTAAATTGCTTTTTGGCATCATCCCAGGTTTTGGAAGCACCCACAAAATCACCTTGTAAAAACTTGACCAAAGCTTTACCACCCGACATCAAAGCACCCAATGACTCAATCATGGCTTGGATAGCTAAAAAGGAAGCTCTAACGGGTAAAAGTAAAGATTGAAATACAACACCTAACCCCTTCATTACACCAGTAGCCGAAACCGTTTGTTTGCTAAGGTTAGGGAATATCTGTTGTACCAGCCCCATCATACTATCGTATAGGTTGGTTACTTGCTGAAAAAGCGATTTGAAGACAGTAACCACAGGCTCAGAGTTCTGGGCCAGCTCTAACAAGAAATTAGCAACATTGATAATAATACCCAACAAGGCATAAAACACAGGTTTGAGCTGCTCACCTACAGCTCCAGCCAATTGCATAAAGGTATCTCCAAGGTTGGAAGTTTTGCCCTCAAGCTTATTCATCATTTCAGCATTCATTCCAACAACCCCCTTCATTTGTCCAAATGCGGCTATCATTTTCATTGCTCCCTCTTCGGTCGCCTCCATTGTAACCGTTTGACCTTTCCAAGTGCCTATAATTTTATCTCCTGATGACCTAACACTTATACCTAATTCTTGCCACCTTCTACTATTTGTAACATCTAAAATAGCCTCATTTAATTGCTCAAATGGCTTACCCAAAGCACTGGCTACATCACCCATCGATATAATTTGTTCACGGGTTGGCCTTAACCCACGGTTCACCATTTTTACATAAGCTTCGGTTAGATTATCTAATGAAAACGGAGTTTTTACAGCAATATCTTTCAGAGCAGCCATCGACTCCTTAGCCAACTTTTGCGAGCCTAGAGCAACCTTTAATACAGTTTCATATTTCTCTAGTTTTTGAGTTGTCCCAAAAATTGCTTTCCCCAAATCAACCGCCCATTGGATAATCTGTAAAGCAATCATAGCCTTAAAAGCCAAATTGACTTTATTGACACCGCCCGAAATCTTGTCCCAAATACCTGGCTTAGCTAAGTCCTCACCGCCTTTCTTAATACCATTAACTTGGTCTTTTACTTCAGCCATTCGACCTTTAACCTCTCCAAGTCTTTTACTGGTTTCTATAAAAGCTTTAGTTCCTGGCTCTAATTGTTTGATTTCTTTATTGAGGGCTCTGGTGTGTTGCTCTAGCTGCTGAAGGGTCATTTTATTGATGTCCATTCCCTTCAGCGACTTGCTCAACTTTTCGGCTTCCTGTTGGGTGTCTTTCAATTCCTGTTTGTACTTCTTCCAGTTTTCAGAACCTTTGCCGCCGTTTTCTTCAATTTCCTTGATGGTCTTTCTGAGCGCCTTAGCATTATCATTCAAATCCTTGAGCTTCTTGTCCAAATCGCCAGTTTGGCCCTTTAGCTCAAGGGTTCCGGTGTCTTTAAATTCCATTGGTGTAGATCGTTTTTAGTAGATACTATTTTGAAAAATTCATGGTCAAATCCTGTATTGCACCAGCTCCAGCGTGGCGACGTAGCTCATAAAAAAATTTGGGTAGAATATCGTTTTTGAGCGGGTCATTATAGACACCTCGATAACCACGCTTAACATTGGGTTCTTTTTTAATAGCATGACGCATTCCTTCAGCAATCCGAATGACCGTGGCGGTATAGCTCCGTGGTGTCAAACCTTTGGGATAACCTGGAATATAGGGAAACGCACTCACGCCGACTCTTTCGACGTACTTGATAAATGGAGACAAAGGAGGCATTCGCTCAAAATTGAGCTGTTTAAGGTCTTTTAGCCTCAAGAGCATATCATAATGAACGGAAGCTTTGATATAGTCTTTACCTCGTTCTACAGCTCCAGCCTTAATACTATTGAGCATAGCACCCGTCAAGACAATACCTTGAGCGTTTACCTCTCGACGAAATACCTTTTCAGCTTCATCGACATATTTTTTTAGAATCTCAGCAAAGATTGGATTTTCGAGAATAGAGTCTTTCATAATCAGTGTAGTTCTTTACAAGCTCTAATTTCTGAAAGACTTTTGGGGAGCTGAAGGACAAAAGAAAAGCCTAGCAACTTGCTAAGGCTCTGTTTAGTTTTATCCGCTTAGGTTTAGAAATCACCCGATTGGAGATTACCAAAATTTCAACTATTTTAATGGGCCTTGTAACAAAAAAGCCTCCGAATATTCGGAGGCTTTTTTGTTACAAGGCCATTGGTAGGTGAGTTCAACACTCAATCTTCTTCAATTGGATTTTTAGTACTCTGTGGTTTCAGCACGTCTTTGGTTACTTTACTTAAACCAAAGCCTCCCGCTATCCCTGTCAGAAAAGTTAGCCAAGGTATAAAGAATGTTTCTTTAAAAAATAGTATCAAAATCGTAATAATTGGCAGTACTACCAAAACTCCTAATAAAACATACCTAAACGTTTTTTGATTGATAACAGAAGCGTCTATTTTTTTTAGTTCTATTTCTTTAATAGCTTCAAGCCTTTCTGAACTAAAAGTAAAAGCATTTTTCTCACTTTCTGCCATCATATTCAGCACCTTATCTACCTGATCTTTGTCAAGTTTACTAAGGTCAAAAGTACTTTTACTCCCTTTCTGCGTAGCCATTATTTCAAGTTCTTGAAACATCGCCTTTACATTTTGTTTGGGTACTTGTGGAGACACAACTTCCGCTTTTAACTTATTTTCCTCATTTTCAGAAGGTTTTTCAATATTGCTCATTACTTACTAAACGGTGTTGTTTATTATAATAAAATACATTAGTCTCATTCTCTTCACTGTTAAAAGTAGAAGCTAGTACTCTTTTAAAAGCTCTATCCAAAGAATCCGATAAATTAGCCATTCTACTTTCAAGAAAATACGTAGCTTTTCTTTCTTGATAAGCATCCATAATAAGCTTTTTAATAACTACCACTTCTACATCCGATAAATCATTTTTTGTGGCATATTCATCAAAAATCTCCAAAAATATATCCAAAGCCTCATCCAAGGCTTCAGTACGTTTGTCTGAAAACTTTGTTGAACTATGCTTTAAAGTTTGTTTTTCAAGAGCTGTCATATTTTTAAGTGTCTTTTTTGACGGTCGAGTGTGTGTAATAATTTAAGAAGTTTCAATTCCATTTATTCTGGGTATATATCTCAAGAATGATGAATACGTCACGTTCAAACTCCTTAAACTCATTTTTATTTTAACAAGAATAATTAAACTATAGTACATCTAAAAGAATCATTCCACTCTTCAACTTGTAATTAGTTTAAAATCTTTAACTTAATAACCTTTATACAACTAACGTAAAAAAATCTGTAAATGTTACACACAATTATACACAAAAGTTTACAAAATATTGACAAGGCTGTGGTACAAATTTGTACCACAGTCACATTTGACTCGTTTTATTCAATATTTTTGTTAACATTTTTCTATCCTCCCACCAACAACACACTAAACGGCTTGGTTATCAGCATTTCGCCAGATAATTGAGCTATTAAGAACAAAAGAAAAGCCTAGCAATTTGCTAAGGCTCTGTTTAGTTTTAATTTTTATCCTAAAGTCTTTATAATTTCCAACTCTCTACACGATAATTCCCATGTTACTTTTTCTTTTTGTGCTACTGGTTTTTGTGTTGCTGCTTGGTGTGCTACTACTTGGCGTGCTGTTTGGTCTGACACCAAAAAACCAGAACCAAAAATGGCTTTTTTGGCTGACTTCTGAAAATCTAAAACACGACAGTGCTTTATGTGTTTTTTACCAATTTCGATAGAAAACCCCTTTTCTACAATAGCTGTTATTTTACTTACCGTAACAACGTTGTCAGGGTAGCTATATTTAGGCAAACTCACCTTGCCTACTTTTTCTAAATTTTTCAGTTTATTGAATAAATCTGCATCACCGATTATTTTTTCATCGCTGAACAGATTAGAGATGAAGGATGTCTTCACAATAGCACCATTTTCGTAGGTAACATCTGCACCTACTACGATATAGGTTACATCTATATCAGATGTGAACAATGTAATGTGCGGAGCAAACAAGAAAAATTTAACTTTTTTTTCAGTATAGTATTTGACTATTTTACTAATGATTGAAAAGGGAGGATTATCTACTACCACACTATTTTCAGGATAATCCACAGCTTCAAAATCTCCACCTGGGTAGAACGGTCTAATTATTTGCAGACCATCTATGTTACACTTTTCCCTAACATAGTTTAGAGCAATTTCATATACTGCTGGTGGAGTATAACAATCGTCGGTTGTTTTTTTCACCTGAAATTTGGCAATAAACGCATCATAATCATTTAATTTTTTTTTCATTTTTGTAGAAACTTTTAACTTTATTTATAGAAAATCAACAACCCACTAAACGGCTTAGTTATCGGCATTTCACCCGATAACTGAGCTATTAGGTACTCTACTCCATTCAAATAGACCTTTTTTGAAAAGTCTAGTTTTGCCAAATCCACTTCGTTTAATATCAACTCTTTCTTGAGGTAAAATTGGTTAGCTCGCATCTGCTCAAGCTCTGACCAGTGATTTACTTTTAGTCCCGTTGGGCCATTCCAATACAAGGTATAATTACCCCAACTTGGTAAAGCTTTGGGGTATCCGTCTTGGAATCCGTGCCAAAATAATAATTTGGGAGATACCTTTTTTGTGAGCTGGGCAAATTGCTCGGTTACACCTTCTTGGCGTACTTCAGCTAAACCCGTTTCTGAATTAACCAAGGTTGTCGAAAACTCTGATATAACTTTGGCAATACCACTGTACATTTGTCCGCTGTATTCTGGCGTTATATAATCGCTCAACTCCACAGGTTTGTCTTTGGTTAGGGCATCGGCTGAGTCTAATTTGTAGCCTAATTGTATTCTGGTATTGGGTTCTGGTACTTTAATTTCTCCAATTAATCCTTTGTCGCTCCAGTCCACTACGGCTGGTTGTTGCAAATCATCTTCCCAAAAATTGATTTCTAAAGACTTTTGTACAGGGTTAAAATTAAACTTGAGGTTGGGCAGCTTTCTAAGCTCAAGAAAGAATTGCTCCACCGTAAGTTCTGGCAAATGCTGGTTTACCATGACGGTAGTAGCACCGTCTATTGCTCGGAGATTAAACAATATTAGCTTACTGTAGGCTGGATGCTCCAAAAAATCACCTGTAATAGTAGTGTTGGTTATTTGAGCAATCTTTTGAATAACCCATTTTACAAAAAACATCGGTACCAGTGGTGAGCCTATGTACTGGCCTCCAGCATAATCATTCACCTTACCACTATACCCTATCGAGGGGCCTTTGTCTGCGTAAAAAGTTGTATTAACAATCGTTGGTAAACAGTAGGCATCATCATAAGTAATCGAAGCCGTAGAAAATGGCAAGCTTCCAAACTCCGTAATTTCGGTTAAAAGCTTGTCTTGATAATCCCCAAAGAACTTGGCAAACTCCTCTTTAGTATCGCCTATATAGCCGTTCTTTTGTGAGGCCTCTTTTAGGGCAAATACCCCCTCTCTGATTAGTTCGCCCCCAAAGACATATTCAAAAAGATACTCAGGAACAGCACCTCCAGCCGTCGGCTCATCCCAATAACCAAACACCCTCTGATTCCTTGGCGAATAAGGCATATCAGGAAGTTTGATAGTACTTTCTGGAATAATATCGTATAACAAATGAGGATTGATAAGGTCAATCGTAGTGGGCAATTGGGTATTAATATCTACCAATTGCCCATTGATTTTGATGGCTAAACTCATATTTTCACTAAATATACCTTTGCCCCTGAAGGGATTTGATTATGAGGAATTCTAATATCAGCACAATTGTCTACTGTAGGTACTTGTGCCACGTTATAAATCAAAATACCGTTTACATATACCTTTAGTCCAAAACTCGTTCCGTACAAAATAATACGCCAATCAAAACCCGTAAGATAATTAGTTGGTAAATTAATACTCCAAGACCCTACAGCATACACGTCGGTTTGGCCTGTTTGTTCTTGCAAAAACCACATATTGCCCTTACCCACACCGTTTTGATTATCCTTCGACACACCATCATTTTGGCCAAAGCCGCTTTGCCTAAAATGGGCATAATTGGCAGGTACATTATAGGCATAATCATAAGGATTGATGATACACTCGCCAAAGGTGTTGGCATATTCTTGTGTATCGAGCATAGTATATTCTAGCTCAGCAAGCTGCTGTGACCCTCCTAATACTTCCGAGCCATAACGCCCTGCTGGTATTGTAATTGTGGCATAACCACCTGTTTTACCATTGCCACAATTGTTACGCAACAAAGTACCTTGACGAACAATCGACGTATTGAGGTATGGACTCGACCCTGGTACTATACTTGGATTGACCAAGTACGGAATATAATCGGGGTCGCTTTCTATATTGGGTTTAATAGTCAGCGGCTTGTATAGGCTTTTATCATCGGCATATACTTTTCGGATTCGGGTTGGCCTCATCCGTCCTGTACGTTTGCCAAACGAATCAAGTATATGTGTAAAATCTACCCCCTCCCATGTAGTAGGCCGTGGTGGCACTGCTCCTATCGATGGTGCATCACTAAAGTTCTGGACGGTTCGGTCAAAAGTAAAACTAAAACTTCTCGAAATCAGGTCGGTATTGTCTTCTACATCCACCAAGCCATTTGTATTTTTTCTAAGTGGCAAATGCCCCTTGTCTGTTATCAAATACACCTGCTCCGACAACATCAGCTCATCAAGATACTTCAAATAGTCTTTTGCACCTCGCTCAAACCAGCCTGTTGAAATAACTAACTCACGCTGACCTTCTGTATTAACCACCACCATTTCCATCCAGTCTACCCCTTGTACGGATTTATTACGCTGAGCGTAGGTTTGTGATACCTTCAGTGTTTCGGTGGCTTTGCCTATCAATCTGATAGTATCAAAACCGCCCAACGAGTTAGAAAACAATATACAACGCTCGTTGGCTCGGTAACGGCTATCGATTTGAAACGTACGAACCTCCGTAAATCGTCGGTTCTGCTCGTCCGACAACCAAACATCATATTGATAAACGTCGTTGTCTAAACCCAAAGCTTTGCATCCTACTGGACACAACACCACCGAATTTTGAGTAACTACCTCCAATTCTTTGGCCGTAAAAGTATTTGTACCCGTAGGCTTATAGCTCTGAATTCTGAGGCATACTTTGGAAGGCTTTGGCGAAAAGTTCATCAAAAACGAAAGGTATTCCTCTTGCTCACGGCCAATCAATTTGTTATTGGGCTGCCATGTCAAAAACCGACGTTGCTCAAACTGGTACTTACTCCAAAAGGTATCACCCCACATCGCAAAATCTTCATCGTTCAATCCGGCTTTAATACAGAATCTGGTTAGGGTGGTATCAGTATTTACCATTGGAATACCTCCAGCGACTAGCTCCCTGAGCTTAAAAGGCGTAGTTTGTGTAAATACCGAAGTAATTTTTTGCTGTTGCCAGTTGGGTTTCTGATAGCTCAGCAAGCCGTCAAGTTTACCGTTTCGGCGGTTGTATTCAAACGTTGCTCCAGCAAAGGAATTGGTATTTCCAAATACCGTTACGGGTGGCTCTTTTCCTACGCTTCGGTGTAGTGGTTCAAATACCAGAGATTGCGGAAAAGTCGGTACTTGTATTTCTAAGCTATATGAAAGGTTGGCTCGTGAAGTCAAATCAGGATTAGCCGCATCAATGGTATGAAACAGCCTATTTCTGCTAAACTCCATCGGAATAAAGGCAATCGGTCGCCCTCCAATTTCTGTCAATAATGAATCTACCATTTGTAAAGTTGTTTACGTTGGGTGGGGCCTCCCCCCATTCGTTTCTGAAGCTTTATAAATTCTTTGTGGATGGTCTCAGCGTTGATTTCGGGTTTAGCAGGGGGTGCGACCTCTCGCAAAGCTTTTTTCTGTGCATCCTCATAGACCATTTGTAGTTTGAGCCATGCCGTAGAAGTTCTGAAGCGTAGGTTCATTAAATCCATAAAAAGGAAATAGACCAGTATAAGAGGCATCAAAAAGCCTGTAATAGCATAAAACAAAAGTTTTTTCATATCAGTAGAATAGTTGATTAGATTCTAAACCCAAACGGATTGAAAGCTCATAACCCCACGCTGAGTCGAGGGTTACATACATTACGGGGTCCATACCTGCGTCGTTTAAGTCAAACCAGCATGTTTTTTCCTCCAGATACTTACGGTTGAGTTCCTTTAGAATATTGGTGGCCACACCTTCACAAAAGTCAAAAGCTAAATCCTGACTTTCAAAATCGTTTAAATCACCTTTGGCCAAAATATATATTTTCAGCTCGTAATTGAGCATGATCAAGCCGTTGGTAGTATCTCTTACTCGATACCGTGGACGCATCACAAAAACACCAGGGTAAACCGTTTGGCTCACGCTGGTCGCACTAAATCTATCCATACGGTCGCCATCGCTCATGGCCACGTATTCAATCCCGTCTTGTTGACAAATCGGCTTTAGGAAATTCCAGAGTAGTTGGGTGGGTGTCATTCTGCTTTTTGATTTTCTGCCTGTGCTTTCATGTCTTTGCGGTGTTCTTCCAAAAACAAAAACACATCGTGTATATTAGCTTGTTTGGTTTGGTCTAGGTTGCCAAAGATTCCCTTTTCTGCCAATAAATGTTGATTCTTGATAAGTCCCTGCCCAGGGTAATCGTCCTCGCCTACACTTTCCACTCCTGTTTCCATCAAGTCGTATTGCTCGAATAGTTGCTTTACAGACCCAGCAAAATACACCATAATTGCCACTTTTGTTCCTTCAGGCAGTAAGGCGACTTTTTTGGACATTTCTTTTACAGCGTGGGCATTGTACGGAATTCTATGATCGCCGTTCCAATGGGTGTCCAGAGTATAATCCCCCTCTTTTCGTGGTCGACAAATGGTAGCAATCAAATGATGGAGTCGTTCGTCACCTTCTATTAATTGCTTAGTAAAAGCCAACAAATGTATATAGGCATCCGACAGCTCCCCAAAACTCATACTGGTCAAATTCTCCTCAAACAAAACCCATTCTTCAGTACCAACCTTGACCGTATCAAAGGGCCTTGTGGTCATTTCTTCAGTCCACATCCAGCTCACCATCATGAGTAAATTGTGTAGAATTTCGGCGTTTTTATCCCTGGTATTTTCGGGCAAATCTTTTCTAAAATAATGATAGCAAAAGCGTCCCCATGTAGATTCACTTATACCAAGGCTCAACCGTAAAATTTGGTGATAGGTTTCGGGTGTAGCTTGAGCAACAAAAACTGACTCCAGTAGTTTGGGTAAACGTTTTATGGGTACTTCGCTCCAGTTTTCAGGAATGTAAAACTTTTCTTTCGACAACTCAATTTCTAACATAGCAATGTAGGAGCACCCTCGGGTGCTCCTTTTCAAGGTTTACTTTTCTTGTAATTTAGAATAGTCCACAGTCAACTGGGCAATAAGCCCCGCAATAGCACCGCTCACTACAACAATTTTACTTGCTAAAAAGTCTACAATACTTGGCAGCTCTACCCCTTGTTGTTTGGATTGAACCAAAGCCAAAGCAATGGCTGAGGCAACAATGGCCACGTTGCGGATCGACTTAAATAGTTTTGGTGTAGGTGCTTGGATACGGTCTAGTAATCCAAGTTCATCTTGTTTGTTCATTGGTATTTATTTTTGAGTTGTAAATACGCTGGAGTAACCTGATTAGTCATTAGCTGTACGTCGCCCCAGCGCCTCCAAATAGGATGATGAACGCCATGCTTGCGAGTGCCAGCCGTGGTATTAAATCCGATGGTCAAAATCTCATCGTCGTCGTCAATATCAGGGTCTATATTGGGCTGGGCCAGTGCTTCCAAATGTGAGCCATAAATCCAAATATAGTCCATTAGTTGAGCGTTGCTAGTCCACTTGCCACGGTTGTAGATAATGGTTCGTTTGTCGGTAAACCAACCACGAACAGCGGCGGGACTCTTGAGGTTGTACACCAACCCCAATTCTTTGGCCATAGCGTACTGACCCGCTGCACAATAGGCCGCACGAGCCGACGAACGTGCTATTTTGTTATAATAACTTATTCGTGGGTGGTCGTTGTTATTGGTCTTTTCTACTACATAAACCTCTTTCCGAGCCATATCTAGTAATGCTTTCCTTACCTCACTTTCGGGCATCAACATCAAAAGATTTTCCTTTTGGGGTTGGGTGTATTCGGCCCAGTGTGTGTAATAGTTACGATTTTCGGTTTCGGTTCTAATTACATTCTGACCGAATGAGACAAGCCCAAATAAAGTAATACCGCCGATAAGATAATAGATGTAAGTAAGCCTCTTTGCCATGCCGTTAAATCGTTGTTAAACTCGTTTAGAAAATCTCTTTTTGACTTAATGATTGGTACTATGTAGATAAAAATCACGGGCGATATTACGCCAATGATTCCAAGCATAATCAACAAATCCGTCCCGATGGTCATTTTCTCAAAAAAGAGCTTTTGAACCGAATCCAAATCATGAGCACGTACCTGAGCAAATGGCTCGACCACGGCGTTGTGTGCTGCTATCTTTTTTTGGGTATCAAAAAAACCTTGTACACATACCCACAAAAGCAACACCAAACCGCCTATTTGTGCAAACGGTGTCCACCATGGGTGACGGCTCTGGGTGTCCAATTCGTTGCTGTCGGTCGGTTCGGCCTTGTTTAAAATACCTAGCTCCGATTGTAGCTTTTGGGCTTCAGCTTTGCGTTCTCTGGCTATGGCCATATAAGCCTCAGCCTGTCCGTTGTCTCGTTCGTGTGGCTTTTTGGCCAGCTCCTCTTTTGCCCAATGCTCGTACATTTCGGCATTCTGAAACAGTGAATCAATTTTGGTAAGCTGTTCTTGTTTGGCTTTTTCTTGAGCCTTTTGTTCAGCCTCATTCAACGCCTGTTCCTCTGCCTCAAGCAAAGCTTTTTGTTCCTCCAAGGCTTTCTTTTTGGCTTCGATGGTCGAATGATTATCTGGTCTGTTGTTCACCACCTTGAGCGGCGATGGAACGGCTGTAGAATCCTTGATCATTTTAGTAAGTGTCATTGTGTAGAATGTTATAGAATAACATGAGGCTTGCCGCTAAAGTCCAGCTCCTCACTAAGATTATTGGTTTGATTTTTTTGATAATACGCTGCAAATACGGTTGGCGATGACTCAGCATCCAAAAACTCACGAATATCCCCCAAAAACTTCTGGCCATCATTCCACAATGCCTGACGTTGTACATTTTTCGTTTTACTGTCGGCTGCTTCTTCTTCCCTAGTGCCGTCTTTATAACGAGCCTCTCGCATCCCGTTCATGTCTACAATAAGGGGCAAATACGGATAAGCCTCGTACATGGCCAGATACGCCAAAGCCCACTGAATACCCTGTATTAATTCCCTTTCTTGAGCTGTCAAAGTTGCAGCCTCCTGCCACTTTTGTTTCAAATCCCTAAAAACCTCTTTGGTTAGCAAAGGTTTTATATAGTTGTTTTCGGCACGCTCTATATAAGTGGTAAGTACATCAAAGAAGCGACTGTTTCGGCCTACCAAGGTTAGCTTTTTGCCCAGCTCGGACGCTGACCTAACAAACAATCTGTTTCGGGTTTTATAGGCCTCAGAGCTTTTCCAAACTTCCGGAGCTTCCATTTCCAACAACTCAAAAAAGTCCTCCAGTAATTTGTCTACCACTTGCAAATTGGCTTCCCTTGAGTCGACGTACTCCCATTTGGTAATGGCCACGGTATTTTGTGGTGAGCTTTTCATTAAACCCAAATCCCCTACTTTCATTTTGAGGTGTGGAAAAGCCAAATCATAACTTTGCCAGGCTACCACCCCAACGGCTATTTCCTTTAGCTCAGTCAGGTCTGTATTGGGCTTTATCAACTCATTGTACAGCTCTACGCCTATTTGTTTACGAAAATTACGATTAGCCATTTTCGCAAAGGGTTCTATTGTTTTCCAATTTAAGCTTGCTTGAATACCTCCAAGCTCAGCTTTCAATACGGTTTCATTAATCAACATTAGGACGCTTGATTTACGACGGCCTGAGCGCCTGTCGGGTTGGTATCGAGAGTAGTAATTTGTACTTCTTTGAAGGCAGGAATAACATCACGATAACCCATTGCTCGCAAAGCATACTGTATATCCTTCAATACTAACATTCGGGGTACAGGTGTACGGAAATGTTGTTGATAGTCGGCCATAACCCGAATCTGTGAGCCAGAATCGTTTCCTTTGCCAGGGCTCACCCCTGCCAAGGTTGGCAAAATACCCATAGCATTGGCAATAGACTGGTTTGACATTTCCCATACCTTAGAATAGGCATCGTCCGACATTTCATTTTTTAGGGGCTGCACATCTACGTTATCCAGCATTTTGCCATCAGCTCCACGAAGGTATTTTACAATCATAGATTTGTTGACGTTCTTCTGGCCAGCCATCCAGCCCGATAAACGGTCAGAGAAATCAGACCATTTTTTGGAACGGTCTTTTTCGTCCAAAGATTTGCCCCCTTGAGCGTCGAAGTAATCAACAGGCATACGAATCAAGTATTTGATATTGTAACCGTTTTGGATACCCGATTTATGAAACATAGGAATCAAATTGGCCAGCTCTATCCACTCTTTAGCACACCACCACGTGGGGTAAGCATAAAAAGGGTTACCAGGGATTTGCTCCTTTGCGTGGAGCATAGTTACTACCTGCTTTTTATTATAACTATCGTCACGAAAATCAAAAGCTGGAATAATGTCACTATTGGCTTTACTCAAAACGATTCTTTTACCCCCAAACTCATCGTTTACATGAAAATCGATGATTCGGCCATTGGTAGGCGAACCAATACGGGTCATAAAACAATCGCTGATTTCGGGTCGATACCATTGGTTAGAGGCACTCCAGACCATCCGTGTAAACTTGTTGCCACATTCAACAAATTGGTTTAGGCCAGCGGCCACAAACGATGGCAAGTCGGTATCAAACTCCCAATCCTCAAGCCTTGTGTCGGTATAAGGCTGCAAAGTTTGTTTGGTAGTTGTGGGGTCTATTACTCTTTTAAAAAACCCCACACCACTACCGTATATCATATCCCGAATACTGACCAGCTGTGCAGGTACCTGATTGTTACCTACAATCATGCTTTTCATCATGTTGGGCATATTGTCGGTGTGGCCCCATCGAATATGCTCCGTAGCTGTCGAACCCAAAAGACTATCGTGCCGCCCAAAAGCGGCATCCCTTGAGGTCAATTGCAGTACCGCTGAGCTAAGCACAAATAGCGAATCTGATAGTTTTTGTACTTTCATAAATTTTTTTGGTGTAGAACTCCAGCTCAATTATACCGTATGGTCTATGAGCAGTCCGTTGTATTCAATCATGAGGTCTATCAAGATTTCAAATGTCCGTTCGGTATCGTGGTCATAGAGGAGCAGAACGTGATTGATTTTAACATTGCCGTTGTATTTCCCTTTTCCGGGTAAATTTCTAATGCTCTTGGAGACGTTCGCTTTGTATCCTATTTCTCCGTCTACTTTACGATACTTTACCGAAAACTTGTGTACCTCATCGCCCCGTGTGTCTTGGTGAATTTCGGCAAACATGGTTCGCCTTTTAATAGTACGCTTAACACTCATAGTATTGAGGGATGCCCCTGCACTTTGTTTACACAAAATTGCCCCATTCAGCACACCCCTAAAAGGACTTATTTTAGTGCCAAATACACCCCGATAATTGCCGCAATCCTCCAGCACCAAGTTTCTGTTTTACTGGCCCTCAGCTTGGTTTGGGTATCGTTCAACTTCACCGATATATCAGAAGCCGTTTTTGCCAAGGTGAGTTTGTCCAACACACAAGTTTGAGCATCTTGCGAAGCCCTGTAATAATCCAGCTTCCAGCGGTTGACCTCCAGTGCTAAAACCTTGTTATTGGCTTTTACAAAAGTGAAGCGTGTAAGGCTGTCCAGAATGGCAGGAGCATTGTCGTAAAACAGTTTGACCACGGCGCTACTGTCTGTAGACCGCACCTCATTGGCTTCTACCTTCTGTTTTGGAGGAGTTGGTAATGTACTTGTTGATTGCCCGAATAGCATCGAGCTTGGATAGGCGAGTATTACTGCGCAAAGAATCGCTTTCATGATGTAGATAGATTACACGATTCAATGAGTCAATTTGAGCCTGTTGTTTGTGGAGCTTTTCCTGAAAGTTGAGGGAATCTAACTTTCGTTGAGTTGTCAGCGCAATACTCAACAAGCGAGAATTGGTATCGTCCTCGATTTTGAATGGCTTGAGTATTACCCAAACCAAACCAGAAACAAGAATTGATACCAATACCTCTTGTAAAACACGCTTGTAGTCAAATAATGCAGTTGAGTCTTTTACCCCCTTCAACACGCTGAGAATCGATTGAATCCAGTTCATTGTTTTTTTTGGAGATAAAATTATAGACAATATCCATAATCAGTAAGGACTATTATAAATTATCCTATTAATGCTGGTTGGCCTTGTCTTGAATAATAGTTGGAAAATCTAGCGACTATATCCTTTTTAAATGCCGATGAAATTGAAAATTTAATATTATATTTTTTAGTATCTAGAACATTTTCTAGAGTTTCTGACTTCAATAATTGAAACTCTACTAATCCCCCTTCAAAAATATCCTTCAATGGAGGTAAATAGTGAGTAGAAACTCGCTTATTCCCTTTTGCATCAAAATCAATTGTACTCTTTGTGTTGATTTCCAATAAAGTGATATACTTAGCTTTAGGTATTCTTGGCTTTCCTTCCCTATCAACTCCTGTGGCTAAATCGCATGTTGGGGTGATTATAAGGTAGTATTTTTTTTCAGTTGTGTCCATAATAACATCCCCAGTAAAAACAGTTAAATCACTCTGTTTTATCGGTTTTACTATATAAAATTCTGGAGCATGATAGTTTTCAAAAAATCCATTTTCAGAGACCTCAAGATATTCTTGCATGTGAGCAAGGATATGCCTTAATACTGCATCATATGGATTTATTTTATTTTCTTTAGTTAAACTAATCCAATAATCCATTGAATGAATTAGATGTTCTCTAAATATCCTATTAAGATACTCCTCTACCTTTCCATTTCTTTTTAAAATCTTAGTTACTCCAGTTTTATAAATATCTATAGTCTCTTTAAGAAGTTGGTATATGTCAACACTCCCTTTTTCTCTTGCTTGAAAGAAAATATTCATATTCTCCTGTAATTCTGGGTCAATGTCACCTATATGACCAGATATAATAAAAACAGGGAATCGAAATTTATCTAGTATTAAGGTTGTGATAGTGTTTCCCTCCAATTGTTCAGAACTACTTTCAAGCTTTAAATCAACAAATGCAAAATCAAAATCTTTCTTTGCTAATTTATCTAAAGCTTCGCTAAGATTCTTCGCAATTTCAGTTCTGAATTGATATAATTGACCTAAATCGGTTTCATGAAAATTATCAATAGCATCATGGTAGTTTTTTAATTGGGTCTCAGAATCTTCAACCAATAATAACTCGATTTCCTGAATAGGTTGTGCTTGAATAGGTTGTTGCATATTAACTATTAATTTTATATTGTTATTACAAATTCGGCGCCTTCATCTAATTGTAAAGCTTCGAGTTTACCTCCATTACGCTTTATTGACTCTCCAGCTATCGTCAGTCCTAAACCAGTTCCATTAGGTTTTGTACTAAATCCTGGTTCAAAGATAGAATCATTAAGTAAGTCCTTTGCCGGAATACCTAATCCATTATCTTTTACACGTATGTATGTGTGAAAATCGTCTTTATCTATCGTAACTGAAATATGTTTAGTAGGATTTTCAGAGTATTTTAGCCAATAGATACTATTCTCAATAAGATTGGTAAACACAGACATAAAATCGGCTTCCCAACCATTAATTTTATTACTTGCAATTAAATTAAATTCATGTGAAATGCCTGTGGACTTCATTTCTGTTTCAAAAATTGCAAACACATTATTCACTATTTTATTAAAATCTATTTCCTTTTTCACTCCTCTCTTTGTCACAGATATTGGTGCCAGCTTACTAAATAGTGATAACAAAGAAATTGATTGCTCTCTTACAATTTCTGACCTATCGATTACTTTATCTAATTTTTGATTTAGGTCATCGTCTATTTTATCCAGTTTAAGTGTTATGATTTTTTTTATAGATTTCGTCCAAGATTTAATATTTGCAGATTGTTCCCGCAAAGTAGTTAATGGATTACGACCCTCATGAAGGACTACATTAATTATCTTACCTAATGTAGCTTGGACTTGATAGGTTGCAATTGCTTGTTTGTATTCATCTTCTTTTCTTTGAAACGCTTCATTTACTTTAGCAATTTGAGCTTTTTTATTTGATTCAATACTCTCAATCACTCGGTTAACGTCTTTAATTACATTAAGACTTACCTCTGCTTTTTTAAGTTCGTCCTCAACTTTCTTATATACTTTGGTAAAGTCAAATATTTTTTCAGTTAATACTTCCGTGTCAATTACATTTCGAGAACGTAGTCCATTTTTATCTCTAAATCTATTTCGAGCATTCTCTAATTCTACTATCACAGATAGTATAATCGTTTTTAGAGATTCAAATTTTTCATCTTCTTTTAGACCTTCCCTTGTTGCTTTCTCAATTAATCCCGAATTCTCTTCACTCTCTATACCTATCATCCCACTTATCTGAGAGATTCCAAGCTTTTTGGTTGGTGCATTAATTCTTCTGTGATTCAAACCTAGCCAATCAAAAGATTTATTATCACCATATGGACGAATACGAAATCTATTTCGGTATATACTTATACCTTCCGTCTTTTCTAATAGCTTCCTAATTTGATTGTTCTTATAATTACCTAATATTGTAAATTTACTTTTAAGGTTATTTAGACCTTCATCATCCTGGTCAAATACCTTTAAATCAAAGTTTAGCTCGCCACAATAATCAATCTGATTAACTTCATGGATAACCTTTCTCTCCAGTTGTTCTATTTCTCCTAAAGTATTATCATCCTCTTCTAATGTATTTTTTATTTTATAATAAGCTATTACCTTATTACCTTCAAGACAGACGTTACCAGAAATCCTATAATGAAAAATATCCCCAAGAATATCCTTGGAATAATCAACATTATATTCTGACACCTTTTGCCCTCCTATAACAGGTTGAAAATTTTTAAACTCTAGTGAAATATGAAAAATATCATCATCTTCATCCGTAGATAACAAAAATAGTCGTTGAAGAAACTGAACTAAGTTTTCAAACTCTTCATCACTCCACTCTGAACTTCCTGTAATTTCTAAGGATGTTCCTGATTTAAGAATCGTAGGTTGAAAAGATTCAATAAGAATAGGTACCTCATCTAAATATTCATACTTTTGGTTTTGAAATTCATTCCAATCTATAACTACAACAGTACTGATTCCTGTTTCAGAATCCTGAGTTTCCATTAACAAGTCGTTACCCAAAATTGATGCAGCATACCGGCCTATTCCTTTGCGTCCTTGAACTTTTCTACCATTCTTACTTTCTTGTTTTTTTAATTTATTGTCAGTCGAAGGTACTAACCAATGCCCCAAAATAGTTTCACGGCTCATTCCATTACCATTGTCGGTGAGGATTAACTTCAGTCTAGGCTTAATGTCCTTCCAAATCTTTTTAAAATTATAATTTAGAAGTAAAGAATCATCTTCATTATTAACACCTAAAAGTAAATCATATAGCGATTCACTTGAAGTATCCTTTTCTAAAGTATCAAGAATTTCTAACGCTTTAATTTTGTCTAAACTAGGAGCTAATTTCTCAAAAGAAATAATAACTTTTGTAGCATCAGCATCGTATGAGTTTTTAACTAATTCTCCTATTGCCGTCAAGTTATCTTTAATGATACCTTTTCCTATAGTTAAGATGTGTCTGGCTGCAGGTCTTATGAAATGTGCTTGTGAATAGACTAATTTATTTTCCATAACATCTCTTTTATTTTTTTTGCAATAACTTTTGCCATTAATGGAGGTACAGCATTACCAATTTGAGTAAATGCAGAGGAGCGAGAGCCTTCAAAATAGTAATTATCAGGAAAAGATTGGATTCTAGCTGCTTCTCTTACTGTAATCGATCTAGATTGGCATGGATCTGGGTGAATATAATAATGTCCATCAATAGCAATATGAGCCACCATAGTATGTGCATAAGGCATATTCCCTTCTACAACACTAAATCTATTCAGGAACGAACTCTGATTTTTCTGAGTCTTTAACTCCTCTGGTAGCTCGGTGTAATGTAAACGCTTACCTTCATCATACCATTTTGCAATAGTTCTTCTATAGATTTCCTTATCGTTTTCATTAGTAAACCTTGCATTATGCTGAGTCAGCACATCAAAATTAGAGCGTAAAGAAGAATCTATCAAATAGTCACTTGGCGTACCAGCATACTCAAAACTTGTCCAATTTTGATTAGCTTGCAGTTGTGGTAAATCATCCAAAATATCTCTCTTCACTAACCAGTTCGAATTATCTATACTTTCATTCTCAAAAGAAGGGTAATTCAAAGGGAGCTCTGTTTTCCAACCAATGATAATTACTCTGAGTCGTTTTTGTAGAACGCCAAAAAGGGAAGAATCTAAAATTTGAAAGTCAATTGTGTAACCTACCTCTTCAAACTCAGCCTTTATTTTTTCAATAAACTTAATCCCATCCTTATCTTTGGTATTAAGAATACCAGGGACATTTTCAAAAACAAATATCTTTGGCTGGTATTTTAAAATGAACTTTATGTACTGTTTGTACAAAAAACGCCTTGGATCTGCAACTCTTTTATCTTCTTCTCTTACCCTTGCTCTACCAACAACAGAGTACGCTTGACATGGGGGGCCTCCAATGATTACATCCACCTTATCCACATTTATTTGCGTTGTAATTTCCTCAAAAGACTCTTCTGAAATTTCTTTATTTATTACACTTCTTATAAGTTCTTCAGGAATTTTCTGAATAAAGTCTGAATACGTAATCTCTCCCTTCAGATAGGAAAAATATTCTTCCAATCGTTTATTCTCTTTCAAATGGTGATAACCAACTCTTGTCAATATCGTCTTACATGCGTGTGCATCTTTTTCGACATGGGCAATTGGGCTAAACTCTTCAGAAATAAAACCTTCTGAAAGCCCACCTGCACCTGCAAACAAATCTATATACTTAAAACTTTTTTTCATGGATGTATCAATCGATAAATTTCGATGTAGTAATTTTAATGGTCGTAAATGAACAAAAAAAATGCAAATTTTGCATTTTTTTTTACAACTTACTTTACAAATTTCTTATTATTTGGTATTTATTAACCAACATCAATTTAATATTGGCTCTTTTTAGTGTTAATCTTTAGAGTTTAAGTATCCAACCACTTCAAATACCCTCCAAACCACCTGAGGCACTATTGAATTGCCGTAAGCTTTTATGGATTCTTCTCTCCAGTAGTTAAATGTTGATTTTCTGGTTTTTCTTCCTTGTAGAAGGGTCTCTCTGTCCAGTCTGCTGGAAAACCCATCATCTCGGCCACAAACCGGGGATTCAACTGGGAAGGTTGCCCAATGACTTGATAAGCTCTTTTTTGTAGTGAGTCTTGGTTCATTTTTCCAGTGTTCTTGGCAGGGTTGTCCGATGCCGTTGACGTGGGGAGAAATGATACTACTATTTGGGCTAGTGCTTCTTCCAAATTCCCTTTGTTGCGGTTGGCCAACTTCACACTGTTTAAATTGATGTTGGTGGCTTTGTTGGTTCGGGGTGTTGGTAGCATTCCATAAAACATCACGGCATCCAAAATGCTGTTGGGTCTGGCTTCGCCATTCACTCGACTGTTGAGCGATGTTGCTCCAGCTTTCACCAGCTCCAATACTCGTTCGGGGTGATCTCGTTGTACAGCCGTTGGCGTTGGTAATAATCCATTTTCTATCACATCCCTGAGCTTCAGTCCCCACCTGATCCCGTCCTTGTTCTGCCTGAAAAACGTCCCGTTCTCGAATTGTGGATTCTCTACCTTTGCTCCTATCGTTTCGCTGGCCCTTGGCGTGGGCAACAAACCAAACTCGATCGCGGCGGTGCGGAGCGTCGACACCTGCAGCTGGAAGTACGAACGCTTGTACTTCGTAGCCTTCAGCTTCCAACTGAGCATGCACCTCTTCGAATACCAGTCCGTTGTCCCAACTAATGATGCCGCGAACGTTTTCGCCCACAACCCATGTTGGTCTGATTTCATGAATTGCTCTAAGCATGTGTGGCCACAGGTGGCGCTCATCGGCTTTACCCATTCGTTTTCCTGCCACGCTGTAGGGCTGGCAAGGGAATCCACCCGTGAGGATGTCGATTTGTCCTCGGTGTTTGCTAAAATCTGTTTTTGTAATGTCGTCATAAAGAATTGCGTTAGGCCAGTAATATTGTAGCACTTGCTGGCAAAAAGGGTTTATTTCGCAGTGGAATACATTCTCCCAACCCATCTGGTGAGCCACAAGGTCAAACCCACCGATTCCACTAAACAATGAGGCGTGTTTCATTCCTCGCAATTTGAACACGCCCTCAATCATTCTATAGGACATTTTTTTGTACCCGTTAAGCCAATCGCATGGCTAATTCTTTGTCTCGACAATACAGCTCTGTCATACGGCCTACCAATTGCCTACGTTCCATTCGGTTATAAAGCCTGATTCGCTCAAGCCTTCCCAAAGTAGTAGTATAGCTTTCATTGGGTAGGCCAATACAACGTGCTGCGATTTTCCAGGTATAGCCCCAAAAGCTCTTTACCCGATACTCAAGGTAAACAATACTGGCAATACCCTCCTGCGATACGTATCTAATACGCATCCGACTTTTAATTAAGATTTCCATGATTAGTATAATATTGACTTTTAAACGATTTTACGATTGTAGTGATTTTGGCTTGAGGCCCACAATATCCATGATGTCCATTTGGATATTGCCAGCCGAGCGATTCATGCCCAAATAATCACGGATTAACTTTATGGCTGAGGCTGGTACATAACGCTCACCACGTAGCATTTTTCTAATATTGGAATTGTCTGGATTTAGCCCATAGTCTAGCTCTGTCCTGAGTATTTGGTATAGGGCTTTTCGTTGCCGAAGTGGTAATTTTTTGTAGACTCTTATCACTTCAATTGGCATTAGTAAGCGTTGAGTTCTCATTGTTTATTGACGCGGGGGCCGCCCCCCGTTTTGCTAAGTAGTGACCCGTTTTATGAAGTATTGACGCGGGAGGCCGCCCCCCATTTTTATTTCAAAATAAACCGTCTTAAATCCTTATCGTATTTTGCTATCATTTGCCCATTTTGACCAACTTCGTAAATAAAAGCATCGTCGAATGGGTCTTTAAAGCCTCCTACCAGCTTGGCGGCCGATGTAAGGCGCTGAGAGGAGTTTTTACCAAAAACTATAATATCATTCGATGTCTTGAGCGGTAACCAAACACCGTTTGGAAGAATGTATTTAAGTTTCCATTTTACGAGTGGAGCGGTTGTTGTTGCCATGGTTTTGTAAAGTTTGTAGTTGTTAAAAAGGTATTAAATTTCTGTACATATTCGCTAGTGGTGCGTACTGTGAGCTTACGGCTAAAGTACTGGGCCAACTGGGTAATATCCTTGATTTTGTTCTTTTGCCCTTTCGGCACGGTACCAGTGACAGGGAATTGAAGCATTGAAAGCTTAGCACGCTCCAACTCACGCTCAAACTCTAGTTCCTTGAGAGATTTTTGAGCCTTTTTGTCCCATTCCAATACTACCAAAAAGCCTTGTTTCTGAGAATTTCCGTAGCTTTTTTGGAAATAAGCCGTTGGGTGGTACGCTTGGCGGTCTTTACGAGCATCAAAAGCTTGCTTTTTGTCAGCCCAGTATTGCATTCTCAAATTATAGATTTCCCAAAACTCAAAAGTGTTTTCTGACGGTTTTTCGGGTACAAATGACTTAAATACATCCCTGTAAATCACCTTCTTAATGTCTGCTTCGATTGGCGTAAAGTTGCGATTTGGATAGAAAACGTCCTTGACATAGCTCCAGAAACGGCTCACAATTTGAGCTTTCTCAATTTCGGTGATCGCCTTCACTGGAGTTGGCTTGTTTTGGTAGCGCAGTTTATGCAATTTGCCTTGTTTGTATGCCTCAAAACGCTCGTCCGAGCTTATTTCGCTATCCACGGCCCCCGTGGATACGGCCGCCGCCCCTGTGTTTTTCTTGGTAAAATTTTCTTGGTTAGGTTCTTGGTTTATTTCCAAGGTTTGCGCTGTTTCTCGTTTTTCTTGGCAATTTTCTTGGTGTCTTTCGTTGGGTCGATTTTCCACATCTTCAGCTCTATATGAATTATATAAGTTTTCACTAAAAGGGACTAATAAGTCAAGTGAACTTTGCCACACTGGTAGGGGTTCAAAGCTTTTGTAAGCAGATTTTAAAATCGTGGTAGCTTTTTCGCTCCAGCTCTGAATTTTGGGTTTGCTTTCCTCTATTCCTAGCAAAAACCACTGATTGATGGCCACATGGTAGCCGTTAATTTTGCCCTCAGCAAACTCCTCAAGCATAATCACACCGTAATGGCTTAGGCGTGCTAGGTGGTCTTGAACAGCTCGACGGCTACAGCCGCACAAATTGGCCAAATCAGCCCTTGTAATCGTTATCAGAGGCATATTGGTAGCCTCGGCCCACAAGGGGCTGTTCATGCGGTTCCAGAACTCTTTTAGATAAAAATTGGCAATGGTTTTGAACTTGGACAAATGAGGCTCGCGCAACATCGTAGACCGAGTTACCATTTGAGCCTCGTTATGCTCTTTTACAAACGCCAAATAGCGTTCTACTACCTTACCAAATTGATGTTTGAAAGTTTTTTCGATTCTCATAGTTTTGCATGTAACAGCAGCACATTGCTTTGTCATAGCTTTGTGCCACTATTACGCTGTTTCCCGTTGCTTCTGTTGGGGACTCGAACCCCATAGGTATTTAACCCCTTCCAAAACAGATATTTTTAACCGCTATAGGCTATACGCAAAGCCAATACAGTACAGCCCTCCCATTGGGAGGGAGTCTGTCAATCAACATCGGAAGAATAGTATTCGCCCTCAATAAACCCTAATTAACTGTGAATACTGCGGGCCTCGAACCCGCACCCTTCCCCATAGAGTACCGCCAAGAATCTAAAAAGGGAATGCCATACTTTTGACCAAGTATTCGAGAATGAAGCCCTGCAATACAGTGTTCATTACTGCCTCTACCTAATTAACATTTTTTTACCTTTGCACCTGTTGGGCCCATGACCTGTTAGCCCTGCTTGGCTACTAAAGGTTTTGCCACATACGGGGCATTGATGAATAGCCTGTTGGGCAACCGCCACTTGGCGAGTATTGGGCAGTTCCTCTTTCAAAAACTCAAATATATTTACCCCTTTTAGCCTGCAAGTTCGTACCAATCGCTCCATCTGCAAGGACACTTTAGTATAATCTGAATGTTGCAGTATTTGCATATTAAGCCCTTCCTGAAGCAGCTGCCTCAGCTCGGACAATGTAGATAAATTAGTCATTTAGATTTATTATTTCTACTCCATGAAAGCATAGTACCACAAAGCAAAAAGATGAATGCTAGATAGAAAAATTGCATAATGCCAGATATGTTTGACTAGGGTTGGGTATTTGATTATTATCAAAGTCCTCGTGGGTAAACCCCAAGTGTAGCACCATACAAGTACGTATCCACGAGGGTACCTCAAAAAGGTTCAAGGCTTCTATTTCCTTCTTTCTGATTCCGTCCCGTTCTTTTCTCAAAAGGTTATAGAAGGTCATTATCATACCTTCTTTGGCTAATTCAGCTTCAAACAAATGATACTTTTTAGTAGCATTTTCTTTCATAAAGCCGCAATAGCTATTTAGTGAATAAAGGGTGGTTAATGTGGCCATTTAGCTAAATTTTAAACCGTTTGCTAAAAAACATTTGATATTTGTAAAACATTCTGTAATATTTACAGTATATTTTGTTGTTATTGTTACACAATATTATATTAAATAGTTTAATTATTCAACTATTTAGTAAATTTTTTAAACTAAAAAATTAAAATCAATATATAACAACCTAAATATCAGCGTATTATTTTTTTTTACACTATTATAAATAACCTTAGGTAATTAATAATTTGTACCCATTATAAGGTTATTTGAATACAATAAGGTTTTATACAACTATGGCTTTTTTCGACGACTGCGACAAAATATTAAAAATACATTATGAACACTTTTATAATGGACCTTTCGATGAGAATAATGAGCAGATTTGGCCTAAACTGGAACATTTTTACAGGATATGTGAAAAAACACTAGCCATTAAAGACTATGGATACACACAAGCAATTCATCATCAGCTTGTAAATGACGGACATCTGGTTCCTATAGGAAACCTACATGATCTAACTCAAAAAGTTCACCGTATGACACCAAAAGGTTTTGCATTTGTTATAGGTGGTGGATACAAAGAGCAAATAAAAAATGAACAAGAAAAGTTAAAGCTAAACAAAATGAGTGCCACTGGAGCTCAAATGGGTTGGATAATAGCCGCGATTCTTGGAATATTTCAAATGTATCAAGGATACCAGAATAATAACGAATCTACTGAGCTAAAAAAAGAGATTTCACAAATTCAATCACGGCTTGCATCTGATTCACTAGAAAACCAAAAACGTTTATCCCAACCACAAACCCTTGAAAAAAATATCGATAGCGTGGTATTTCCCACCAAGACAAAAAAAGATAGTAAATAAAAAAGCTACGTTTTATTTCTCGTTTCGATGAAGACATTTCGGTTATGTTTGGTTTTAAAATATATGACTGCCGTAATAAATTAGATATTCTTAACATAATTGTTCTATTGTTAATTTAGTATTCTATCACATTCAACTACTTAAATAACTACTTTTGAAAGACTCATTATAAAAGCACTAATTGATATAAAGCTTTAGCAAAAGCAAAACAATAAATATAAAATCTACACCAATGGAAACTCCCAAAATAAACCAGTAAAAGGGAGAATAGGATAATTTAGAATTTTCAAACTCTGATTTCATAATGAGAATTTTAAAGTATTGAGCGTATGCTTCTTTGGTTGGCGTTTTTGATTTGAATTCAAATGTATAGGAATATCATACTGACAACTAGGACAAATTATGACAAATACCATAGCACAAAGATTCGAAAATCTTATTAGTACCTTAGAACTTGATTCTAACTCCTTTGCAAAGAGTATTTATGCAAATCCTATGGAAATAAAAAAGATAATCAATCATAAAGGCAAACCTAGTTTTGACATTCTTACCAATATCTTATCAAAATATCCTAGGGTTAGTGCAGAATGGTTGTTGCGTGGAGAAGGTGATATTTATAGAAATAAAGCTCTTGAGGATTATAAAGGACATTTAGAAGAATTAAGATACACAATAGAAATACAAAAACAATTACTTGATAGTTATGACTTCCCCACCCCAGTGGCATAGTTACTATCTTTTAAATTAGCTTTTGAGATTATTTTAATCTTTACTGTAAGTATTATGGAAACAACAATAAGCCAAAGATTTGAGGCTTTAATAAAAGCCTTAAAAATGAATAACAATTCCTTTGCTAAAAGCATAGGGATAAGTACAACAGCAATAACAAGAGTAACCAATGGCGAAAATGAACCTGGTTTTAAATTATTGACTAGTACTTTAGAAACCTATCCCCAAATAAACCCTAGTTGGTTACTAAGAGGAGAAGGAGATATGTTCAAGGAAACTGAAAAAGTAGCTGTAGAACCAACGCTTTGGCAAACACTAAAAGAAAGCTACGAAAGTCGAATTGAAGAACTTCAACTTTCACTCAGTGATGCGAGGTACACCATTTCGATTCAAAAACAAATGCTGGGAAAGTTTAATCCTGCTCCGATACGACCAAGTGCTGGGAGTAACATTATAATGTTATTTCCAATGTTTGAGGAAAAAAAAATTATGGCTATTAAAGCCTAATTTTTTTGCTCTATTCAGGTGGCACTTTCGGTGGCAGGATGTTAGCTTAATAGCTAATAGGTTGATTTATATGAGACTTTAGGTCAAAAGTGAGAATCCCTCGCTCTCTACCAAAAAGCAAAAAAGCCTGTCCCACAAGACAGGCTTTTTGCTTTTATATCTATTTTTCTCCTTCTAGTTCAATTTGTTATTTTTGGGGATGACACGAGGTTCAGCCCAATAGACAAACAAAAGCCACTCGTTTTCTTGACTAACGAACCATTTGAAAGACTCAAAGCCCATCTGTTCAAAACAAAGCTGCTCAGGAAGTAGCCGACGTTATTATTATTTATTGTCGTACAGGTTTTTACTATCAAGATTAAATATCAAGGCCGCATAAAAAAAGACCATCGTGAAAGGTTTAGATGGAAAAGACTGGAGTAAAGAAGCTCTGAAAGTAGTACTTGGGTCTTAAAACTGATCGTTCGTTGGAGGCTGATGAATGAAGGGTGATTTTGGAGCTGAGAAAGTAAGTATATTTATTGTTGAAGACAAAAGCCCTGGTGGAAGTTTCCACTTTTGGTTGTGGCGAATATCTAAAAGACTCTACATGAAGTCCATTTCAAAGTCAGTTGGTAAATGCAATGCCCTGATTACGCTTGTAGGTCACGTACCGTTTCCCCTATTAAAAGATTAAAGTCCTGCCTTGTTAATCCTGTTTTTTATGCACTACTGCAAAAGCTAAATGCTAAAAGAAAAGCAATTTCCCCTCGACATAAAATTAAATTCAGTCCACTATTTCATCTAATAATTATTATGTAAAACTTGTAAAAATAGGTTTTACACTCTACTAATCAAAGCTATCCAAGTACTGATTATCAGACACTTACCACATAATAAGATTTAAGAACACATCTATATTTAATTAGGTAAATTAATTTCATCTTTTAACCTAAAAAATCTACAAACCAATGATTGCAGCTCCTATTAACACAGAATTTAAGCTACTCGATGATGAAACAGAGGTTATACTGATAGTAAGTATAGGAAATGATCATCCTGCTTCATCCAATGTATCTATCAAGCCTTCACAAGGCATTATCAAACATGATAGCTTTTCTATCAATCTTGGTCACGGAGGAAATCTTCACTTGAAAGAATTGGTAGTGCTTTCGGTAGTTCAAGATAACCCTGAGGAAAATCAAAACATTCTATTTGTAAACTATGACATAAAGCAAGGAGAGAAAATCAAACAATGGGAAAGTGCAGTGCTAAAAGTTGACAATGGAGAAAGAGGTATTTTCAAATTCACTGTTGTTTTTTTCTCTTAAATAATCATCTATATCATGAAAACTTCAACAATATTAACAATATGTCTGCTTTGCTGCTCTAACTTGATTTCAGTAGCACAAAACGATAAAAAAGCTACTACTACTGTAGACATCAATATTTTACAACCGCCTTCATCGCCAGGAGCATCCCTTATTGGAATTTCTCCAAATGATATTGTTAAACCTTCTGACCCAAAGGCATTACTACTTCAAGTTCAAAATCTAGCCAATAATTTCAGTGCTGTTCCTCAAAGTTTTGCTCTTGATTTTGCTCCAAAATGGCTTTTTGGAAAGCAAGACAGTCTTAAAAAATTTGCAACGAAAACGGATTTAAAATCAAATATTATTCAAAGTATGGTTGTTTCTGTTGCTTACAAAAAAGACTCAATAGATAAAGCCCTAGGCTCGAACCTTGGCGTTGGGCTAAAATTTTCTATTTTTAGGGGCAGTCCAAATGTAAGGAAAGTTTACCGCTATTTAGACCTATTAGCAGAGCACTTTTCTAATGAGATAATAGAAACGAAGATTTTAGGGAAAAATAAAGATTACCAAAAATATAAGAAACAATTGGAAAATTTGAAAAATACGAAATTAGACCTTTTATCAAAAAGTATGAGTGTTCCAGAGGAGCTTAACAACGATATTAGCGATCTTGATTATAAAATTCTTAAACTAAAAGAAGACAATGGTATTTATGATGGGGATTCTATTAGTATCTACAAAAGAATGGAGTCAAATTTGAATAACCTAATTTTTGCAAGAGTTGGTTTTAAACTTGATGTCGGGTCCGGAATAGTTTGGGAATACCCAAACTATCAAACAAACACATCGAAAGTATCAAAGGCAGGAGTTTGGGTTGTTTCAGGGTATGAGAATGAAAAAATCTCATTGTTAGGGATAGCCCGATATTTACATAATCCTGAAAAGGCGTTTGCAGATGAAAAAAATGTCATAAAAAAAGAGACATTTGATACTTTTGACTATGGTTTAAGATTTACTTTCACTGATTTTGAAAACAAAATTTCGCTCAGTTCAGAAGCAATACATAGGGCAATTATAGGGAATCAGACACTTCAAAATAGTATTCCAGCATCATGGCGTTTAACACTAAATGCAACATACGAAATAAACAAAACGCTTTCTTTAACCTTTGCTTTTGGTAGAGATTTTGATGGAACAATCTCAAAAGGTGGTAATGTGATTAGCTTTTTAAATTTAGTGTCTTCATTTGGTGGCACCAAGAAGATTTTGTAAATATCTGATTTAACTAATCAAGGTCAAATACCTCCAATTCTTGGCCTTGATTAGTTCTAGCCAAATTAGCAATAATCTGTTTCGATTATTAGTCAAAGTAAGGCCTAAAGGCTCGTTGCCGTTTTACTCTACCAGTACAATAAGGCCATTGAAAATAAATTGTTCAAGAGTTTCATCCATAAAAACTAAAAGCTTATTTTTCTCCATTTCAGTTTGAATTTCAAAATTATTTAGAAACGTTTCTTTTACATCTTTGATTGACATTTTTTCATAAAATGATTCTAAAAAAATCAATTGATTTTCTGAAAGTCCTAAAACTACCTTTTGCTCATTATTGGGTTTTACTTTTATTACGCCATAATAACTAGAAGATGGTATTAAGAGAATTTCATTTAGGGGCTTTCTATTAATCTTCCACCACTCCCATTTAGATTCAAACAAATATACATTATCAGCAATCGCAAACTGTTTTTCTAGCAAATCTGATTCTTTTAAATTAAGTAAATGGTTTGTCAAAGAAAATTGCACAATCTCTTCTATTTTCAAGAAAATCTTGCTGGTATGTTTGGCAATACATTTCCTATTAAATTGTTCAAATTTCAAAGAATTTTTAAGTATTCTTTGGTTTCGATGAGTTTTAAAAAGGCTACATTTCTTTAATATATTCTCAAATTTTTTGAAGAAAGTTTGATTGTAAATGATACTATTTTGCATCAGATGATTATCAAAATAGTTTTCCTCAAGATGCTCTAAAAAAAACAAAGTTTGCGGATAATATCGCATAACTAAAGATTTTTGCATACGATTTTCAAGATTTTCGGGCAGGCAATTGGTTAAGTTAATGTTGGGGAGTACCTCTAACTTATTGACATCATAGTCATTAGTGAGGCAGAGTAACAAAGACAATTTTAGCGGTATTGTTAAGCCTACTGTGTCCAACAAACTTATAATTTTTCGTTCATATTTTACATCTCCAGTTATTTTGTAGAGCTTACCATATAAATAGCATAATTCCTTCATATTATTTATATAATAAGTATCACTTTCTTTCCTTTCAATCTTTGTCAAACATAGCTCTATTTTATGTACTAATTCCTTATTTTGAGTGTCTGAGCTCAAGATATAATTAGTAAGTGAAATACAAATTCCTAAAGAGCCTTCCCAAAAACTTGTGTTTACTTGAGGCTGTTTAAACAAATGAATATGGCCTGCATTAAAGTGTTCAATTAATTTGAAATGTTCTTCTGTTGTAGATATTTTCAACAAATTATCATTCCAACATAGCTCTTTTTTATTCCATTGTCCTTCTAATGAAGCTAATAAAGCCTTCAACATTGTATCGTCTGACATTCGATACATCTTTGATGATAAAAGGTTAAAGGCCCATATTAAGCCTGCATTTCCACTTCCCAAACCTGTTAGAGAACCTTTATTGGCATCTGGATAAAAACTTGTTATACCAGACTTATCGACTATTAGATTCTGAATTACTATATCAAAAGTTGAATAAATAATACCTTCTAATGCTAATTCTGGGCTGAACTTATGCAAATACTGTAATATTAGTAATACTCCTATTCTACCTTTAAGCAGACAGTTAGAGCGTTGAGAATTGGTTATGTAATCTACTACTTTGGATTTCGATATAAAAGTGTTGGCATAATTAAGATACTGCTTATCAAGTAATTCTTCGTAAACTTTTAAATAAGTATAGATTACTCTTCCCCTACCAGTAAACAAACAATAAGTATGGGGTATTTCGGCTTCAATTCGTTGTAGTTTCTCGCACAAGCTTCTTAATTGAACTTCGACATCGCTAGAGTTTTTATGTATTGCTAATAATAGCAAGATATCGTCTGTTATTTCGATATAGTTTTGTTTATTAATATCATTAATCTTTGATCTGTTTTCCTCTAAGTAAATAGGTAGCGTTTGATTAATAACCTCCCAATATTTTTGGTTACGTTCCATAATTTTTTATTATAAATCTCCACTTTGAATTAATGCTAAGATATGATAGTAATAGGTAGGGAATTCTAACAGTAAACGAGATTCAAGCCAGTTTTCTGAATCGGTTTCTTTCTTGTAAGGGCCTATTATATGAATATACGAAGTTCTATATGATACTCCCTGAAAGTCACATAAGTACTTACGATATAAATTTCCGATATTCTGAAAAAGATAAGTAATATTTATTTTTTTTTCCCTAGAAAAACAGGTAAACAAATACTGTTCAAATATAACATTTGACAAGCCAATATTAACCAAAGGTAATTGTTGGATATTTTTATTGATAAAAGTAAAAGCTAATTTGGAATATTCCTCAAAAAACAAAGTGTCATGCCCCCCTATAATACCTGCATTTGAAGAAATTAATGGTTGAGGAAACGTCTTTGATATTGGCTCTGGGAGGTATTCAAAATGTTCTAAAATTTCTGATAATATAACCTTATCGTAGTCAAAATCTATCTCTATATTTTGAGCTACAAGAGGAGCCTCTAAAATAGAAGAGTCAAATTTTTTCCAAATAAAAACGTCACTATCAAAATGCAAAAATGGTTCTTTTTGTAAACCATAACTGTATATTTTCCCTAATGCCCACAAATCTTCATGGTAATTATTAAGACAATCTAATTCTACTTTAACAGAGGAATATGGCAGTTCTAAAATATCAATAAGTACTCTCTTCCCTTTTACGTCGGTTATTAACTCTGTATTTCCAAAATATTTATTCAATAACAAACAGCTTAATGCCCAACTCATATAATAATACTTACGATGTCGCCAGCCACCCATTTTTCGTCCTTCCCAGCTACTCAGTTCTTTCGTATAAAAAGGTTTTGTCCAATAACTTTGTATAATTTTCATGGGAATTAAATTTCATTCTTTTCAATCAACTCTAAAATATTGTAATAAAAATCTGGATATTCAAACAACAGTCGATTGGCTAAGTTCTCGCAAGCAACAAACTTCTTTTTAGCATTTCCTACTGCATGAACATAATGTCTACGATTCGGAATAGAAGCAAATTGAGTTATTTTATCGTAAGAAGATGTCATTGAATCGAATAAAAAAGAAACTTTTTTATTCATAGCTCTTGCCAAACACGAAAATAAATATTGCTCATAGATAAGCACAGTACTACCTAAATTAACTTTATTATAATAAGCCTTATTTTTTTCTAAAAAATCGAAAGCCTCAAAAGCAAACTCTTTCAAAAAGCTTATATCACTACCTCCAAAAACCCCAGCATTACACGAATGGATGATTGGTTGTCGTTGATAGTCACTTGTCATGTAGGTTGGTATATATTCAAAATTTGATATAATATCATTCCAAACGGTTGTATAATATTCAAAGCCAATATCTTCATTTTGAGCTATTAAAGGCTTGTTATTAATGTCATCTAATGTTTTCCAAATATATACATCACCGTCAACATGAAGAAATGGCTCATTTTGTAATGTATAACTATGCAGTTTTGAAATTGCCCATAAATCTGGGTGATAATTATTATAAATATCTAACTCAACCCTAATACTATCATAAGGAAGATTGAGTTTATCGATAAATAATTTTTTGCCTTCCTTATCAGTAACTAACTCTATAAAGCCGTAATGTTTTTTAAATTGAAGACAACTTAATGCCCAACTCATGTAATTATATTTTTTGTCTAACCAACCGCCCATTTTTCTATCTTCAAAGCGTTCAATACTCTTATCCAAACTTGGTTTAGACCAAAAACTGTGAATAATTTTCATTTTTATAGCAGGTTCATTGGGTGATCACATTGTAACACTTAGTTATTATTTTAGCCCACTTAATAGATTAATAATTTCTTCTCTTTTACGGGTTGAAACGGGGATTTCTTTGGTATACCCTGTTAATTTATGTTTAAGTATAATTGAACAATTTTCTTTTTTAAAGAGGGTAACAAAATTAATATTCACAATGAATGACTGATGAACTCTTAAAAAAGTCGTTTCTGGCAAGAGCATTTCATATTCTTTAAGAGGTTTTGACACAATAGGTTTACTTCCGTCATTTAAAAAAAAAGTAGTGTAACCCCCATCTGCCTCACAATACATGATTTCTTCCAACCATAATATATGTAATCCTTCCCTTGTATTAATAGTTATTCTTTGGGGCTTATGCTGCAAATGTTCTGCTGCTACCCGATACTGCTCTTTAGACACCAGTTTTTGTCTAACTTTATCAATAGCCAAATGGAAATCATCTTCGCCAATTGGTTTTAATAAATAATCCAATACTCCTACTTTCAATGCCTTCAGTGCATATTGGTCATAAGCTGTAATAAAAATAACTTTAAAAGAAAAATCTGGAAAATCAGCTAACAAATCGAAGCCCGTTTTATCACCCAATCTTATATCTAACAAAAGCAAATCAACCTGATTTTTTTTTAGCATTACTTTAGCATCAGGAACATTTTCGCATTCTCCTATTAGTAAAATATCTGTTCGCTCGGCGAGATAAGTCTTAGTTATGATACGTATTGACTCTTCATCGTCAACAATTAACACACGGAGAGGTTTATGAGTCATGTAAAGGAATGGTTATAGCGACATAAAAGCCTAAATTGGGACTTTCTCTTTTAGTAATATTCAAAGAGGAAGGCACACCTGTTTCTTTTGATAATAATTTTAATCTTTCTTTAACAATTTCGGTAGAATGAGAAAACTTTGTAGTTTGTTTGGTTGATTGCTCACCTCGTCCATTATCATCAATCGTACAAATAAGTTGAGCCCCTTGCTTTTGAAAACTTACTTTTAAAAAGCCTTTATATTTAATACTTGAAAAACCATGTTCAAGGGAGTTTTCAATAAAGGGTTGAATTAGCATAGGAGGAATAGATACCAATGATTTCTTCAACTCTGGAGGGTACTCGATTGTATAATCGAATTTATCTGTATACCTAATTTTTTGAAGGGATAGATAATGTTCTAAAATGGACAATTCATCTTCAATATTAATAGACTTTTGCCTCGAATTTTCTAAAATTAATCTTGTTAAATCAGCGTATTTTGTCAGATAACGATTAGCTATTTTAGTATTTCCCAAAAGAATCTCCTTTTGTATTGCACTCAAGGCATTAAACATAAAGTGAGGATTCATTTGTGAAAGCAATAATCGTTGTTCTAATTCAAGATGTTCTTTTTCTGATTTTAATTTTCTTCTTTTTACCAACAGAGACAATAATAATACCCCACTTATTCCCAACAATATCACAACCCCTAAAATAATGTATTGCTGTTCTACAATTTTATTTTTGAATGTTAGCTGTGTTTGTAATTTATTTATTGCATTCTGTTTTTTTTCTACATTATACTTCCCTTCCAACTCTCTTACCTTTAAATCATGTTCTTTCGTTTGTCTCTTATAAAGAAAATCAACAGCATTTTTATTATAGAAATAAGCTAGCTTGTATAATTTTTTTCTTAGATAGCTCTTTTCCAAACCAAGAGAATACCCATATCGAATATCATCCCATTCTATATCATCAATTTTATTTTTTCGACAAATAGCTTCACTACGCTTTAAATAAGAAATTGCTTTATCTATTTTATTAAGACTTATATATGTTTCGCCAATATTGCTATATAATCTAGCTTTCTCAAGGTTATTGAGCATTTTTTGGGTTGCTAAATACCGACCATCAAGTTGAAAATAGTATAAAGCACTATCTGCTTTTTTCATCTCTGTGAATACTCCTGCAATAGCAATGTATGAAATATGAATTCTTTCTGCTACACCGCTTTTTTGGGCAAAATAAAGTGCTTTTTGAGCATTACTAAGGGCTTGAGGATATTTTTTTTGGTTAATGTAACAAAGTGCTAAATAATAATGCGATACACTCAATGTACTATAATTATCTTTTTTTGAGTACAAAATACATTTGAAATAATAACTAAGTGCATTATTGAAGTTTTGCATCTCAAAATTTATCATTCCCATTATCGAATAAATATTAGCAAGATGCCCTGTGTTTGTAGCATCTTCTATGGCTTTTGCTTTCAAAATACATTTGTATGCTTCATCCAATTTGTCCTTATAAATGTACAAATAGCTTTGGGCTATCAAAATCTTGACTTTTATTTCTTGGTTTTTTACAGTATTAGCCCACAACTGACTTTTTGTTATTTCTTGTTCTGCTCTTTCGTCGTGTTTTTGACTAAAATAATTTGAATACAGATAATGGAAATATGCTTTTTCTGTCGGTGAAAAATTTTCATAACAACATTTTTCCATAGAATCTAATTGAGATTTAACCTTACTGAGTTTTGCCTCTTTAAGCGAAGATTCGATAAAAATAAGTCTCGAATAAGATTCTGTTTCTACTTTGTCGTCATTTATTTTTTTACAAGAACCTACTAAAAACAAAAAAATTAAAAAGGCAAATATTTTCATTGTGTGTGTTTTTGAGTACCAGCTACAAATCTAATGACTTAGACCAATTATAAAAATCAAACCATTAAAGATATTTTTTCAAAGAAAAATCCTATTCGCAGATAATTGATATGAACATACACTTATACAGTATAAGCGTGCAAATAATAATTAGACTTGTACTATCTATTTCTTTTTACATACTTTTAGTGCATCAAATTAATAGTTATATCCCATTAATTCTCCCTTTAATACATTTTAATTATTTAAACAACCAATAACATGAAAAAGAAAATTGCAAGCAAATTAACATTAGGTAAACGCTCGGTAGCGACCTTATCTGAAGAAACAATGGCAAGTTTGGAAGGAGGATACACACGATTATCTGTCGACTGGACTTGTTTTAGTGCGAACTGTGGTGATGGCGGCGGCGGCGGCGGCGGTGGTGGTTTTACTACATGCACTGGTTCAGGAAGTCCTAGTTGTAGATAACCATAACAAAAAAGGTGTTAAAAGGTATTAAAAGACTTTTAATACCTTTTACGCTAACAGCGTATAGATATGTTAAAGATAGGTTTGTAAAGAATATCCTAATTTTATTAACTCAAATAAATATTTGATAAATCTATTAGTAGCATCATTAACCGAACACTCAGGCTAACTATCTAATTTTCAAATAAATAACCTTTAAATAAAAAGCTGAAAATATTTCTATTTTAGAAATCCACAAAAGTTATGATAAACAAGTTTAAAGAAATATATGATTTTTTAAATACCAATTGGAATAACAGCCTGGAGATTTCACTTTTTAGCGGAGACCTTTCTACCATATTATTTAACTTACATAGCTTTGAATCTTTTAACGAACCTGTCTCTATTGATAGTGTAATTAATAAATTAGAATATAAATTAGAAAATATTGTAATAGAAGATGTCGAACCTACTTATGGTACAGGAATAGCTGGGTTTGGGATCCTGATTGAATATATTGAGCAAAAGGGTTGGGTAGAAATAGATACAAACGAAGTATTGGGAGAGATAGATGAATATCTCTATGAAAAGATGATGAGTAACATGAAAATAGGAAATTATGATTTCCTTCATGGTGCAGTCGGAATAGGAAATTATTTTCTTTATAGACTAAAAAAAAAAGGAAACATAAAGAACTATATAGAAAGCCTGATTTTGGCACTGGACTTTCAGGCAGATAAAAAAGATAAAAACTTCTTAAAATGGAATTATTTTCAGAATGATAGTAATGTACTACATAAAAAAGTTTTTAACCTAGGTTTAGCACACGGAATTCCAAGTATTCTTGTTTTTTTGATTAAAGCACACAAGGCAAATATCTTACCTCAAAAAACTTTAAGCATGATTCAAGAAACAGTTAATTATATTCAAAAAACTAAAAGAACGGAAGTTTCAATAACAGATGGTTCTTTCTACCCTCAAATACTAAGTGATAATTATCAAGACTACTCCACTACACGGTTAGCATGGTGCTATGGCGATTTAGGCGTTTGCTGTGCTTTGTGGCAAGCCGCCGAAGTATTAAATGATACTCTACTAAAAAAAGATATTATAAATGTATTACTTTCTGCCAGTCAAAGGAGAAGTATTGAACAAACGAAAATTGCTGATGCGGGTATTTGTCATGGTGCTGCCGGTGCTGCCCATATCTTTCAACGGTTTTACGATTGGACAGGAGAGCTAGCTTTCAAAGAAACAGCAGAGTATTGGTATAATATTACCCTAAATATGGCAACTTTTGAAGATGGATTTGCAGGTTATAAGGTACACATACCTACTAAAAGTGGAGGCGATAAACCTCTAACAAGCTTTTTAGAAGGGATTTCGGGTATTGGTCTTGTTTTATTATATCGAATCTCGGGCTTAGACCCCTCTTGGGAAGAATTGTTATTCATTCGTTAATCCTTAAACTCTAAACAGTTGAATTACTCATTTTTCAATCAATTTATTGTTAGAACACCTCTTTATTCTATCGAAAAGTTGCAGGCTGTCCTCTCTCAAAATAGTTTAGAGACATCTATGAATGCCCTTTTCCATTTCTTTCAAGAACCAATCAACCAAGAGGCTCTTTTTCTTGCTTCTCCCGCTTTGCATGATCGTTTATTAGATTATTATAAAGGAAAAGTTACTGAACCATCCAAAATATACGCACTCGCCTATTCTTTAATGAAATATTTCCAACGAATGACTACCCGATGTACTCCTTTTGGGTTATTTGCTGGCATTGGTGTTGGGAATATAGCAGCAAAAACAGATATAAAAATTACTACTACGATTGCACAAAACCGCCATACAAGACTTGACATGAATTATTTGTGTGCTTTGGCTACCGCTATTGTACAGATTGATGTTATTCAGGAAGAACTCAAGTTTTATATAAATAATAGTATTTATTTAATAGGTGAAGAAGTTAGATATGTAGAATATCATTATCATAACACACGCCGAATTCATCAAATTTCTTCGGTAGATTTTTCAGAATATTTACAGAAAATATTTGACGTAGCTAAATCTGGAGCTACTAAACAGCAATTATCTAATGCTATTATTGATGATGACATTTCTCAAGAAGAAGCAGATTCTTTTGTTAACGAAATTATTACGAGTCAGTTATTAGTCAGTCAGCTAGAACCCTCTGTATGTGGAGAAGAATTTATTTTCCAACTTATCAACACCTTGAAGGAATTGCCTCCTCATAAATCTTTTAGCATTAATGAACAAGTGATGACAATTGGCTCGTTAGTACAATTGCTCGTTTCTATTCAAGAAAAACTTGATGAATTGGATAAGTCTGAGTACAATGACGTTCAGTTATACTTAGATCTTGCCGAGAACTTAAAACATTTAGGAATTGACATAGAATTAGGCAAATTGTTTCAAACTGATTTTGTACGAAAGGCTGATAAGTGTACATTGGATAAACCCATATTGGCAGATATAATATCAACGGCTCGTTTTCTTAACAAAATAAGTATTAAACATGGAGAGACTAAGCTAGAAAAATTTGCAAAAGCATTTTATGAAAGATATGAAGATGCCGAAATCCCGCTTTTGTATGCACTTGATGTAGAAACAGGTATTGGATATATACAACCAAATGACAATCAGAGCAATAACACCATTACTTGGAGTAAGATAGACGAAATTTTGTTAGATAAAATACTTCAGTCAAAAGTGTCTAATGCGTTTGAAATTACCTTGACAGATGAAGACTTTAAAGATTTTAAGGAAAATTGGGACGACCAACAAGACACCATCGGGTTTATGGTTGAGCTATTGAAAGATAGTAATGGTCAAATTAAAACTGTCATGTCTAATGGCGGTGGGTCAAGTGCAGGGAATATCTTAGGAAGGTTTTGTCACGCAAGTCAAGACATTGACACATTAGTCAGAAATATTATTACTAAAGAAGATGAATTAAAACCGTCAGGTACTATTTTGGCAGAAATCGTTCATTTGCCAGAGTCCAGAACAGGGAATATCTTAATGCGTCCAACAATTAGAAATTATGAAATTCCTTACTTAGCACAGGCTTCTGTTTCAGATGAATTTCAGATAAGCCCTGATGATTTATATATTTCGGTCAGAGGGTCTAGCGTATTTTTAAGGTCTAAAAAGTTAAACAAAATAGTTATTCCTAGACTTACAAATGCTCATAATTTTGGATATAATTCATTGCCAATGTACAACTTTCTTTGTGATTTGCAAACTCAACATAGTAGAGGAGGTGTAAGTTTTAACTGGGGAGCTTTAGAGAATAACTATCGATTTTTACCAAGAGTAAATTATAAGCAAGCTATTATTTCTCCTGCCAAGTGGATACTTCGCAAAAATACGTTTGAACATTTGCTTAAAATTGAGGATAATGAACAGTTGATGAAAGAAGTACATAACTGGAAGAGCGAATGGAACATGCCCAATATTATTCAATTAGTCGATTTTGATAATGAATTATTAGTTGATTTACTAAACATTTTGAGTATAAAAACATTCCTAAATACTATAAAAAAGCGTGATTTTATTCAACTTACAGAGTTTCTCTTCCATAAAGATAATTGCCTAACAACCGACAACGACAATAACCATTACGTCAATCAGTTTGTCTTTGCGTTTTATCGAAATGAAAAGTTGCCTAAAAATGAATCCATTTATAAGTTACCCCAGATTACCAATAATATCCTAGTAAAACGTTCTTTTACCACTGGCGATGATTGGCTATATTTTAAAATTTATTGTGGTGTCAAAACTGCCGATCAAATTTTAAAATATGGTTTAACAGATGCCTTAAAACAATTACAAGAAAACGGATTAATAGAGAAATGGTTCTTTATTCGTTATGCAGACCCCAAAAATCATCTACGTGTTCGTTTTGATGTGACAAATACATCCAAAATTTCTGAGATTATAAAAATTTTAAACAATAATCTTTCCTATTTTTTAGAAAATAAACTTATTTGGAAAACTCAAACAGACACATACAATCGTGAGTTGGAACGGTATGGGGCATCTTCTATTGAATTTTCAGAAAGTCTGTTTCAATTAAGTAGTGTACAAATATTGCAGCTTCTGGAAATACTCAACGGTGAAGATGAAGTCAGAGATAATGAAATTCGTTGGTTTTTTGGGCTAAAAACAATTGATATGCTCTTAGATAGTTTTAAATTAGATCTTTATGCTAAAAAAGATTTGTTAGAAAGTCTGTCAGAAGGTTTTGGGAGAGAATTCAACATGAATATCGAACTAAAAAAACAAATTGGAGACAGGTTTAGAAAAGAACGAAATACGATGGCTAATTGCTTGAAAAATGAAGATAGGTTGGCCGATGACTTCAAAACTGCCTTCAATATTTTACATCAATCTAAAATTCAATGCGATTCTATTAGTCAATCAGTTTTAAAATTACATGCAAAAAATCATCTTGGACAATCATTAAAACAACTGTTGGGGAGCTACATTCATATGATAATGAATCGTCTTTTCATTTCTAACCAACGGCATAATGAAATGATTCAATACCATTTGCTTTGGCATTTTTATCGATCTGAAATTGCCCAGATAAAAAAACTTGATTAAAAAAAAATAAAATTGGCAAAATTCCCTTCATACCTTCAACACGATGAGATGGACTGTGGTCCTACTTGTTTGAAAATTATTTCAAAATACTATGGAAAAACAATTCCTCTTGCACAACTACGTGTTTTGAGTGAAACGACAAGAATAGGTAGTACATTACTGGGTTTGGCTGGTGGAGCTGAGGAAATAGGGTTTAGAACACTTGGAGTAAAAATTAGCTACAAACAACTTTCAGAGGAGATTCCGTTGCCATGTATTATCCACTGGCATAAAAAACATTATGTTGTTGTTTATAAAATAACGCCAAATAAGGTTTTTGTATCTGACCCATCTTTTGGACTAATTGAATACTCCCCAAGAGAATTTATCAAGCATTGGATGGGGAGTTATCTGTCAGACGAAATTGAAGAAGGTATTGCATTAGCCTTAGAACCCTCACCAGAATTTTATACCAATGAGTTTAAAGAAACAAAAACACGGAATTTAGTTTTTTTAGTAAAATACCTCAGTCCTTATAAAAAACTCATGCTTCAACTGTTTTTGGGGCTTTTGGCAGGTAGTATTTTACAACTAATTTTCCCCTTTCTTACCCAAAGTATTGTCGATATTGGAATCCAGAGCCAAGATATTCATTTTATATATCTAATCTTGGTTGCACAACTTTTCTTATTTTTAGGAACAACATCTATTGAACTCATCCGAAGCTGGATTCTACTACATGTAAGTTCTAGGGTAAATTTATCAATGCTTTCAGATTTTTTCATTAAACTGATGAAACTCCCAATTGCTTATTTCGATGCAAAGCATACAGGAGATATTATGCAAAAAATCAATGACCACCATCGTATTGAAAGTTTATTGACGAGTTCAAGTCTAAATATCCTGTTTTCTTTTTTTAATGTCGGTATTTTAGGAATTGTTTTGGCAACCTACAGCTTTAACATTTTTGCCTTTTTTGCTATTTTCAGTATTATATATATTATCTGGACTTTACTATTTTTCAAAAAAAGGGAAGAACTCGACTACAAACGCTTTTCCCAGATGAGTCAAGACCAAAATAAGGTGATTGAGCTAATAACTGGGATGCAAGATATTAAACTTAGTAATGCCGAGCGACAAAAAAGATGGAGTTGGGAGTATATCCAAGCTCGTAAGTTTAGGTTGACACTTCAAAGTACCACACTTTCGCAATTCCAAAGTACAGGTGCTATTCTCATTGGACAATTACAAAATATTTTAATCTCAATTATTACCGCTAAAATGGTTATTGATGGAAAGCTCACTATAGGTATGATGCTTTCTGTCTCTTATATTGTTGGGCAGCTCAATGCTCCTATTCAACAATTCACATCATTTTTGCAAATATTCCAAGATGCCAGAATAAGCCTAGATAGGATTAATGAAATTTATGACATGAAAGCAGAAGATAGCACAGATGAATTTACAACCTCTCCAGAAGAGATTAACTTCAATCAAGATATTGTTTTTAATAATGTAAGTTATCGTTACCCAGGAGCCTTAAATGATGCTATTGAAGAATTATCGTTCGTTATACCTGCCAACAAAACAACTGCAATTGTTGGAAGTAGTGGCAGCGGAAAAACTACTATGATGAAGATGTTACTCAAGTTTTATCCCGTCAACGAAGGTAGCCTATCTTTAGGAAATATAAGCCTTAATGACATTCCTCAACATATATGGAGAGACTCGTGTGGGGTTGTAATGCAAGAAGGGTTCATTTTTAATGATACCATTGCAAATAATATTGCTGTTGGAGAAAATATCATTGATAAGAAAAAATTATTATACGCAGTTCATATTGCTAATATTCAAGACTTTATAGAGCAACTACCGGCAAGATATAATACCAAAATCGGAACAGAGGGTGTTGGATTAAGTACTGGACAAAAACAAAGAATTTTAATTGCAAGATCTGTTTATAAAAACCCTAAATTAATTTTCTTTGACGAAGCCACCTCTGCCTTAGATGCCAATAATGAAAAAATTATTATTGAAAATTTGAATGAATTTTTAAAAAATAGAACATCGGTTATCATTGCACATAGACTTAGCACCGTCAAAAATGCCGACAATATCATCGTTTTAGATGCTGGTAAGGTAGTTGAAACAGGGAATCATGACATTTTAGTACAAAAACAAGGATATTATTATAATTTGGTAAAAAATCAATTAGAATTAGATTCAAAATCAACTTCATAAAAATGACACGAGAAAAAGATATCGAGATTCGTTCTGAAGAGATAATTGATTTTATGTCTTATACCCCTACATGGCTTATAAAATGGGGAATTAGTGTAATTTTCCTTATTATCATCATCTTTTTCGTATTGGCATCCATTATAAAATATCCCGAAACATTAACGGGCCAAGCAACCATCACAACCCTAAATCCTACTGTTACTATCATAAATAAGGTATCTGGACGTTTAGAAAAAATATCAATGAAGGATGAGGCTTCGGTTCGTATCGGCGACATTATTGCAGCAGTCGAAAGCCCTGCCAATAATTCAGATGTACTTACTCTAAAAAAATCATTAAACGCTATTGAGTTTAAATCGAATGAACTTCATTGTAATTTATCACAATTCCAAGATTCTTTAAATTTAGGCGATTTCCAAAACGAATACTCCCAACTCGTAATGGATTTAAAACAATATCAAGAACTAACCCTAAATCCATTTTACACTGAAAAAATCAAAAGTATAGAAAGTCAACTTAAAAATCAATCCGACTTATTGAGCATCAATTACGATGTTTTAAAAATGGCTGAAAAGGATATTGATAATGCCCTAAAAAAAAATAGCATTTTCAAAAAACTATTTGAAGAGAAAGTGATTCCCCCTTTAGAATTTCAAGAGAAACAAGATGAGTTAAGTAGAAAACAACAAGATTTTATTATCCTAAAAAAGAATATTATCCAGACTAACGTTGCTATTACAGACTTGAAACGCCAAAAAATAGAGCTAATCAACGAGTTTAGAACCAAAACAAAATTATTAGAACAAAGTATTTTCCAAAAAAAGAGCAATTTAGCAAATGCCATTATGAATTGGCAAAAAAATTATTCTATCAAAGCATACTCAAATGGACGTCTTAAATTTTTGCAGAATTTGACCGATAACCAATTTGTTAAAGCAGGAGAGCCTTTATTTTTGATCGTTCCAGAACAATCAACTTATGTAGGATTAATCACCATTTCATCTCTTAACGCTGGGAAATTAAAAATTGGACAAAAAGTATTGATTTCTCTTGATAGTTATGCTGCTAACGACTTTGGAAAGATAACAGGTATTGTTTCAAAAATTTTTTCTGCTACCAATCAGAATTCTTACACTGTTCAAATAAGTTTAAAGAATGGGTTAAAGAGTTCTTTGAATAAAGATATCCCCTTTAAACCCCAAATGAATGGCGTTGCCAATATTATTACTGATAATACTAGCTTAACCGAGAGATTACTAAAAAAAATCCATCTACTCTATAACGATACCGCTGGAATTTAATAAGAAATGACATTATATTTTAATACTTAACTCTCTGCTCATATTCTTCGCATGTTTTTGAAATTCTTATTTTGAAAAACCAATCCTAATATCAACAACTAAAATACTGTCTACGGTTTAGGAAGAGCCTTAGGGCTTTCAGTCGTAAATTTGGTAGATTAAGTAAGAAAAAAATAGAAGTCAATTCAGAATAGTTCAACTTTGGAAACTTTAAATCCAATAAGGATATAAATGCTTATCTTTCAAGAAAAAACATCATCAATATTTTGTTTACAATTACAGTTATTTAAGAAATGAGCAGTAAAAAAGATACATTTTTGAGCAATAAGGGAAAGCGTATAATCATTGTGGTATTCGCTTTTATCTTGTTGAATCTTGTTTCTTATGTCATTGATCCTTATTCTTCTTACTGGGTTTCTTACCTGAAACGCTCTGTACTTTCTATTACAGAAGACTTAGCTTTATCATTTACCTTTTGCTTATTAATCTCAGAATCAAGCATATTTATTAGTAACAAACTCAATGAATCGATTTCGTGGACAGAAAAACCTTTGAAGCGATTGGTTTTTGAAACAGGATTAAACTTGGTTATTATCTTCGGAAGTCTTGCCATATTAGACCAATTGTACCGATTAATAGATGAGTCTGAAACTTGTATAGAAACTCATTCGGCTGACCAAGTAAGAGGTTTTTTTCAGTGGATTGTAGTCAGTGTCATTATTGCCTTTATGATTATTGGCATTAATACTTGTAATTACCTGATTGTCAACTGGAAAAATGCTGCTATGAAAGCTGCCGCACTCGACCAACTCGCTGTTGAAGCAGAACTACAATCTTTAAAACTTCAGATAGACCCTCATTTTGTATTCAATAACCTAAGTGTGCTTTCTGAATTGATATTGGTTAATCAACAATTGGGCTATGAATATGCCGAGAATTTCTCAAAAATATACCGCTACATGTTGGTCAATTCCAAGAAAGATATAATTCTGTTAGAAGAAGAATTGAAGTTTCTAAATTCGTATATATTCCTGATTAAGAATCGAATAGGCGATGGCGTAACATTTGAAGTCAATATTGACAAAGCCAGCAAACAACTGTATTTGCCTCCGCTAACTTTACAATTATTGGTAGAAAATGCCTTGAAACACAATAAAACCAATAAGAAAAATCCCTTGAAAATTAGTATTTATAACACCGATGAACAAGTATTAGTGGTTGAAAACGCATTACTTCCCATCGAAAATCAGCTTGAATCATCAGGAATCGGTATTCAAAATATTATCAGGAGGTATGATTTACTCTGGCAAAAACAGCCTGAAATTATACAGAACGAAACTACCTTTAAAGTAAAAATTCCGTTAATAAAACAATGATAGAAAAAATACTGATCATAGAAGACGAAAAACCAAATGCGGATAGACTACAACGTTTGATTAAAATAATCAGACCTAAAGCTACTATTCTTGAGGTATTAGACAGTATTTCCGACAGTGTGGTTTGGTTCAATACCCATGCAAAACCTGATGTGGTGATGATGGACGTAAGATTGTCGGACGGATTGAGTTTTGAGATTTTTGAGCAAGTAAACATCAATTGTCCAATCATTTTTACAACGGCTTATGATGAATATGCCGTAAAAGCATTCAAATACAATAGCATTGATTATTTGTTGAAACCCGTTGAACAAGACGAATTACTAACGGCCTTTACAAAACTGGAAGCATTATCTGTCGATTCTCGCCAAAAATCGTTGGAAGGATTATTAGATTTTTTAAAACCAAAAGACTTCAGATGTAGATTTTTACTTCCTTATAAAGATGGTTATAAAACAGTTCAGGTAAGTGATATTGCCTTTTTTTATTCTAAACTAAAAATCACCAGAGCCAAACTTTTCAGTGGCTCAGAAGAAACCATTCCGCTGACGCTGGAAGAACTTGAATTACAGCTCAATCCCAAAACCTTTTTCAGAGCCAATCGCCAAATTATCATTCATGTCGATGCCATTCAGCAAGTCCACAATTATTTCAATGGAAAGTTAAAAATTGACATTGCTAAAAACGCAGACATAGAAGTAATCATTAGTCGTGATAAAGCTGGATTATTCAAATCGTGGATGGATTATTAAGCACTTTTTTACGAATTTAGTATTTTTTCAAGTTCACTTCTCCATTTTTTCCCCATCAAAATTCGGCAAGGTAAATCTTCAATTCAGGCATAAAAATATACGGTTCAGGGATTTTCTCCATAATTAATGAGTCCATAAAACTTCCTTTGTAGTATAAATCAATCTTTATACTCAATGTTAAATCACAGGTCTAAAACAGGAAATACATTCAAAGGAATAATATTTCTTCTCTGTTCTTTCATGATATTTTCTTGTACAGAACAAGCTCAAGAACAGGCTGAGCAAGCACCGCTAAGTGTTGACTTCCTTCCAATAAATACTGCTAATGTTGATGTTGCCAAAAAATATCCTGGAGCTATTGAAGGGGCTGTCAATGTTGATTTGAAAGCACAAGTATCAGGCTATTTAGAGCAAATATTTGTAAAAGAAGGCGATTATGTACAAAAAGGACAGGCACTTTTCAAAATCAAAGCAGAGGTATTCAACGAACAGGTAAATAATAGTTTGGCAACACTCAAAGCCGCTTTGGCGGCACAGGCCAACGCCAAATTGGAAATAGAAAAGATTCGCCCTTTGGTAGAAGGAAAAGTAGTTTCTGAAATCCAACTACAAACGGCAGAAGCCAATTACGAAGCTGCGTCGGCACAAGTAAACCAAGCAAAAGCCCTGTTAAGCTCTTCTAAAATCAATGCGGCATTTAGCCTAATAAAAGCTCCAATTAGCGGTTATATTGGTAGAATTCCGAACAGAATTGGCAATTTGGTAACGCCCACCGACCTTGTTCCACTTACTACTCTTTCAGACATCAATCAGGTTTTTGTTTATTTCTCGCTCACAGAAGCCGATTACATCGCTTTTATGAAAGAAAAAGGTTTACAAAAAAATGCAAATACAGTTTCATTAGTGATGGCTGACGGTAGCGAGTACAAACACAAAGGTAAACTAGAATTTGCCAGCGGAAATATAGACCGCACTACTGGAAGCATTGCTTTGAAAGCCATTTTTCCTAATCCTGACAAACTACTACGTTCGGGAGGTTCGGCTGGTGTGGTTTTACAAAAAGCTTATAACACTGCACTATTAGTACCCATGGCAAGTGTGAAAGATATTCAAGATAAATACTTTGTTTTTTCCCTAGCTGATAGCAACAAAGTAGCCATGAAGCCCTTTGAAATTGAAGGTAAATCTGGCAGTAATTATATCGTAAAATCTGGCATTAGTGTTGGCGAGAAAATAGCCACAACAAGCATTGATTTATTGAATGAAGGAATGACGGTTATTCCTAACATCACAAAGGGGGCATTAGGGCAATAAGTACATTTCAAAATTGAAAAAACATGTTAAAAAAAATAATAGATAGACCCGTTTTGGCAACGGTAATTTCTATCGTGATTGTGGTATTAGGAATTGTTGGACTTGATAGACTTTCCGTAACACGATTTCCAGATATTTCACCGCCAACCGTCATGGTGTCGGGTTCATATCCTGGGGGTAATAGCGAAACTGTGATTCGTTCGGTAGTTACGCCACTCGAAGAGCAAATCAATGGCGTAGAAAATATGCAGTATATCAAATCTACAGCTAGTAATGATGGCACATTTTCAATATCAATTATCTTCAAGCAAGGCGTAAATGCCGACCAAGCAGCAGTAAATGTACAAAATCGTGTACAACAAGCTACGCCTATTTTGCCACAAGAAGTAGTTAGAATGGGACTCACTACTTCCAAACAACAGAATAGCATGATTATGATATTCAATTTGTTTACGGAAGATAATCAAAAATACGATGAAAAGTTTTTACAAAATTATGCCAATATCAACCTTATTCCACAAATCAAAAGAGTTCCGGGCGTAGGGCAAGCCATGGTTTTTGGAACAAAAGATTATTCTATGCGTATTTGGCTGAACCCTCGCCAAATGGCCAATTATAATTTAGTTCCTGCCGACATCAGTAATGCCATTGCCGACCAAAGTTTAGAAGCTGCACCTGGAAAATTGGGCGAAGAATCTAACGCTGCTTTGGAGTACGTAATTCGTTATAAAGGCAAAAAGAATCTACCCGAAGACTATGATAATATTGTTGTTAAGAATACTGGAAATAATATTATTCGCTTGAAAGATGTAGCACGGATTGAATTTGGTGCTATTTCTTACAGTGGTAACAACACTTCTAACGGGCGGAATACGGCTACCATTGCGATTATACAAACCACTGGTTCAAACGCCAATGAAATCGAAATAGGAATCGATAAAGAGATTGAGCGACTGTCTAAATCGTTTCCTCCAGGTATAAAATATTCAAAATTAATGAGTACCAAGGAAAAATTGGACGAAGCAACCAGTCAGGTAAAATCCACTTTGTTTGAAGCCTTTGTGCTTGTATTCTTGGTTGTATTTCTGTTTTTACAGGATTTTCGTTCTACGATTATTCCTGCCATTGCTGTGCCTGTAGCCATCATCGGAACGTTTTTCTTCTTGCTCGTACTGGGTTTTACCATTAATGTATTGACCCTCTTTGCCTTAGTGTTAGCCATTGGAATCGTGGTAGATGATGCCATTGTAGTGGTAGAAGCGGTGCATAGTAAAATGGAAGGGACTCATCTAAGTGGAAAAGAAGCGACTCATTCAGCAATGGGAGAAATCACAGGAGCTGTAATTTCTATTACGCTTGTAATGTCTGCGGTATTTATTCCGATTGGCTTTATGACGGGTTCAGCAGGGATTTTTTATAAGCAATTTGCTTATACACTGGCTATTGCTATCATCATTTCAGCCGTTAATGCCCTGACATTGACACCTGCTTTGTGTGCCTTACTCTTGAAAAACACACACAGTGAAAGTAACGCTACGGTAGGTTTTAGTAAACGTTTTTTTGCTGGTTTCAATGCGGGTTTTGATAATATTACCAATCGCTACGTAAAGAGCATTCGTTTCTTGGCCATACACAAGTGGTTGGCCGCTGGTTTTGTAATGTCCATAATGGGCGTAGCAACTTGGGCTATTATGAGTACCCCAAAAAGTTTTGTGCCTATGGAGGATGATAGCATGTTTATTTACGTACTCAGTATGCCCCCAGGTACAGCCTTGACTCCAACAACCAAAGTAGCTGATAAAATTGATAAGCTTTTGTCGGAAATCGAAGCTATTGAAGATAATACCACCATTACGGGCTTTAACCTGATGACCAACAGTACAAGCCCTGCTTATGCAGTAGGTTTTGTCAAATTTAAACCCAGAACTCAGCGAGGAAAAATTCAAGACATAGACGAATTGATGGAGGTTGTTGATGCCAAATTATCTGTTGTTAGAGAAGGCGGTATCCTCACAATGAGAATGCCACCAGTAGATGGATATGGCGTTACAAACGGTGCTGAAATTGTATTACAAGACCGTCAGGGGCGTAGTTCAGTAGCATTGAAAGCTCAGGCTGACAAAGTAATTGCCGATTTAATGAAGGTCTCTGGTGTGCAATTAGCCTACACCATGTTCCGTGCTGATTATCCTCAGTTAGAGCTGGAAGTGGATGAAGACAAAGCCAAACAAATGGGGCTTAATATTAATGGTATTTTAGGTACGGTTCAAAGCTATTTCTCGGGCGACCAATCGTTAAATTTTTCACGATTTGGAAAATTTTATCGGGTAAATATCAAAGCAGATGGTGTATTTAGAATGGACGAACAAGCTTTTGATGAAATTTTTGTTCGAAACGATAAAGGAATAATGATTCCTGTAAAATCAGTTATTTCCTTGCACAAAGTCTATGGCCCAGAATCGGTAAGTCGCTACAATCTTTATAATGCGTTGACAATTAATATCAATGCGATGCCCGGAATAAGTAACGGAGCTTTGATGGAACGTTTGGAAACTGTTTTGGATAAAATGCCAACCGATTATAGTTACGAATGGACAGGTTTGAGTTTAGAAGAAAAATCAGCGGGAAATCAGACGATAGCCATTTTGGGGCTTTGTTTACTCTTTGTGTATTTACTATTGTCTGCTCAGTACGAAAGTTATTTATTGCCTCTTGCGGTTTTGTTATCTATTCCAACGGGGATTCTGGGAGCTTATATCGGTATCAAAAGTATTGGATTAGACAACAACATTTATGTACAAATTGGAATCATTATGCTGATTGGTCTATTAGCCAAAAATGCCATTTTGATAGTAGAATTTGCCGTACAACGTAGGCGTGCAGGATTATCCATTCTGGATGCCGCATTAGATGCTTCCAAAGCCAGACTAAGACCTATCGTGATGACTTCACTCGCATTTATTGTAGGAATGCTTCCACTGATGTTTTCAAAAGGAGGCACTGCAACAGGAAATCATTCTATCAGTACCAGTGCCGCCATGGGCATGCTAAGTGGTGTGGTTTTGGGCGTAATTGTTATTCCTTTATTGTTTATGTTATTCCAATACTTACAAGAAAAAGTATCAGGGAAAAAGCAAGTGTTTTAATCCTAATAAATGACCTGAAATGAAATTCTCAAAAATACATATATTCTTAAGCGTTGTTATGTCACTACTACTTTCTTCTTGTATGATAGAGAAGAAATATAGTCGTACAAACCTAAACATTCCTGAGCAGTATCGTGAAACCGTTACAGTAACGGCAGATACTGTTCAATTACCTTGGAGAACCTTTTTTAGAGATTCAATATTGGTTAATCTTATCGAAAAAGCACTTCAAAAAAATAACGAAATCGCAGTAGCTGTGATGAATATGCAACAGTTGGATTTGATGTATAAGCAATCAAAACTGGGGCTTTATCCAACAGTAGATTTGAACGTCGGTGCCAATAGAAATTGGCTTTCTAAAAGCTCCCTTAATGGCTCGTTGACTGAACAATTTTTGGGAACAAGTTACATGGATGATTATGCTGCCAATCTAAGGCTTTCTTGGGAAGCTGATATTTGGGGAAAAGCCAAGGCACATCGGGAAGCTTCACTTGCCAACTATTTTGCACAAAAAGAAAACCTTTCAGCCTTAAAAACAAGGCTCATCGTTCAGGTTGCTCAAGCCTATTATCACTTAATTGCACTCGACGAACAATTGAAAGTAGCCAAACGTAACATTGTTTTGGGAGATAGCACGCTGGCGATGATTCGACTTCAATATAAATCTGGACAAGTAAATTCCCTAGCCGTTGAACAGACAGAAGCACAAAAAAAAACAGCAGAACTATTAGTGCCATTAGCCTTACAAAATATTGCTATACAAGAAAATGCCCTTAGTATTTTGTGTGGAGAATACCCCAATAGCATTGCCAGAGTTGGAATAATGGATAATGCCATGCCTTCAGTGATATTTCCTTTGGGCGTTCCAGCGATGCTTTTGAGTCGCCGACCAGACGTAAAATCGGCAGAATACGCTGTTGCCTCAGCCAATGCAAATAGGAATATTGCCCATATAGCCATGTATCCAAGTATTAGCCTTACGCCATCTGTAGGAATGAATTCTTTTAAGCTTAATACTTGGTTTAATCTACCAGGTTCTATTGTGAAAAACGTAGGTGTTAATTTAACTCAGCCAATTTTCATGAAAAAATCGCTTAAAACAGCCTATGATATTGCCATCATAGAGCAAGAAAAAGCCGTGAGTACTTTTAAACAATCGCTATTGACAGCAGTAGCTGAAGTATCAGATGCTCTTGCCAAAGCTAAGTATGCCGATGAAAGAATGGACTTAGTAAAACAAAAAAAAGTATCACTCACCAAAGCTACCAATGATGTATTTAAGCTTTATAAAAGTGGAATGGCTACATATTTAGAAGTAATTACGACACAGAACAATTCTTTACAAAATGAATTGGAAGCCATAGAAATCAAAAAAGAAACGTTTAATGCCATCACTGATTTGTACCGTACCTTGGGTGGCGGTGGAGAATAACAAGAGACAAAGAAATAAAAACGTAAAGGTTGTCTAACTATAAATAATATAAACAGCTAAAATGATGAATAAAACAAATGCTTGGCTAAACGACGATTTAGGCAAATTATTAGTACGAATTCCTACAGGCGGATTAATGCTTTTTCATGGTATTCATAAATTAATACACGGTCATGATTTTATCAAAAGCTCTTTGATAGAAAAAGGACTTCCTGAAATTATGTGGATTGGCGTACCCGTTGCAGAAGTTGTCGCACCGATATTACTTATTTTAGGTGTTTTCGGTAGAATTTCCGCCTTATTGATTTCAACAGTCATGATATTTTCATTGTATCTTGCCCATGGTGTTGCATCATTTAATCTTACAGAACACGGCGGATTAGAAGCAGAATACAATATCTATTTTATTCTTGTAGGATTGGGTATTTTTTTCGCTGGAACAGGAAAATATTCGATATACCAACCCGAGAACAAGTGGCTATCTTAACTTTCAACAACATCAAAAATTAATCACAAGTACGATTGACAGTCTCGATACTTTCTGGCAATAGCAAGTCAGATTATTTATACCCCAACGGGTAAAGTAAAAACCTTAGTTAAATAAAAAACATTTCGGTTCATAAAAAATCCACTCTAAGGAGAGTGGATTTTTTGAAAATAATATTTGGCAACAGTAATTACAAAACCTTTCTAAAACCATCTATATTTTGTATTTATCGCGAGTCACAACACAAACAAAGCGGCTTTATGTTAAGTATAACCCCAACATTCAGAATCAATCGTATTTATTATGTTACCCAATTTATGATTTCACGGCTTTGGGCTTTAGGTCAGTTAATGCAGATATTTTTACGGGCAAGCCTGTTTCTACACTTTTCCTAGCTCCGATTCCTACCAAAATAGCCATTGCACCATCGCGACTACCAGCTGTTTGGCGATAGGTATCGGGTGTATGAGGGTTTCTAAAAATCTTATCTCTCAAAAGAGCATCACCTCCTCCATGCCCTTCGGCTTGTGGGATTTTGATATACTCTACATCGCCAAAGTTTTTGGAGAGCATCAGCTCATCATAATGCTCAATAACCATTTTGCCCGACTCTTTTATCCATGCCTCCAAACGTCCGCCTGTACCATTAAAAGCAATGCGATAACCTTCGTATGGCGAATAGGTTGTTAATGAATAGCTTACATTTACACCGTTGGCATAATGAATGGTAGCGGCCATTTTGTCGAAAATATTAATATCTTCTTTGAACACACAGCCATCACGCAAATAGCCGTCATATTGTTCGTTTTGAGCATACAAACTCATCAAGCGGTTATCTTTGGTCATATCCCAATAAAACTTACAGCTCGTTTTGTGCGAACATGTACGGCAGTTAGTACCCCTTTGTTGCCCATTTTTGCCATAGTGTTCTAACGACGCTTGGGCGTATACGCTTTCTGGTTCTGATTCCAGCCACCAGTTCAATAAATCAAAATGATGGCTAGCCTTATGTACCCAAAGCGAACCCGAGTTTTCACGGAGGCGATGCCAACGACGGAAATAATCCGCACCATGACGGGTGTCTAAATACCAGTGAAAATCTACCGATGTAACCTTGCCTATAGCACCCGCTCGCAAGAGTTCGTATATCTTCTGGCGATGTGGCGAATACCGATAGTTGAATGTTACCGTTACTTTTTTCCCAGTACGCTTTTCAGCATCCAAAATCGCCTGACATTTCCCTTCATCGGTAGTCATGGGTTTTTCGGTAATAATATCGGCACCTAGCTCCATTCCTCGAATAATAAACTTATCGTGGGTAGCATCTACTGTTGTTACAATCAATAAATCGGGTTTGGTATCTTGCATCATTTTGTCAAAATCGGTATAAACAGGGCAGTTGACACCTAGCATTTTTTTGGCTGTTTCGGCTCGTCCACGGTTAATATCGCAAAGGCCCACAAAATCAATAATATCGCCAAATTCCTTTACAACAGGGCTTCCCCACATACCCGTTCCTCGGTGTCCAGTGCCTACCATAGCAACCTTGCGTTTGCCCATTGTAGTACCTAGTACATCCGACAAACTACCTGCTAGTAAACCAGCCGTAGCAACAGAAGCTTGTTGTAAAAAGCCTCTTCGCCCTAAGAATCCATTTTGATTTTCCATACATTTATTAAATTACCCTAACTAAATTGATTGTGATACGTTGCTATTTTGGTCAAGTATTAACCAACAATACTTGTACTTTACAAATTATTTATTGTAAAATAACCAACACATCTTACAAAGCCCATCATGCACCATCCTGTTTGTACTGGATATTCTTTGAATTGTACAATTATAAAAAATAGAGAAAACTTAATCGTGAAGCTTTGTGGAAAATCACCTAGCGATAGTTGTTTTGAAAGTAATAGTACTACGAGCGATAAAATTTTTTGTGCATCGCCAAGTTTTTGAGTGTAGTTACGATACGATTTACTTTGGTTTCTTCTTTTTTAGCTGACGCAATCCAGTCAAGGTAGTATTTTTTTTCGCTATCTGAGAGCGTTTGGAAAAAGGCATGAGCTTGAGGGTCGTCGTTCAGGCATAACAGAAACTCTTCAGGGATTTCTAGGGCTGAGTTATCCATAAAAAGCACAACATCTACCCAGTCGCCTTCTTGTTTGGCAATTTTCTTCCGAATTTCGGCACGAACAGGCAAGAAGAGTCTCCCATTTCCCATAGGCATGAGTTTATAGCGTTTTAGCTCAAAATCATCGATGTAGCCTCGAACCTGCACCATTCCAAATTTAGTTTTTGTACTTGGGGTTATTGGCTCAATCACAAGATATGTCCAACCGCCTTTACCTGGAAATTTTTCAAGTTGAAGTTTTTGTTCTATAAAAGGTTGCTCCATGAATTTATATATTTTGACAAATAAAAGAGAAGTATTTGACATTACCCAGTCTATGATATTCTTTGGATAATGTCATGAAGGTACTATTCTAGCAATAATTGTACAAAGTTATTAGTTTCACAGTCAATTTTGAGCCTGCTGTATCTGCAGCTAATAAGAAGAGCTAAAACTTACTGAAAAGTTGGGGCAAAAAAAAAGCGAAACTTTCGTTTCGCTTTTAGGCGTACCCAGAGCCGGAGTCGAACCGGCATGCCAATGAAGGCACAGGTGTTTGAGACCAGCGCGTCTACCAATTCCGCCATCTGGGCATTTGCACTACAAAATCTTTCTTGTGATTTACTTGAACGCTTTTGTTCGTGTTTTGTGATGCAAAAATAGAGGATTAATTTTTACTGTGCAAACCCAAAATTTAAAAAAAGAAAACTTTTTCATAACATACATCATAAGCTACTGATTATGAAAAAGTTCTTTATAGTACTAATTTCTAAAAAAAATTACTCGTACCTCAAAGATTCTATAGGGTCGAGCTTAGATGCCTTGAATGCGGGATAAATCCCAGAGAAAAGCCCTACTATAACACAAACGGTAATACCGACAAACATCCATAACCAAGGAATAATAAAACTTGATGTACCAGACATAATACCATTGGCTATTACATTACCAATAGGAATGGCTAGCATCAAACCGCCCAAACCACCCAAAATACAGATAACAATGGCTTCTATCAAAAACTGTGTCCTAATAACTTTGGGCGTTGCCCCCAACGACTTACGAATACCGATTTCACGTGTTCTTTCGGTTACAGATACCATCATGATATTCATTAGGGCAATGGCTGCTCCGAGTAAAGTAATAAACCCAATTCCAAAACCACCGATACGTAATACCCCTGTTATATTTTCGGATTGTTTGGCCAAGGAATCAGAGCGTTCGATAGAAAAAGAATCGGGTGTTCCGAGGGCATCTTGTCGTACAATTCTCATAGCACCTCTTGCCTCTTCCATTACATTTTCTACATCTTTGATATTAATGGCAGCCGTTACTATATCAAAAGTTAAGCTACGGCCATGCGCCAATTTTCTACCAGTTTCTAATGGTACAAATACCACACGGTCGTCGCCTCCACCCATAAAGCTTCCTTTTTTCTCAAGCAAGCCTATTACTTTAAATTTACCTCCAAGAATATTGATTTCTTTGTTGATAGGGCTAATATTTTTCCCAAAAATTTGGCTTACCACATCTACCCCAACAATACATACATTGGTAGCCAGCTCAAGGTCATTGCTCGAAAACTGACGACCTTCCGACACCTTATATCCTTTCATGTCCAGAAAATTTTCGTCTGTACCAATTACTCGGGAGTTAGGATTTGTTTTTTTAGATTCGTATTTAATTTCTGCATTGAACGTAACATTGGTTTTCATACCGATTACTGCCGATTTCCCAAAAAGGGCTTTGTACATTTTGGCCTGACGATAATTGATAGGTGGATAATTTTTTTCTTTTTCCCCATCTTTTCTAATCCTAAAAACATCTCTGTTTCTGATGTCGAAGGAGTTGGCACCTAAGCCCGAAAAACTATTATCGACCGAACTCTGAATACCATCAATAGCCGTTAGGATTCCGACCAAAGCCGTAATACCAATGGCAATAATTAAGGCCGTCAAAACGGTTCTAAGCATATTGGCCTGAATAGAGCGAAGAGCTTCTCGGATATTTTCTAAATAATTCATGTGTTTGATGAATATGTGACAATTTGAGAATTCATAAGGTTAAATTTGCACTATATTTGTCGTAATTTCGTTAAAAACATATCGTTTTTCCGATTTTTATAAGCAATTATATGCTTTGCCAAACCAACTAATATGGTTTAACAAATTTAGTTCTTGAATGACAAAATACTCAAACCAATGAAGCGTCTTATCTTTCCGTTTATCATATTTTTGCTGAGTTCAACACGACTATTGGCTTCGTACATCTTGATTCCGATGGATGAAACCCAAAAAAACCACCTTAAAGCTTATGGTATTGCTTATTGGGTACTAAAAACACATGACACCGAAGTAGAGTGGCTTTTGAATTATAGGGGGGGCACTTTTATGATTCCTCAAGCCCAAAAATTTGAAAATGAATTGGTGATTCGTGGGGTTAGTTATGAAGTGATTTCTGACGGCGATGCTGCTCAAATCAGAACTGAAGTGAGTAGCCCCGATGTGAATATGGATGTTGTAAAACTTCAAAAGCCTCCTCGTGTAGCGGTGTATTCGCCCAAAACAGCTCAGCCTTGGGACGATGCCGTTACTCTAGCTATGACCTATGCCGAAATCCCTTACGATTTGGTATTTGACGACGACGTTATGGGTGGTAAGTTGCCCGAATATGATTGGTTGCACTTGCACCATGAAGATTTTACGGGACAAATGGGGAAGTTCTGGAATCAAAGTAACCAGAGTTGGTATCAGGCTCAACTGCGTGAAGACCGCAAGAATGCAGCAAAATATGGCTTCGATAAAGTTTCTCAGCTCAAATTGGCTGTTGTAAAAAAGATTCGTGAGTTTGTAGGTGGCGGTGGCTATATGTTTGCCATGTGTACCGCTACCGATACGTATGACATAGCCTTGGCTGCCGACGGTATGGATATTGTCGATGCCTTCTATGATGGTGACGGCTATGACCCAAAAGCAGATAGCAAATTGAATTACGAAAATACTTTTGCTTTTCAGAATTTTGGGTTGGTGTATCACCCTCAAGTTATCGAATTTTCTAATATCGAGGCATATCCCAACAACGAACGGCCTGTTCGGGAAGAAAATGATTACTTTAATTTGTTTCAGTTTTCGGCCAAATGGGACCCTATTCCGACAATGTTAACGCAAAATCATGAAACAACTATTCATGGTTTTATGGGGCAAACCACTTCGTTTAAAAAGACGATGGTAAAGCCCGAAGTTACTATTTTGGGTGAAAATCGCTCGCTCAACGAGGCTCGGTATATTCATGGTACATTTCTCAAGGGTTTTTGGACGTTTTATGGTGGCCACGACCCCGAAGACTACCAGCACTTTGTGAACGAAGAGCCAACAGATTTGAATTTGCATCCTAATTCGCCTGGATACCGATTAATTCTTAATAATGTGCTATTTCCAGCAGCAAAGAAAAAGAAGCAAAAAACATAATAAATACCCTTATATTTTGTAAAAAAGTTTGGATTTCGGCGTTTAGGTGCCAAATCTAAACTTTTTTTATTTTATCGTTGTTTTAATTTTTTCATTATCAAGCTAGTTCAAAAGCTCTTTTATCCCAATATCTTCCATTTATAATTTCTTTTTTAATGTCAAAAAAAACATACTATTCTCTTATTCTTATTCTTGGTAGTTTAACCGCACTTGCTCCGTTTTCTATTGATATGTATTTGCCTGGTTTTCCTGTAATTGCCAAAGATTTGCATACCACCGCAGCTAAAGTATCACTTACGCTTTCTGGTTTTTTTATTGGTATTTCAGCAGGACAACTTTTATATGGCCCTTTATTAGACCATTTTGGTCGTAAAAAACCCCTTTATTTTGGATTGAGCTTGTATATTCTGGCTTCATTGGGTTGTGTTTGGGCCAACAATATCGACACACTTATTGTACTCCGAATTGTTCAGGCTATTGGCGGATGTTCGGCTACGGTAGCTTCTGTAGCCATGGTTCGTGACTTATTTCCTGTAAAAGATAGTCCGAAAGTATTTTCGTTGTTGATGCTTGTATTGGGTGTCTCACCGATGATTGCTCCTACTTTGGGTGGCTACGTTACTGCTACCTTTGGCTGGCACTCGGTATTTGTGATTTTAACTATGATTGGTGCAGTGTTATTACTTGCTACAATTCTTTGGCTGCCAAACAGCTTCAAGCCCGATGCCAATCATTCGTTGAAGCCTGCTCCTATTATCAAAGACTTTGTCTCGGTAATTACCGAACCTCAATTTTATACGTATGCCCTAACAGGAGCTATCGCTTTTTCAGGTTTATTTGCTTATGTAGCGGGGTCGCCTCTCATTTTCATGAGTGTATTTCAAGTAAGTGAAAAAGTCTACGGCTGGATTTTTGCCTTTCTGTCGGTTGGGTTTATTGGCTCTAGTCAGCTCAACAACATTCTTTTGAAGCGATTCAAAAGCGAGCAGATTGTTCAGATAGCCTTGGTTGGTCTGATTGTTATTGGTACTATTTTCTTGATAGCCTCGTACAGCAACTGGCTTAATTTGGGCATTACGATTTTATTTCTTTTCTTATTTTTGGCGTGTATTGGTTTTGCCAACCCTAATATGGCGGCACTTTCACTTGCACCATTTACCAAAAATGCAGGCAGTGCCTCGGCTTTGATGGGAGCATTGCAAATGGGTATGGGGTCATTGATTTCTGTTATTATTAGTCTTTTCGATGTGCCGTCAACATTGCCAATGGTAGCGGCTATGGCTGGTGCAGCTTTACTGGCTAATTTGGTTTATCTGGTAGGGAAAAGAACTATCAAACATCAAGTAGAATTAGGTCATAATATGGATACGGGTGTTTTGCACTAAACAAAAACCTCAGCGAGGAAACCTCCCTCGCTGAGGTACTAACACTATTCTTTGGCTTTGACCAACGACGATACAGGCAAGGTAAACACGTATTTTCCTGAACCAATCGTAGTATAAATATCACCTTGATTGGTGGTTATATTGCTAATATTTACTCCACTTTCGGCTATTTCGCTGGCACTACTAGCAGGAAAATAAACTGTAGTTTGTGTATTGGCTGGCACTTCGACTGCCAAAGTAAATACCCCATTTTCGATTTTCCATGACGATGCTAATACGCCATAAGGTGTTTTTAAGCTTGCTTTAGCAAAAGTTAGCCCTCCTCCTATTTGTGGCTTGACAATACTGGCTTTGTAGCCTGCACCTTCTGCCTCCTTGGTGTCTATTCCTGCAACTGTGCGATACATCCAATCGCCAACTGCTCCATAGGCATAGTGATTAAATGATGTCATTCCTGGGTCTTGAAAAGTACTGTCGGGTTTCATAGAATCCCATCGCTCCCAAATTGTTGTAGCCCCATGTGCTTTAATAGGATATAACCACGATGGGTACGTTTCTTGTAATAGCAATTTATAAGCCACATCATTTTTACCAAAACGAGTTAAAACAGAATTCAAAAATGGCGTACCCAAAAAGCCTGTTGTAAGGTGATACCCATAAGACTTGATGTTATTTTCTAAACGCTCAACCGCTATTGGACGAATCGCTTCGGGTAGCATATCAAATTGTAAAGCTAAGATATAGGCAGTTTGTGTCTCCGAAATCAATCGTCCTGAAGCGGTCATATATTCTTTTTGAAAGGCTTTTCTGATACGCTCCAATAGATTTTCATATTCTTTGGCCTCCTCGTTTTTATTCAATAAATAAGCTGTTTTAATCATAATTCCTACATTATAAGCATAAAAACACTGGGCCACCAAATAATTATCAGTAACGGCAGAGCGCTGCCCTATCGCTTCTTTAGAATCATCTACACGAAATGAAAGCCAATCAGCAAACTGAAAGCCTGTATTCCATAGGTCGTTTTTGGCTACACCTCGCATATAGTCCAAATATGCCTTCATACTACTATACTGCTTTTCAATCAATTGTTGGTCGCCATATACTACATACATATTGTAAGGAATAATAATACTGGCATCTGACCAACCCGCCGCTCCACTCGGGCTTCCAAAGCCTGAGCTTTTGAGTACATCGGGAATAACGTAGGGTACGGCTCCGTTGTCGTATTGGTCGGCTATTACGTCTTTTAGCCATTTAGCAAAAAACTGGTTTACGTTAAAGTTAAAAGCGGCTGTTCGTGAAAACACTTCGGCATCGCCTGTCCAGCCCAAACGTTCGTCACGTTGAGGGCAATCGGTGGGTACGTCCAAGAAATTGCCCTTTTGTCCCCATTGAATATTCTTTTGTAATTGATTCACCAATGGATTTGAGCATTCAAACGAACCTGTTGCCCTCATGTCGGAATATAGAGCTATTGCCGTAAAATCGACGGGATTAATTTTATTTTTTAGCCCTTCTACTTTTACATACCGAAAACCAAAAAAGGTAAAATTAGGCTCAAAGGTTTCTGTTCCTTTACCGCTCAGGGTATAAGTAGCCTGAGCTTTGGCCGAACGTAGGTTTTCAAAATAAGGAACACCTTTTTTATCGAGCATTTCTACATGATATAATTTTATGACATCCCCTGCCTGACCACTGGCTGTAAACTTTACCCAGCCTACAAGGTTTTGTCCAAAATCCAATATGGTTTCTCCTTTGGGCGAGGTCAATACCTTAATTGGTTTGAAGGTTTCATGTTTTTTGATAGGTTCGTTGATAGCTGCATTCAGATAATGGGAAGGGAAGTTCGTTTCTTTGGCATTTTTCCATGAAGAATCGTCAAAAGAAGCGACAGCCCAATTATTTTGATATTGGCGAGCATCTTGAATTTCGCCGTCATAAATTTCTGAATAACGAATATGACTTTCTGCTACTTTCCACGAGTTATCAGAAATCACTGTTTCTTCTGTACCATCGGCATATTTAATGGCTAACTGGAAAAGTAAAGCCGTTTCTTTCCCATAAATATTTTTCTGATTCACCCATGCCAGTCGAGTACGATACCAGCCACTACCTAGCAATACCCCTATCGCATTTTTTCCTATGGCCAGTAAAGACGTCACATCGTAGGTTTGGTATTGTAAATGCTTGTTGTAGCTTGTCCAACCAGGTGTAAGGAAGGCATCGCCTATTCTTTTGCCATTAATTTGGGCTTCGTACAAGCCTCGTGCGGTAACAAATGCTGTAGCCGAAACTATTTTCTTAGAAGCGTCAAAGGTTTTTCTAAACATAGGAACAATCCCATTGACAGTATCGCTGGCTATTCCCGAACTTATCCATTTGGCTTTCCATTCGGCCGAGCTCAATAATGCCGTATGAAAATGGCCGTTGTTCCACTCAGATATATTTCCCTGATTGTCCCATACTTTTACCTGCCACGTATAACGTGTATTTGACTGAAGTGCAGCCCCTTGATAGTTATTGAACAATGATGATTCTGATAATACTTTTCCTGATGACCAAACATTCTTTTTTCCTATTTTGACCTGTATTTCAAAAGCAGTTTGCTTAATATTGCGTTTGTCAGACGTAATTTGCCAACTAAATCTGGGCTTAGCTGCATCCAATCCAATAGGATTACTGAGGTTTTCTAAGAGTAAATTTTGTACTTGAATTTGTCCAAAACTACCTATCGTATACAGCAGTAAGACAATACTCATTATCAATTGCTTCATTGTGTTTTTAGTGTATTAAAGGGTTGAAATTAATCGGTAAAGGAGTTTTTATTACGTAATCGTACAAAATAAGCTTAACCTCTGATATTCGGTAATTACTTCATAAATAAGCAGTTAATAAAAAATTAGCATTTCGGCTTAAAATATAAAGGTATTGGAACCTCCTACAAGCGGATACGATTGATTTTTCCAGAGGAACGTTCCTGTTACCTGATTTGGCAGTTCAACAAGGATATTCCATTTACCTTTTTTTAGTTGATACGATACCCTAATATTACCTTGTGGATGTGGCATTGTACCCCCGATAGCTTCGATTGAGCCTAAGTGTGGCTTGATTTTTACTTTGGAAAAACCCGCTGCATCGGAGTCGATGCCCAATAGAACTCGATAAAACTCAATGTTGGGACTTGCTCCCCAAGCATGACAATCAGACCTAGCTTGCTCTACTTCCGAAATCTCTGCCCAAGTGCTTAGTCCTAAATCAATATTTTTTTGCCAATCGCCTAGCCATTTTATATAATCATTGCCCAATCCTGCTTGTACCAACGCTTGATGTAAATAGTATTTGAAATAGATAGAGGCAGGAGCTAAAGCAGTATTTATGGTAAGTTGCTGCCCGATACTCAGAGTCTGTGAGCCTTCTACGGTATGTGTCAAAATAGCCAATGCGTTGGCGTGTTGCGAAAAAATATCTTTATCTTCGGTATCAGCAAATAGCTCTTTGGTACTATCCCAATACTTGGCTTTAATGGTTTTCTGAAGCTGGATTGCTTTTTGGTTATATATATTGGCATTTTCCTTTGACCCTAGCAGGCTTTCCATTTCGGAGGCCAATTGTAATGCCCATAGCAACTGAAAGTCGAGAATACTGGATTCTCCTGATTTGCCATAAGGAGCTACACCATTACTCCATCCTTTTCTAGCTTGTACCCAATCGGTAAAAACCCAATATGGCACATTTTTGAGTGTTCCATCGGCCTGCTGATATTGCTCAAAAAACCATAGTACATTGCGTACTCCTTGCATTTTGTGCTTGATATAAGGTTCGTCGCCACGATACCGCCAAAAATCATGGAGCATACCAATATACCACAAAGAAAAAGTGGGTATTTGTTGTGGGCTAAATGAAGGGTGCCGACTCAGGGTAATACCTTCGGCCATACGAGAATGATCCATTTGGTCGAGGGCATTGCGTACCAGTCGGTCGTCGCCAGCGGTATAATACGATACCAAAGCCTGAATACGGGTATCACCAACGTATTGTAATTGTTCATAAAATGGACAATCCATATAAGTTTCGACAGCACACAAGCGAGCTGTGAGCCAACCAATCTCCAAGATTTTGTGAAGATTGGCCTGAGGAGTTTCAAAAGTAGCTTTTTTGACAAAAGGGTATCCTGTAAAAGTGCTATAAATATCATCGAGCAAAAGTGGTTCGTCTTGCGTATCTATAGTAAGTTGTACATATCTGAACGTTCGCCAAGCAAGGCTTGTAAAATTTTGCTGAATAGCCCCACTCGACACAATACTATCTTTTCGCCCTGCCATAACTTTGCCCGCTATTTCATTTCTATTGCCTTTCCGCAATTGTCCTTTTTTGAAAGGGGCTGCCTCAAATAAGGCTTCGGCATATACCATCGAAAGTCGACTATTCTTTCCTTTACTAAAAAGCAATGTCGGATAAGCATTGGTCAGATGCGACTGATCTAAGGTAATTGTCACGTGCGAACGAGCTGGAATAGTAATAGGGGTTATTTTTTGAGGAAAACCCTGCGGTATAGCGATTCCCTCTGCTAACCCAACTTTGGCAAAACGTTGAGTTGACAGTTCCATTTGAGGAATCCCCGAAGGTACGAGCATCCAGTCGGTAATATCGCCTATGCCTTTGGGACTAGCTCCTCTCCAACTAACGTGCATAGCATTTTGCCATGCTGTATCATCAAATTCATTTTTTTGCCAAGTTCCCGCAACCGCCAAATTCATATCCAGCAATTCGCCTGGCCCAGCCACATAATAGGTCTGATAACCAACACCCGTAATAGGCCGATAGGCTTTACTAGCCAAAGATTTCCATGAAGAGTTAGTATTAATAATACTTTCTTTGGTAGAATTTCCCTGTAATACAAAACCTGTACGATGCGATATTTGCCCTTCTGGACGATATTCGCCGTCATTCCAAACGATAGAAGAAATCGTATTTTTACCTTTTTCCAAATAAGGAGCAATATCGAGTGTTTCAAAATTCCAGTAAGATAAATCGCCTCTGGCAGGCCCCAACGATACCATTTTGCCATTAACAAACAATTTATATCGGTTATCGCCCGAAACATGAATTACGAAACTGTTGGAGGTAGATTGCCAATCGAAGGTTTTACGAAAAAAATAAACGCCGTAGTCTTTAGCTGGTTGGTTAGGAACAGCTATCCAATAAGCATTCCAAGATTTTTGTAGAATATCAGGGTTAATATTTTGGGCTTTTACGATTATTGTATTAGGACAAATACAGACAAGAACCCATGTAAATAGCCACAAACTTTTGCTTATCATTTTCATCGTTAGTTGACGGTTTAATCACAATATAGTTATGATATTTCCTTTTTTTGTCCATATTGCATAACACAAATGTATAAAAAGAAAAATACTAAACTGTCATTTCCAATCCTTAGAAAATAAGATTATATGATAGTTTTTGATTATTTAATTAATAACTAAAAACTATTTAAGCAATTGCAGTATATGACACCAAAGTTCTTCAAAAAATTGTGGATTACAAGGGAATCCAATACACACCCACTACCTATATTACAGCATATTAATCAAAACATGGTTAAACTTCCCTCTAAAAATATAGGAGTAATTTTTGCAATTACCTCCAAATAGGCAACTGCAAGAATTACTCCTACAGATATTGATATAACAATCAAAACTTGTTAAAAAGCTTATTATCAACCACTTGTGGATTTATTTAGAAAAAAGGCGTTTCTGTATTTGCCATTTTAGGTTGGCGTATAGCTTCATCAAGCCTTTTGGCAAAATATAGTTTTGAAAAACGTTCTTGATATGCTCGGCACTGTTAGGTCTCGACAAAATCAATGATTTAATCGCATAAAAACGGCTCAAAATAACATTATCGCCATACTGAATAGAGTTGGCTAACATCAAATAATATCTGGCTATATTCTTTTGTAATATTTTATGATAACGGAAGTCTAATTCGGCATCTATACCTTGGTACATTCCTATTCGGTTGAATAAAAACCCTGCATCCTGTTTTCCATCGGTAAAACTCATTCCTCCCCCATTTTTACGATAAACCGACATTACTTCATTGATATAGTAAAATTTGCCATGCTTACCCAAAAGAATATACCGAGGAATATCTCCACTTTTGGATTCATGAAACCATTGTGGGTACTCAGTAATAATACCATTGCGAAACATCACTGCCGATGTAGCCATGTACCAAACCTCATCTTCACCCACCAAATCCTCGACGGTTGTAACTACCTTTTGGTGTTCGTCGTTGACATAATGGTCGGGATGCGAGCCATCCTCAAAATGAATAAGAGCATTATGAAAACAAGCCACAAAGTCGGGGTTGGCATCCAAAAAATCTACTTGTTTTTGCAATTTATGAGGGCTAGTCCAGTAATCATCACCATCCATTGCGGCAATATATTGCCCTTTACTAGCAGCCAAAGTAGAAAGTGTATTGTTTTTTCCGAAGCCCCCCAAGTTTTTTTCGTGTAATAGCGGTTTTATCAGGTGAGGGTATTTGGCTTGGTATTCTCTGATAATTTGTGGAGTAGTATCGGGCGATGCATCATCGCCTACAATTACTTCAAAATCAAAATTTACGACTTGATTAACAATACTATCGAGGGTTTGTCTAATAAACTTTTCGTGGTTGTAAGTATGTACAATAACACTAACTTTAATCATTGAATAAGTTGGATTGAAGAAGTCAAACCTTGTTTTGGTGGAATGAAAAATAAAAAGCCTGTGTGGAATACCGCACAGGCTTACAAAGATACAATAATATTATTAGGCAAAAATTTGCTCTAGCTGTTCTTTTTTAGGAAAATCTGGTGTAACCAAATTTTCCTCGGGTTTATAGATATATGGCATTGGAAAACCACGCTCTTGGAAAGTAGCCTCGCTGATGTTGTTGTATCGTAGCTGAATCGACCAACGAACATTCTGCGTGATATTATTACCAGAACGGTGTACCAAAAATGCTGAGAAAATCAACAAATCGCCAACCTCAAAAGAAGTTTGTACGTAAGCTTCTTCTGGCAAGGCATCTTGAATAGAGCCTGTATAACCAGAGGTATCGGCATTGAGCAATCCAATGGTATGACTTGCAGGAATAATTTGAAGCGAGCCCAAATCTTCACCACAATCAACCAACGGAAACCACAGTACTACACTGTCCAATGAGCCTTGACCTGTTCGCCAATCTTGGTGTGCCCCTAATTTCCAGTGGCTCCCCCCCTTCGACAAAAATCGACTATTGAATTGCATAGCAGGACGTACTGCAATGGTTGGAAATTCATATCCGATTTTTTTGAGTAAATCTACAATTCTATCATCTGTACCTAATCGATGCATCGAAATAAGGTGCTGTACTTGCTTACCTGTATTAACAAAAGACGTAAAATCTTTGTCGAAGTAATCAAACATTGCCTTTTCAAAAGTATCACGGTCGTTGATATCTACCTCTATGCCTAATACTCTTTTTATTTGGATTGCAAATAATTGACGAGCCTCTGTATATATTTTTGCGATTTCTTCTTTGCTGAAAAAGTTCTTTAAAATCAGATACCCGTCTTTATTGAATTGTTCTTTTAAAGTTGCCATAATGTATTATTTTTTGCTAAAAAACGCTTAGCGAATGAGTTTAACAATGGCTCAAAATTATCAGACAATTAGGTAGGTTTTGATGATAAATATCAAACTACTTAATGACTATTTTTCTAAGACAGCATACGCAAAACCTGCTGCACCAAAACCATTGCCGTTGTACAACAAATATTTCTTGTCATTATGTTCATAACAATGAGCATAATTTATCATTTGGTAGTCAAAGTCTGCTGGGTTATCAGATTTACCAATACCTACCAAATCATCCTTTCTTTCCCATTTGATACCATCCAACGACTCGGCATAGCCCATTCTATAGCTTTGGTTGCGGTCGGTACGGTAGTCTCTTGTATGACGGTACGAATAATACATTTTGTAAATACCGTCTTCTTTGAACACACTTGGACGACCTACTGCGTGCAAGAAATCGTCGAAAGGTAATACCACATCACCTGTTGGTGTCCAGTGGATACCATCTTTTGATTCGGCGTAGCGGCAGTCGTAGAAAGGTTCAGGGTAGCCGTGAATATACTCACATTTTTGTCCTGAAATATACCACATTCTCCAAACACCATTATCGTACATTACCGACGGCTGTGCAGCCCAGATTGGGTTATGAATAGAGCGGTCCATAATAGGGCCTTTAAACATTTTTTGGAATGTTAAACCGCCATCATGGCTTACAGAAAGCCCCATAGAAAGGCGGTAAGAATTATGCGTTCTGTTCCAGCCTGTATAATACAACCAAATATCGCCATTGGGCATATCCACAAACCACGCAGGCATAGCCCCTGTTTCGTCGTATTCGCCAGGGCCACCCAATTCTAATACAGGTTTGTCATGGATATAGCGAATTTGCGTAGGGTCGTCGTATTCTACATCAATAAAAGTGGGGCGAGATTGCCCGCTAGCGTCTCTTGTTGAAAAATAGATTCTCAAAAAATCCTGATGCTTATAAGCAAAAGGTACTTGTGCATGAGATTGGCTATGTGCCAATGACCCATCTGGTTTATATATCAATCCTTTTTTAACCCACATATTATTGCAATAGTAAATAAGAGATTGAATAAGGATAGAGGCCCGAAGCCCGTGCTATTGACTTACCCAATCAGCTAGTATCTTATGAATTTTTCTTAGCGTTTCTTTCTGCACGAATACGCCAGTTATCTTCAAAATCCTTTCCTGGGATTTGTAGATTAACATTTACTTCTGGAGCTTTGTCGGTTTTGGCATAAGACAATACATAATAACCAAAGCCAAAAATCCAGTGTAATTGAAAGTCAGCAATATTTTTAGGTAAATCCTGTAAAGGTACTTCATCAGCAAACATTGGATTGGCCTGCATCAACGTTTGGTAGGTTGGTTCATTTCTAAGCCAAGGAGCTACGCTTTCGTCGCCCACTACCACTTTACCACCTACTTTTACCACACGGTTAAACTCTTCAAAAGCTTCTTTGCGTTCAGCAAAAGTATTGATACCTCCAAAATGGAAAACAGCGTCGAAAGTATTGTCTTCAAAAGGTAAATAAGTACCATTAGCAATAAAGTAATTCACAGCAACATTATCGGGCTGTAAACGCTGTTTGGCCAAACGCAACATATTAGGTGATAAATCCGACAAAAAGGCTTCACCATTTGGAGCAATAGCCCTAATAATCAATTCCGAGTCTTTTCCTGTACCTGCACCTACTTCTAGGACTTTCATACCGGGCTTTAAACCCAACAAGTCTGTCATTTTTTGGCGAGTTGTAGCTTCGTCGGCATTCAACGATTCAAATACCCAAGTTACACCACGGTCATAACGCTGGTAAGCGTCATTGTAAGCCAATTGTTCTTTGCGGTCTTGCTCAAACAATTCCTTCGGGAAAGTTAGGTCGACGATGTCGTTTACTTCATACGAAATAGGCTCATCGGCCGAAGTGTTATGCAATGTTTTTCCATCTTCCGACAACACTAGAGGCGTTTTTGTCTTTGGGCAAATAAAGTTTTTATCGTAATTACTCATGATATGGCACAAATGCTTTCGTGATATAGATTATAAATTAATGTCTTTGCTTGATATTTTTGCTTTTTCGGCAGGATTACCTTTGTAAATACTCCAAGGGTCGGTTTTTTTGCCAGTAAAGTTGGTTCCCATAGCTATCAAAGTACCCTCGGCCAAATGTACGCCGTCACGAATGGTAGCATTTACACCAATAAAACAATAAGGCTCAACCACACATCTACCCGACAACACTACATGCGAGGTAAAATAGACATGGTCTTTGATAACACCATGATGCCCAATATGATTGCCACTCCACAATACCACATTATTGCCAATAGTTACAAAAGGCTGAATGGTGTTATCTTCGAGAATAAAACAGTTTTCGCCAATTTTATCAGTCAAAACGGTTGCTCTTGAACTGATGTAAGAAATGAACTCGTATCCCAAGTCTTTGGCTTCTTGATAAACTTTAGCCCGCACTTGGTTCATTTTCCTTTCAGAAAGTGGAGCAAAAAAATGATAAGATGTAGGTGGAAACAAAGTTGTTACCTCCTCAAAAGGAACTACAGGTAAACCACAGAAAGTAGGTTCAGTATCTGGCTCAGCTTTGATATACTCACGGTTAACAGTAAATGCTACGATTTCATGTTCTGAATCGGTTGTGAGATAATAATGTGCCAACTCTGCCACTAATTCTGTTCCAAAAACAACAACTTTTGCCATAATTAAGGGTTTGATTTAGTACTAGATAAGCTCGTACTTATCCAAATAGGATTTTATGTCCTCGACACTATTAAACATTAAAACATCCAAAATTGACAACCAAGGTACAAATTCATTTTTGAACTGTGGGTATTGGATTGCCTGAGTTTTGATAAAGTTGAGTTGTATTTGTTTTTCGGCAAATACCTCTTTGTTATACAACTCCATACCACCAATCGGGTTGATATAGTGGTTGGCTTGTTCTTGCAAACATATATCCAAGATACGCTCTTGTGCCTTGAGCTGCGTATTTTGGTAGATAGATGACGATGGGACAATTTGAGTACCAATCCCCAAATACGTACATATAAGCTGTAAATTCTCAACAATAATTTCCGAAAATATCAACTTTTCAGAGGCAAGAGTAGCTTGTATCAAAGGCAAAATAGCTTCAAAATAAGGAGCTTTTTTATAGCTTTGCTCTAAGGTTTTCAGCCATTTATTTTTCCAATTACTATCCCAATTTACCTCTATCTCATTGATAAGTTTGTTTTGGCTTGCTTCTTTTAAAGGTATCGTAAACAAACTGTCTTTGCCATTTACTAATATTCTATTTCGATTAATCCACCCACGGTTGATAAAGTTGACATCGTCATAAATCACGAATTTGTCAACCGCATTGATTAATTGAAAATACCCTATATATGGAAAAATATAGGGCTGCATGATTGCTAATTTCATATCTGAAACACTCTGGCAAATACCAAAATGGTCTTTATTTTAATTTCCTTAAATAATAGTCTTCACCTTTGGTAATCAGCTCCTTCATAGTGGTATCTGTACCTAAGCGAATATCGCCTTTCTGTGGTTTTATTACACTTTTGGCAAAAAACAAATATTCTGCTTCTTTCGGAATAGGACGCAAGCCCTGTTCAAAAGGATTTAATACAATCAATGTTCGGGTAAGTTTATCGCCCCAAAGAGGATATTCAAAGTCGTCGTTCATTGTACCTAGTGCTACTACCGCATTTTGTGGTACAAGCTCGTTAAACTTCAAATACGCTGGTGTAATATCTGGGCGAGCCCATGTTTGAAACGCAATACGCTCGGTATCAAATGCAGATGGACGACCAAATGCAGCAAATGGCAAACAACGTTCATTTAGGAAAACTACTAAAATACCCGATAATGCCCCAACAAAAACCACGAAAACTAAATACAATTTTAGTAAACGGGCAAAACTAGCCAATTTATGCCAAACCGATTTTTCAAATAACAGGGTCAAAAATGGTACAGCATACACTGCTGTACTAATCATATAGCGCCCCTTCCAAGGGTCGTAGGCTGCCGTAAATGACAAGGCTATAAAATGTAACACAAAGGCTATACCTAATACATAATACCCTAGCCCTTTTTGGATAATACCTAACAAAACCAATACAATGAGAGGCAATATGAGAGCAAAACCATAAATACCCCAGTGAGGATTGGCATTGAAAAATTCAAAACGTATATCATAAGAGAATGGTCGAATGGTATAGCTTTCTTCTTCTTCCAAACGCAAATTAAGGGCCTTTTCAACCTTGGCAATAGGCTTACGCATCTCACGGTTTACTTCTTCAAATACCGCTACATTTCGTAATCCATCTAAATTAACCATGTCGATAGCATAACGAACAATATTGCGACTTCCTTGCTTGAGCAAATTCGCTAATGTTCCTGCTCGTTCTACTGATTGGTGCTTCAGAGCCGTTGGTGGCCCAATCGGGTGATGAAATACTTTGATATTGACCAAATAACCTGTAGGTAACGCAAATAGCATAATACCTATCACTAATCCTGTGGCGAGGTGTTTAATACGTTTTATCACTAATGCCCAAAATGTGGCAAACGAAATAGGATTGATTGATACAAATTTGCGACGAATATCTTCTCCGAAAACGGTATATAAAATGATAAAAAACAAGGGCGGAAAAGAGAACACAAAAGTAATTTTGTGCCCTAAGGCTATACCAAAGGTTATTCCGGCCAAGTACAAATAACGTCTCCAGCGTTTTTCTCGATATGTAAACAAGAAATATACCAAACACACCAAATAAGACCCTAGTACAATATCGGTTTCGGTAGAAATAGACTGCATTAGTACATCTGGCAAAAGCCACATCACCAAAGCACAAAACACACTTGCCGAGAAGTTTTTAGTAAGGCGTTCGGCAATACCAAAGACCCCAAACCCTAGAATAATATAAGCAGAATGATGAATAACTTTAAACCAGTTTTCAATCTTACCACTCATCAAATAATTATAAATCTGAATCGTACAAATACTTTTAGGATAGGTATCTATATTCCAGTTTGTACCACCAAAATGAGCCATAGTGCCATGACGCATATAATACATCAGGCGGTTGAGGTGCCCAGTCATACTGTCCCATTCGTTGGGAACAGTATAGAAAATCAGGAATAAGTTTGTAATTTCAATTACGGCAAAAGCCCCAAACAATAGGCCAAAAATCCATTTTAGCCAAAGAGGAAGATTTCCAAACCAATTCCAAACCAGCTGCATTCTACTTCCAATAATTTCAAAGAAAGTAAAAGATTCTCGTTGTTCTCGGCCAAAGAGCTTTGTAAATTGTACGTAAAAAATAAAAGCGGGAATAAAAACGGAAATCGCCCAAAATCTGCGGTCGTCAATTTTATTTACTTCAGAGAGAATAAAACCTGTTAAAATTACACTTCCACAAAATGTAATATATGCCGTAAGGACAATATCCACCAACGATTTCATACAGACAGACCCTAGAGGCTACCCTCAATACAAAGCCAATGAAGCTGGCAAAAAGGATTGGATAGATAAAGTTCATGTTTAAATAGTTTGATGAAAGAAGTTCATTACAAATGTTGGTTGACAATTTCGGCAATTCGTCGGGCATCGTCATGAGCCAAATCATAATATAAAGGCAAAGCCAAAGCACGAAGTGCAAAATCGTCTGAAATCGGGCAATTGCTTTCTTCTGTCACAAATTTCAAAGTACTAAGCGATGGGTAAAAATACCTTCTTGGCACGATTTGATGCTCGCCTAGGGCTGCCTTTACCCTCAATAATACCTTTTCCGACTCTAGGAATATTGGGTAATAGGCATAATTTTTTTCGGTAGCAAGCCTCAACTCTGGTCTTCCTAACTTCTCCCAATTGAGTATGCTATCGTATATCTCAAAAATTTCTTTTCTAGCCTGAATAATTTCACCAACTTTAGGCAAATTTACTAAGCCCATAGCAGCATGAAACTCTGAGTTTTTGCCATTGATACCAATAGTCAGATATTCATCACCAATGTGGCCAAAGCTACGATAACGGTCTATCAGCCATGCGTAGTCGTCGTTATTGGTAAGAATAGCCCCTCCTTCAATGGTATGAAATACCTTGGTAGCATGAAAACTACAAGTACTAATATCGCCAAACGACAATAGTGATTTGCCATCTACATTCACCCCAAAAGCATGAGCGGCATCATAAATCAATTTGATATTATGTTTATCGGCAATTCGTTGTAACTCATATATTTCACATGGATTACCATAAACATGAGTTGCCAAAATAGCCTGTGTATCGGCTGTAATAGCCTCTTCAACCTTCTGAGGGTCGATACACAAATCGGACGTTAAAATATCGGCAAACACAGGTTTACAACCTTCCCAAACTACCGAATGAGAAGTGGCACAATAAGAAAATGGCGTAGTAATTACCTCTTTAGTAATATTAAGTACCTTCAAGGCAATCTGTATAGCGATTGTTCCGTTTGAAACAAACAAACAATGCTTTACTCCAAGAAAGTCTTGGATTTGTTTTTCTAACTCACGTACCAACGGCCCATTATTTGTCAGTTGGTTTCTTTCCCAAATGCCTTTTATGTACTCCTGATATTCTTCAAAAGGAGGCAAATATGTTTTTGTAACGTTAATCATCTTGTAGTAGGCTGTATATGATTAAATCTATGAAGTTTCTCATTTTGAGTAAAATCAGAAAGCTTTATTTCATATACAATTAAGTGACATTTTCAAATTCGAGCTGAGCAATCGGAAAATCAATTTTGGGACGTACATAACCCGGCCATTTTCCGTACCAAACAGTGCCTTCACGGTAATCTTCTATTTCAAAAATTAGTGCTTCTTCAAAATTATACATTACTGTGGCGGTATCTTTTACCACCATAAATGACAAAGCATACGAGCCATCGTTCAAGAAATTACCTGGTATTTCACATTCTGCCGAAATAATTCCTTTCTCCAATTTCAATGATGGTGTTCCTATATTAAAGATACATTCTCCTGTCAAAGAGTTTAAATGTAAACTGATATTAAGATTTACGGCATCCATCAAATTCCAGAACTCAATTTTGATTTTAAATGAAGTCCTTACATCAAGATGGCGTTGGTTGTCCAAATAATCAGGAACAATCTTAACACTTTTTAGCTTCACTTTATCATTACCTGGGGCTTCTTCTAGTGTACTGTACCAAGCCTCAAGATCAGTTTTCTGGATATGACTCAAATAAGTAGCCATTACCTGATTGGTTTCACCCATTTCAACTAATTGCCCTTTTTGCATAAACATAGCCTTATTACATAGGCCTTGTACTGCTGTTAGATTGTGGCTTACAAACAAGATTGTACGACCAGAATTGGAAGCATCTTTCATTTTACCAAGACACTTTCTTTGAAAATCGGCATCCCCTACCGCCAACACCTCATCAACAATCAGGATTTCTGGCTCTAGGTGAGCAGAAATAGCAAAACCCAAACGCACATACATACCCGATGAATACCTTTTTACGGGTGTATCCAAAAACTTTTCAACCCCTGCAAAATCTACAATAGCGTCGAAGTGCTTTTTAATTTCATCACGTTTCATCCCCAAAATAGCCCCGTTCAAAAAGATATTTTCACGTCCCGACAATTCAGGATGAAAGCCTGTACCCACTTCCAACAAGCTGGCAACACGACCTTTTATCGCAATTTTTCCGTGAGTAGGCTCTGTAATACGGCTTAAAACCTTCAATAAAGTAGATTTACCCGCACCATTCGACCCAATTACCCCTACTCTATCACCTTGATTGATATTAAAACTTACATCTTTCAAAGCCCAGAAATCTTCGTGAACAACCTCATCGTTATCATTTTTAGTGAAGATATTCTTTACGGCATCCGTAATTACCTCACGAAAAGTGTTCGATTTAGCATTGCCCTTTTTATGGTCGATGATATATTTTTTGCTAATATTTTGTGCCTCAATAACTGTCATTATGCTATCAGAATTCAGAAGTTTAAATATAATCTACAAAGGAGTTTTCTCTTTTTCTGAAGAAAACTATGGCTATAATTGTTGTTGCACAAACAAAAATGATGGTAGGAATAAAACTTGTCCAACTAAAAAATGGATAATTGGGAATTAAACACCAACGAAAACCTTCTATGATACCAGCCAAAGGATTAAGCCACGCATAAAATGGATACCACGACAAATCTTTGATAGAAGAAGTTGAATACGCAACAGGACAAATAAAGAAACCATACTGTACAATCAATGGTACAATTTGCTGAAAATCACGATATTGTACATTTAAAGATGCAAATATCACCCCCAAACTAAGAGCCGACATAAAGGCAAAAAACAAAAATACTGGTACAAATATAATGTGCCAATCAATCCCTACATGGCTATAAATCAAGAAAGGAATCAATACAAGAAACCCTACCAAAAAGTCTAACAACGGTACTGCTGCCGAGCTAAGGGGCATCAATAAGCGAGGGAAATACACCTTCGATACCAAGTTGGCATTGCCTGTAATACTTCCACTTACCTGCTGAAATGCAGTAGCAAAAAAGTTCCAGAAGATGACTCCTGTAAATACGATAATTTTAAAATCAATTCCTGAAGTATCGGAAATTTTGGCTACTTTATGAAAAGCAAACACGAATACCAATACGGTTAGTACAGGCCTTACAATAGCCCAAGCTACCCCAATCATGGTTTGCTTATAACGCACCGTAATGTCACGCATTGCTAGAATCCACAACAATTCTCTAAAGCGAACAATATCAGCCCAATAATGCTTTTCTGACCTTCCTGCCTCTATTACTGTTTCTTGCATTGTATTAATGATGTTTTGTTATTTTTCTGTTGAAATATCCTTAAGTGCTTTTCTAATGGCTAAGTATAATATAGCTAGAATCAAGCCAATTGAACCTCCCAATTTTATGCCCTTACCTTTGGTAGTAATATCTTTTGCAATGGGCAATTCCGAATCATCAACTCGGGTAAAAAGTGGTGATTCCTTTACAACCGAAAAACGAAGGTTATCTAAACTACGTACAGCATCAAAATACATACCTTGCAACTGAGAGCTATTGGTACTTAGGCGTTGTTGTTCTATCAAACCTTGTTGCATGATTACTTGCTGGTTTTGGTCAACAACACGAGCATATTTTCTTTGTGTACCAAACAACTCGCTCTGTAGTGAGTCGACACGGTGTTCCATTATACCCAACAACTCACGTGTTTTCTTGGTCTTATTTTCGATATAAAAACTTGTTACAGTATTCAAAAACAAGTTAGTCCAAGTATGCGAAAGTGTATCGTTGCGGGTCGATGCAGAAAGGGTCATTAATGATGCCTTTTTATTTTCGTTAGCAATAATGGTCAACGGCATCAAAAAGTCTTGAATCATACGTACTCTCGACTTTTCTATCGGTGTAAACTTCTCGTAATCGGTGTGCTTAAAACGAAATGTTTTGAGGTCGACATCGTCTTCAAATTCATTTTCGATAGCTCCACTTTTTTCGAGGAAATAATTTCCAAAAATAACTTTACGGCCATTGATATCGACAACCGACAAAATAGCTCTATTATAAAGGTTTTTAGTTTTTAATAATTCTAAGAAATTTTCACCACTAAACAAACCGCCATTGGCATTTACGGCACCACTAATACCAAAGGCACTAGCTAAATCGGAAAGCCCGCCACCCGAAGCTCCCGTACTATTGTCCATATTAAAAACAATTTCAGAGGTATAGGTTGGTGGTTTTTTGGTAATTAATTCTATGACAAAGCCAATACCTACACCAAGCATGGTTAAAATAACCACAAACTTCCAATTGCCTACAATAAGGTCTTTGAAGCTTATTAATTTGGTGAGTATATCCTTAAATGAGAATTGGTCGTCGGGTAATGTATGCTGATTTTGTGACATAAATCTTGTTACGATGAGTCGTCTTAAACTATTTTTTTATTGTATAGCACGCAATAACGCAATGATTGTACCGATACCTGTCAATGAGGCCGTTACCGTCGAAATTACCGCTAGTACTTGTTGCGATGCTGCTTGTTTTTGGTTGATTCTTGGTACTACAATTTCAGAACCTGGATACACTCTCGGATACACATTGAATACCCCTAAGAGTTTACGAGTACGGTCAACCGAGCCATTGGCATAAATAATGTACGACCTTTTACGAGATGACAACGATGTAAAACCACCAGCTTCTGAGATATAGTGTTTGAACGACACTCCATTGATATACCTTGTTGATGTTGGGTACAATACTTCGCCTTGCATTCTTACGGTTTGTGGCTCTTTTGGAATTCTGATAATATCGCCATCCTGTACCAACATATCTGCAATAGAATTTGGTTTGTCTAGTGCTTGTACCAAGTCGATACCAATTGTTTCTTCTGTAATTTGTTTTACCTCCTCTACTCTGACTGAGGCATCGTTATTATTGTCACTTAATTCTTCTAATTGTTTTTTCTTACGTGCTACTTCTTGGTCGGTTAATTTTACTTTACGTACCAACGTTGCACCAGCAGGGTAAGCCTGAGCATTGAGCCCTCCCGAACGTCTGATAAGGTCAGATAGCTTTTCATCTTTTCTTTCCAAAGCATAAATACCAGGAAAGATGATTTGCCCTTCTACCGAAACAAACTGCTGCTTTTCATAATTTGGAGAAGACCTTACAAACACTTCGTCGAATGGTTCTAAGACAAACTTAGACGCAGAAGGCGTAATTGACAAATCTGCATTGATAGGAAACTGGAATTTTTCGCCAATCGTTGCTGTAATTTGGCTTGGGTCGTCTTTACCAATATTTTTCTTTCTTCTGATTACTTCTACTCTACCTGTAGCGGCTGACTCGCGCAAACCACCTGCTTTTACGATAAGGTCTTCTACTGTCATGTTTTTCACATAAGGGAATGTACCCACAGGTACTTCGGTAGCGTTAGGCAATATGGCTACGCCTGTCGAGCCTTTGGCTTCTTTATCGGCAAAAGGGGCTGTTTCTTTGAAATTGATTTCTCCCTGAATACGAACGGTATAGTTTTCTAACATATCTAAGCTAGAGTAAACCGATATTTCGTCTTCTCTTTTCAAAGTAATATCAGCAACCTGACCCGCCAATAATGCCTTATAGTTGACCGCAATATTTTCTTTGGTCAAATCGTCTTTCAAACGAGTAATCGAAATTCTGTCAAGAAAAGCATCTTCTTTGAAGCCCGCCGCACGTTGAATCAGCTTGGTTAGGCTTGGGCTATCGCTAATTGAATAACGACCCGGTCTGAATACAGCTCCTTTCAAGGTTACAACATTTTCATAACGGTTTAGCAACACTTGATCGATATTAATTATATCACCTGCTTTTGGAAAAAAGGAAGATAATAAATCTCCACTCAAATCGATAAGCTTTCTTTCTGTATCAGTATAACGCTCTACCTTCAACACGCCACGATACGCATCTGGCATAAATCCACCTGCGTAATCATTGATAATACGGTCGAGGTTTTCGTGAGGTAAAATTTCAAAAATAGCAGGTTTTTTCACCCTTCCCACTAATTCAATTCTGCTTTTATACGCATTTACCTGAACAATATCTTGGTCTTGTAAAGCTATATCTTGACGCAGGTTTCCTGTTGTCAATAAATCATACAAATCTACTTGTGCAATCAATTTTTTTCCTCTTATTACACGAACCTCTCTGAAAGTACCGTTTTCGTTAGGGCCACCTGCTTGATACAATACATTAAATACCCTAGCCAATGAAGGTACCGAGTAAGTACCTGGCGTTACTACTTCACCAATTACGGTTACTTTGATGGTTCTGATATTACCCAAAGAAATAGTAGCAGTAGTATTGCTTGGATACCCATTAGTAGACTTCAAGCCTACATAAATTTGCGAAAGGCGATTAACAATGCGTTTTTTGGCTTCTTCTATCGTAAGGCCATTGACAAAGATATTGCCAACTTTATCTACCTTAATATAGCCATCGGGTGTTACTGGAAGAGTATAATGATTTTCTGAATAGCCATTAATATCAATGATGATTTCGTCGTCTGGCCCCAAAATATAATTTTTAGGTGTTGCCATTCTCGAATACGACTCAAATGTGATTTTGGGATTGTTGAAAATGCTAAAGCCAAAAATCTTTTTTCTCAATGCAGCAGTCGCTGAGTCAACTATTTGATTCCCAAATTGAGCATTTCTATTCTTTTTCAAAGAATCCATATCGGCTTTTTCAGCCTCAAGTTCGTTGAGCTTTCTTGCCCCAACACTTTTCGTACCTGTATTAACAGTTGTAGAAGTACTGTTCCTATTCAATTGCAAAGGTAACTGGATATTAGAAGGCAATCCTGTGATTGTACTAGGTAATTGGGCGTAGGTGTTCAAGCTCCACAAAACAACAACAACTAAGTTGATAGAACGTAATATCTTATAAAAAAACATTAAATGGAGAGGGTTTTTGGTCTTGCGATAAAGACCTTTCGTAAATGTAAGTTGTAACATAATAGTTTGTATTGCCTTTGGGTTGATTAAAGGTTTTGATGACCAAATATCCAAATAACGGTAATTCTATTATAAAATTTTAATTTATTCAAGTTGCAAAGTAAATGAACTTTTACCTAATTCTTGTCAAACTTACCGATATTAATTAGGGAGTGGTTAATTAAATCGCTGTATATTCATAAATTTTCAACGTTTTTTGTAGATTTGCTATCTTCTTATTTCAAAGACTATCTTATGTGCCTTCCACAATCGAAGGCATACAAAAGATGCTAAATGGATAATTTTGTAAAACGATTGGAGAAAAGTCATAAACCATCCTTTCTTTGAACTATGTCAACAACCCCTAATAATGAAGTGCAATATACCGAAGATAGTATTCGGTCTCTTGATTGGAAAGAACATATCCGTCTGCGTCCTGGTATGTATATCGGTAAACTCGGCGATGGCTCATCGTCCGACGACGGTATTTATGTATTGGTGAAAGAAATTGTCGATAACTCTATCGACGAACACATGATGGGGCACGGCAAAGCTATTGATGTTAAAATTACCGACCACCGTGTAGAAGTACGTGACTATGGCCGTGGTATTCCGCTAGGTAAAGTGATTGATTGTGTTTCTAAAATCAATACTGGTGGAAAGTACGATTCGGGTGCTTTTCAAAAATCGGTAGGACTTAATGGTGTCGGTACAAAGGCTACTAACGCTCTGTCTAGCTATTTTAAAGTACAGTCTTTCCGTGATGGGAAAACCAAATGGGCCGAGTTTACCAAAGGTGAACTCACTGCCGAGTCGAAAGGCGAGCCCGAAACTAATACCAAAAATGGTACGCATATCGCTTTTGAACCCGATAATACCATTTTTAAGAACTATCACTTTATTCCACAGTACCTCGACAACCTTTTTTGGAATTATGCCTACTTGAATGCTGGCTTGTCGATTAACTTCAATGGACAAAAGTATTTTTCGCAAAAAGGTCTTTTTGATTTATTAAGCAAAAAAACCAATGAAGAGGAAAATCGCTACCCAATTATTCATCTGAAAGGTACTGATATCGAGATTGCTATGACGCATGGTAATCAGTATGGCGAAGAATATTATTCTTTTGTGAATGGTCAAAATACAACACAAGGGGGTACTCATTTACAGGCCTTTCGTGAGGCTGTAGTACGTACTGTTCGTGATTTTTACAAAAAAGATTATGCCCCAGAAGACGTACGAGCTAGTATTGTAGCGGCTGTGGCTATCAGGGTTCAAGAACCTGTTTTTGAGTCGCAAACCAAAACCAAATTAGGTTCAATGACTATGTCGCCCGATTCTAATTCTCAGACGGTTCGAAGCTTTGTTGGAGATTTTATCAAAACGGAACTTGATAACTTCTTACACAAAAACCCAACGATTGCCGAAGCTATCAAGAAAAGAATCGAACAGTCGGAGCGTGAAAGAAAGGATATTGCTGGTATCAAAAAATTGGCCAATGAAAGAGCCAAAAAAGCCAACCTTCATAATAAAAAATTGCGAGACTGTAGGGTACACTTGAGCAACGATAAGTCGGACGACCGTTACGATTCGATGTTATTTATAACTGAAGGAGATTCGGCTAGTGGTTCAATTACCAAGTCACGAAACGTACAAACGCAAGCTGTATTTAGCCTTCGTGGTAAGCCCCTCAATTGCTTTGGCTTGACCAAGAAAATTGTTTATGAAAACGAAGAGTTCAACTTGCTACAGCATGCCCTCAATATCGAGGATGGCTTAGAGGGGCTTCGTTACAACAAAATCATTATTGCAACCGATGCCGATGTCGATGGCATGCACATTCGTTTGTTAATGATGACATTTTTCTTGCAGTTCTTCCCCGATTTGGTAAGAAATGGTCACCTTTTTATTTTGGAAACACCGTTGTTTAGGGTACGAAACAAAAAAGAAACCATTTATTGCTATTCCGACGAAGAGCGATTGAATGCCATTAACAAACTTGGCCCCAAACCAGAGATTACTCGATTTAAGGGGTTAGGCGAGATTTCACCCGAAGAATTTGGGAAATTTATTGGCGATAATATTCGTTTAGAGCCTGTAATTTTAGAAAAAGATACAACGATACCTAAAATATTGACATACTATATGGGTAAAAATACACCCGACCGTCAGCGTTTTATTATCGACAATTTGATTATTGAAAAAGACCCTGCCGAATTAGCGGCCTAATTTTAATTTAGAAAGCCTTCGTATTGAAGGCTTTATCCTTGTGTTAACCAAAAATGACCTTAGAACAATTACGACAACAGATTGACGATTTGGACAACCAAATGCTGACGATTTTGAATCAGCGAATGGATGTAGTAAAACAAGTCGGCGAACTCAAAAAAACAACTCAAACGGTAATTTATCGTCCTGAAAGAGAAAAACAGATTATCGACCGTTTGGCCAGTATGAGCCAAGGTTTGCTAACTCGTGCAGCTATTGAAGCCATTTATCTGGAAATTTTTGCGGTATCTCGAAATCTCGAACTACCCGAAAGAATTGCTTATTTGGGCCCCGAAGGAAGCTTCACACATCAGGCTGCCGAAAGCCGATTTGGTGCAATGAGCGACTATCTGGCTTTGCCAAGTATTCGTTCGGTATTTGAGAGTGTAGAAACTGGCCGAGCACGATTTGGGGTTGTGCCTATCGAAAACAACCTTGAAGGTATAGTAAAAGAAACCATCGACTTGCTCAACGAAACAGACCTCAAAATCGTTGCGGAAGTGGTAATTCCAGTGCATTTTACTTTTGCTACCAAAGCCGAAAAGTTATCTGATATTAAGCGTATTTATTCTAAAGACATTGCCTTTGGTCAATGCGAAAAGTTTTTGAATGAATATTTCAATGGAAAAGATGAAGAGTTTTTTGCTCAGGTAGATTCTACTTCTAAGGCAGCAAAATTGGCTTCTCAAGACCCACAAACAGCTGCGGTGTGCTCGCATATTGCCGCTAAACTTTTCGATGTACCCATTTTGTTTGATAATATCCAAGATTCGTCTCAAAACAGAACACGTTTCTTTATTATTGGAAAAGATTTTATCAATCAAAAAAGTGATAATGATAAAACTACTATTATTGCCAAACTTCCAGACGATGGAAAACCTGGAACACTAGTAAGATTCCTACAAGAATTTGAAAATCAAGGTATTAATTTAGTAAAAATTGAAAGTCGTCCCGTAAAAGAAGGTGAAACCTTCAATTTCTGGTTTTTGATGGAATTCGATGGCTATTTCCTAGACGAAAATGTACAGCTTATTATGCAAAAACATATTTCGTATATTAAGTGGCTCGGAAGTTATGTAAAAATGGTTTAGATACAAGACAAAAGATGAGTCATTTTCAATTTAGTGAATGAATGAATGAGTGATTAATCTTTATGTTGCAGCAATAGAGACCTGTTGCTTGTTACTGTAAGGCATTTATTGACTATTAATCAAACAAGGCGGTCGAAATGAGTTTTTCGACCGCCTTGTTTGTTCTAAGAATTTGGGATGACTTATGTTTATCGTATATCGTTGGGGCTATTGCTCTAAAATCTGCTTAATCTGTAGTTTATCGCTCGCAATTTGTGCTTTCAGTTCATCGAGGCCACTAAATTTCTTCTCAGCCCTCACTCTCTGAATAAACTCTACCTTTAGGTTTTCGCCGTAAATATCCTTGTCAAAATCAAAAATATTTACTTCTATGGTTTTGTAAGTACCATCTACAGTTGGCCGATTACCTATATTAAGCATTCCGTTTAGATATTGGTCTTTATACTGCACTTTTACAGCATAAACGCCATCTTGTGGAATCAATTTGGTTTGTTCTCGCACCTGAATATTGGCCGTCGGAAAACCAATCGTTCTTCCTAATTGCTTACCTTTTACAATCAAGCCCGAAATATCGTAGTTTCTACCTAGAAAATGTGCCGCTGGCAACATATCGCCTTCTTGAAGAGCTTTCCTAATTTTTGAAGAACTCACGGCTACGTGGTCGATGTCTTGTCGAGAGATTTCTTCTACGGCAAAGCCATATCGTTGCGAATTAGCTTTGAGGTATTCAAAACTACCTTCACGATGACGACCAAAGCGATGGTCATAACCAATAACAAGGGTTTTTGTACCAATGGTATTAAGTAATACCTGCTGAATGAAGTCTTCGGATGTTAGCTCAGAAAATTCACGAGTAAACGGAATAACCAACAAATGTTGAATACCATTTTGGGTTAATAGCTCTATTTTTTCCTCTAAAGTAGATAACAATTTCACCTCCTGAGGGTCTTGTGCAATCACACTTCTTGGATGAGGGTAAAAAGTAATAACAACCGTTTCGCCACCAGTTAAGGCCGCTACTTCAGTAAGACGCTGTAATATTTTTTGATGACCAAGGTGTACACCATCAAAAGTGCCACTTGTTACTACCGCATTTTCTAGTTTTACAAACTCTTGTATTCCGTGATAAACTTTCATAATACAAAATTAGGATAAAAAAATTGTGGTACGAAATTCATCGCACCACAATAAATACAAAGCCTTTAGGCCAACACTTTTCTTTGGCTAACAAACTCTTCGACAGTTAAGGCATTTTGAACACTAAATTCGCCAATACGTTCTCTTCTCAACGAATTCAAGTATGCTCCCGACTGGCATGCAATACCAAAATCTCGTACCAAACTTCTGATATAAGTACCTTTGGTACATACTATATTAAATTTGATTTCGGGAAAAGCCGAAGTATCAATCGTAAACGATTTAATTTCAACTTCTCTCGACTTAATTTCTACGTCATTATCGGTTTTTCCTTGACGAGCCAATTCGTACAAACGTTTTCCACCAACCGACACAGCCGAATAAATAGGTGGTATTTGTAAAATTTTGCCTGTCAACTGCAAGAGTGCCTGATTTAGTACGTCGTCGTTGATATGTTCGGTCGGAAACTCAGCATCAAATTCTGTCTCTAAATCAATAGAAGGAGTGGTTTTTCCTAAGACAAACGTACCTGAATATTCTTTTTCTTGTGCCTGATACGAGTCTATTTGCTTAGTCATTTTGCCAGTACACAAAATCAATAAACCTGTAGCCAGTGGGTCTAGCGTACCAGCATGGCCTATTTTCTTGAATTTTCCAGCAAACTTCAATTTCTTTACCACATCAAACGATGTCCAAGTCAAGGGTTTGTCTATCAAAAGTACTTCACCTGGGTCTTGTACTATCGGATTTTGATTCATTTCATTCATAAATAATCTTGCAAAATTACAGATTGCAAATTAAGTAGTAGTTATTGGGAAGTGACAAAAATATATGTGCAATAACATAATACCCAACCAACTAATTGTTAAACAACACTAAGGCTTTGTCCGCTTGCCAACAAAGCCAAAATAATAATACCTACCACAATTCGATAAATACCAAAGTATTTGAAACCATATTTGTTAAGTACACTAATAAAAAATTTAATTGCGATTACTGCTACCACAAATGCTACGATATTACCTATACACAAAAGTTTCACTTGTTCGCCTGTAATACTACCTTCCTCTTTGATAAACTTCAGTAATTTATAGCCTGTTGCTGCTGTCATAGTGGGTACAGCCAAAAAGAATGAAAACTCAGCAGCTAGGCTACGGGTAAGTTTTTGTTGCATCCCTCCTATTATGGTAGCTGCACTACGGCTCAAGCCAGGAAACATAATAGCCAAACACTGATACATCCCTATTTTGATTGCCGAAATATTATTGATGTCGGGTTCTTCAAATACCGTTGGGCGTTTGAACCAGTTGTCTACAAACAACAACAAAATACCTCCCAACAACAATATAGTAGCAATAAAGCCGGGACTTCCAAGGTGTTCATCAATCAAATCATCGAATAATTTACCAAAAATTAACGCTGGAACAACAGCTAAAAGAAGTTTGACATAAAACTGCCATTTTGAAAAATCAAAGAATTTCTTCCAGTATAAAGCAACAACAGCCAAAATAGCTCCTAACTGAATACAAACTTCAAACAACTTGGTAAATTTATCATTTTCTATGCCCAGAAATGAACTTGTAAGCACCATGTGGCCTGTTGATGAAATAGGTAGAAATTCGGTAAGCCCCTCCACAATGGCGAGAATAATAGATTGAATGATTGACATATAGAAAAATTAAAGTTTGGTATGGCAATAAATTAAACACTATTTATAAAAAGTTGAAGCAAGATAAGTGTGATTACTATGACGCTATTGTAAATTATATTAGGTTGAATAGGTTCTCAAATTTCTATTATTATGCAAATGTATTCTCAAATACCCTAACGAATCAGCATGTTTATTTTTAATACTTTAGATTGATTATCAATATATTAATCAATCAGACACTTACTTTCTTACTTCTCTATCTAGTTGTTTTTTGTACAAAAACCCAGCACACCTATTTGTGGGGTTGTAATCTATTTATTTTTTTACCTCAAAAATACAAAAACAAAAAGATGAATTAGTCTTTTAAAAGACCAATTTCATCTTTTTGTTTTTTTTATCAAGAATATGATGTTGAATCTTGGTAAAATTTAATTTCACCCAACACCCTATATCAAGATTAGTGCAAGATTTTGTAATAGAAGAAGTTAGCAAATATTAGGCTTTACGAAGTATCGCAAAAAACTCAATCGTAAAACCTGCAAGAACTATAATTGGCCCCAAAGTTAGTCCTAAAAAGCCAAAGCCAAATTCTTCTTTGTCGAGGCTCATAATAAAAAATCCTGCCAAAATTACGGCTATGCCAATTAGCATGATAGTATAATTAGTTTTACCAAATGGTAATTTTTCCTTGTTTGTCATAATGATAGGATAATTAAATAGCTAAAAATCTTTTAATATAAATCGTCTAGCGAAAGTTTAAGGTATTTTTCAACAGATTGAAAAGTACTTGTAACCCCTATTAGTATACCAATAACCAGAATACATATAATCAGTATAACTAGTTTTTCTAATTCTTGTAAAGCAATAAGCCCTTCTACTTTTGTGATAGCTACTTGTTGTAAAACAATAAGTAAAGTACAAGCTACAAGCCCACTAATCAAGCCTTGTAAAGCACCTTTTACTACAAAAGGTTTACGAATAAAGCCATCTGTAGCTCCCACCAACTGCATACTCCTAATCAGAAAACGCTGTGAATATAAGGCCAATTTGATGGTATTATTGACAAGCAAAATGATAATCAACAATAACAAAAAGACGAAAACAGACAGTACAACGTATATTTTTGAGATATTTTTATTTACCTCGTCTACAAAATTTTCAACATACGCTACTTCATGCACGCCATTGATACGCTCTAATGCTTTCTTTATTTCTTTCAAACGAGCTTCTGTAAAAAACTCTTCCTTTACTTTCACAGAATACAAATTATGTAAAGGATTATTGTTGCCAAGGAGTTTTTTAAAATCCTCGCCCGATTCCTGAATAAACTGCTTGGCAGCCACTTCTTTAGAAATAAAGTTGATTTGTGGCGAATTATCTTTTGCCAATACAAAAGGATATTTAGCAATTTGCTTGAATATAGTATCTAATTTGGCCGTCGATAAGTCATTGTCTAAGTACACTTGTACTTCTACATTTTGCTTGACTATCTCGGCTAATTTTCGGGCATTCAAAGTTAGTAGCCCACAAAGACCTATTAAAAACAAGGCAATCGTTAAACTTACGATTACCATAATGTTGGGAGTACTACCTAATTTTTTTATTTTCGGCATGACTATTACAATGCTTAACGGAGGAATTACAACGACGACTCCAATACCTATTGCCCATGATTTATAATTGACTATTTAGGCTCAATTATATATTTCAGACAAAATTAAATCATTTTGAATGCAATTACGTACAATTAACTCTTTTTAACAAAGAAGCCGTCTGAATTTATCAAACGGCTTCTTTGTTGAGCGATTATGTTAATTTCTTCGTTCGATTTCGTCTCTAATTTTAGCAGCTTTTTCGTATTCTTCATTGTCCAAAGCTTCTTGCAACATTTTGTTGAGTTCTTCAACAGGATTATCTCTGAGCATTTCGCCAAATGATTTTTTGGGTGAAACCTCTGTATCAAAGTCGTCATCAACTTCGGGTTGCTGTGTTTCGTTGACTGAAATACCTGCTTCTGAAAGTACCTGTTCGTAAGTATAAATAGGTACATTAAAACGTAAACCAATGGCAATAGCATCGGAAGGTCGGGCGTCGATGGCTACCTCTTTGATACCATCAGAACAATGAATCTTAGCAAAAAATACCCCTTCTTTTATGTCTGTAATCGAAATTTCAGTAACTGTGTAATGAAACGTTCTAGCAAAAGACTTGAATAAATCGTGCGTCATAGGACGATTAGGTTCTATTTTTTCAATTTCTATTGCAATTGCCTGTGCTTCAAACATTCCAATAATGATAGGTAATCGACGAGGTCCGTACTCTTCTCCTAACACAAGTGCAAACGAACCTGTTTGGGAAGAGCTGGGAGATAATCCTAATATTTCTAACTTTATTTTCTCCACTTTGCTTGAGCTTATAAGTTTTCTGGATTGGTTAAACTTGTTATAAGTAACAAAGATATAAACCCGAATAAATTTAAAAAAGTTTTATGACGGATTGTTTTTACGCTTTGCTATCTCAAGTTTTACTCTGTCAAGTTAATTCAAATCTTATTAATTCCCCAATTTCGGAGAATTAATATAAAAAAAAGACCTAGCTTACCGAAGTAAATAGGTCTTTTTCAAACAAATACAAATCAAGCTATCAATAAGTAATCGTACAAAATGATTGGTTGGCTGTACTAATAGTACCCAAAAGTGTTTTTTTGATAACTAATGTTTTATCAAAATATCGATACACCATTTATTATTTGCTGGCCTGAATTGCTCTGGTAAGGCGTGGCAATACATCAAAAACATCGCCTACAATGCCATAATCTGCGGCTTTGAAGAAAGGTGCTTCAGGGTCTTTATTAATTACTACAATGACCTTGGACGAATTGACCCCTGCCAAGTGCTGGATAGCTCCAGAAATACCACAAGCAATATAAAGATTGGGCGAAACCTTGATACCCGTCTGACCAACGTGTTCGTGGTGCGGTCGCCAGTCTAAATCAGAAACAGGTTTTGAGCAAGCTGTAGCTGCACCAAGGGCATTGGCTAGGTCTTCAACGATTCCCCAATTTTCGGGGCCTTTCAAGCCTCGTCCTGCCGACACTACCAAATCGGCTTCTGGCAACGAAACTGCTCCCGAAGCTTTGTGAGTACCAGTTACTTTTACCGAAAAATCGGCATCGTTCAAACTTGGCGAAAATACCTCCACGGTTGCTGAAGCATCGGTCTCTACAGGCGAAACAGCATTCTTTTTAATGGCTATTACCTTTTGGGCTGCGGTTAATGCCACTGTAGCAAATGCTTTTCCTGTATAAATACTTCGTTTTACTTTTACTCCATCCGAAAAATCGGGTAGTTCGGTTACATTCGATACAATAGAAGCTTTGAGTTTGGCTGCTACCCTTGCTGAAACGGCATCGCCCAACGACGATTTTGCAAGAATAATAAACTCTGCTCCTTCTTGTTGGGTAGCTGCCGCCAATACCGATGAATATGCTTGAATATTGGCATTGGCTAGTCGTTCGTCGGAAGCTAATAATACTTTACTTGCACCAAACTTTCCTGCAAGAGCCAACTCGCTGTTAGTGGATGAGCCTATTACCAGTACAGTTGCGGTGCTACCTTTTGCTTTGGCTATTTCTGCTCCATAATAAATGGCTTCGAGCGATGATTTTTTGATAGAGCCGTTGTCTAATTCGGCAAATATTAGTACACTCATATTAATCGCTATTTAAAGTGCTTCTGCACGTGATGTCTTAATTTATCAATGAGTTGGTGATTAAAATCTGACAAGCAATCAGTAATTGTTGGTCTACTTTTCTACAACACTTTCGCTTCGTTCTTGAGTAATTCAATCAACTTTTCTGCTTCTTCGGCAGGAATCATTTTTACAGCTCCTTTGGGGGCTGGCAATGTATATTTTTCGGTAACCGACAAGCCTGTACCTACTGGCTCTACTACCTTTAGGGGCTTGGTTCGGGCAGTCATAATACCACGCATATTTGGAATTTTCCATTCTGCAATAGGCTCTTGACAGCCTAATACCAACGGTAATGTAGCTTCAATATCTTCCTTCCCTCCTTCTATTTCACGAGTCATTTTGGCAGTATTACCTTCTATTTCGAGTTTCATGACAGGCGACAACGACGGAATACCCAAAAGCTCGGCAACTAGCCCATGCACTACCCCGCTGTTAAAGTCGATAGATTCACGCCCCATCAATATCAAATCGTATTTTTCGGTGGCGGCAATATTAGCAATTTGTTCAGCTACAAAAAAAGAATCGGTAGGCTCGGCATTTACCCGAATGGCATCGTCGGCACCAATAGCTAAGCATTTACGAATTACTTGCTCGGAATCGGCTTCGCCAACATTCAATACGGTTACCGTACCGCCATGTTGTTCTTTTAGTTCTACAGCTCTCGACAAAGCGTAGTCATCGTAAGGCCCACAAATAAACTGTACCCCAGTTTTATTGAATTTGGTGTCGCCATCGCTAAACGATATTTTGGCTGTAGTATCGGGTACATTGGTAATACATACTAAAATTTTCATAACAATTTGCCTATTATGTTTACAGTAAATAACAAAGTCGTGCAAAAGCCTCACACTTCCTTGGTGTTCATTGCTAACTTTGTGTTTTCAACTAAACCAATTTGTACTTTTATCAATACATAGATATTTTCATTATATCTAGTTAATTTTTAACTTTTCAAGGTAATATTGTTTGCAATATTAACGAAAAGTTTTAAAAATAGTATGCAAGCATAATAAATTTTTCAAACTTTTTTATCATTTGATATTTTACCCTTTTCCATGAATAATTTTCGTTTACAACAACTAGAGATTTTTTACCAAGAAGAGCCAAACGACCCTTTCAATATCTATGCTTTGGCCACCGAATACCTCAAATCTAAACCCGAAAAAGCTCAGGAGCTTTTTGAGAAGCTTTTGTCTGAGCATCCTCATTACTGGGCTACGTATTATCATGCGGGGGCTTTGTATGCGGCCAATGGAGCTATCGAAAAAGCCCATGAAACGTATAAAAAAGGGATTGAAGTAGTAACAATGCTGAAAAATGAAAAAGCTTTGAAGGAATTGAAGGGGGCATATCAACTATTTCTGGACGAACAGGAAGATTGGTAAGTACTGAAGTACAATAACCCATAAATTAGCACTATTGCTTAAACAGAGACAAAATGATGAATATGTCGGTACTTTGTCATCAATTTGTCCCTGTTCTATTGGTTCTGATTAGGCTATCGCTATGAGTCCTTTAATAATATCGGTCATCAAAGGTTCAGCTTTGGAGGCGGCTTTGATGATTTTTTCTAAGCTAGCTTTTTCTAATGTTTCGGGAATACCCATGTCGGTAATAACCGATATACCAAAGCACTTTAGCCCCATTTGGTGTGCTACAATAATTTCGGGTACGGTAGACATCCCTACGGCATCGGCACCAAGCATCCGCAATACCCGATACTCGGCTCTTGTTTCGAGTTGTGGCCCTGGTACGTTCACATAAACACCCTTTTTCAAAGTGATTCCCAAGTCTTGCCCAACAGCCTCTGCTTTGGCCATTAAATCTAGGTCATAAGGGTCACACATATCGGGAAAGCGGTCGCCAAAGGCAGTGTGATGTGTACCTGTCAACGGGTTTTCTGTCATAAAAAAGCTAATATGGTCTTGAATAATCATCAGGTCGCTTACCTTAAAGTCAGGATTTAAACCACCCGATGCGTTGGAAACCACTAATTTTTGAACACCCAGCTGAGCCATCACTCTTACAGGAAAAGTAACTTCTTGCATAGAATAGCCTTCATAATAATGAAAACGCCCTTGCATACAAATAACCTTTTTGCCCGACAACGTTCCTAATATTAATTTCCCTTTGTGAAACTCTACAGTTGAAACAGGAAAATTAGGAATATCTTCGTACGACAGTACCGTTTCAATCGTAATTTCATCGACCAATGCCCCTAAACCTGTACCAAGAATTATCCCAAATTCGGGAATAAAATCAGGAAGTTGGGCTTGTATGTACTCGACAGTTTCGGTAATTTTTTGTAATATCATCATAAGTAATGGGTTGAATTATGTAGGTACAAGTACTGTTTTTTTGAGATTAAAAATGACTTATCATATAATTATTATAATCGTCGACTCCAGCTTATTTTTAATGATTGTTTATCTTCCTCAAAACAAATAAGTAACAATCAATTTATTATTATCATAAATTACTCCCAGCTACGAAGCCGGTTGTCCATGCTGCCTGAAAGTTGAAACCACCTGTTACAGCGTCAATATCTAGTACTTCGCCAGCAAAGAAAAGTCCCTTGATTTTTTTACTTTCCATCGTTTCTGGATTCACTTCCGACAAATCAATACCTCCACAGGTTACAAATTCTTCTTTGAAAGTGGTTTTGCCCTGTACTTTTTGAGGACAATTAATCAAGTTTTCAATCAGTTTGTTACTTTGTTTATTGGCAATATCTATCCAACGTAGCTGCTCATCTATTTCCGAAAGTTCGCATAGTTTTTTCCAAAGACGCGAAGGAATACCCAACATAGCATTCGATTGAATGACTTTTTTAGGATGCAGTTTTTTCTGATTGGCAAACTCCTCCCTCACACTATTCTCTGTATTTTCGGCTCCCCAGCTAATCAAAGCCGTAAATTCGTAATCACTTTCGGCCAAATCTCTTGCCCCCCAAGCCGAAAGTTTTAGAATTGCAGGCCCCGAAAAACCCCAATGTGTGATCAATAAAGCACCATCTTGCTTTATTTTTCGTCCTGCAATCCGTACTTGGGCTTGTGGTACACTAATTCCTGAAAGCTCCTTGAATTGTCCTTCGGGTGTATTGAATGTAAATAACGACGGAACAGGCTCTTGTATCGTCAAGCCCAGTTTGGCCAACCACTCATACCCTCGTGAGCTAGGGTTTCCTCCGGTAGTAACCAATACCGAATCGGCCAGTAAGGCACTGCCGTCTAGCAATTGGAGTAATAATTTATGGTCTTTTTGGGGTAAAATAGATTCGACACCGCAGGAGGTTCGTACTTGTACCCCCGATTTGATAGCCGTATTTTCCAAGCATGAAGCAATCGTTTCTGAATCGTCGGTTGTTGGAAACATCCTACCATCGGATTCTACTTTTAGGGATACCCCCAATTGCTGAAACCAATCTATCGTAGCCTGAGGATTAAAGACTTTGAAGAGAGGCCTTAAAAAACTACCTCCACGAGGGTAGAATTTGGCTAATTTTTTATCGTCAAAACAAGCATGAGTAATATTACATCTTCCTCCACCCGAAATTCGTACTTTATTTAATACTGTTCTATTTTTTTCTAACAAAATTACCTCAGCACCTTTGTTGACCTGAGCAGCTCTTATTGCTCCAAAAAAACCAGCGGCACCGCCTCCTATTACCACTATTCGTTTATTATTCATTCGTATTTGCTTGAATTGATACTTTGTGCTATCATATTTCATACGAAATTAGTAAAATTGCAACCTTATTCCATCAACAATCATTGCTCAGGGTGTATTTTATCCAGAAAAACAATCAATATTACCGAGTCCAATCCGTTATCTTTAACACATTCCATATTCATATAAGTACAAATTTCTATTCATGAAAATCACAAAATTCAAGTTTTTAGTTTTTCTATTCTTCCTAGGTCTTTTTTTGTATTATTGGGGTCAGCCACACCCATTTGAGAGTTTCAAAAATGATATTTCGGGTCTTTTTAATACTGAAAAGAAAAAAGCCAAAGAGCCTTGGACACGAGAAGGTCGTGGCGATACCGAAGCCAGCGATACCAAAAGTAATGAAGACGTGGCTAGCGATACCCGCAAGCCCCCGAAAGACCGCACTATTGTCGATATTCTGAAAGATGCCGTAGAAGAAGGTAAATCGGTACTGCCATCGCCTAGTGGCGGCACATCAGAGCGTATTGAGGGTTTGGAACAGTTTATTCCGTCTGCCAAAAACAATACCGAAATTGTACGTCATACGGCCTTTATGTTGAGCTATCAAGAAGAATATGAGCAGGCTTCATGGGTATTGCATATTCTCAAACAGGAAGCATCGGAAGGAACGGAACCTCGTTCTAACGAATTTATGGCCGACCCCAAAGTTCAATCAGGCTCGGCTGTATCTCAAGATTATTCTCGCTCGGGCTACGACCGTGGACACCTTTGCCCAGCAGGAGATTTTAAATACGACAAAGCCTTACAAGACGAAACTTTTTATATGTCGAATATGAGTCCGCAAGCTCCCGATTTTAATCGTGGGATTTGGAGCGACCTAGAGTCGAGGGTACGTAAATGGGCCAAAGAACGAGGCGATTTGGTTATTGTAACTGGCCCTATTTTGAGCGAAGGGCTATCTTATATTGGCAAACGTAACCAAGTAGCTGTACCCGAATATTACTATAAAATTGTGTATGACCCCAATGCCCAACAAGCTATTGCTTTTTTGATGCCCAACGAGGGTTCTCATGACCTCATAAAGTCTTTTGCGGTAAGTATCGACGAGCTAGAAAAGAAAACGGGTATCGATTTTTTTGCTAAACTTCCCGACAGTGTTGAAAAGAAAATAGAATCTCGGGTATCAATAGATGACTGGTTCTAAATTAAAGTTGTGCAAATCTAGTATCATTTCAGATATAGCATATTTGCTTTTGGATTGAAGAGGCTTTTTACTTTCAGCATAAAGAACAAAGCCTTTTTATCCAAATGCTGAAATCCTATATCTAAACCTCATATACTTCTACTAAATCAAGGCAAATATCAAAGGTTTGTATAATTTCTCAGGCATTTTGTTTTCCATTTTGTAGAATTTTCCAATCTTTGAGAAATCATGCATTCGAGTTTTTTTAAAACCCATTAAATTTTTATGAATAAAGTCTATTTGAGTGATTCTGGTCCTAAGGTTTCTGAGGCAGTTTACGGATTTTGGAGATGGACAGACAACGGTTCGCAGACTGTTGCCACTATGGAAAAAATTGTCAATCTATGTTTGGAATTAGGAGTCAATACTTTTGACCATGCCGATATTTATGGCAATTATACCATCGAAGAATATTTTGGTAAACTCATTCAGCAAAAAGCTATCAAAAGAGAGGATATCGTACTTTTTAGCAAATGCGGTGTTCGTAAGTCCGACAAAGGATATGCTTATTTTGACAATACCGAAAAGTACCTTTTAGAAAGTGTTAACAATTCATTGAAAAGACTAAAAACCGACTATCTTGATATATTCTTGTTGAATCAAATCGACATGATTAGTAATCCAGAAGAAACGGCTCAGGTACTTCGTGAGTTGGTCAATATCGGCAAAATCAAGCACATTGGTGTAAGCAACTTTAGTGTATTTCAGCACCAATTGCTAGAATCGTATTTACGTAAACCTATCGTAACCAACCATATCGAACTCAACCTTATCAATACTTCGGCTATTGAGGATGGTAGATTAGATTTTATTAAACAACGTTTTAGCAAACCTTTGGCTTGGGCACCGCTAGCGGGGGGCAAGATTTTGGATGGAACAGATGCCAAATCTGCTATTTTGAAAGCTAAACTAGCCGAAATAGGTCAGAAATACGGAGCAAATATCGAACAAACTGCTGTAGCTTGGTTGATGCAATTGGGTACTTTACCTATTATTGGTTCACTTTCGGAAGAGCGAATCAGAAATGCAGTAAGTGCTACCGAAATCAAGCTTGTTCACGAAGATTGGTACGAGATATACAACTTGGCCATGATGAAATAACCTCATAGGCTGTAACTCTGCAAGTGTTTTGATACACTTGCAGAGTTTATCTACTTAAATAACAAGGCCACTCTTCTCACAACCAATCTAATACCTAATTGTTAAAGACTTAGCTAGACTATCATTTCTAATTAGTTTTTTCTTCTCAGGTTATCACATATCACGGCTGTTGCGATACCCGCATTGAGCGACTCAGCTCCACCAAATCTTGGAATGGTGATTTTGTCGGTTACCAGTTTTTCTACTTGTTCCGAAATACCATTGGCTTCGTTACCAATAATAATATAGCCACTTGTAGCAAAATCGACGGTATGTACATTTTCTGAATCAAGAAATGTACCGTAAATCTTTTCTGTACGCTTACCCAAATATTCTGCCAGATTGGTATAATACAGCTTTACCCTTGTAAACGAACCCATTGTTGATGAAATCACTTTGGGGTTGTACAAGTCGACGGTACTTTCCGAGCAAATAATTTTTTTGATACCATACCAATCTGCAATTCTAATAATTGTACCCAAATTGCCCGGGTCACGTATTTCATCTAAAATTAGGGCAAATTCACCCTCTTGAACCAATAATTCTAGGTTGGGTTTCGTTTTGGCTACAGCCAGTGCAGCATTGTTGGTTGCAAATGTTCCAGCTTTTTCTAATTCTGCTTGCGTGACAATTTCAGCAGCCAAGGGTTGTTTGTCTAACGTAGGTTTATTTTCTTTGTAAAAATCCTCAGTAACAAAAAGAGATTCAAGCTCAAAATCAGACAAAAGTAGTTCAACAACACTTTTGGCACCTTCTACCACAAAAGCTTGGTATTCTTGTCGAAACTTTTTTTGTTGCAACGAATTGATGTACTTAATCTGATTTTTTGATAACATATTTTTTAGTATTATTACTTTATTGATGCGTGGTGACGTATCGCCTTGACCGAATCCAATCGCATAATTAAGCATGACTTTGAAAAAAACTTTTTACTATATATTCTTCCTTTCGGTATGCTTCTATTTGTCGAGCTGTACGTCCAAAACCGTATTTTCAGACCCTTTACTTTACTCGCAAAACTTTAAAGGAAATAAGGTTATTACTACCGAAAATCTTGAAGGCTTATTACCTCAACGCCCCAACAAAAAAATCTTGAAAACGCCTATTACTCCTGGCTTATATTTTTATCAATTATTTTCAAAAAAATTTCCTCAACAAAAACTTCGTTGGCAAGAAGAGCTTACAAAGTTAAATCAGGATTTTGAGCTACAAACACGTGGCCTTGATAATAATTCTAACGAATACATCAAATTAGCTCTGAAAAAAGAAAAAAAAGCCCAAAAAATCAGTCGAGCAATTCAAGAAGGTAATTGGGCTATGCGAACACTCGGCGAAGCTCCTTCGTATTTTTTTAAGGAAGATGCCGAGAAAAACGTTGAAAAAATCAAAACGTATTACAAAAACCACGGCTTTTTTCAATATCAGGTTTCGTACAAAGCCGATAGCTTATTTATCAAAAAAGGAAGCGTTGCGGTTACTTATACCATCAATGAAGGGGTACATTATCCTATTGTTCAAAACGACTCGTTAGTTATTAAAGACCCTCGGATAGAATTACTTTTGCGAAAAAACCAGCAAAAAAGCTTGTTAAAAGTAGGGGCTAGATTAGAACTTGAAAATTATAATGCCGAAAAGGATAGAATTGAGCAGCTCCTCAAAAACAATGGTTATTATGCCTTTTCAAAAGACTATATTAGTATCAAAATCAACGCATTAGATACTGCCAAAACGCAAAGTCTAAAAGTTGTAACGTTTATTCCTAGCCCCGACCGAGCCCCCCGAAACCCCAATTATGCTACAGCTTATACGATTTCGAGTGTACAGTTTATTGCAGATGGCTCGTCACCGAGTATTCCTAAACCCAAGGTAGATACTGTCAATAGCCGATTTATTCAGTATTTGTTTGTAAACAAGCGTTTTTCGCCCAAATTACTTGATACTAAAATCGACCTTCGCCCTAATACTCTATTTAATCAAGAGAAGGTTTCGCAAACACAAAAAAAATTATACGCCCTAGAACAGTTTCAATTTACCCGAATCAACCTCGATACTACCAAAGGGCTTATTAGTGCATCTATTTATGCTCGTCCACTAGACAAATATGAGTTTTCGGTAGAAACAGGAGGAAGCGTTTTTGCAGGGGGAAGTTTGGCCAATTTAGTACCGGGGCCGTTTTTAACCACCTCACTCAAAGCACGAAATATCAAAGGTAGTGCCAACTCATTTGAAACCAATTTCCGTTTTGGTTTTGAGGCTCAGGCAGGTTTCTTACGTCCCGATTCGGTTACTCGAAACTTAGAATTAGGACTCAATACATCGTTTATTTTGCCCAAAATATTGCTACCCGAAAGTATTTCACAACGATTTGAAAACTTCTCGCCCCAAACCCGTATTAGTGTCGGAGGCGAATTTATCGGTCGTCAAGAGTATAACCGTTTTGGTTTTAAAATTGGAAGTAGCTTCCTTTGGCGGCCATCGCCCAACCAATATTGGTCGGTATCGCTATTTGATGTCAACCTTATCAATACCAGCAATCAAGCCCCAGCCTTTCGGAACTTTCTGGATAGTTTACTACGCTTGGGCAACAACCTCAAACGTAGCTTCCAACAATCTTTTATTTCGAGTATGAGTGCCACTTATACTTATACCGACAACCCTTATGGACAGCTAAAACAGGGGAAATATCTCAAAATTTTTATTGAATCGGGAGGAACAACCCTTAATTTATTCAAAAGTAAAAAAATTGGTTTTTTGACAACCCTTTTTGAAGATAGCCTACAGTTTTATCGATTTGTGAAAGTAAGTGCCGATTACCGAAAATATATTCCTATTGGTACTTCTGGAAAAACATTGTTTGCTTATCGTATCAATACAGGAGCAGCGTATTCGTATGGTGGTGATAAGGAATTGCCTTACGAGAAAAATTTCTTTATTGGCGGCCCCAATAGTTTGCGAGCATGGCGACCACGAGGGCTAGGGCCAGGTTCATTTACGGGGTCGTTTGATAACCCTGGAAGTATTATTTTGGAATCGAGTGCCGAATTGCGTTTCAAAATTATTCGCTTTTATGGCGACCTCAACGGGGCTTTGTTTGCCGATGCTGGAAATGTTTGGCGTTTTCCCAATCAAAGTACGGCTGGTTTGGCAGGAAGTGATTTTCAATTCAATCGCTTTTACAAAGAAATTGCAATGGATATAGGCTTTGGTTTACGATATGACCTTTCATTCTTTGTTATTCGTTTTGACTGGGCTGTACGGATGCTCGACCCTGCTATTAAAGGTGGTAATACGTGGGTGTTATTCAATAATAACCTAAAAGACCCTCTCAAATCTGAAGAATCTTACAAAAACCCTTTAACGCTTAATTTTGGAATTGGGTATCCTTTCTAAATTGGGATTGAAAAGTTTAGTTAGGTAAGATTTAATAAAAATATCCCTGCCAATCCTGAGCCTAAGCCTGAAGTAGCGTTAAAGCTGATTCTTCACAAAGTTCTATTTTTGCCTATTCCCCAAATGTCCTAGGGAAAACAAAAAAGAACCACAAACTCCCAAAATCTTGACTTTGAGCAATTGTTGTATGCCCTTATTTTTTTGTGGGGTATTACAACCTTTGTGAGTGTATTTGCCTCTTTAAGGAAATAACACAATAAAACAACCTGATATAATTTATGAAAAGTGTAGTTCTTTCAATCGTATGCTTGGCTTTGGCTTTTGCCTGTACCAAAAACGACGCAACCTCTATTCCCAGCGACAATTTGGTAGGAAAATGGGAACCTACCTACGAAGTTTATGATTCTACGGCTAAAAAGTGGACAAGTATTCAAACCTTTGTGGCTTTGCCTGTTATTGAATTTGCTAGCAATGGTAATTTCCTAAAAGACAATAAGCCTGCTGGAGACCAAGATTGTTGTGGGTTTGTAGGAAACAAATACACCGTAAAAGACAACAAGATTACGTTCTCTGATTTTAAGCCTTGCCCTAATGTAAGTTGTATTGCACTCTATTGCGATGGCTGGAAAATCTTGAAGCTAGAAAATGACGTACTTGAACTGAGCGAATGCCCTGGTGGAGTAATGCGTTATAAGCGTGTAAAAAACTAAAGGTTTTGACATATCAAGTACCATAACATGAGTAATCCCCAATTTAGTGAATGGAGATATAGCGAATCATTATTTTTACGAGTAGAGACGCAATCCTTTGCGGCTAAAGATGTGTCAATATCAAATGGATGACTCATTTTAGACACACAATATTACGTCTCTATTCAAGGTAGACATAAAGAATAGTCTCTCTATCTTTATTCACTAAATTAGGAATGCCCCATCTTTACTATTACATCAACTCCCAAGCACTGGTATAGGCATTGAGCTTTTCGGTATAACTAATAAAATCGGCATAAAAGGGAAACTGAGCTAGTGTAACACTATCGCCTATAACAACCAATTTTTTCTTAGCCCGTGTCATAGCTACGTTCATTCGGCGGGTATCCGACAAGAATCCAATTTCGCCATCTAGGTTGCTACGAACCATACTGATATATACAATGTCACGTTCTTGTCCCTGAAAACTATCGATAGTATTGACTGATATATTCGCTAAATATTCTTTTTCTATACCTGTATTTTCTAACTGAGTTTTGAGTAATATTACTTGCTGCTTGTAAGGCGAAATAATCGCAATACTCGGAATATCGCCCGAAGGGTTTTGGCTTTGGTACTCATCCAATAATGTTTTCAAATGTTTGGCTAATAAAACTGCTTCTTCAGGATTGGTAGTACTCGTCCCATTGAGTTTTTCCTCAAATCCACAACCTGCGGTATCCACAAATACCAAAGGCGCATCATTGGGCATAAGGGTTTGGTGGGCTACTGTATCAGCAGCTTTTAGTTTGTTATGATAAAAAACAGAAGAAGAGTACCCCATAATTTGCTCGTTCATACGATATTGCTCTTGCAAAAGTATAACAGCCTCAGGATGCAATTCTACACATTTTTCCAATAAAGTCTTACTGAGTCCTTTGCGAGCTGCTTCGGTAGATTTAATCGTTGGCGATAATTGACAGTGGTCGCCTGCCAAAATAACTTTTTGTGCTTTCAGCATAGGTATCCAGCAAGCAGGTTCGAGTGCCTGCCCCGCTTCGTCGATAATTACAGTATGGTATTTAAGATTACGAACCGTAAAATGATTAGCTCCCACCAAAGTAGCTGTCACCACCTGTGTTTTCGACAAAATATCGTCAATAATATACTGTTCAGAATTATCAACCTCCTTCATGATTTTATGAGCTTCTTCAAAAAGTAACTTCCGTTGGTCTCGTTCAGATTTACCAAAGTTACGCTTGTACTTATGGGCCATACTCTTAAACTCCTGAGCCTGTTTTTTAAGTCGTTTTACCTCTTTATTAAAACTGTGTTCACTCATTTTGGCATCTAAGGTCAACGACATCAGTCGCTCCGAAACCCGTGCAGGATTTCCGACACGCAGCACATTCAGCCCTTCTTCCGATAATTTTTCACTCAACAAATCTACAGCCGTATTGCTTGGTGCTACCACCAAAATGGTTTTGTTATCTTGAGCAATCAGAGCTTTGATAGCCTGAATTAGTGTTGTTGTTTTACCTGTACCCGGAGGGCCATGCACAATAGCCAAATCATTGGCTACCAGTATTTTACCAACTGCCTCTAATTGATATTCATTGAGCTGTGGAATTGATAAATAAGGACGTTCAGGATAAAAACTTGGGCTTTTTGTGCCAGTGAGTACCCTAATAACATTTTGACTTTCATGATTTTTTTCGTCCGCAATAGCTAAAGCCCTTTTCAAAGCTGTATTCATTTCATCATAACTATTGTCGTCAAAAAGAATATCGATTCCGAGCTTGCCATCGCGTGACCAATCGGGCAGTTCATCGGTTTTAAGAGACAGCTTTAGTCTATTACCGCTTTGATGCGAAATAGTACCTTCAATTCTATCTTCCTGAGGATTATGATTACTGAAAAGCACGGCGGGCATCCCAAAACGCAATTGATGCACAATATCTTGATGGGTTGTTCTTTCTAGCTCTACTGTCAGGTAATCACCCCGACTCATTTCAGAACCACGAATGGCAATCGGATACCAAGTTAGTCCATTGGCACGACGCTCGCTTACAGAAGTAGTTTCGGTAAGTTTTAGGTATTGGTTACGGTCTTCTTCCCGTTCTATTTTGAGTAGTTCAAGTAAATCATTAAAGTAAGTCATGCTGCAAAGGTACAGAATTTTGAAAGAAAAAAATCTTGATACCTTGGTGGTTGAGAGCAGGATTTACAGGAAGTTTAGCATTTTGTAGCTAGCGAATAAATGCACCAGCTAATTAGAAAATACTAGCGGATGCTGAAAAATAATATCCACCACTAAACCTTTTCTAGACAAAATCTTCACGAAAAGGATTAAATACATCGATAAGCACACCTGCTTCTTTGGCTACTGCTCCATGAATAATATTTGGCGGAATATAATAGGTATCTCCCTGCTTGAGTAGTTGTACTTCGCCATCGATAGTTATTTCAAATTCGCCACTTTCTACATAGCTAATTTGGGTATGATAGTGCTGGTGCAATGTTCCTATTGCTCCTTTTTCAAAGGCTACTTTTACCATCATTACATGATTATCGTAGCTCATGATTTTTCGTTTGAGTCCTTCACCAACTACCTCCCATTCGAGAGATTGGTCATGAACGAAGCGTTTTCCAAATTGAGTCATATTGTTATTGGTTTAAATGGCAAAAAACTGGTATCAAAATTTTGATACCAGTTTGTAAAAACCCTATTATCCATTAATAATTTGTTCAAAAACTAAGACTTTGACAAGTGCTGATACTAAGCCATTGATTGCTTAAATATCTACTTTCTCCATTTTCGGTGCAAAGAGATGCATCATTCCCCAGGCCAATAAATAGGCAAACCCACAAATCACAAAGATGATATTATACCCAGCAGTAATATTGCCCGAAGTTTTGTAGGTATCAAGAATATACCCGACCATCCAAGGAAACAAAATACCACCAATAGAACCTGCCATACCACCAATACCCACTACTGAACTCACCGCTTTCTTAGGGAACATATCAGAGGCCGTTGTAAAGATATTGGCACTCCATGCTTGGTGAGCAGCAGCAGCCACACTAATTAGCACAACAGCTTGCCAGATATTTGAACAATACTGAGCTAGCATAATTGGCATTACGGCCAAAGCAAAGCTCAACATAGCTACTTTTCTGGCACGAAATACAGGCCAACCTTTCTTGATAAGAAAACCCGAAATATACCCTCCGCCAATACTACCGATAGTAGTAGCGGTATACACAATAATCAATTCTAGGCTTGGCTTTTTTAGGTCTAGTTGGAAGGTTGAGGCAAAATACGATGGCAACCAGTACAAGAAAAACCACCAAATAGGATCGGTAAGCATTTTACCAAATACAAAAGCCCATGTTTGACGAATGCCAAATAGTTGAAGCCATTTAACAGGTTTTTCTCCTGAATCATCTATTTCGGCATCGCTTTGGATATGAGCCAGTTCTTCGGGAGTTAACGACTTATGCTCGCTTGGTTTTTGGTAGCTAATTACCCAAAAAATAATCCAAATAAAGCCTACACCTCCCGTAATAATAAAGGCCACTTGCCAGCCATAAACGGCCAAAATCCAAGGTACCATTAAAGGTGCTACTACTGCACCGATATTGGCCCCCGAATTGAAAATACCTGTTGCCAAGGCTCTTTCTTTTTTAGGAAACCATTCGGCTACACTTTTAATTGCCGCAGGAAAATTACCTCCTTCGCCCAAGCCCAATAATGACCTGTACACCCCAAAACCAAATGTACTAGTAGCTAATGCAGTAAGTACGCCTGCGGCACTCCACCAAGCCACAGCTACTAAATAACCTAATTTTGTACCTATTTTATCAATAATCCCTCCCGACAGCACCAAACCAATCGCATACGCTGCCTGAAATGCCATAACGAGATTGCTATAGTCAGATTCGTCCCAGTTGAATTCTTTTTCTAATGTGGGCTTCAACAAAGCTATTACTTGTCTGTCTAAGTAACTAATGGTGGTAGCAAAAAACAACAAAGCCACAACAACCCAACGATAATTCCCGATTTTCTTTTCCATAGTTTTATTTAGATAAATCTCGTACGGTTTGCATCAAAGACGAAACGGTATTTTTAATACTTTCAAAATCTTTATTGGCCAAAACTGCATTGGGAAACAACTGAGACCCCATACCAACAGCGGTAACACCTGCTTTGAACCAAGTTGATAGGCTTTCTTGGGTAGGCTCAACTCCGCCAGTTACCATCACTTTTACGTGTGGCATTGGCCCTTTCATAGATTTTACAAATCCTGGCCCTACAACATTACCTGGAAAAATTTTTACTACAGTAGCCCCCAGTTCGGTAGCCTGATACACTTCGTTGAGTGTAGCAGCCCCTGGATACCAAGCTATGTTGTTGGCCTGACAAAGAACTCCCACTTCGGCTGTAATCACAGGTTGTACCACAAAATCAGCCCCTGCCTCAATAAAAATCTGGGCTTGTTCGGCCTTAAAAATTGTTCCTATACCCAAAGCCATATCAGGACAATTTTCACGAATAAATGGTACTAATGCCTTAAAAACCTCTAGGGCTTTTACACCACGATTGGTAAATTCAAAAGCACGCATTCCACCATCGTAACACGCTTTAATAATCTGTTGGCTCAATTCAATATCTTCATGATAAAATACTGGTACAACTGGATATTGCTCTAAAAGCTGGTCGAGTGATTTTGTGTCAAAAAAAGCCATGTATTATTTGTTTAAGATTTTATTCTAGGTTAAATCAATCTACTCTATTTTGAGTAATTGATACAGCATCGACCATCTGGATAAATGCTACACAAAAGGCGAACGCTGGTATAGGTTTGTTGACAAAATATCTAAGAATAAGAGGTTTACTATCAATGGCGTTGCCATCTACTTGTTTAGTAATATTCCGCCCGACCTCCCTATTTTGTCAATATTGAGTTGTCGTTTGCTGGTAATCTGACTCTTACACACATCTCAATATTGTTTTAATGACGGAGTATTTTATTTATGACATAACCTTATACTATGGTGTTTGAAGGCTATCCCTTAATTTTTACTTCGTTATTTTTGTTTTTTTTATTATTCAATAATTGTATGTGCTAAAGGGTTTTTGCTAAAATCATTTCTACATCTGCTATTTTTTGACGTGTAGCATCGCCATATTCGTTGAGCTTACCAAATGCGGCAGCGGCGGCATAATTTATAACCTCTTGAGGTGTTTTTTGATGATACAAACCATAAATCAACCCGCCCATAAAACAATCGCCGCTACCTACTTTGTCTACTACAACATCAGTAGCAAAGGTTGGTGATACAAACTGTTGTCCTTCTGTAAACAAAGTTGTGTAATACAAAATACCTGTTGGAGGGGCATCAAAGCGGAAAGTATTGGCTACAACCGAACACTGTGGGAATTTTGCCTGAATGGCCTTGGCGGTGTCAATACTATGAGCCAAATATTCTTCTTGTGACGACTCGGGGTTGATAGTATCGCTTAGCGGAATATCCAGAAGCCAATTAGCAGCCCAAATATTACCCATAATGACATCGCAATATTGGGCCAAGCGTGGCATAATTTCGGCAGGTGTTTTGCCATATTTCCAAAGTTTTGCACGGTAGTTTAGGTCTACCGAAATAGTAATACCTTTGCTTCTGGCAATTTTTAGTACCTCTTCACAAGCATCCACCACATTTTGATTTAAAGCGGGGCTAATTGCACTAAAATGAAACCACGAAACCCCGTCCAAGATACTGTCCCAATTTACTTTTTGAGGAGCAAGCTCGGCAAAAGCCGAATTAGCACGGTCATAAATCACCCCTGCATTTTTGAGGTCGGCACCTTGCGGAAGGTAATAAGTACCAATACGGTCGCCAAAAGTAGGTATACGACTGGTATCTATTCCTTTTTGCTCAACATATTGTTTGATTTCGGCAGACAATTGGTTGTCGGGCAAAATACTAGTGTATTGAACAGGAACGTTCCAATTGGCCAAAGCTGTGGCTACGTTGAGTTCGGCACCGCCAATAAAAACAGGCATCGTGGCATTTTTTATCCATTCGCCATTAAGCTGTGGCGAAAAACGTAATAGTAATTCGCCAAAACAACATACTTTTTGCATAAATTTTTTACATAAGCAATAGGCTGTAAGAAATCTGTTTTACTACCTAAAATCACTTACAGCCTAAAGACTAAAATCCGAAATATTCTTTTGCATTATTGTAACAAATATCTTGAACAACCTTGCCAACCCAAGCGATGTCGTTTGGTAGCTCTCCATTTTCAATATCGTTACCTAATATATTACACAAAATTCGGCGAAAATACTCATGACGAGGATAAGATAAAAAGCTTCTTGAGTCGGTAAGCATTCCAACAAAGCGGCTCAAAAGCCCCATATTCGATAAGGCATTGATTTGTTTTTCCATGCCATCTTTTTGGTCTAAGAACCACCAACCCGACCCAAACTGGATTTTACCAGCCACCGAGCCATCGTTGAAGTTACCTATCATAGTTGCCATCAGCTCGTTGTCACGAGGATTGAGGTTATACAAAATAGTTTTGGCTAGCTGATTATTGTTATCTAGTTTTCCCAAAAATTTTGATAAAGGTTGGGCTTGGTCAAAATCGCCGATTGAATCCCAACCTGTATCGGGGCCTAATTCACGTAAGGCTCTGATATTGTTATTGCGTAATGCTCCTAAGTGAAACTGCTGTGTCCAGCCTTTTTCCCAATCCCAGACTGCAAAATGTATCAACAAAGCCGATTTAAACTTGAGTTGTTCGCTCAAATCTAGGGCATTACCAGCCTTAATTTTTGAGAAAATACTGTCAATTTCTTCGTCGGTATAATCTTCTGCATAGATTTGCTCTAGGCCGTGGTCAGATAATTTGCCGCCCATTTCTGCAAAAAAATCATGACGCTGTTTTAATGCCCCTAAGTATTCGGCAAGTGTTTGAATGCTTGTACCTACTACCCCTTCCAACTTTTGAACATACGCCAAGAAAGTTTCTACATTTTCGACAGCCATAGCCTTATCGGGACGAAAAGTTGGTAATACCTGTATATCCAACCCATCATCTTTGATTTTTTGGTGATATTCCAATGAGTCGGTTGGGTCGTCGGTAGTACAAATTACCTTCACATTCATTTTCTTCAACAAGCCCCTTACTGTGTATTCGGGAGTTTGTAAAAGAGCCGTACATTGGGCATAAATATCTTCAGCTGTTTGTGGATTTAGGACTTCATTTATGCCAAAATAGCGTTGTAGTTCAAGGTGAGTCCAATGATACAAAGGATTGCGAAGTGTATAAGGGACAGTTTCTGCCCATTTCTGAAATTTACCATAGTCCGATTCATTTCCTGTGCAATAGCCTTCGTTAATTCCATTGGTACGCATAGCACGCCATTTGTAGTGGTCGCCATAAAGCCAAATCTGTGTTAAGTTTTCAAATGACTTATCTTCCGCAATTTGGTCGGGAGGAAGATGACAGTGGTAATCAATAATAGGCATCTGCTTGGCATATTGGTGGTACAATACACGAGCGGTTTCGGTTTGCAACAAAAAGTTTTCGTCTAAAAAATTTCTCATTTGTATATATTGTATTTCGTATGTACAAAACTTATTGAGTGAATTAGTGATTAAAAGACTACGAATCAACTAATAATCAAAAAACTTAAATACTCATTAATCATTTTTTGTCAATCATGAACTCATAATTCACTAACTCATAATTAAATCATCACTAAAGCGAAACGCCTCTTTTCCAAGGAATGAAATCGTCGTGTCCAAGACTTACGGCTTTGGGAATATACTCGCCCGAAGCTGTTGCAATACAATATTCGAGCAACTCTTCACCCATTTCTACAATCGTTTTTTCGCCTGTAATGATTGTTCCTGCGTTAATATCTATAATATCGGCCATTTTTTCCGATAAACTTGTATTAGATGATATTTTCAATACAGGACAAATAGGATTGCCCATAGGATTGCCCAAACCCGTTGTAAACATAATAACATTTGCTCCAGAACCCGCCAACCCTGTTGTACATTCAGCATCGTTGCCTGGTGTACACAATAGGCTCAGACCAGATTTTTGAGCTTGTTCGGTATAGTCCAATACATCGTTTATAGGCGAATTCCCTCCTTTTTTGGCTGCTCCAGCCGACTTCATGGCATCGGTAATCAAGCCATCTTTGATATTGCCTGGCGAAGGATTCATGTCAAAACCCGACCCTACGGCTTCGGCACGACTCGCATAGGCCGACTGAATACTCGTAAATTTATGGGCTAATTCTTCGGAAACACAACGATTAATCAATTCTTGTTCGACCCCACACAATTCTGGGAATTCGGCCAACATCACCTTTCCTCCTAATGCAGAAAGCAAATCTGCACAATATCCTACTGATGGATTAGCAGAAATTCCTGAAAAACCATCCGAACCACCACATTCTACACCCAATGTAATATGCGATAATGAAGCTGCCCGACGCTGTGCTTGATTGGCAATCGTAAGACCTATGAAAGTTTGTTTGATAGCTTGTCGAAGCATTGCCTCCTCGCTACCAATAGCCTGCTGATCAAATACATACAATGGTTTAGAAAAGTTAGCATCGATATGATTGATAGCCTCTTGCAAGATTTTTACCTGTGCATTTTGACACCCTAAACTCAAAATGGTTGCTCCTGCTACGTTGGGGTGTGTAATATAGCCTGCCAATAATTGACACAAAATTTGAGCATCTTCACGAGTACCTCCACAACCACCTGTATGGGTCAAAAACTTAATACCGTCTACTTGCGGAAACAATAGTCCTCGGCCATTGGCAGTTTGCTGGGTTTCTTGATACTCAAAACTGGTAATATCACCCCCATTTTTATATGCCTGAATCAACAATTGAGTATAGTGTTGAAATTGGGATGTTTTGCCATAACCCAATTCATCGAGTAGTACATTTTTGATAACATCAACATTCTGATTTTCGCAAAATACCATCGGTATTACTAACCAATAATTGGCCGTGCCAACACGCCCATCGGCACGATGAAAGCCTTGGAAGGTTCGATGCTCAAACTTTGAAATATCGGGTTTATGCCAAGTTAACTGAGGTTTTCTTTCGCCATACACCTCTGCCACGTGTTTTACATTGAAAGTTGTAATATGTTCGCCACGCTGAATCGGTATTGCTGCTTTGCCAATGGTAAGTCCATACATTTTTACCAGATCACCTACGGCGAGGTCATCTTCGGCCAATTTGTGCTTGACAGGCACATCGGTAATGAGGGTTATTCCTTCCAAAACCTCCCCTTTTTTGAGGTCGGTTAGTGCCACATAAACGTTGTCGGTTGGCGTTATTTTGATAATCTTTGTTTTCATAATTGTGATTGCTTTTGTACCAAATAGCGAAATATCTTACACAAAGCTAGAGATTTAGACCAGTTCGCCTTTTCTTACAAAGGCTTTTAGGGTATCTAAAACACCATTTGATAGCATATTTTGGAGATTATTTTTTACCGAATCAGCAAAACCGCTAAGAGCTGTTAGGTCGGTTCCCCATAAAAATTTATCGGCCAAAATAGCATCTACCAAAGTATCGGGACTGTTTTTTTGCCATTTTTCAAAGAAATAAGCTGCTTTTTCATCTTGAATACTATACAATTCGCCATTGAATAAACCATAATATTGTCCATTTTCAACCTTCTCGGCTTTCATAAAGAGCAAAAATGCGGCAAATCCTACTGAAAAATATTCGGGAACACAGGCAATTGTGTCATAATAATTCAGTAAAGTAGCTAGATTTCGCATCTTCATTTTTGAAGAATACTGAACAGTAATACTAATCCATTGGTGCTGAATATGGGGATTTCGGAAACGATCAAGTACCTGACGGCCAAAACGCTCGGCAACCAAGTCGGATACCTTGTAAGGAATGGCTGGAGCCAATTCGGCTAGCATCAGATTGCTAATAAAAGTAGCCATTATGTTGTCTTCCATGGCCTGACGAACCGTCTTGAAACCTGCCAAAAAGGCTAATCCACAACTCAACGTATGAGTGCCATTCAATAAACGAAGCTTTAATTCACGATATAAATCAATATTGGGTTCTATAATCACGCCTTCGTCGGCTTGACAAAACGATAGGATATCTTTTACGTGCTGATCGCCCTCGATAGCCCAAAGCCTATACACCTCTGAGCAAGTCAGAAGTTGGTCTTGATAGCCTAAGTTGGCCTGTATGGTATTTTGGGTGACAACATCGGGCTTGCCTGGCACAATCCTATCTACAAGCGAATTACAGAAAGTATTTGACGATTCGAGCCAGTCGATAAAGTCTGTTTCTAGGGCATTCAGATGAGCCAGTTCAAATACGATAGATTCTAGCTTTTTGCCGTTATCAGGAATCAATTCGGTAGGAACAATCACCATGCCGTGCTGTTTGCTTCCTGCAAAAGCCTGAAAACGTTCGTAAAGAAAAGCTAGCACTTTGCCAGGAAATGAAACAGGCGGGTGGTTGTTACGAATATCGTCTTGTACCAATTGAATGCCGATTTCGGTTGTATTGGATAGAATAATCTGTAAATCAGGATTATGGGCACAAGCCAAAATAGCCTCCCAGTGCGTATTTGCTGCCAAAACACGACTAATCGCCGAGCAAAGCGTGTTGGTTTCGATGGTTTGGCCATCTTGAATACCTCTTTCACAAATCGTATAGAGATTGTCTTGTTGTTCAAATATATTAGCATCGCCGGCACTTGTCGATTTTACCACAACAATACGCCCATTAAATATGCCTTGGCGATTGGCTTTGTCAATAAAATAATCGGGCAATCCACGCAACAAAACCCCAGTACCAAATTGTAGAACTTTTTCGGGGAGGGCAAACATACTAGCTTGCGGAACAGCCAATGATGAGCTAGGCTGGATATCGGCCACAGTTGAAAGAGCTATATACTTCATGTTATTTTCTTAATGTTGTTTTGATTTGAGTTTTCCTAGAAATGACCCCATTGCTGAATTAATTCAGAAAGGCTGTGTCGATTTATGACTTTTCCAAGATGAGGCTATTGTTGTGTTATCTTGACTGATGTAAGTTTAATGGATAATGCAAGCTCTGGCAATGGTTTTATCAATTGTTTTTATGCAATCGTTTTCGGCAACGTTCCCAATTAAACTTATTGCTAATAATATTTTGTAAAACTGGCTAATGATATACCAATAGAGTTCTTGATAAAATTTGTACAAAAAAGAGATATACCCTATTTGAATAAGGAAAGGCTGGTGTATTTCGTAGCGAAAACACCAGCCTTTTATCACTATTTTTTGATAGAAGCTACGTTTAATAACCATTCCGATAAACGTTTGGCAGCTTTGAAGTTTTCAAAGTCTACAGGTAAACGCTTGCCGTTGAGATATTCATTATAAATCCAAGGGTCGCCCAATACAAAAACAGTTCCTTTACCTACTTTGGCAGTGGCCATTATCACATCGCCCCCTTCTTCTAATACAGCTTTTGCTGGTTCTTTTACAGTAAGAGTTACCAATTCTTTAACATAGATTTTTTTGACATCTTTAAAAATCGGATGGTTGTTTAGTTCAAACTTTCCTTGTTCTAAGATATTATTTTTTACCATATTGCGGTTTTTGTCGGTAAAGCTAATACCAAACGCTTTTGCCAAGGTATTGAAGTGCTTAATTTCGGCATTGGAGGTATCGTTGGCCAAGAGAACCAACACGCCCCCTGCCTTTACCCACTCAGTAATTACTTTTACGTCTTTGCTTTGGATATAGTTAGGCGAAGCCGTTTCTTTGGGTGTGTCGGGGTCAACAATAATGTATACACTTGCATTTTTCAAATTTTGGGCCGTTGGAGCTTCTTCAATAGTAGTAGTTTTGGCACCATAATCATTAAAAATCTGTCCCCAAAGCGAGTATCCTGAATCTTTGTGGTCATTCCATGTATAATGGAAGGTTTCTTGTTGGCCAGTATAGCCCTTACGGAATTCTCGGTTGAAAAAATTATCAATAGCCACCGTTTTGCCCTTGCCAATAGCCAAGGTTGGGTAAGTTTCCATTTCGACACTTGCCATAATAAATGGCCCAACCCCCTTGAGGTCGTCTTGTCGTATTTTTTCACTTAAATAATACTCATAGCTACCATCACGGTAAGGATTACCGCCCAAGCCACTTACACTTACAGTTTTTTCGAGGTGAATCAAGCCTTGTGAATCGATCGAAATAAAGTTTTTCAAAATACCTTTATAGGCTTTTTGGGCATTTATCATAAAGCTAGGGTTTAAATAGCCTTTGCGAACTCCTTTCACAATAGCATATACAAACATACACGAGCCAGAAGCTTCCCTATAATTGCCTTTTCCTGTAATACGGTCGGTTACTTGATACCAACAGCCATCGGTAGGGTCTTGGTATTTGACTACGGCAGGAATCAACCGTTGTAAAATCGTGGTAAGTTCGCTTCGTCTTGGGTGGGTGGTAGGGATATAATCGAGTACATCGACCAAGGCCATAGCATACCAGCCCATGGCACGGCTCCAGAAATTGGGTGACTTACCCGTTTTGGGGTCTGACCATTTTTGTTGGCGACTTTCGTCCCAGCCATGATAGAGCAACCCTGTTTTTTCGTCTCTTGCATTTTTTTCCATCCAAACAAACTGATTGATAATATCATCGAAGTTTTTGGATTGGTCAAACATTACGCTGTATTCGGCATAAAATGGCTCTGCCATATACAAGCCATCGAGCCACATTTGGTTAGGATACCTTTTTTTGTGCCAAAAGCCTCCTTCATTGGTACGAGGCTGTTGGTCGAGTTGTTTTTTCAATATATCGGCGGCTAATCTGTATTTTTCTTTGCCTGTTTCATGATAAAGCGTTAGCAACAAACGCCCTGGCGTAATAAAGTCGATATTATACTCATCCATTTTGTAGGTTTGAATATCGCCATTATCTTGGATATACTGATCCATGATTTTTTGAATAAACCGAAAATATTTGGCATCGCCAGTTCTGTACCACACTTGCTCCAACGATTTCAGCATCAAGCCCGTTTCGTATTCCCAGTGGGCATCACGTTTTTCGTTGTGATAAGCCACCGAATCTTTGTGTATTACTAGCATTGTAGCCGCCATACGCTCTGACCAGGGTGTTACCTGTGCTGTTGCAGCATTGAATGCCAACAAGCAGAGTATCCATATTTTTGCCGAGAATTTTACCATTTTGAATGTGCTTAGTTAAACGATATAGTTGGTTAAATAGAGAATTTTATTTTTTTGAGAATACACTATTGGGGACTTTTTCACCAAATTCAACTTCTTTTTTGGCTTTTTTTGTATCGGTATTGATAAGGCGGATACCCTTGGTGCGCTCGCCCATAATTTTCAGTAATAAGTCGGTATTATGTTCATTATACTGAATAGTGTCTAAAGTAATTTGTTTGCTATTTTGAATCTGGATAATATTGTTTTCTTTGGTAAGAAAATGTACATTTTTCAAATTGATATTTTCGGCTTCAATACAAATCATTCCTTTTTCGGCTTCGAGAATAGTGTTTTCTATCCAAATATTTTTGATAGGCATTTCGGGTAATCCTCGTACATAAATACCTTTCTCAGCTCCTTTACACACGATATTTCTGATATAAAAATCTCGAAAAATAGGCGTTCCTGCATTCAGTGGTTGGGCAACCATTACGGGTAATTCACGCTTTTCGCCAAAAGCAGGCACGGGGTCTTTGGCGGCATAATACATATCAAATAGGATAGCTTCGCCAGGAATATGGGTCATACCAATATCTGATATATAGATTTTTTCGACAATTCCGCCTCGGCCACGAGCCGACTTAAAACGCAAACCAATATCGGTACCCATAAAATTACAGTTGGTAACAAATAGATTTTTGACTCCACCCGACATTTCGCTTCCAATCACAAAGCCCCCATGAGCATGATATACAATACAGTTATTGACAATGACATTTTCGGTAGGTACGCCTCTTTTACGACCTTCTTCGTCACGCCCCGATTTGATACAAATACCATCGTCGCCGACATCGAATGTACAGTCTTCTAATAACGCATTGCTACAAGATTCGAGGTCAACGCCATCGCCATTTTGGGCGTACCAAGGGTTTTTGGCTTTTATATTACGAAGTGTTATATGACTACAAAGAAGTGGATGTAAGCACCATGCTGGCGAGTTTTGAAAGGTGACACCTTCAAGCAAGACGTTGTTGCAACGGGTAAACGAAAACATATTAGGTCGTAGAAAGTCTTTGATATTTTCAAAATCTTTAGGTTCTTTTCCTTCGGTTAGTACTCCTGCTTGATTGATTGTAGACCCTATATACGATTTTTCGGTAGGATACCAAGTGTTTTTGTCGGGACTTAAATACCCTCCCGAAGCTACCAGTTTTTCCCATACCGAACTGGTTAATTTTGAACGCTTTACGGCACGCCAAGCTTCGCCAGCACCATCGAGTATACCAAAACCTGTAATAGCTACATTTTCTAAATCGATACCATAAAGTGGAGCTTGACAACGTACAGCAGGCAAACCTTCGTAAGTAGTTTTGATAAGGTTATAATCTTCAAACTTACTACTAAATTGTACCAAAGCCCCTTTGGCAAGGTGTAGATTGACATTACTTTTGAATATAATTGGCCCCGTAAGCCAGACCCCCTGCGTAATCAATACTGTACCTCCACCCGACTGGCTACAAATATCAATCGCCTGATTGATGGCCTTGGTGTTGAGCGTAATACCATCGGCTTTAGCACCGTATTTGGCAATATCGAAGGTATCTTTCTTAAATACAGGCGTATAAACTTTTGGTAATTCATATTCATATTTTTCGGGATGTACCGATTTTTTGACAAATGCTTTCAACGCTAAGCCCTCCAAAATAATATGGTCGACAACCACGCTGGCTATTACTTCTGCTCCGTATTTTGAGAAATGGGTGTCGTCAGCAATACCTTTTGGGTATTTGCGGTAAGTATTGGGGGCATAGTGCATAAATAGCTTTTTCGAGCCTTGAAGGCCATGTTGCTCAATCACAGCTTGGCTACTAGCATGTAGGTCGATCAGAGGCACGCCTAATTCTTTGGCTACGGCTTTTACAACAGCAGGGTATTCGCCATGTTGGTCAACAAATTGCCCATTTTCGTCAAACTTCCTCCGCATTACTGGCGTTATAAGCACAGGATTACCGCCTTTTGCTCGGGTTTCGTTTACAAACCGAATAAGGTTTTGGCGATAGGTAGTTTGTGGAGCAGCGTAACGTGTAGTATCCGAAACCTTTTGGTCGTTATGACCAAACTGAATAAAAACCCAGTCCCCTTTTTTTACCTGACTTATTACTTTTTTCCAAAGCCCTTGCTCAATAAAACTTTTGGTACTTCGTCCATTTACTGCATGATTTTGTACCTCTACGGCATCAATCAGGTATTTGGGCAATGCCATACCCCAGCCTGTCTCTGGCTCGTCGACAGGTAGTTTGTCGGCCATTGTGGAATCGCCACAAAGAAAAATCGTTACTTTAGGTTCTCCAAAACGAAAACCACAAAGTATACTAACCACAAGCGTAAAAAGGAATATTTTTTTCATAGAAATTTAGGACAAAACTCCGTAAACAGTTAATTATCAAGGTATTTATTATATAACAAAGTGATTTTTTGTACATAAAAAACATAACATTTAATCAAGCTATATTATGTTCCTCTGTACAGCGTGTTTAAATAACAGTGCAACATACTACAGTAGGAGTTTATTGAAGAGTACGACACATTTTTCATTCAATACATTAAAAGACTTAGAGGTTGCCTATCCCAAAAACTAATTATACTAAAATTCAATCTACAGAAAGCAATAATAAACGAGCCTGTATTAATAGATAGTCTTTAAAGTTTGTAGGTTTCTTTTGCCACTTATCTGCCAATTACAACTCCATTTGTTCAATTATACTTTATTGACTTTTTTAAAGAAATATTTCTAACTAATCTCAAGAAAATACTCTTTTGGTTATATCGAAGGTAGAATCGTGTAGATGGGCAGACAAATTTTATGAGGAATATTTTTACGCAATCGTTGTCGGTAACGTTGCCAATAGCGAATCAATTTTGATTTATTTAATAAAATTTGGGATATTACCCTGAAAGTTGTAGTTTCACAGACATTTTCTTTGCAGAGGTTTATCTTTGTAACAAATTGTACAAAAACAAGATTATATTTTGGAAACCGCAACTATAAAAGACATTGCTAAGGCTTTAAATCTATCTACGTCGACGGTATCGAGGGCATTGAGGGGCAGCTATGAAATCAATCCAGAAACCAAGCGAATTGTCTTAGAATGTGCCGAAAAGCTCAACTATCGCCCCAATCCTATTGCACTTAGCCTAAAAGAAAACCGAAGCCGTGCAATAGGTGTTGTTGTACCAGAAATAGATAACCCTTTCTTTTCTCAGGCCATCAACGGTATCGAGGCTATTGCCTATAATCGTGGTTATCATGTAGTGATTTTTCAAAGCCACGAGTCTTACGAGCGTGAAGTAGTGAATATTCAACACTTGGCTTCTCGAAGGGTCGACGGCGTTTTGATTTCGTTGTCGGGGCAAACCACCAATATTACTCACCTCCGCGACCTCCAAGATAAAGGAATGCCTATTGTATTTTTCGACCGATTTTCTGACGAAATAGATACCCATAAGGTAATTGCCGACAACTACCAAGGAGCATTTGACGGAACAGAACACCTGATTGCTCGTGGCAAAAAGCGTATTGCTCATTTGGCAGCATCATCGTTTTTATCGATTACAACCGAGCGGGTCAACGGCTATCGTGCTGCTTTACAGAAATACGATTTACCTTTCGACGAAAATTTGGTTAAATATTGTGGCTTCAGTATTCAGGATATGGAAGTGGTGATAGATTCACTTTTGCAAGAAAGTAATCCTCCCGATGCCATTTTTACCGTGAGCGACCGCCTGGCAATGGCCTGCCTGAGTACCCTACAAAAACGCAATATCCGTATTCCTGATGATATGGCACTCATGGGCTTTACCAACCTCAAAGTAGCAGGATTATTAGCTCCTGCCTTTACATCGGTAGTACAACCTGCTTTGGAAATGGGACAAAGAGCCGCTGAGCTGTTGTTGGATTTGGTAGAAAAAAAATCCAAAACGCCTATTGCCTATCAGACTATCAAGCTACCAACTGAGTTGATAATTCGAGCTTCGACAACACAATAATTTATTCAAGCTAGAATGAGTAATTTTTTACCTATTGAGTCTTATAAGGAAGAATATTGCATAGCAAGGACAAAGCCTTGTGTTTAACAATTTGATTATCGTATTGTCAAAACTCAAATGTGTTTTGCACACTTGCCTAGCTAGTACAATAAATACTATATTGTAACATTGCTTTCCTAAATACTTAACCATCAATTAATTATACATATATTGTATGTAGCAAAAGTACAGCAATACTCAATCATTACTATGTGATATTGAGGCATAAGAAAGTTTAGATATAATAACAGATTAGGAATGTGAAATTTGGCTAATAATTCAGAAATCAAATATTTTATACATTACTAATATGTGGTAGCTAGCTATTCTTTGTTGCTGTACTTTTATTTTTTTCCAAGTTGAACCAATGACTGCTCCCTTCCAAGCCTCATTTTAGGGTACGAACGGGTCAGATTTTTGTTAATTTATCTAAATTTTTTATTTCTATGAAAAAACTAAGTCTTATCGCATTGATGTGCTTGTTAGGCACGGTGTTCTCTTTTGCACAAAGTAAAGACGAAACGGCTGTGGCAAATGCTGTAGAAAACCTCCGTAAAGTAATGATTGACCCTACCCAAGAATCACTTGAAGGATTGGTTATGAACGAATTATCTTATGGGCATTCGGGTGGTAATATTGAAGATAAGGCCGCTTTTGTAGAAGCTCTGGTAAGTGGTAAATCCGACTTCAAAAGTATTGAGATAAAGAATCAAACTATTCAGGTGGTGGGTAATACGGCTGTAGTGCGTCACCAACTTTTTGGCGATACTTCCAACAATGGACAAGCTGGTACGGTAAAACTTGCGGTTTTGACTATTTGGCAAAAACACAAAGGTAAATGGTTGTTGTTGGCTCGTCAGGCTATAAAAATCACCTCGTAGATTTTTCGATTTTTTAAGCCCCCAAAAACCAAAAGTTATTCTGCAAGCGTTTGTGGTAACGTTTGCAGAATAACTTTTATCGAGTAAACATACTTTTACGTATATTAAAATAGGTTGCTTTCAAACTGCCTTACATCAACTGCAAGATAGTATGTGTATGTCCATTTATCTGAGCCGATTCTCCTAGTTTTTTGCCTTCCAAAGCCTTAAAAAGTGGTGCTTGTTCAGATACTACAAAATAGGATACCCCATCATGAATCAATTGAGGCATATTTATAGCGAAGATAAAATTAAAATGATTGGTTTTGATAATTGCCCCACCCACAACACTGCTGTTAAGGGTAATATGCTTGGCCAATTCTTGTAATTTTTGAAGTTCGGCTTGGGCAAAATCGAGGTGTGTTTTTTCGGTTTGCAAACCTTCTACATCTTCTTCACGGCGGGCATCGTCGCTACCGCCAAAGCTACCTACTTCTACCGATGCCATACTTTCTTTCAAGTCTTTTATGCGTTGTGCAATATCAGCGATAAGTAATGTTTGTTGTTGAATTACTTTGTCAAAGATTGCTTTTTTGAGTGCTAGCTGTTCCATAATCTTGGGGTTTTTGATATGGTACAAATTACTTCTATTTCTACTTCTGGAAGTATGAGAAAGATTAGGAAAGCACCTGTTAATTGTTAGTCGACTCAAAAAAAGTCGGCTTTCTTTAGAAAAGCCGACACTAACTATCTTGTATCTAAAAAGCTTAGTCTAATTTCAACACCGCCATAAATGCCTCTTGAGGAATCTCTACATTGCCGACTTGACGCATTCTTTTCTTACCTTTTTTCTGTTTTTCCAACAATTTACGCTTACGCGAAATATCACCCCCATAACACTTCGCCAATACGTCTTTTCTCAAAGCTTTTACGGTTTCACGAGCAATAATTTTTTGACCAATTGCGGCTTGGATAGCAATTTCAAACTGCTGACGAGGCAACAATTCTCTTAATTTTTCGCAAAGCCGTTTTCCCCATTCGTAAGCCTTGTCTCGGTGAACAATCGCCGAAAGAGCATCTACAGGCTCACCATTAAGCATAATATCGAGTTTTACCATGTCACTTTCTTCGTAGCCTTTGTATTCATAGTCTAATGAAGCGTATCCACGAGAAATTGTTTTGAGTTTATCGAAAAAATCGAATACAACCTCCGAAAGTGGCATATCAAACTGTAGTTCAACACGGTCGGAAGTAAGATAAATTTGGTTTTTCAAGATACCACGTTTATCCATACACAACTTCATAATAGAACCCACATAGTCGGCTTTAGAAATAATCTGAGCCTTGATAAAAGGTTCTTCAATCGTATCTATTTGGTTTACTTCGGGCAACTCGGAAGGAGCAGAAACCCATAATAAGCCTTCATTGGTGGTATTTACTTTGAATTTTACAGAAGGTACAGTTGTAATAACCGTCATGTCAAATTCACGTTCTAAACGCTCCTGAACAATTTCCATGTGTAGCATTCCTAAGAAACCACAACGGAATCCAAAGCCCAAAGCGGCCGAAGTTTCAGGCTCCCATACCAACGAAGCATCGTTGAGCTGGAGTTTTTCCATGGCATCACGTAAATCCTCAAATTCGGTAGTATCTACAGGATAAATCCCTGCAAATACCATAGGTTTTACTTCCTCAAACCCCTGAATCATTTCTTTACAAGGATTATCACGATGAGTAATGGTATCACCCACTTTTACTTCTTTGGCATCTTTGATACCCGAAATTAAATAACCTACATCGCCAGCCCCAATAGCACTCCGAGGCTCTTTGTCGAGGCGAAGTGTACCAATTTCGTCGGCAGTGTATTCTTTGCCAGTAGCCACAAATTTTACTTTGTCACCTTTTTTGATAGTTCCGTTGTACACACGGAAAATAACCTCGATACCACGGAAAGAGTTAAATACCGAGTCAAAAATCAAGGCTTGCAATTCGCCCTCTGGATTACCTTTTGGTGCTGGAACACGCTCAACAATAGCATCCAGAATATCTTTGATACCAATACCTTCTTTTCCAGAAGCATGAATAATTTCGCTACGGTCGCAACCCAACAAATCTACAATTTGGTCTTTTACTTCCTCAGGCATAGCCCCAGGCAAGTCTATTTTGTTCAAAACTGGAATAATTACCAAGTCATGATTCAAGGCCAAAAAGAGGTTTGAAATAGTTTGGGCTTCGATACCCTGCGAGGCATCTACAATCAACAACGCACCTTCACAAGCAGCAATTGAGCGAGAAACTTCATACGAAAAGTCAACGTGACCCGGTGTATCAATCAAATTGAAAGTATAAACTTCGCCGTTGGCAGGATAATTCATTTGAATAGCATGTGATTTGATAGTGATACCTCGTTCACGTTCCAAATCCATATCGTCCAAAAGCTGTGCCTGCATATCACGCTTTTGTACCGTATTAGTAAATTCAATCAGACGGTCAGCTAAAGTACTTTTACCGTGGTCAATATGTGCAATAATGCAAAAATTACGAATGTTTTTCACGTTTCGTTTAATTTATCTGTTTATCGTTATGCGATGACTTGTGTTGCTGTGATTAATAAACCTACCTATCTACAAGTAATAATATACAAAATTACGTCCATTCCTTTGAAAAAGATAGTTTGTTGGTGAAAAGTTTCTAAGCTAAAAGCAATTGATGCCATTTGAATCGGCCTAGCCATTTAGTATTAATTGCTTAAATTGTACCACATTCATCTTTATTACTGATTCAATGAATATCTTTTTACAACAACTCGATTTGCCCAAAACGCCAAACTTTCAGGAAATAATGGCCTTTTCAAAGGCTAAAAAGTTAGAAAAAGGGGCTTTTTTTGTACAAGAAGGTACAACCTGTAATTGTGTTGCGTTGATTTTATCGGGCATTTTTAGGTCATTTTATATCACGCCAGCAGGCGAAGAGGTTACTTATTGCTTTCGGTTTCCTCATACTTTTTTGGCAGCTTATTCGTCTTTTATATCGGGCTTGCCTACCCAAGAAAACATTCAGGCTATTACACCCGCCGAGGTACTGATTATTCCTAAAAAAGAAATTATTGAACTCGCCGAAAATGATATTCATTGGATGAGGTTTTTGAAAAATATTGCCGAAGCCGAATTTTTAGAACTAGAAAAACGGGTATTTCAGCTACAAAAAGAAAAAGCTAAACAGCGGTACGCCGATTTGATGGCTCATCAGCCCGAGTATATTCAGAATATTCCTCTACAATATTTGGCTTCGTATTTGGGTATTACCCAACGTCACCTGAGTAGGCTTAGGAAGGCAACGACGATTTAGACATTTGTCCTATTTTGCCCCAATACCTTGCCCTACTTTTGTCAAAAACTAATGACAAATTATGAACATACTGATTATCAATGGGCATCCAAACCGCCAAAGTCTGAATTTTGGACTCGCCGAAGCGTATAAAAAAGGGGCATCTCGTACCAATGCCAACATTCAAGAAATTGTTATTGCCGACTTGGCGTTTAACCCCAACCTAGCGTTTGGGTATCAACAACGCACCGAGCTTGAACCTGATTTATTAGAAGCATGGAAAAAAATCCAATGGGCGAATCACTTAGTATGGATACACCCTGTTTGGTGGGGTGGTTTGCCTGCCATAATGAAGGGCTTTATTGATCGTCTTTTTTTGCCAGGAATGGTATTTCAGAGTAGAGAAAATTCGGTTTGGTGGGACAAACTTTTAACAGGAAAAACCGCCCGTATTATCACAACCCTCGACCAGCCTAGTTGGTACTACTGGCTAATGTATGGTCGTCCGAGTGTGAATCAGCTCAAAAAAGCTACGCTCGAATACTGTGGCGTAAAGCCTGTCAAGGTAAGTTATTTTGGTATTGTCAAAACTGCCAACGAGCTACGACGCCAAAAATGGCTTGATGAGGTGTATGAATTAGGTCGAAAACAGCAATAAATACCTGCCTATGCTACTACAATGTCGTATTTGAGCAGCAACCCTGAAAGTCCTGACAATGAAAACTGGGCTTTTTTGATGCGATTGTTTTCGGGGTCCAGTACGTAGTTGTAAGAGGTACGCAAATCGGCTTTTTCCAGATTGGTACGCCCAAAGGTGGCATTGAAAAAATCACAATTATCAAATACTGCTTGACTCAAATCGGCCTCGGAGAAGTCTACTTCTTGGAGGCTGGTGTTCTTAAAAACTGTTTTTTTGAGCTTACGCTTGTAAAACGACGAATGATTGAGTACACAATTTTCAAAAATCAATGCCAAAAGGAAGTCATTACAGGTATCAAATATGAGTCCAAGTAATTTGCAGTTTTTGAAGGTAATACCTCTAAGTGCCGTTTGGTTCAGGCTAACCGTGCTCAAATTAGAATCAATAAATTGGCAATCAATAAAAACATAGTTTGACAAATTCAAAGCATGAAAATTGCAGTTGATAAATACACAATTTTCATATTCGCCTTTTTCAAAACCAGTAATAGTAAAATCTGTATTCATCCATTTTTTATCGACCTGATAGGAAATTGCCATACTAAGATATGTTATAGTTTTAGGAATTCGATACTATATTTTGGCTAGTATCTTTTCTATTATTTTTTATGAAAACGGTATACAAAAGTACAAAAAAATTCCAACTCAGTATTTTTCATCAGAAGGTTGTACAACTGTATCTTCAATCGCTTTTGTACAACACACTTGTACTATTCCCATTTTTGTAAATACAGATAATGCTTATTTTTGTTTTAAAGGCCGTATTTTAATCCTCATAATTGTATTTTATTATGATTAAATATTGGCAAAAGATAATCATTATAAACAAAACCTGTGGCATATTAGCCTTACAAATGACCTTTTACAATTTTAAGGAAATTTTAAGAAATGTCTTTTGTGCCACTGTATCGAACTGTCGAATATGTATCATAAAGCCCTTATCATCCTTCTTGTTTTTGTAGCTAGTAATGCCTTTTCGCAAACAAAATTTATCGAACGTTTTACCGTCAGAAAATCCTTTCAGTCTAAGGCCGACTTGGCTGCTCCTGCCCATATAACCTTTAGCCAGCCCAAAGAAAAATCTGCTTCATGGATGATAGATGCAGCCTTAGGATACAGTTTGCTGAATCATCATAATACCCTGATGTCGGTTATGCCATTTGTTGAATATCATCGCAATACGCTGATTGACAAAGCCCAAAATCATTGGCAAGTGGGTATTTCTAGCGAATGGCAAATCAATAATTTATCCCAAAAATCTTGGTCACCTGTATTTGTGTATGCCCTTAGATACAGCTCCAATCAAATCCAACAACATCGGGCTTTTCAGGGTAATGTGTATGTTACTCCTATTTTCAAAAAGAAAGATATGAATCCTAAATACTTTTGGATTCCAAACCATGTTGTTGGCTTGGGTAATAAGTTTAGGTTTGTGTACACGCCCTATTTAGGTTTTGAAAGCGAAAACCGTATCAACACCGAATCGTATTTTTCGTATGGCAATATCTATCGTGCCTATGCTCGTATTTCTAGCGATTTATCTTTTTTCCCAACCAATAATAGTTTGAAAGGCAAGTTTGATTTGAACCTCGACTGGCAATACCGTTACAATATTCATGAATCGGCACAAGATATTAGTGTGCAAGCTCACCAGTATTTTACTACAAGTTTTAATTATACTTTTTTCACCTCGGCCGATGCCCGAAAAATAGTAAAAATTGGGTTTGATTATACCACAGGCGAAGATCCTACCAAGGGTTTTGAAAAACAATCTTTCTATGCAATTCTGCTGAAAGTAAAGCTTAGTATTGCTCCACAAACAGTCAATATTGTTTTGTAAAACTGGCAGTATCCTAGATTTATCGCTCATAAAGAAAATAAAATACAACTATTTGTTATGCCTGATGTATTCTATATAATACACTACAAATCAAATAGTTATACTAACCAAAATTTCATCTATCATCTTTTACCCCAACATTTTCAGGATAAATACCCACAGACACCCCCAAAGTGGATGCAACATTTCTGCTCAATATTACATCTATTCAGAAATCTAAAATTCAAATTATGAAAAGCAGTCTTATCTCTGTTTACCTTTTTGTGCTATTCCTTCCTAGCGTAGGAATAGCACAGTTTAAAATTTCAGGACGTATCATCGACGAAAAAAAACAAGCCGCTTCTTTTGCCAATATTTTGGTACTTAGTGCCAAAGATTCTTCTTTGGTAAAAGGAAATATTGCCGATACCGATGGTAGTTTTAGCATTGAATCGCTGAATAATCAGGCCTATATTCTGCACGTTACGGCGGTAGGATATAAAAAATATTATCAGGCATTTACGATTCAAAATAAAGATATTGCTTTTGAGCCGATCCAGTTGTCGGTAGAGTCGCAGGCACTCAACGAGGTACAGGTAACAGCCCGCAAGCAGCTTATCGAACGCTCAGGCGACAAGATGATTATGAATATTGAGGCCAGCCCAACGGCAGCAGGACTCAATGGCCTGGAGTTGATGGAAAAAGTACCAGGTGTAACCGTTGACCGCAATACCGAAACCATTAAGCTAAAAGGCAAAGATGGGGTATTGATTATGATTGATGACCGAAAAACTTACCTTAGCGATGAGCAATTGGCCAATTTTTTGAAAACCCTCAAAAGTGAGGACATAGAAAGTATCGAGATTATTGCCAACCCTTCTGCTCGCTATGATGCCTCGGGGTCGAGTGGTATTATTAATATCAAAACCAAAAAAGGAAAAAGCCTAGGCACAAACTATATCCTGGATTTGAACGCTGGCTACAGCCGATACGCTGCCATAGGAGGACTTCCTAAAAATGGACAAGGTATTACCGTAAATAGCCGCCATGAAAAATATGTGGTGTATGCCAACCTCAACCGCCAATACACCGAATGGTACAACTCGGAACAACAACAACAGCAACTCCTTTCAGAAACAGGTTCGCTCCTAGAAACCCGCACCAATACAGGCTTGGCTATTGGGCGGTTTACCAACTGGAATGGCAAATTAGGTTTTGACTATGATTTTTCTAAAAAAACATCTTTGGGATTTTCGGCCCAACTCGCTAGTACCAATAGCCCCCTGAACCGAAATGCCACCCAAAGTAGTATTTTACCTTCTGGTACTCAGCACCTCGACATGAACCGTACTCGTGATGGAAATTTTAATAATTATACCTTCAATACCCACTGGAAACAAACAATAGATACCTCTGGAACACTCCTTACGGCTGATTTTGACGTGATTCTGAATAACCGTAAATGGAATGATTATTTTACAACTATCACAAGCATCAATAATGCCGAGCCTAGCACAGTTTACAACCAAGTGTTGTTTCCTTCTAATGGCCGAACATTTGTACTAAAAGCAGATTACACTAAAAAAATTACCAAAAAAACGAAGCTAGAAACAGGGTTTAAGTCAAGTTATTCGGTTAATGAAAAAGATTTTAGCGACAACTTTAGAGACAACGGAGCTTTGGTAAATTCATTTTTCCGATTTAGTGAGCATATCACCGCAGGGTATTTTATGCTGAATAGCGAGCTTAATAAAAACTTAAACGTACAGGTAGGTTTGAGAGGAGAAGCAACCGACAACCAAGGACTCGACCGTGAAGGAAATCAACTTTCGGCACAAAACTATTTTAATTTCTTCCCAACCCTAACTTTCAACCAAAAAGTTACCAAAGATTATGCTATTTCGTTGGGGTATAGCCGCCGAATCAATCGTCCAAACGATGATGTTTTTAATACCTTCAAGCGTTTTTTCTACCCTCAATCTTATACAATAGGCAACCCAATGGTTTTGCCTAGCCTAAACAATACCATTACTTTCACGCATACTATTAAGGATAAGTACAGCTTTTCGATGAACTATGTACGTGTTGACCAGTTTTCGACCAATGTTTTTGATGTAGATACAACCCTTATTGCTGGTAAAAGGCTCATCCGTGAGTCTTACGAAAACGTAAAAGGAAAAGTTACTTGGTGGGGACTCGACGCATCGTTGCCATTCAATCCAGCCAAATGGTGGAGTATTAATTTTAATATTTGGAGTGGTATCAATGTCTATGATTATCAGCGAGAAAACACCTTGGTAAAGCTAAGTCAGCCTTACGGAGGGATGTATATGCAACAAACCTTTACTTTGTCAAAAACACTGTCGGGCGAAGTATCGGGGTGGCTTAATTCGGGTGAAACGTGGGGTTTTCAAACCTCAAAAGCCCAAGGAGGTATTGACTTTGGCCTCAAGAAATTTATCTGGGAGAAAAAAGGTACTATCAAGTTGTCGGTACAAGACCCATTCAATTTGAACTATTGGCGAAACAATGTAGAGACCTCTACCCTAACCAGTACAGGCACATACCGCTGGGACAACCGCCGTTTTAGAATATCATTTACCTATAATTTTGGAAATACCAATGTAAAACCTGCTATCCACCCCAACAACAACGATGGCGGAGGCGACGGCGGAAAAGGACGAGGCTAAGCCTTATTAGGTAAGCCTATAAATAAGAGGGTGATTAAGGCTCAAACAATGAGTTTTTAATCACCCTCTTTCTATTTAACAAAAGCTATTAAACAAATTAGCAATTCCATTTTTTATTTATTAACTTACTGTTATTCAATACCATAACCCCTCACTATCAAACCTTACAATTATGCCGTTTTCTCTATCTATTTTAGGAGCAATACATACCGTTATTGCTATTGTTGCTTTAGTATTTGCCTTTATAGCCATTGCCAAAGACGGGCTTATTAATCCATTCAGCTCTTTGGGCAAATCCTATTCTGTTCTTACGGTTTTGGCTAGCCTTACTTCTTTTGGGCTTTCCAAAGCCGGCGGTTTCAATCCAGGACATGCCATTGCTATTCTGATTTTGGTATTAATAGCTGTAGCGTATTCTTTAGGAAAAAACCTTACTGGGCATTTTTACAAACTTGTTATTCAAGTTCTGAGTATATCGGCTACTGTATTTCTTTCGCTAATTCCAACAGCCAACGAAACCCTTTCTCGTGTGCCTATAGATGCACCCTTGGCCAATGGCCCCGATTCGCCTATTGTACAAAATGTGGTAAAAGTGCTGTTTGTCTTATTTGTTTTGGGTGCCGTAGGGCAATATTTTAAACTGAAAAAATTAGCAAAATAATCCACACGTAGGAGTCAATGCTGTAAGAAGGTGTAGGTTTTATTCTTAAAATAAAATTGCAGTAGCGGCAACCCTTGCGGTTGCCTTAAAATAAAATTGTAGTAACGGAAATCCTTGCAGTTGCTGTAAGAAGGTGTATATTTTGTCCTTAAAATAAAATTGCAGTAACGACAACCCTTGCGGTTGATGTAAAAAGGTATAGGTTTTGTCCTTAAAATAAAATTGCTGTAGGGGCAACCCTTGCGGTTGCCTTAAAATAAAATTGTAGTAACGGAAATCCTTGCAGTTGCTGTAAGAAGGTGTATATTTTGTCCTTACAATAAAATTGCAGTAACGACAACCCTTGCGGTTGATGTAAAAAGGTATAGATTTTATTCTTAAAATAAAATTGCTGTAGGGGCAACCCTTGCGGTTGCCCAACTCAGGCAACCGCAAGGGTTGCCCCTACAACAAAAATACTCATGATAAGAACACTTCTAAACAAAATAAAACCCTTCGTACAGCCCTAAATAGGAGTACTAAGGCGATATACACTTATTTAAGATTTATATTTTGTTTTCCCAATGGCAAGCTCTATAAATAGTATATGCCGAGGCTATTAGCACTACATTTTTGATAATGTATTGTCCCGACAAGCTCAAGGCAAAGGTTGATTGCCAAGTTTCGTTGGGCATCAAAAGTAAAGGCAAAAAGGTAGTGGTCATTTGGCAACAAAATAGGCAAAATGCTATTGGGGTATATCGTGGCACAAGCCATATTAGCCCAATAACACACTCTATTACACCCAAAAGAGGCATAAAATACTGTACAGAAATGATGTGTTCTAGTGTTTGATGATGTAACTGGGTAACAATTCCCTCTGCTGGCGACAAGCCTATGATTTTGAGCAATCCAAACCAAAAAAATACAATAAAAAGGGCAATACGATTTATCCACAAAACAGACGAATGCTGTTGTGCTGTACTTGTTATATTCATGAGCATAATACAGTTTAGGCTTTATGACTTTTCATAAAGCGGTTAAAAAATACCTTCAACTATTGATTATCAACAAGTAATTTTTGGCGGAGGCAAGGCAATATCCATAAGGCAATCCAACAAGGTTAATCGGTAATAGGATTGCGGCTGAGCTATGAGCCATTCAAGGATAAATACAATATGAGGTCTTTTTAGAGCAGTATATTCTTTTAGAAAACTTTTGAGCAAGAAATGTGTTTTTTGTGGAAGTTCTGGAGACGTTTCTTTTATATGTTGGTTAACGTGTTCGGCCAATTCCATAAAGCGAAAGCGGGTATTTTCATCGGTTTTACAAATCATATACAGTGTATCATGCTCAATAACCTGCTCTAACATCTGATAATGCTCGTCGCCATGCTGAATTTTGCCTTCTACGGTACGGCTTTGCGGCCAATCGCTTTGATAAGGCAAAGCAAAAGGCATTTTAAAAATTACATATTCTCCATTCTCAGTCGATTTTGTTATGCTATTTTTAAAAAAAGAAGCATACTCTTCTACCCAATAGACGACCGAAAAGCCCATCATATTATAAAGTAATAAGCCCAGAAGAAATATAGAAAGTAATCTTTTCAAAAGATTTAATAATAAAATTATAACGATTAGGTGGCCAAATGTAAAAAAAAACCTAGTCGATAACAATGACAATTATTAATTTTCATACCCCCTTGTTATTCGGTAGCACGTAAATCCGTAAATTCATCCCAATTTTTGAGGGATTCAAAACATTTTTGTTTTTTGCAGTAACGAGCAGAATAGTTTTGAAGCAAAAACAGCAAAAAATGATGGATTCAATCGAAAAATTTAGACGTTACGAACTATTCTTTATCCTGTTGGCAATTGTTGTATATGTTATTCGCCGACTTATTCTTTTGGCCAACGAGTTTGATTTTGACATCAGTACGGCCGAAAAGCTTAATATCCCCAACCACGTTATTTGGAAGGACTTGGCAGACTACGACCACAATTTCAATACCATTTTCCCGACGATAGCGGCGGCGGTGCTATTTACCTTGGCTTGGTACATATTTCATTTTTGGGTTTTCCCTCGAATCCAAAACAAAAAGTACAATTCTCCTACCATTGTTACTATTGTAGCTTGTACATTACTGGTAATGAGCAGCTTATTTGTGTATCATTATTTCAAGCTATACTGTACGTTTAGGTACAATTTCAACGGTCAAATTATTGGTTTTAAGGTTTATTCTATTTTTAGAAAATTGTATTTATTAACCAATACTATTGCTGGTGTAGCAATCATACTATTTTATGAAGCAGTAGCTCAAACCTACTATTACACAACAAAGCTGTCGTTCGAGAAAAAAGAAGAGAAATATCAATTATTATCGGGCAGTATTTTGGGGGTTTCGATACTCATCATTATATTCTGGATGTTTTTTGGAACTATTGCCAATGCTGTCGTTGGAACAATGGGGATACCTCTGGGCTTAACAATGTTGGCAATAACAATAGGGGTTCATTATGTTTTTTATAAAAAAGTTATTCCCTATTATGCAGCCCTCGACTACAACAAACGAGAAAGTACCGTTCAGGCCTTCCTCGGATTTTGTGCGTATATTTTATTTAGTATATTTTGTTTTTCTATTTGGGATCGATTCTTTCCTTACAATAGGCTGTATTTCAAATGGGTATATATAGTACCCAATATTGTTGGAATTTTTTTGGCTGTTGGTCGATGGTATTTTTTTACTGAAAATATCACTTTACAAACCCAAGTGTTTCAACAATCGGCCGAGCTTTCTTCTTTGCGTTCGCAGATAAACCCCCATTTTTTGTTTAATGCCCTCAATACGCTGTACGCTGTTGCCCTCAAAGAAAATGCCGAAATGACATCGAATGGTATTCAGAAATTAGGCGATATGATGCGATTTATGCTCCACGAGAATCACCAAGAGCGTATTCCTCTAACCAAAGAAATTGAATATCTTGAGAATTTTATTGAAATTCAACGGATGCGAATAGACGAAGCTCATAATATTGATATTCGGATAAATCTTCAGCAACTTAACCAAGCTATTTATCTTGCTCCAATGCTGCTCAATCCCTTTGTCGAAAATGCTTTCAAACATGGTATTAGCTTCCGTAATCCCTCGTGGATTTATATTACACTGACATTCGATGCTACAACGCTTTATTTTAAAGTTCATAATTCGGCTCACCCAAAATCAGAGCATGACACAGAAAAAAAATCGGGTGTAGGGCTCGAAAATGTGCAAAAAAGATTAGCCTTGATATACCCCAATCGCCACGAGTTGAGTATTCAGCAATCGGAACAGGATTTTTTTGTATCCTTAATAATTAGGTTTTATTAAGAATAATTATGTGAACCAATAGTGTACAGTAAGCTGTATGAGTACCTTGTTTTAGGGCAAACTCAGCATCGTATCGAAACATTCGCTAACTTTCTCAATAGTATGTAGCAGGCCAATAATTTTGCCTGCTACAAAAGTTTAAGCAACTTTATTAAAAACCTATTATCTCTTTTTAACTACTAGTAAAAATGTCTCATTTAACTGAAGAAAAGCTCCTAACCGCTATAGCCATCGACGACGAGCCAAAAGCCCTCGATGTTATAAAACTGCACGCTGCCAAAGTCCCTTTCATTGACTTAAAAGCCTGTTTTACAGATGCTTTTCAGGCTATTTTGTATTTGCAAAACAATCCTGTAGACCTTATTTTTTTAGACATCAAAATGCCCGACATTACAGGTATCGAGCTTGTGCATTGTTTGCAAAAAGTACCCATGATTATTTTTACAACTGCCTATACCGAATATGCCGTACAAGGGTTTGAACTAGATGCTTTGGACTATTTATTAAAGCCATTTCCATTACCTCGTTTTTTGAAAGCTTGCAACAAAGCCCTCACCCAAAAGCAAGCCAATGGCGGCGATAAACGTGATTTTGTCTTTCTAAAAACAGGTTATGAAGAAGAAAAAGTGTTTTTTAACGACATTCTGTACATCGAGGCCGAGGGCAACTACCTAACCTTTGTATTACAAGACTGCAAGATTTTGACCCGACAATCGATGATTGATATTTTGCAAATACTACCCGACAATCAGTTCATTAGAATACACCGCTCATTTATTATTGCGATACATCAGGTTACTAAAATTGCTAGGCAGTCGCTTAGTATTCAAGGGTACGAAATCCCTTTTGGAGTATCATTTGAAGAAAATATTCAGAAAATTCGGGAAAAACTAAAAGGATAATTTCACAAATGTTATATCACCTCACAATATCATCCCTAATATATCGTAGCATAAATACTTTATCCTATACACTCAAGCCTTGGCTCGGCACGATGTTCTATTCCTATAAAAGTCCCCTACTGTAGCTCACCGCTACGGTATATATTCCCGATATTCTGCCCCATATTTCCAAAAGAATATTTAGCTTTGTAGTTGTCAAACCTTAAATATTACCATGAATACAACGCAAATTGGAATTATTACCAATACAGTAGGTGTAAGAGCCAACCAAGTACAAAACACCATTAAATTACTAGAAGAAGGAGGTACTGTACCGTTTATTGCTCGATACAGAAAAGAGGCTACAGGCAGTTTGGACGAAGTTCAGATACTCGACATAAAAGACCTTTGGAATAAGTTGAAAGAGGCCGACAAACGCCGTGAAGCCATAATTAAGTCGATTGAAGAACAAGGAAAAATGACCCCCGAGTTGTTGAATAAGCTTAATAATGCCTATCATTTACAAGAACTAGAGGATTTGTATTTGCCTTATAAACAAAAGCGAAAAACACGTGCTTCTATTGCTATCGAAAAAGGCTTAGAACCTTTGGCTAAGTTGATTTTTGAACAGAAAGAGCAAAATATCACGAAAAAAGCTGAAATGTTTCTCAACGAAAAAGTGGCTAATATCGACGAAGCATTGCAAGGAGCACGCGACATTATGGCCGAATGGATTAATGAAAACGTTGACGCTCGTAATGCTGTTAGAAAGATATTTGAACGAGAAGCGTATATTTCTTCTAAAGTAAAAAAGGGTAAAGAAGAAGACGGTATCAAATACAAGGATTACTACGATTTTAGCGAACCTCTTAAAAAAGTACCATCACATCGCTTACTGGCTATTCGTCGTGGTGAAGACGAAGGGATTCTATCTGTCAATATTTCGCCCGATGAAGATAATGCTTTGGGGGCTTTGGATAGAGTATTCTTGCGTGGTATGTCTGAAGCTAAAAAGCAGGTAGAAGATGCCATTACGGATTCGTACAAAAGATTAATGAAGCCTTCTATCGAAACAGAATATGCTAATTTCTCGAAGGAAAAGGCTGATTTAGAGGCCATTCGTATTTTTACCCAAAATCTTCGTCAGCTATTACTGGCATCGCCACTAGGACAAAAGCGTACTTTGGCTATCGACCCTGGCTATAGAACAGGGTGTAAAGTGGTATGTTTGGATGCCCAAGGCAACTTGGTAGCCGATACCGTGATTTATCCGTTCGACAAGCCACTAGAGGCACAAGACAAAATATTGACTTTAGTAGAAAAGTACAAAATAGAAGCTATTGCCATAGGAAATGGTACTGCTGGTCGTGAAACAGAAGAGTTTGTGAAAAAACTCAGCTTCAAACAAGCCCCAACCATTTTTATGGTGTCCGAACAAGGAGCGTCGATTTATTCGGCTTCGGATGTAGCTCGTGAAGAATTTCCAGATAAAGACGTTACTGTTCGTGGAGCGGTTTCGATTGGCCGTAGGCTACTCGACCCACTCGCCGAGTTAGTAAAAATCGACCCAAAATCTATTGGTGTTGGGCAGTATCAGCACGATGTTGACCAAAGTTTGTTGAAAAACTCACTTGATACAGTGGTAGAAAGTTGTGTAAATACCGTTGGAGTAAACCTGAATACGGCTTCTAAACATTTGTTGAGCTATGTAGCAGGCTTGGGGCCAAGCTTGGCTGCCAATATTGTTAAGTTCCGTCAAGAAAATGGCGATTTCAAAACCCGTCAGCAAATCAAAAAAGTACCTCGCTTGGGCGAAAAAGCTTTTGAACAATGTGCAGGTTTTTTGCGTATTGCACAAGCCGAAAATCCTTTAGATAACTCGGCAGTACACCCCGAAAGTTATCCAGTAGTGGAAAAAATGGCCAAAGACCTCAAATGTACGGTAAAAGACCTCATGAGTAAAGCTGAGTTACGCAAACAGCTCAACCTCAACGCTTATGTCAATGAGAAAACTGGCCTGTTGACCTTGCAAGATATTTTGAAAGAACTAGAAAAACCAGCCAGAGACCCACGTGAACAATTAACGGCTTTTGAGTTTGACCCGAATGTTAAAAAAATTGAAGACTTATACGAAGGAATGGTATTACCAGGCTTAGTTACCAATATTACGGCATTTGGCTGTTTTGTCGATGTTGGAGTAAAACAAGACGGTTTGGTACATATTTCGCAATTGGCCAATCAGTATGTTTCTGACCCTAATCAAGTAGTGAAACTTCAGCAACAAGTAAAAGTACGAGTGGTAGAAGTAGATATTACCCGCAAAAGAATTGCCCTGAGTATGAAAGGAGTGTAATCACCTGTTTTTTGAAGATAGACGATGTAATGTTTTGCAGCTAAAGATATGTCAATCTGACATTTAACATGCAAAAGGCGTTCGAAATTAGTTTTTTGAACGCCTTTTGCATGAATAACCCCTAAATTCCTATCATTTGAGCAATTAATAAGCCTCTTCAATACTCACTTGACTACCTTATGAATCTCAACAAACCCTAAGAGGGAGTTTTTAATATTACCTAAAATTTGGGATGACTCATCACTAAATCCCTAATTCACCATGCACTCATTGATTTTCTAAAACCTTCACCGTTACATACAACTGCCCAAAATGCCTTTGCGTATGCTCGGCGGCATGAAAAAGTAAGCCTAATACATTAGTAGGAAGTTTTTTTCGACCAATACCTCGTGAAGCAAGTAAATCTTTGTCTGATAGGGTTGACAAAAAATGTAGCGTTTGCTCTACCTGAATATCAAATCGGTTTATCAAGGACTGCGTTGTTATATTTGATTGGTTGGATACAGTTTCGAGCTTGAGAGCGTCAAATTGTTCTTCAGACAAAGCCTTGTCTTGGGCATATACCACAAGGCGGTCGAGAACACCCGATAAATGTTGTAAATGAAAGCCAACCGAAGCCACATTGGCGGGCTTTTTCCATAGCAAAGTATCTGGAAAATCTTCGAGAAGTGCGTGTAGTTCTTCTTGAGCTTGCAAAATAGCATGTGCTACAGGCTGAAGTAATGCTGGAATACCTTCAATTGGCCCACGCATCCATACTTCTAAGGGATTAACTTTTGACATCGTTTGCTGATTTTAAGTAATAAAGCTTACAATTATATACTATTTTGAAAATTTATACGTAAAAATTTATCTATAGTTGTGGCTATTTTTATCAACAAAACTATTAAAAAGGCCTTTTGGCTTTGGCAAAACAGCTCATCCAGTAGGTCGTAAATAGATTGTCCTCTCGAATACCTTTACTAGAAGAAGCATGAATAAAATAAACCTCTTTTGGATTTCTGATTTCTGTTATCATACCCGAATGATTGATATTACTGACATTGCCTTTGTTGGTTACAAAAAATACCAAATCACCAGGGCGAAGTTCATCTATATCAATATCTTTTCCTACTTCCGACTGCTGCCACGAAATACGAGGTAAACTAAACCCTACTTGTTTGAAAGTAGTAAATAACAACCCCGAACAATCCATGCCGTTTCCGTCGATACCACCACTACGGTATGGAACACCAATATATTGACGAGCCGTTCCTATTAACTCATTGACAGTACGAGAGTTGTAGTTTTTGCTAGCAGGAGGGTTAGATTTGTTGTTGGGAGGATAATTATGGTAGGTTTCTTCTTTCTTTTTACGAAAAAGAGCACAAGAATCCAGCAAAAAAGCTAGTATTATTAAAAGAAATGCTTTAGATAGTTGACGATAACAGTGTGATTTCATAAACAAAGTAAAGTGTATTATAAGCTTTCAGATTGTATTGGATTACTCAAAGCTAAACGGTTGAGTTGATGTTTTCATGTTGAAATTAAAGATAAATTATATTTTTTAAAAACATCTTGCAGTTTTATAGCATACCTTCGGCTTTTGGATATAGGCAATAGCTACATAATGGATGCTTGGTATTATGATTTGAAGTATCTATTTATTCCTTCAGAAAAAACTGCTCGAAACTTAAAACATATCATATTGGTATTTTTATAATAATACGCTTCAATGCAATTGTCAGCTTTTCTATCTTTACAAGAAACACTTGTAATCAACTGACTTACAACACAATACTACTGTCACACCCTCCCCTTTTTACGGCTGTTTTATCTTCGACAATAAGTATTTATGATTATCTACGAAAAAATTCGTAGATAAATTTGGAACTACGATTTTTTTCGTAGTATATTTGTTACGAAATATTTCGTAGATTAAAAGTATAACACATTATGACAAAGCCAACCGAATCAGAATTAGAAATTTTACAAGTCTTATGGGCACTTGGCCAAGCCACAGTACGACAAGTAAACGATGAGCTATCAAAGCATCGGGAAATTGGTTATACCACTACCCTAAAATTGATGCAAATAATGTTTGAGAAAAAGTTGGTAACTCGCACAGAAGAAGGACGTTATCATGTATACCAAGCCAATGTAGGCGAAGAAGAAACGCAACAGCAATTGCTAGACTTATTTGTAGGTTCTACATTTAAAGGTTCGGCCATGAAGCTGGTTATGCAAACCCTTGGTAATCATCAGGCTACTTCTGAGGAACTAGATGAAATAAAAAAACTTATCGCACAAATCGAGCAAAACTCCTAAACTATGGAATTCTTTGAACCAACCATTTCGCCAGCATTAGTCCATACTTTTGGCTGGACGCTTGTACATTCACTCTGGCAATTGAGTGCCTTGTTTTTTGTGTATAAAATTGCCTTATGGTTTTGTCAGCATCAGGCTAGTAGACGTTATTTGGTAGGTATAGGAGTATTATTGGCTCAGGCGATTGTTACAAGCATTACGTTTTATGAAGTCTATTCAAAAGAGCAACAACAAAGCCCAACAATCCAGACAACGGTTTCTTCGCTGAAAAATACGGTAATAGCAACCCAAACATCAGAAAATCAAACAACTAATATCTTGACATTTCAGCAAGAAAGCTTATCAGAACAAGTAGTATTTTGGTTTTCACAGCATATTAATTGGTTTGTGTACCTATGGCTAATAGGTATGTTTGTGATGACCCTAAAACTTATGGGGGGCTATTTCTACGTACAAAAACTCCGCTGGCAACACACCAAGCTCGTAGACGATAATACCCAAAGGCTATTTGAAAATCTTTTGGAAAGAGTAGGAATCAATCATCAAGTGCTAGTTCGAGAGTCGGCTTTAGTACAAATCCCGCTTACAATTGGATACCTACAACCCATTGTTCTATTGCCTGTAGGCTTGGCTACGGGCCTAAGTCAGGGCGAAATTATGGCAATATTGGCTCATGAACTAGCCCATATCAAACGCCACGATTACCTAGTCAATATTATCCAGTCGATTATTGAAATTATCTTTTTTTATCATCCATTGGTATGGGTTATAAGCGAGGCTATTCGTGAAGACCGTGAAAACTGTTGTGATGATTTCGCTTTGGCGGTATGTCAAAACAAAATACATCTTGCCAAAGCTTTAACTTTTGTAGAAACCTTTAGACAACAATCCAAATCAACATTAGCTATGTCATTAGCAGGAAACAAACCTCAATTACTTACTAGAATACAGCGTATTTTAGGGGTAAAAAAAGCCGAAAGTAATAACCCTGTCGGAATTTTTGGCTCAATATTGTTCTTAGTTTTAGGCATCTGTTGCATTAATTTTACCTATGTAAAAGCCCAAACTACCAAAATTGTAGAATCTACTATTCAGCATTTACAACTCAAAAATGCGTCTTCAGTTACAATTGAAAATGAGGAACGAAGCACTACTCGGGAAATAGAAATAGAAATAGAAACAGATGATACAAATCCTGAAACGGTTTCTGTACAAACAGAAGTGCCTAAAAATGAACCAGATAGCACCAAAATAGAATTCCATAGAAAAGAGATTGAACGCTTACAGGCTGAAATGGAACCTTATTTGAATAAAATTAGCGAGTTGTCGTCAATAATGGGTGAATATAGCAGCCAGATACAACTCAATAATGTACCAATGCACGAAAACTCAAAAGTTCTGCAAAAATATGCTACTGAAATAGGCAAACTTGCCCAAAAACAAGCTATTCTTTCGCTCAAAATGTCTGATTACGACGAAGATTCCAAAAACATGAAAAATGCTGAGCAAGAGATGAAGGCTTTAGAAAAGCAAATGAAAGCGATAGAACAAAAAATGGACGCAGCCTCTAAAAATATGGAGGCAATTGGCAAAGAGATGGAAAAACATAGTACCCCTATGGATAGCCTCGGAAAAGCCATGGAAAAATACAGCAAACCTCTTGAAAAGCTTGGCGAAGAAATAGGCGTACATGCCAGAGCTATCGAAACCCTAGACCCCGACGGTAAATATATGTCGAGATACAACACATATATTCGTCGAGGTCATGGTAAGCATTACCCAACACCACCAACACCTCCGATACCCCCATCGGCCGTAGATGCACCATTAGCACCACTGTCACCAATAGGGTCGATTCCCAAAGCACCAAAAGCTCCTAAGGCACCAAAAGCACCTAAGACTCCCAAAACCCCTAAAGATATAGATGAATAGGGTGAGTTGTGAGTTGTGAGTTGTGAGTTGTGAGTTGTGAGTTGTGAGTTGTGAGTTGTGAGTTGTGAGTTGTGAGTTGTGAGTTGTGAGTTGTGAGTTGTGAGTTGTGAGTTGTGAGTTGTGAGTTGTGAGTTGTGAGTTGTGAGTTGTGAGTTGTGAGTTGTGAGTTGTGAGTTGTGAGTTGTGAGTTGTGAGTTGTGAGTTGTGAGTTGTGAGTTGTGAGTTGTGAGTTGTGAGTTGTGAGTTGTGAGTTGTGAGTTGTGAGTTGTGAGTTGTGAGTTGTGAGTTAAGGCAAATGCACTCTCATTATTTTGAGTTCCCAAATAACTTCTTTATTGAAAAAAAAATCTAACTCACAATTCACTAAATCACTCATTCACAACTCACTAAATGAACAAATCACTAAATCACTCATTCACAACTCACTAAATAAACAAATCACTAAATCACTCATTCACAACTCACTAAATAAACAAATCACCATTCGCTTCTGAAGAGTCATTATTTAAAGCCTTTTGCTACTTTATCTACTTGTGTCCACACTCTGAATATATTTTTATTACAAACCTTCTCGATGTCCTTTTCCGAATAACCTCGTTTTAGTAAAACATACAACAGATTGGGAAGTTGCGAGCAGTCTTTCAGCCCATCGGGAAGAGTTGGGCCAACACCATCGAAATCAGAACCCAAACCTACGTGGTCGATACCTGCTATTTTTACAACATAGTCGATATGGTCGGCTACTCTTTCTACAGTAGTTAATGGCGTTGGGTATTTTTGGGAATATTCATTTTCAAAAGCTTTTACGGCTGGTGCATCGGCAGGTAGGTTATGTTCTTTCTGAAAAGCCTTTATGGCATTTCTTTTTACTTCATAAGCCTTATTCGATACAGAATCTAAGAACATTGAACTATAATTAATCATGATTACGCCACCTTTTTTGGCCATTTTTATAATCAAATCGTCGGGAGCATTCCGCACAAATCCTGGTGTAAATGTTCGGCAAGATGAATGTGACGCTATTACTGGAGCTTTGGACAAAGCCACTACCTGCTCGAAAGTATTGTCGGAAATATGCGAACAGTCGAGCATAATACCCAAACGATTCATTTCACGCACAACTTGTCGGCCAATAGGGCTAAGGCCACGCCATGTATTGGTGGTATCGTACGAGGTATCGCATATAAAATTGTCTTCGCCATGGCAAAGGGTTATATAACGAATGCCTCGGTCATAGAAATACTTCAGGTTTTCGAGATTACTTTCTACTGGTGAACCGTTTTCCATACCCATTGGCAACGAAATAAGGCCTTTTTTGAAATTATTAGCTATATCTTGGGGCGACTTAGCCAAAGCAAATTTATCGGGATAGGTTTTTACCAAATTTTCGACCATATCAATCAATGAATCGGCGAGGGCTTTTGAAAAACCTTTCTTTTTTTGCAAATCAGCAGGCACATAAATAGACATAAACGGAGCAGTCAAGCCTCCTTTTTTGGCTCGAATATAGTCAAAATCCCCACTGGCTGTCTGTATTGACACATCCTCCATTTTGCCATGCAAGCGATACGGTAAGTCTACGTGACCATCGACAATAATAAACTTATGAGCCAACTCATCGGCTTTTTTCCGCAAGGCCGCTTCGTCAGCGATTTGCTTCTTAGTAGGATTGGGCTTGGTACTAGCCCACGAAGCAAATACCAATGTGCATAAAAAAAGGCTTAATAAAGGTAGTTTTTTGTACATAATGTTTGTTGAGTTAATAAAAATAGACCGTGTGTTCAGCAGTTGATTTACCTGCAAAAGCATAATGGTTTTGCAAAGCACATTACCATTATTAGATTAAAAAACAGTTCTATTAAATCTATTAAAATCTTTGGAATAAATCATTAATTTGCATAACAAAAACAAAACCATTTTTATAATATGAAAAAATATGCCCTTTTATCGGTTGGCGAGTTATTAGTCGACTTAATAGGTACAGAGTTGGCCGATAGCATTTTAGCAACTACTACGTTTGAACGTTTTCAAGGGGGTAGCCCTGCCAACATGGCGGCCAATATGGCTCGCCTTGGCCAGCATGTAGCCCTTATTTCGTGTGTAGGCAACGACAACCTTGGGGCTTTCCTGAAGGCAGAGGTAGCCCAAACGGGTATCGATATTAACTATATTGTTACTGACCCTTTACAGCCTAGTAGTATTGTGATAGTATCACGTACCAAAGGCACACCCGATTTTATTGCATATCGTACAGCCGACAGAATGCTTTTGCCTCATCATATATCCAATGAACTTTTGTCGGAATCTGCTATTTTTCATACAACTTGCTTTGCCCTAAGCCAAGAACCTGCCCAAAGTACTATTGTAGATGCTGCCAAAAGAGCCAATTTGCTAGGGTGTAGGGTTAGTATTGACTGCAACTATGCCCCCCAAATATGGCCTGACCGCCAACAAGCTTGGCAGGTTATCTCGGAATATTGTGGGCAAGATGGCTTGGTAAAACTAAGCGAAGACGATGCCGAAAGACTTTATGGCCATAAAGTAGAGGAAGAACAAATTTTATCAGACTTTCATGCTATGGGTGCCGACCTCATTTGCCTAACCAAAGGAGGCGATGGCTCGGTGATTTCTTATAATAAAGGTACAGAAAAAATTACGGTAGGTGTCAAACCTATTGATGTAATAGATGCCACTGGAGCAGGCGATGCCTATTGGGCTGGCTTTCTTACGGCCTTTTCTGAAGGAGCAACACCTGCAATATGTGCTTCGGCTGGGGCAAACCTTGCTGCCAAAAAGCTTGTAACCAAGGGGCCACTTCCCGCTCAGGTCGATAAAAATATTTTATATACCCCCTGAGCAAAATTGCGCCATTACCAGTATAAAAGCTTAAAATCAAATAATTGATATTTATACAATTATTTGATTTAGCACTCAATATATTTTTGTATAATTACTTCATTTTGTACAATCAATAATGCCCTAATTCTACAGGGCATTATCTATTTTGTTGATATTCTGAGCAATAATCCTCCTCCTTACTTATTCTTCTCTTCTCCCAAAACGAGTATAAAATCTTTTTCTCTGACTTTTGCCTAAAATGAAACACTTAATTTCAATTATGAAGCAAACGTTTTTTAGTGGCTTACTTATTTTGTGCACTTTATCGTTCAGCACATTGGCCCAAAAAGAAAAGTGGACATCCCTTTTCGACGGTAAAACCCTTAATGGGTGGAAACAACTTGGTGGACAAGCCAAATATGAAGTAAAAAATGGTGAAATAGTAGGTACAACGGTATCTAATACACCCAATTCTTTTCTTTGTAGTGAAAAAGACTACGGCGATTTTGTGTTTGAAGTAGAACTCAACGTAGCCGAAGGGATGAACTCTGGTATTCAGTTTAGAAGTTTGTCAAAGCCTGATTACCAAAATGGTCGTGTACATGGCTACCAAATGGAAGTTGATCCTTCTGACCGTGCTTGGTCGGGTGGTATTTACGACGAAGCTCGCCGTGACTGGTTGTATATTCCTAATATTAACCCTACTGGACAAAAAGCTTTTAAACGCAATGGTCAGTGGAACAAATATCGTGTAGAGGCCATTGGCAATGTTATTCGTACATGGGTCAACGATGTACCTGTGGCTTGTCTGATTGATAATGTAACCGACAAAGGATTTATTGCTTTGCAGGTACACTCAATTGGCAAAGACCAACAGCCCGGTCAACAAATTCGTTGGAGAAATATCCGTATCCAAACAGGAGCTGATATTAAACCCCGCCCTACCGACCAAACGCCTGTTGTCAACCTAACATTAAATACCCTTTCTGAACAAGAAAAAGCACAAGGCTTTAAACTCTTGTTTAATGGCAATGATTTTGCAGGCTGGCGTGGTGCCAACCAAGATAAAATGCCTCAACACCACTGGAAAGTGGAAAATGGCGAAATTAATGTTAGTCCATCGGATGGCTCTGAAACGGGGAATGATATTGTTACAGAACAACAGTTTGGCCCATTTGAGCTTACCTTTGAATTTAAACTTACAGAAGGAGCTAATTCTGGCGTAAAATATTTTGTCAATGAAACCTTCGATGCTGGCGGAAAATCGGGTATCGGACTAGAGTTTCAGGTACTCGACGACGAAAAACACCCTGATGCCAAAATGGGAGCTGTTGGCAACCGTACACTTGGTAGCTTGTACGACTTAATTCCATCGTACAAACAAGACAAACGTTTTCAGAAGAAAATTGGCGAGTGGAATCAAGGCCGTGTCATTGTATATCCTAACAATCTTGTACAACACTGGCTCAATGGCTTCAAGGTAGTAGAATATGAACGAGGAAGCAATATCTATAAGGCATTGGTAGCTCGCAGTAAATACCAAAAATTTGAAGGCTTTGGTATGGGGCAAAAAGGTCATATTCTTTTACAAGACCACGGCAATAACGTTTCTTTTAAAAACATCAAAATTCGTGAACTATAATTGATATAGGATTATTTCATCATTACATTTTATGGTTAGCTGATACATAGAGTCGTCAGCTAACCAACACAAAGATATATTCGAGAATAAGGCTTTTGAAAGCTATTTTATCAATTTCAAAGTCGTCTATTCTTACAATTTATTTGATTATCAACCACTAAATTACTTTAGCATACTTACCCCAAAGCATAACATAACTATTTACCATGGAAAGAAGAGACTTTGTCAAAAAATCAGCCATAGCATCGTTAGGTGCTTTAGCGTTCAGTCCAAAATCATACTCAAAAATCATTGGTGCTAACGACCGTGTTCGTGTAGGGTGCGTTGGTTATTCCGACCGTTTTCGTGCTTCACACGTACCACCATTCAAAGCTTTCATGAAAGAAATGAACTTTGAAATGGTAGCTGTTTCTGACCTTTGGAATCGTCGACGTGATGAAGGAAAAGCATTTTTGGAAAAAGAATTAGGCAATAGTATTGCTACTTACAGAAACAACGATGAATTATATGCTTCTAAAAGTGTAGATGCCGTATTTATTTCAACAGCCGATTTTCAACACGCCATTCACACCATCGAAGCCGTTCAAGCTGGGTGCGATACTTATACCGAAAAACCTTTGGCCGAAACTATGGACGATGCCAGAGCAGTATTGAAAGCGGTAAAGGCTTCGGGTAAAATCGTTCAGATTGGTTCACAACGCCGCAGTGGGACTAACTATTTTGCTGCCGAAGACTTTATCAAATCAGGCAAATTTGGCGACATCAAAATGGTAGAATTGATGTGGAATGTTAACCAACCAGGCCGCTGGAGAAGACCTCAACTAACATCTATCTTGAAAGAATCAGATATTGATTGGAAACGCTTCTTGTTGAATCGCCCTGCCGATACATTCGACCCACGTAAATATTTAGAATACCGCCTTTTCTGGCCTTATTCGTCGGGTATTCCTGGCCAATGGATGAGTCACCAAATTGATACAGTACACTGGTTTAGTGGCTTGGCTCACCCACGAAGTGCCGTAGCCAATGGTGGCATTTATCAATGGCAAGATGGCCGTAAAAATGCCGATACCATGACAGTGGTATTTGACTATGGCCCACTAAACGACCCAAGCAAAGGTTTTCAAGTACAATTTACAAGCCGTTTCTCCAACTCGGCTGGAGGTACCAAAGAAATCTATTATTCAAATGGGGGCGAATTGAACCTAGATAATAACAAAATCTCTCCACGTGGAGGGTTGACCGCAAGAGAAGCTGGCGAAATGGGTTTACAAGCTAACCTTTTGCCAGAACTATCGTTGAGCGAAGTAACCAAAATCGAAACTAATGCCAACACTGGGTACGATGTTTTGACTTCGGCTCACATCAAAAATTGGATGGAAAGCGTACGTTCTCGCAAACAACCTAATGCTCCAATTGAGGCAGGATACCAGCATTCTATTGCTTGTATCATGGCCAATGCGGCATACCGTACTGGCGAACGTGTTACTTTCGACGAAAAAACACAGAATGTAATGGCTGGAGGCAAAATCTTCAAGTACTAAAAATAGCAGAACTCCGCAAGTTTTTAAAATCCTTGCGGAGTTCTTTCCCAAATCAAACACTATAATTCTTGATTCATACCTTATTGGTCTACTACTCTTCGCCTACTTGTAAGAGGAGCTTCCCAAAATTTTTCCCCGAAAATAACATCATCATAGTTGGCAGAAAGTTGTCAAGGCCTTTTTCGATATGGACTTTCGACTTGAGTTTTCCTTGCTGTATCCACATTGCCATTTCTTTGGCGGCCTCGCCATAACGATGAGCATTATCAAATACCACAATACCCTCCATTTTGGCACGATTCACCAGTAATGATAAATAATTGGATGGCCCCTTGATAGGCGTTGTATTATTGTATTGTGAAATTGCTCCACAAATCACAATACGAGCCTTGAAGCGAATTTGTCCCAGAACAATATCCAAAATTTCGCCCCCAACATTATCAAAATAAATATCAATACCTTCGGGACAGGCTTCTTTGAGGGCTTTCCTAACATCTTGAGTTTTGTAATTGATACAGGCATCAAAACCGAGTTCGGTTATACAATAATCGCACTTATCTTGCTCGCCTGCAATACCCACAACTTTACAACCCTTTATTTTGGCAATCTGTCCTACTACACTACCTACAGCCCCAGATGCCCCCGAAACGACAAGGGTTTCGCCAGCTTTGGGCAAAGCGGTGTCTAACAATCCAAAATAAGCCGTTAGCCCTGGCATACCCAATGTTGCCAAATAGGTGGTTAAAGGTGCTATTGATATATCTACCTTTACCAAATCTTTACCCAAAGAAACAGCGTATTCCTGCACACCCCAATTGCCTGTAACATAATCGCCTACCTCAAAATTAGGATTTTTTGAAACAACGATTTTTCCTGCCGTTCCTGCCCGAAATACCTCGCCTATTTGTATCGGGCGAATATACGATTTACCTTCGTTCATCCAGCCACGCATAGCGGGGTCCATCGAAACAAAAAGGGTTTTGACAAGGACTTCTCCTTCTTGTGGAGTCGGTACGGGCGAGCTTTCAAGCAAAAAATCGGTTGACTGAGGATTGCCCACAGGACGGGCTGCTAGTTTTACTTGAGTATTGGTCATGGTTGAGATGTTATAGTTGTGTCAACAATATATTATCCTCTAATTTACTATTATTTATTATGCAAGCAGAGCTTTTCAAGGAAATGATGTTTGTTTTATTACCCCAAAAGCCTATCAAGCTCATAGCTTCTCAATAACCTCTGGCTACATTTACCATTCTTTTTAAAATAAACCCTTTCCTAAAAGATTGTTTCGTAGTCAGCCCAGAAGTGAATACCTTTGAGTTATTCATTTAAACCAAGACAAAACAATGACCCCTCTTCGCAAAAAAACATTTCTCAAAAAAGTAAAAGATATTACAATTGGTAGCACAATTGCTTTGGCATTATTGGGACAAACACTGGCTCTTCAAAGTTGTAGTAGCGACAGTTCGGAAGATGAAGGCGATTATGAAGAGGTTGATGTTTATAAAAAAGGTGTTAAGACTTATATTACAGAAACCTCGAAAGGCGTTTTTAAAATAACCAAAGAAGAAGAAACTTTGGCCGATAGCTCTGTAGCGATTGTTTCGTACTTGGACGGCAAGCAAGATACACTATCACCAAGAGCTGTAAAAGCATTGATTGACAACGAAATAGCTACTCACCCTAGTACTATCGGGCAGAGTAATAACTTGTCTAATGCTTTGTTGTATGGCGGAATGGGCTATTTATTGGCAAGAACCATGAGCCCTAGTTATAGCAACTATCGCCCCGACTTAAACCAGAATGGTTTTATGGCCAATAGCAATACTTCAAAACGAGATACTGCTCGTCGCCATAGAAGTCATTATTATGGAGGTACTTTTTCTCGTTTTTATGCTAGCCGTCAAGCTTTTCAGCATTCCAACACGGTTCATGAATCTATCAATCATTCTCGTACCACTATGTATAGACCTATCGGTGGCCGTTCGGGCTTTTTCCGTGGTGGCTCGCATGGTAGTTTTCATGGATAACTAGCCAATACGGTGAGTAAAACTGCTAAATGAGTGCGATTTTTTGCATTTCATAATAAATGTGTTTAGTCTCAACATCAGCCTTTGCTGTTCAGCACTTCTATGTAAAATATTTTACAGAAAAACATGGTGTAGCTCAGCGTTTCTTATGACGGTATTGATGAGTCTAACCAACAACAAGACATTCTTGAGCCAAGAATATATTACATTTATTGTTAGTTTATCTTAATTTATACAACCCAATTTTCTAAAATTTATGATACCCTTAAAAACCTTATCATCCTCGCCTGAATCATCCTTACGCAATGCCGATTGGTATTGGATGCTCGGCGAAGACACACAATCTTATATTACCAACGAAGTTGTAGTAGTGTCGGAGCATGAAGCTGAAAAATTTTATGATGCCACCAATCAGCTTTATGAAATGTATATCGAGGCTGCTCAGCATGTAATTGACACCAACAAATTTGAGGCTTTGGGTATTCCCGAAAATCTGATTGAACTTATCAAATATTCATGGGACAATGACCGCCAATGGCATATTTACGGCCGTTTTGATTTGGCTGGAGGCCTAAATGGCCAACCTATCAAACTGATTGAGTTTAATGCCGACACGGCTACTTGTATTCCCGAAACGGCTATTGTGCAGTGGGCATCCTTAAAAGCCAATCGTCTTGACGAAACACAGCAATTTAATACACTTTACGAAGCACTAACAGCACAGTTTAAGGAACTCAAAACCCAGAACCCCAACCACGAGCCAACGTTATTGATTTCTACTATGGAGGGTTTTCCAGAAGACGATACCAATATGCAGGTTTTGGGCGAAGCTGCCCGTGAAGCTGGCTTTGAAGTGGCTTTTGAGCATATCGAAAATGTTGAATTTTCGCCAGTAGAAGGTATTTACAAACAAAGTTCGGACAACGGTAGCTTTACTAAATACGACTTTTGGTTTAAACTTGTTCCTTGGGAATATATTGGCTGGGATGAACCTGAACTGGTGCAAATTTTAACCCAGTTAGTCACTTCAGGAAAAACCATTGTGCTGAATCCTGCTTATACTTTATTATTTCAATCGAAAGGTATTTTGAAAGTTTTATGGGATTTGTACCCGAATCACCCTTTGCTTTTGTACACCGACAATAAGCCTTTAGAAAATCAGATTTCGGTAGAAAAAGTTTTGTTTGGTCGAGAAGGAGCTAATGTTAGAATTTTTAGCAATACCCAAGACGATATTGCCCATACCGACGGCGAATATACCGAACAAGCCAAAGTATATCAGCAATATGTTGATTTTCTGCAAGATACTCATGGAAACTATTATCAGGCGGGTGTATTTTTCTCGGCAGAGGCCTGTGGTTTAGGGTTTAGACGAGGCGGCAAAATCATTAATAATACAGCTCAATTTTGTGGACACCTGATAGAAGGGTAGATTTTGTAAACTTCAAAGCACAAATACCGATTTATGTTTTGAAGACTGAATAGAAGCTCAACTACAGTGCTGATTTTTGAGACCAAGATGATTGGTTTAGTAAGTATTAAAACAGAAAGCCTAAACTTTTTGATTTAGCTGGAGTATTAATTTTCCAGCTAAATCAAAATATGCTATCACATAAGCTGTTTTGTTTTTCTACAACACTTAGTTCCTTACTTTCTCAAATCCCAAACTACCACTTCCCATAATTCGGGATGGGTAGTATCAAAGTATTCGTGTACAACCTCAAAACCCACCCTTGTATGTGCTGCCAACGAACGGGTATTACGTTTAGCTATTTCGGTAACACATAATTCGTATTGGGACGATAGTTGTTTTTTGTGCAAAGCATACAAGCCATCAAATATTCCTTTTCCACGATACCCCTCAGCTACACAAATTTGCCCCATAGCATAATAGGCGTAATCTTTGATAAGCTTACCTTGGTATGTCAGTTGGTCGAGCATATCGAACATGGCCATCAAAACGGGAATATCCTTCCTAAAACTTGTAGGCATTACCAAGGCATATCCTATAACTTTATCGCCATCTTTGGCAATAATCTGGGCTTCGGTTTGATTCATTCGTGACAATAAATCAAAATTATGAACAACCGTTACAAACCCCTGACTTTGAGCCGTATCTGCCGAAATATTCTGATTTAGATTGAGTTGTTGAAGAGCCAATACAGCTTTTATATCTTCGGCTGATTGAATCGTTGTAAATACAATAGACATCTTGGGGGCATTTAGTTTAAGAGCGACAAAGCTGAGAAAAATAACTTATAATTAAAAATACTTATTTTGTATGTTTTTATAACAAATAAGCATTAATTAAGTCTTCTTACCATTAGTGCTTTTACCACTTCGTACAATACAGCGGGTTGCAGTGTTCGCCAATTGACAATATCTAAAGTACCTCCAAAATTGATATAATAGTCTAATTTATACTTTGTCCATTCTTTTTGAACAAAATCCCTAAAGTTGCAAGCTGCAATCCAACCGTCTTCCACTTCCTCAAACCATTCGGCATAATAGTCATCGTCTCGTGAGCCATGAAAATTCAGGATATTTTCACCAATAAGTATAAACTGATTGATACCCTCGCGGAGCAAATGGTCGATTACATTACGCTTAAACCACATAATGTCGTTGTGCAGGGTATCGTTCCATTCGCCAAACATTTCGATAATCACAAAGTGTTTGGTATAATCGGCAAACAAGATTTTACAATACAGCGTAGGCGATTCAAACTCGTCCCAGAATGGATGAATATAATACCCATAGATGTCATTTTCGTACATCGAGGTATTGTACAAACGCCCATAAAAAGGCGACCGTTCGTCTTTCGAGGCCACGTATAGGCTTTCCCAATGGTAATACGGTTCAATATCCTGCATAAGGTTAATACGATTTGGTCATGTCTGACGGAATAGCTACGATAAAACTGGCACTTCCTTTATCTTTTGTATTGGGTTGAGTAATATCGTCGGCTTCGACAGAATTGATAGTAACAATTTTCAGAGCTGGGTTTTGCTTTTTAAGATACCAAACAATTCCTTCAAAGTTGTTAGAATGATAGCTCCCATTGTAGTGTAAAAAGGTTTTTCCAGACACCCAATTTTTCAAAATAAAACTAGCCATTGTAGCATCTTTGATAGCTTGAGCCTTTGTAATATTTTCGGCCGAAATAGTACTTCCAGCACTGTGCATACCTCCCATTTTCATCATTTCGGCATAGCCTGGTAGCGTCAAGTCTACATCTATAGGCAGAGGTGCGATATTCTTTTTGGCCTCCTCACTTAATTTTGCAAGAGCTTCCAACCCACCCTTCGACACTATACTGGCATAACGACGAGGAATATTGGTAGCAATAAAATTCAAATGATTTTTTTGGGCAAAATCAACTAAAGGCTTATAATCGGTTTGATAATTTTGCCATACTTTAGCTTCCGTCTCGAGCTGCTTGGCTGTGATTATTCCATCCAAATACTCCGAAATTACTGTTTGATTATCGGTTTCAAACATTTCAGCCCCTAATATCAATTTTTCTTTTTTGTTGGTATAGAGGTCTTTGGTTACCTGTAATTCGAGCCAATGGCAAATAGGGTTGTTGTGTTGTTCGCCAAAAAAAACAATATCTGCTTCTGACAACTCATTAATCATTCTTTCGTATTTAACAGGCTTAAAATGAGAATCATATAATAAATAGGCAGGTTTATCGGCTTTGAAAGCAAACAAAGCTGCAACCATTAGGGCAATTGAGAATTTCCACATAATAAAAAATTATTTAAAATATCTATTTTTTCACTAAATTACAAAGAGATTGCCCTCTAATGCAATATCGCCTAAACTCATATAAACTATTCTTTTAATCTTGCTTATCGCTATGAAAGATTCACGTCGTACTTTCCTCAAAACGGTTACGGCTAGCTCGTTATTTCTCGCTCAATGGCAACAAGCCCCCTTAGAACGGAAAAGTAATGTTAAGCCTCTAGGCATTGCCTTGGTCGGTTTAGGAAGCTACGCAACCAACCAACTCGCTCCGGCATTTGCCCAAACTACCAACTGTTATCTGGCAGGTATTGTTACTGGTACACCCTCTAAAGCTGAAATTTGGAAGAATAAATATAATATCTCCGAAAAAAATATTTATAACTACCAAAATTTTGATGACATAGCCAATAACAAAGATATCGACATTGTGTACGTAGTATTGCCCAATTCGATGCACCACGAATTTGTTATTAGAGCGGCAAAAGCAGGCAAACACGTTATTTGTGAAAAACCTATGTCGGTGTCGGTAAAAGAAGCCCACGAAATGATAGCAGCTTGTAAGCAAGCAGGAGTACGCTTAATGATTGGGTACAGGCTTCATTATGAGCCATTTACCAACGAGGTTATTCGATTATCTAAGAATCAAGAATTTGGCAAAGTAAAATTTATTGAAGCTAGCTTTGGCTGGAAAAATCGCAATATTAACGCTTGGCGAATGCAACATAAACTTTCGGGCGGCGGAGCCTTGATGGATGTTGGTATTTATGCTATCAATGCGTGTCGATATGCTACTGGCGAAGAACCTATTTCTGTTACTGCACAATCCATAAAGACCGAACCTTCCGTATATATAGATATCGAGGAAACTATCATGTGGCAATTAAAATTTCCAAGTGGTATTATTACTCAATCTACGTCTACTTATAATGGAAATATACATCGATTATTTGTGAGCTATGAAAACGGTTTTTTGGAAATGTCTCCTGCTTATGATTATGGCCCTCTCAAAGGCCGTACTTCTAAAGGTGAAATGAATTTTCCAATAGTACATCATCAAACTTATATGCTTGATGGCATCTGTGATGAAATCATCCATAATAAGCCAAGTAAAGCTTCTGGTGAAGAAGGTTTACAAGACATGAAAATTATTGAAGCAATTTATCAGTCTGCCCAAACGGGTAGAGAAATCAAAATTTCTTGACTATGAGCCCCAATGAAGAATTAATTACTAAATTTTACACAGCCTTTTCTCAAAAAAATATCGCCGAAATGGCTGCTTGCTATCATGAAGATGCTACCTTCCGAGACCCCATTTTTTACTTAAAGGGTTCTCAAATTATGGATATGTGGAAAATGCTTATTGAGCGAGGAACTGATATGGAAATTACTTTTGGCAAAGTACACACTCGCAAAAATAAGGTTGAAGTAACATGGAATGCTTCTTATTCATTTAGCTCAACAGGGCAACAGGTACATAATACCATCAAAGCAAGCTTTACATTCCGTGATGGTAAAATTCACTCGCACCACGATAATTTTAATTTTCATCAATGGGCTGGCCAAGCTTTGGGTTGGTCTGGAAAATTACTAGGTTGGTCTAGTTTTCTGCGTAATAAAGTTCGAAAACAAGCAATGGAAAGGCTTTTGGCTTATACCTCTGAGTAAACCTTAGCTTGCTTGATATTACAAAACTTTCCAACTCTCAATACGAAACTTCTATGTAGTTGCCCTACTTATTGTTATTCCCAAACTGTACTAAAATACGGTTTGGGAGTTTTTTTGCCTCTTCATTACATCTTCCCTATTATTTTGTTGGCTTTTTTTTATTTATATGAACTTAATAGGCTTTGACAAGGTTATATCAATGTATATACATTTAATATACATACATTAATTACAAAGACACAAAATATTATGGCATTTATAGAGCAACTTAACTGGCGATACGCAACAAAAAGAATGAGTGGTGAGGTAGTACCACCAGAGAAATTAGCAACAATTTTAGAGGCCATTCGCTTATCGGCTTCTTCAATGGGCTTACAACCTTACACCATATTTGTGATTGAAGACCCAGAGGTTCGCAAACAGATTCATCCTGTAGCCTACAACCAGCCACAAGTTTTGGAGTCGTCTCATTTACTTGTATTTACAGCATGGGAAAATGTTACAGAAGAAAATGTAGATACCTATCTGAACCAAATTGCTACCGAAAGAGGTATTAGTATAGAGTCATTAGCAGGATTTAAAGCCAACTTTGGGGGTATTTTAAGCCGTTCGGCAGAAGATAATTTTAATTGGGCTGCTCGTCAAGCATATATTGCTCTTGGCACTGGTATTGCGGCTGCAGCCATTGAAAAAGTGGACGCTTCGCCTATGGAAGGATTCAATCCAGCAGCAGTAGACGAAATTTTAGGTTTGAAAGAAAAAGGCTTACGAAGTGTTGCTCTCCTTGCATTAGGATACCGTGACAATACCAACGACCCATTGGTAAAAGCCAAAAAAATCAGAAGATCTGCCGAACAATTATTTGTAAAAATATAGTGCGTTATGTATATCTGATTACAACGAAAGACCAAGCTTTTTAGGCTTGGTCTTTTTTATTATAGTCCTTAAAAAATGAGCGTCTTCCTATCTTTATTGATGATGATGTGCGATAAACTGTTGAATATATTCGATAACACCCGCCTCATTTTTGGCATCGAACCACGCAAATTCATCCTGATTTCTAAACCATGTTAATTGGCGTTTGGCATAGCGTCTGGAATTGCGTTTGAGTAACCGAATCATTTCGGCACGGTCGTAATTACCATCCCAATGTTCAAAGATTTCTTTGTAACCAACCGTTTTTAGGGCATAATGTTCTCTGAAAGCTATACTTTGGCGGGCTTCTTCTTCTAAGCCATTGGTTAGCATCAAATCCATCCGTAAATCAATACGAGCATAAAGTTCCTCTCGTGGTCGCTCCAAGCCTATTCTGATAGCCTTGAAAGGGCGTTCTTTTTTCTGGTTTTTCCGAAAGTCGGAAAAAGGTTGTCCTGTAGCCAAACACACTTCCAAAGCTCTTACGATACGCTGTGGATTATTTTTATCTACTTCTTCAAAATAGATAGGGTCAAGTTTTTGTAATTCTTCTTGCAAAACCGAAAGTCCTTCGATAGCCAAACGTTGCATCAGTCTGTCTCGCAAGTCGAGGTCAGCATCGGGCATTTCGTCGAGCCCATCGGTAACAATTTTGATAAACATTCCAGAGCCTCCCGTAAGGATTGCTACATCTTTTCTAGTAAAAATTTCGTCTAATACTTCCAAACAATCACGTTCGTAATCACCCACCGAATAGTAATCGGCAATACTATGAGAATCTACAAAATGGTGTTTTACACCCTGCATTTCGTCGGGTGTAGGCTTGGCTGTACCAATAGCCAATTCTTTATAGAATTGCCTTGAGTCGGCCGATACTACTTCGGTATCAAATAATTTAGCCAATTTGACACATAAATCTGTTTTGCCAACTGCCGTTGGCCCTGCAATAATGATAAGATATTTATTGTTTTGTGACATACTGCAAAAATACACATTATTTGGGTATTGGCTTTGTTGTGTAGGTATTCGCAGTGTATGTGCCACCAAAAAACATGAGTCATTCCAAATTTTAAGTAATATTAAAAGAAACCTCTTATCTGTGTTTGTTGGGATTCATAAGGTAGGTCGTCTAATGAATTTTGATGTGGCTTATCATTTGCTCAAATGAGAGAAATTCAGGGAGTATTGATAAAAAAGGCGTTCGAAAAACTGATTCCGAACGCCTTTTTTATGTTAAATATCAGAGTGACACATCTTTAGTCTCAAAGCATCGCGTCTCTACTGGTAAAAATCATCTTCAAAAATAATCACACATTCACTAGATTTGGGATGACTCATGTTTCATATCAATCGGTATGGTATTTTACCAGAATACGGTATACAATACAATAATAATAACCAGTACAATCGAAGCACCTACCATAAAGCTTGGTTTCATTCTGAACATAGAAGGGTCGATTTCCAATGCTTTTGGGTTTTGCTTGGTAGCTGGGTCAGCCAAACCAAGAATCGCCATCAAAATCACACAAAACAAGAAAGTTAATCCCATACGGTCTAGGAATGGAATAATGTGTTTGCCATCGCCATCTATAAAAGTCGAATACAGAGGCGTATCAAACCAACCTGTTAATTCGGGCAATTCTTTTAGCAACAACGACATAGCTACCCCACCAATAGTAGCAGCCAAAGCTCCTGCCGAGTTGGCACGTTTCCAGAAAAACCCTAGCAAGAATACGGCAAAAATACCTGGCGACACATAACCTGTATATTCTTGGATATACTGAAACCCACCTTTTTTATCGATACCCAAAAATGGAGAAATAAAGATGGCAATCACCATAGCTACCACAATAACAATACGGCCTGTTTTTACCAATTGTTCTTCTGAAGCTTCTTTATTGATAAACTTCTTATAAATATCAAGCGTAAAAATCGTTGAGATAGAGTTGGCTTTCCCTGCCAAAGATGCCACAATAGCGGCTGTTAGGGCAGCAAAAGAAAGTCCTTTTAAGCCTACTGGCAACAAGTTTAACAATACTGGATAAGCGTGGTCTTTGTTTACTAGGCCATCGGCTCCCATCATTTCTTGTTGGAACATACCGTTTGAATACAGTACATACGCTGCAATACCCGGTAATACCACAATTACGGGCATCAATAATTTTAAGAATGCCGCAAACAAAATACCTTCACGTGCTGTAGGGAGGTCGGCACCTAGTGCTCGTTGAGTAATGTATTGGTTACATCCCCAGTAGTTCAAGTTTACAATCCACATACCACCTACCAATACTGTTAGGCCTGGCAATGAAGGATAGTGTGGCGAGCCTTTCGGGAAAATCATGTGGAAGTGGTCGTCGGCTTTAGAGAACATTTGTGACAAACCAGCAATAGCACCCTCCGAACCAAATTGCTCAGACACCAACGTCAAAGCCAAATATGTTGTACACAAGCCGCCCAAAATCAAAAAGAATACTTGAATAACATCGGTAAAACCGATTACTTTCATACCTCCAAGCGTAATGATCACAGCAAAAAATGCCAACGACCACATACACAAAGTAAAATCAATACCCGAAATAGTAGTAATAGCCAATGCTCCTAAATACAAAATCGATGTAAGGTTTACGACAATATATAAAATTAACCAAAACACCGCCATAATCGTACTTACTGTCGAATTGTAACGTTGCTTCAGAAATTGGGGCATGGTAAAAATCTTATTTTTCAGATAAATAGGCATAAAAATAATAGCCACAATCATCAAAGTAGCGGCTGCCATCCATTCGTATGTCGAAATACCCAAGCCTTTTTCAAAGCCGTCGCCTGCCATACCAATAAACTGTTCTGCCGAAATATTTGAAGCGATTAAAGATGCACCAATAGCCCACCATGTAAGAGAGCCTTCTGCTAGGAAAAAGTCGGTTGAGGAAGCTTCTTTTGATTTTTTCTTTTGATAAATCCAGTAGCCATATCCAGCCACAACTACAAAATAGACGAGAAATACCAGATAATCAAGGGTTTGTAGTCCTTTGTGCATGGGTTGAGTTGATTTTTTAGTTAATAATTCAGGGATAAATTAAATTTTGAATCTGAAAGTTACAATTTTTACACCAAAAGGAATATGCAATTCGGTATTTATTTACTTGAAATATGTATGGGTATTATACAAAAACTTACCCAATTATTCCGAAATAAGCCATTTAAGCCAAATATTTATCATGCTCAAATGATTGCACATTTACTTTTAGAGTTCTATACTGTTCTAGTCGAACAAATTTAAGAAGTGATCTCCTCTTTTTGAAACTTTTCAATAAAAAACATTAAATTATCATTGAATTAATACATAAGCCGTTTAAACTTAGTTTTAGGTGTAATTACCCTACCTGATTCACCCCCTTTGAATCAGGTTTTTTGAGGTATTCGCCAGTGTACTCTATGGGTATTTTCAAGTTGAAACAGCCCCATCATCACAAACTCGGCTCTATCAAAACGACCTCTTCTTTATCTACAATTACTTGTCCTTCAATAAGGTCTTTGGTTTTTCGTACATATTTTTTGGGTGTAACAATCACTGGGCAAAGCGAATCATTTTTTCTTTTTGAATAATAAGCCGCCAAAGCTGCTGCCTTTTCTATTACCGAAACAGGAAATTTCTTGCCTGCTTGCCGACGAATTACCACATGCGAACCCGATACATCACGAGCATGCAACCAAAGGTCTTCTTTGCGGGCGTACCGCTGAGTTAGCAAGTCGTTGTTGCGGGCATTTTTACCAATCAAGATTTCCCAGCCTTGAAAGTTGACATATTTAAACAAATCTTGTACCGTTAGTGCCTGCTTGTCGGTTTGTTCCAACACATTATTTTTGATATATTTTCTAAATTCTCGAAGCGTTTCTATTTGTTCTATCTTGGCTATATGTTGCTGAAACTCTTGAAGGGTTTCTTCTTTTGCCTCAATATTTTCCATCAATTTTTGAATCTCTATTTTTTCATTTTTCGATTTTCGGTAGTAATTCTCTGCGTTTTTCTGAGGCGAAAGGTCGGGTTTTAGACGAACTTTTAGCGGTTTATCTCTATAAAAATCATATAGTTCTATGGTTTCGGTACGTTCGGGAATAGCGTGCAAATTGGCCATAATAATATTGGCTATTTCTTCGTGCTTGATGTCGTCTTCTAATCCCGATAGCTGAGCGTACGATTTGTCGATATACACCTGTGTCCGATGAATCTGTTTTTGTAAATGCCTGATGATCTGCCCTTTTTCTTTGTCAAAAACATTTACTTTCGCAAAGGAATAATACAGTTCGTTGCTGGCTTGAATGGGGTCCTCTACCTTTTTCACTAAATCGCCACCTTCTTCTAGCATCGACAAAACTGGCTGATAATCAATGGTTTTTATATAAAAAGCACTTTGTTCCAATTGGTACACAATAGCCTGAATAATGGCCCAGCGTTGTTCTAGGGTAGGGTTTTGTAATAGCGTAATTTGGCTGTTTATCTGCTTAACGATTTCTTTCCCAAAAGTCGGAAATAGCTTATTCACTTGTCCTTCGGCTGCTACAAATGCCTCAAAACTTTGATCGATTGGGCGGTCGAGTTGTCCAAGTACCAAGTTATTATCTACTACCAATTTGTTATGAAACAAATCGAGTACTTCTGTTCCTTCAAATAAAATGATATTAGAACGATTGCCGTACATTTTGAATAATAGGCTAAAATCATTCTCAAAATACAGGACAAAAGCCCGCTCGTTCAAAAACTGATGCAGGCCTATTACCTTAGCACCAATTAACTCTTTGAATAAATCGACCGAGTTTCGACCAGCTCGACGGAAATCGTCGGGGAAGTTCAAACACGCAAAATCGGGATGTAATACCGCTTTTATATAAAATTCTCGTTTCTTTTTCCACTGTTTTCCATCGGTACAAAACCCCAAAACTAGCTCGTCTTTTTCTTGCGAAAAACATTCGGCCAATACCAACCCTGTAAGTTCCTGCTCTAATCGTTTTGATAACTGACGAAGGAAATAATAATTCGTTTGCATAATTTTATCGCTTGGGCTATCGGTATTACTACCGACAACATCATTTTTGTACAAAGGTACGTTAAAAACTGTACAGAGAAATAAATAGGTATTCTCCTCCGCTTGGTTTCTTAGTGAATTACAACTTTTCTGTATTCTGCCAGACTTTATGTATTTTTGTCAATTCATCAGACCGAGAGGATTATATGCTACTGGAAGATACATACAAAACCATCACTACTACAGCAGAAGGGCTTTTTAAAGACCGAGGCAGTAAATTTTTTGCCTATGCCTACCCTATCGAACAAGAAAGTGAAGTAAAAGAATTGGTCGAAATATTAAAGAAAGAACATTTTAAAGCTGTTCATCACTGTTATGCCTTTCGACTGGGGCAAGATAAAACCAATTTTCGGGTAAACGACGACGGCGAACCCGCAGGCTCAGCAGGAAAGCCTATTTTGAATGTATTATTGTCGAAAGATATTACCAATATTTTGGTAGTAGTTGTACGTTATTTTGGAGGTACTTTATTGGGTGTTCCAGGCCTGATTAATGCCTACAAAACAGCCACTTTAGAAGCTTTGGCCAATGCTGAAGTTATCGAAAAAACAGTTAACGAAATATATGACGTTAGTTTTGAGTTTATTCAAATGAACGATGTAATGAAAGTAGTCAAAGAATTTGGCCTAAAAATAAAAAACCAACAATTTGATAATCAATGTACTATTACCTTAGAGTTTCGTAAAAACATGACGAATCAGGTGATTGGCAAACTCGAAAAAATCGACAACATTACCATAGATTTTGTAGCAACAGTCTAGCCCAACTCCATTATTATGCCCCTTATTCCATCATCGTATCAAGCCCGTGGTATTTGGAAAAATGCCCACTTTTCTACGATTTATCCTAGTACCCTTCGCAAAGTAAAAGGTATTCAGTACGAGCGACAAAGAATTGAGCTTAACGATGGCGATTTTTTGGACTTAGATTGGAGTTATTGCTTATTGCCAAGCAGTGCTTTGGTGATTTTTACACATGGCTTTCTCGGAAACTCTACCCGACCGTACATTCTGGGAGCAACCAAGCTTTTTAATCAATCGGGCTGGGATACAGTTTGCTGGAATCATCGTGGGCTTAGTGGCGAAGCCAACCGCCTAGAAAGAGTAACCACACATGGAGGCTCTGACGACCTCGAATCGGTAATTAATCATGTTATGAGCCATACAAACTACCAACAGATTGTACTGGTTGGCTATAGCAAAGGTGGTAATATAGCCCTCAAATATGCTGGCGAAAAGGGTTCTCAAATTCCTGATGTTATCAAAAAAGTCATTGCTATTTCTGTACCAACCGATATTCAAGGAAGCGTAGATGCCATGGGTGAAAAGGGTTTTTATACCAAGCGTTTCAAAAATAAACTTCACCAGTTCTTATTACAACGCACACATCTTATTGACTCAAAATGGTTGGCTGAATTTGAAAAATTCCAAACCCTCGATGAATTTACAGGACATTATATCGCCCCTTTACATGGTTTACGCAATGCCCAAGACTATTACAATCGCTGTAGTGCCATACACGTTGTTGAACAAATCCGTATTCCTTCTTTGATTCTGAATGCCCAAAACGATCCTGTTTTATCTGAAAGCTGTGCTATTTTAGATATTGCTCGACAATCGGAATATATTTACTCTGAATTTCCGCAATACGGCGGACACTGTGGTTTTTATACGCCTAATCCAGATGGTATTTACTGGAGTGATTACCGTGCTTTGGCTTTTGCTACAGAATAATCGTTTTGGACACCCAAATTACTGAACAGACTTACTTGTTGGTAAAAGATTCACGGATTTGTAACACCACCAAGCCTGCAACAAAAAAACCAGTAATAAACCAGCCCACCATACGATAGTATTGATGGTACGCTTCATCAAAATATAGGTCAATCCCAATATTGATTAAACTTAGGATGGCAAAGCCATACAGCAAATATAATTTAGCCTTTTGCATAGAAATTTGATTGTAGAAATGAGAAAATAGTATATTTTAAAAACTTTACGACAAAATATTAGTCAGCATTTTCTATAAAAAGCTACTGTAATACCCTAAGACAAAGGCTTACTATATTCATCACTTCTGGTGCCGTGCAGAATATCCAAGATTTGTAGACACCAAGTTGAAACAGCTTCCTTATTAATCATAACAACTGCTCTTCTATTATCTACCTACCCCCACCAGCAAATGGCTATCGACACCAAATGGACACATTGTCAGCCACTTGGCTGATACGAACTTAGTACTTTTTCAATATACTTAAAAGAAAAAAAGGTTGTTTTTATTGGTGTAAAAGAAAAAATAATTACTTTCGTAACTAATTACGTAACCAGTTACTAAAAAATGGATTTAATCTCAGAACTAGGCCCATTGGCCATCGGTAGTAGAATGAAGCGACTGGCAGATATGGTATTTAAAAAAGCCGTTGAAGTCTACAAAAGTCATGGTATCGACTTTGAACCCAAGTGGTTTCCATTGTTTTATTTATTAGCACAAAAAGAAAGCCTCGGAATTATGGAAGCCGCCGATTTTCTTAAAATTTCGCATCCTGCGGTTATTCAGTTTGCCAAAGAACTAGAAAAGAAAGGCTGGGTTGCTTCCGAAAAATCGCCTGATGATGCTAGAAAAAGAATTTTAAAACTTACTGAAAAAGGATGGGCTTTTTTGCCACAGCTCCAAGAAATATGGGCCAATATTCGAGCTGTCAATCAGCAGCTTATCGAAAAAGAACAACATAATTTACTGATTGCCCTCGAAGCCTTCGAACAGTATTTTCTGGAAGATGGCTATATCAAATACTATAAAGAGCAAATAGGCATTCCTGATAAAGCTTAGAACACTTATTAGTTCCTTTTTGGTAAGTCATTTTCATTATGTATACTCATATAAGTTTATTGATTACTTAGAACTTCATTCACTCTTTTTATTTTGTACAATATGCAATTAACGATTTATCAACTAGATGCTTTTTCATCGAAGGTTTTTGGAGGAAACCCTGCGGCTGTCTGTCCCTTAACCGAATGGCTACCCGACTCACTAATGCAGCAAATTGCCCTTGAAAACAACCTTGCCGAAACGGCATTTTATGTAAAAGAAGGCTCACGGTTTCATATTCGATGGTTTACCCCTGCGGTAGAAGTTGACTTGTGTGGACATGCCACATTAGCAACGGCATTTGTCATTTTCAATTTTGAAGGCTATACCGACACTATTATTGAGTTTACATCCAAAAGTGGCATTTTGAAGGTTCAAAAACAAGGTGATTTATTAGAATTAGATTTCCCCGTTGATGAACTAACTACCACCCAAACACCCGAAGCATTGGTCAGCTCGCTGGGAATCAAGCCCATAGCTTGCTTTAAAGGCAAAACAGACTATATGTTAGTTCTAGAAAACGAAGAAAAAGTAAAAAACCTCAAGCCTGATTTTAGGCTTATGGCAACAGTGCCTGCCCGTGGTGTTATTGTAACAGCCCAAGGAAATGATGTAGATTTTGTATCTAGGTTTTTTGGCCCTCAGTGTGGTATCGACGAAGACCCCGTAACAGGCTCGGCACATACTACACTAATACCTTATTGGGCAAAAACATTGGATAAAAACGACTTAGTAGCTTTGCAGGTATCGCCTCGCCAAGGCCAATTATGGTGTACTCTAGCAGACAATCGGGTAAAAATTGCAGGAAATGTAACACTCTATTTAAAGGGCATTATTGAGATTTAGTTTATTGGTTACTGGCTGATGATTAAAACAAAATGCCTTGTACCTATCAAAATACTATTAAAATCGCAACAACATGAACTCTCCAAGCGTACAAATTGCTGAATACCAGCCGATTTTTAAAGAACACTTCAAAAATCTCAATTTGGAATGGATTCAAAAATACTTTAAGGTTGAGCCACACGATTTAGAGCAACTCGACAATCCCGAAATGTATATTTTGGATAAAGGTGGACAGATTTTTTTTGCTATATATCAAAACGAAGTAGTGGGAACAGTAGCGTTGGTCAAAAATTCAGCGACAGATTTTGAGTTAGCCAAAATGGCCGTAAGTCCAAAATACCAAGGTATTGGAGCTGGAAAAGCTTTGTGTGCCTATACCATAGAAGTAGCTCAAAAAGCTGGAGCAAAAATTCTTTGGCTAGAATCAAGCCGTAAGCTAACGCCAGCTCTTACGATGTATAGCAAATTGGGGTTTGTAGAAATCCCTATGGGTGAAACGCCCTATTCTAGGGCTGATATAAAAATGCAAATCGTATTTTAGTACGATATTTTATGGCTACGAGCTTTAGGCTATTGATGCTTCCTCTATTTGACAGGGCAAAACGCCTAAAGCTCCAATCATACAGCAATTTTCTTCTAATATTCCTATATTCTAATGTATATCCAAACCATTCATACCGAAAAAGCAACTGAGTATTACCAGTTGCTAGAACGAGGTATTACTGAGCATGCTGACTTTTTTCGTATTGCTCCACAAGATTTAAGGCATGAACCTTTCCCAACCCAAAATACAGCCGACAGCTTTACCTTAATTGCCTATTCGGACAAAGGCGAAATGTTGGGTACGGTAGGTTTTCAACGAGAACAAAATCGGTTGAAATTACGCCACAAAGGCTTGTTGTTCAGAATGTATGTAGTACCTGAGTCTGCTGGACAAGGTATTGGGCGTAAGCTTATTCAAGAGGTAATCAAACGAGTAAAAGCGCTTGGCGATTGCCGTCAAATAGTATTAACAGTAGCAGCCAAAAATCATATTGCCAAAAAACTCTATCATTCTGAAGGTTTTGAGTTATTTTCGTTTGAAAAAGATGCCATTCAGCTAGGCGGCAATCGTTTTGCCGATGAAGAATCCATGATTCTTTTTCTGAACCCCTAAAATTCCTATTAATATGTTTGCTCAGTTTTTATTTATTATTGGAGGTATTCTGATGATACCACTAACGCCCTTACTAATTTGGCAAGGCAAAAAAGTAAAAGCCACTGTACCTCGTTTACCCGAAGCTATCAATCCACAAGGTATTTTTGAGCAAGCATCTACCGATTTTATCAAAGTACTGGCTCTGGGCGAATCTACCTTTGCAGGCGTGGGTGTCGACACACATCAAGAAGGTATTATTGGCAAATTTGCCTCACGCCTTAGTCAGCTCTACCAAAAGTCGGTGGTTTGGGAAGTTGTAGCCAAAAGTGGCTTTTCTGCCCAAAAAGTTTTCGACGAATTGGTTCCTATTATTCCAGATACCCCTTTCGACCTAATTCTTATCGGGTTGGGTGGCAATGATACTTTCGAGCTTAATTCTCCCCAAAAATGGCATCATGATTTAAAACAATTACTACAAATATTAAAAAAACGCCAGCCTCAAGCCGTTATTGTTATTGCTAATCTACCTCCAGTTGGTCAATTTCCAGCCTTTCCTCCTCCCCTCAACTGGGTTTTGGGTGGCCTTACAGCACTTCATACCCAAATAGCCCGCCAGCTTGCTCCCTTATTTGAGCAAATATATTTTCATGATGAAAAATTCATTATCAGCAATCCACAAGAAATGTTTTCTGATGGGGTTCATCCTTCAGGAAAAGCCTACCAAATTTGGGGTGAGTCTATCGCTCAGTTTATTTATCAAAAACAATTAATCTAAAAGCTCTACTTTTCTGCAATTTTCTATTGAAAAACATAAGTAGGAATCCTGAATTGCAAGTACCAACCCCTTTGGCCAAACAATGACCCAAAACTTTGCACTGATACAGAAAAGTTTGTAAGCAAGTTTATCAAAACCCTCTGTAATTCAGAATTATTTTGTACCTACGTTAACCTCCTCTATATGAACTAGCCAGTCGATTCGTCAGAAAATATAGTTCTATCAAAACATTCATTATTAATGAATTAGTCTACAAACAAATTACCATTGCGTAATATTTACACTAAAAAACTTGTGTTTTATTTCACAACCCCTACCTTTGTGTAAAAAAAACACAATGAATATGTCAACTACACAATACATTTATAAATATCCACATCCAGCAATTACAGTAGACTGTATTCTATTTGGTTTTGACGGCACAAGCCTAAAGGTAATGTTGGTACAACGAAAAGCCAAGCCTTTTGCTCAGGCATGGGCTTTACCAGGAGCATTTGTACTAGAAAACGAAGGTTTGGAAGAATGTGCAGCTAGGGTTTTACAAAAAGAGTGTGGTATCAATGGGATTTATCTTGAACAGCTTTATACATTTGGGCAGCCCCAGCGCGACCCCCGAGAAAGGGTTATTTCGGTGGCCTATATGGGTTTGGTCAAAACCTCAGCCTTTCAGGTTATTGCAGGAAACAACGAATTACAGGTAGCATGGAAAAACTTAGACGCAATCCATGATTTAGCATTTGACCACAATACTATTTTGAACAAAGCCATAGAACGAATACGAGGCAAAATACGCTATCAGCCTATAGGTTTTGAGTTGTTAGATACCCGATTTACGATTCCTCAGCTACAGCAATTATATGAGGCTATTCTTGGCAAAAGCCTTGATAGGAGGAACTTCAGAAAAAAAATTATTTCGACGGGTTTACTCAACCAGCTTAACGAAAAACAGCAAAATGTAGCTCACAAAGCCGCCTTTTACTACGAATTTTCACAGGAAAAATATACACAACTCACCCAAGAGGGTATTTATTTAGAGCTTATTTAACACCTTTCAAATGACCTTTAACTTTATTCATTTATGCAAACTGACGAATATGAAATTGGTGTAATTGTTGGCAGGTTTCAGGTAGCTGCCCTACACACCGCACATCTCGAACTTATCCAAAAAGTATATCAAGCTCATAAACGAGTATTGATTTTTTTGGGCGTAAGTCCTGTATTGGTTACCAAGAAAAACCCGCTCGATTTTGTAACTCGCAAAGAAATGATTTTGCAGAGCTTCCCTTCCACAACGGTTTTGTCGTTGCCCGATATGCTTTCAGATGAAAAATGGAGCAAAGAGCTCGACAATCGCATTCGAGAAGCCTGTCCTGTAGGCAAAGTATTGCTATATGGCGGTCGAGATAGTTTTATTAATGCGTATTCTGGCCAGTTTTCATTCAAAGAAATAGCACCTTTTACTAATATTTCGGGAACAGAAATGCGTAAAGATGTGAGTCAAGAAGTAAAAGCCTCTCCCGATTTTAGGGCAGGTGTAATTTTTGCCGCTTATAATCAATACCCCAAGGTATTTCCAACAGTAGATATTGCTATTGTTCACAACCAAAAAGTACTTCTAGGCAGAAAGCCCAATCAAACACGCTTTAGGTTTGTTGGCGGTTTTGTAGACCCAACCGACAATAGTTTTGAGGAAGCTGCCCTCAGAGAAGCCCAAGAAGAAACTGGCCTCAAGCTCAGTCAGATACAATATATTGGAACAGCCCGAATAGACGACTGGCGATACAAAAACGAAGAAGACAAAATTATTACCACACTTTTCCAAGCAACCTATCAAGAGGGTGTTCCATTGGCACAAGATGATATAGCTGAATTACAGTGGTTTGAAATAGCTCAGCTCAGCCAAGAAGATTTCGTAACAGAGCATCAGGTATTATTTCGGCTTTTTATCCAACATCGCTAAACCGATTTCAGATTCTATTCATTTTCAAAAATATTTCCGTATGAAAAACAATATCTTATTACTTACAGATAGCTACAAACTGAGCCATTATAAACAATATCCTGCTGGAACAAGCCAAATATATAGTTACTTTGAAAGCCGAGGAGGAAAGTTTGACTACATTACTTTTTTTGGTTTACAATATTTACTCAAAGAATATTTAGCTGGTCAGGTGGTTACACAAGCCAAAATAGACCAAGCTACCCAATTGTATGCCGCCCATTTTGGTACCGACACGCTCTTTAATCGTGAAGGATGGCAGTATATTTTAGACAAACACCAAGGTCGCCTACCGATTCGTATCAAGGCAGTTGCAGAAGGAAGTGTTATTCCAACTCACAATGTACTAATGACCGTAGAAAATACCGATCCCGAGTGTTTTTGGCTAAGTAATTTTCTAGAAACCCTCTTAGTACAACTTTGGTATCCATGTACAGTAGCTACTACCAGTAAAGCCGTAAAAAACCTTATTTTAGATTACCTCGAACAAACCGGAGACCCTAGCCTTATTGATTTCAAGCTACACGATTTTGGCTTTAGGGGGGTTAGTAGTGTTGAAAGTGCTAGTATTGGCGGAGCTGCCCACTTAGTTAACTTTATGGGTACAGATACCGTAGCTGCCCTAACGTTCATTCAGGAGTATTACCAAAGCAATAGCATGTTTGGGTTTAGTATTCCTGCAGCTGAGCATAGTACAATTACGAGTTGGACACAAGATGGCGAGTTGGATGCCTACCGCAATATGCTTCAGCAATATCCAGAAGGCCTAGTGGCAGTTGTAAGCGACAGCTACGATGTGTATCATGCTTGCGAGAAACTTTGGGGTGAAGCCCTAAAAGATGAAATTCTTCAACGTAATGGCACTTTAGTTGTACGCCCCGACAGTGGTATTCCTAAAGAGGTGGTATTACGGGTAACCGAAATTTTGGGCGAAAAACTGGGTTATACTATCAACTCAAAAGGATATAAAGTACTCAATCCTAAAATAAGGGTTATTCAAGGCGATGGTGTCAACTACGAGAGTATTGGAGAAATATTGGAAAACTTGGCTGCCAATGGCTGGAGTGCCGACAACATTACTTTTGGTATGGGTGGGGCTTTGTTGCAAAAAGTACACCGAGATACCCAAAAATTTGCCTTCAAATGCAGTTGTGCTACTGTCAATGGCGAAGACCGTCTGGTATTTAAAGACCCTATTACCGACCACGGCAAAAAAAGTAAAAAAGGACGACTCAAACTAATTTTGAACGATACCCATTACCAAACTGTCAATCAAGATGAGGATGGGGCTGATTTGCTCCAAACAGTTTTTGAAAATGGCGAAATTATAAAAGAATTTACCTTTGACGAAGTTAAAAATCAGGCCAATGTTTAGTCATAACTATATACTTAGATAAAAGATAGCATTTATACATACTTTATATACGAAGGTTTACAGAAAAAAACTTGATAAACCTTCGTATATACATAGTTATAAGCGTATTAAAATTCCTAAAAGATTCAAAAGCCTTAAAACGAATGTAGCGGCCTCTACAAGAAGTCGCTACAATGAATCCTTAAACCAAAACTAAATTTAAAATTCTTTATTTATAAGGCATACAACTACCTATCACATTATCGGCCTTCAGGGCTGATTTGTGTATGTTTTGTTGCCACAAGAATCAGTGTAATTTTGCTGTATTTCAGCATAAAAGAGTAATTGTTACTCTTCCTCTTTTCTTAGCATAAAGCAAATCAACAAACCACTCATTTTTAGCAACCTACTGTCTTTAAGCGATATAGCTTTCTTAGAAAGGTTAACAGCCGTTTGGGTTTTATTATCTTTGGCTTTAACTTCTTTTTTCTCCGTCTTTTTTACGGCTAATAAATTATGAGGAAACCCAATGGCTAACGACTCGTAGCTAAACGATATAATCAAAGATAAAATAGAAGTAAAAATGAGCTTTCTCATGATTGGTCGGTTTATAAGTTTTACTTATATCGTTAGTCGAATTATTAGATTTAGAATTACAACTCAAAGTTATGTGTTTTGTATAGTATTATGCAATACATAGTACTGTTTTTCTTTACAAAATCTGGATAAAAGGTAATCTTTTAGGATAAGTGGTTGCGACGTTTGTCTATAAGATGCAAGATGAATCGTCAACGTTGCATATAGGAGCAAAAAAATTATAAAAATTTTTGTAAAAGTATTCTACTTGCTTCAATTGGCTCTCTTTTTTCAAAATCTATAATATAAAACCCATTCGACAACCCAAACATCAGCATTGGTTTTAAGCTATTACGTGTTTTGAAAATAATGCTTGTAAAACCTTGTTCTTTGGCCCAAAGCTCCATAGCATCAGCCAATTTTTTAGCGATTTTATTTTGACGATAAGCAGGCAATACCCCTCCCATCCAGCTATAAAATGAACCATCAAGGTCTTTTTGATACCCAACTTTGAAGCCAACGGGTTGGTTTTCGTGGTAGGCTACCAAAATAAGATGATGAGATGCCAGAGCAAAACGCCGTTGATATTCCTCGATAGAATGCGGATTAATAAATTCGGGAATACCATTTGTAACTGTCTGAACGTCGTTGAGGCTACCTTGTTGAATAGAAATTTGCATATTTTTTATTTTTTTTTCCAAACACAAATATACTTTTCATCTAAGTTAAATACCATGCTTCCAAATTTTAGGCTATCCTAAAATTTTTTGGTCTTAGAATAATAATATTTTACAAATAACACTACGTATAGCAATATAGGTTTTGGGGCATTACAAACGTTTGGAAATTACAATATTTGGGCATAGATTTCGAAAAAATCAATTCAGCGACAATTCTGTCCTCATTTTTGTAATCTTAATTATATCCTAATAAAATTAGGGGCTATATCGTATTGCCTTCTGAAAACAAAATATTGAAAGCTATGCACGAAATATTAAACTCACTTGGTATTGCTCACCTCAATCATGGTACCAGTACTGGCCTAAAATCGTGGTCGTCGGGTGAGGTTGTTATCGACTCTTTTTCACCTGTCGATGGTGATTTGATTGCACAAGTATATCAAACTTCTGTTTCTGATTATGAAACGGTAGTGAAAAAAGCCCAAGAGGCTTTTCATTTGTGGAAAACCGTACCCGTACCCAAGCGTGGTGAAATAGTACGACAAATGGGCGAGGCTTTTCGTACTCACAAAGATGCCTTAGGCAAATTGGTATCGTACGAAATGGGCAAAAGCCTCCAAGAAGGCTTGGGCGAAGTTCAAGAAATTATCGACATCTGTGATTTTGCCGTAGGCTTGTCACGACAACTTTATGGACTAACCATGCACTCAGAACGCCCTGCCCACAGAATGTACGAGCAGTGGCATCCCATAGGCATAGTAGGTATTATTTCGGCCTTCAACTTTCCTGTGGCGGTATGGTCGTGGAATGCCATGATTGCTTGGGTTTGTGGCAATGTATGTGTTTGGAAACCTTCCGAAAAAACACCTCTAACGGCTATTGCTTGCCAACATATTATCAGTGGTGTACTTCGCAAAAATGAATTACCTGAAGGGCTTTCTAGTATTATTTCGGGCGATGCCCCTGTAGGCGATTGGTTGGTATCGGATAAACGTATCGCCTTGATTTCGGCCACAGGCTCGACCCGAATGGGAAAAGCTGTAGGAAGTAAAGTAGCCGAGCGTTTTGGTAAATGCCTGCTAGAACTTGGCGGCAATAACGCCATTATTGTTACAGAACAAGCCGACTTGAATATCGCTATTCCTGCTATTGTATTTGGTGCGGTAGGCACTGCTGGGCAGCGATGTACCACTACACGGAGAGTTATTGTTCACCAAGCCATTTATGAGCAAGTTAAAGAGCGTTTGCTAAAAGCATATACGCAATTGAAAATTGGGAATCCGCTCGACCCTCATAATCATGTAGGGCCTTTGATAGACAAAAAGGCAGTAGAGGCCTATCTTTACGCAGCCAAACAAGTAAAAGAAGAAGGTGGCTCAATGCTTATCGATGCCCATGTACTAGAAGGCGAAGGTTATGGGTCGGGCTGTTATGTCAAACCTTGTATTGCCGAAGTTAAAAACCATTTCGCCATAGTACAGCACGAAACTTTTGCCCCTATTCTGTACTTGATTTCGTACCAAACTTTAGAAGAAGCTATTGCCTTACAAAATGATGTACCTCAAGGGCTATCGTCGGCTATTTTTACCCTCAATATTCGTGAAGCAGAGTTATTCTTGTCGGCAAGTGGCTCAGACTGTGGTATTGCCAATGTCAATATTGGTACTTCGGGAGCCGAAATTGGTGGGGCTTTTGGTGGCGAAAAAGAAACTGGCGGCGGGCGTGAATCTGGCTCGGATGCTTGGAAAGCCTACATGCGTCGCCAAACCAATACTATTAATTATGGCAATACATTGCCTCTGGCTCAAGGTATCAAATTTGATTTTTAAATAGAATATTTACCTCAATAATATTAAAGCATGAAAAGTCAAGAAATCATAACACAAGAATTGATGAGTAAACTTTGGCAAAACTATTGCCAAAGAGTAACCTATGCCCAACAATATGCCGATATGGTATTGGCCAAAGGTGGCAATGTTGTAAACGACCACTGTGCCTTCAGAACATTCAATACTTTGACTGGAGCTCAAAAATCGGGTATCGAAGCTATTTCGGAAGTACTGGAAAGTTTGGGTTATGAAAAAATAGCCCCTTATTCGTTTCCATCAAAACACTTGAATTCTTTCCATTATCAGCATCCTACCAATATCAATTTCCCTAAGTTTTTTGTAACACAATTGGAGGTAAGCGAATTGTCGGAAACAACCCAAGAACTTATTAATGAAGCAGTTGCCAATGCCGTTGATTTATTGGCTGGCGAACCTCGTATATTATTGGCCAAATTGGCAGAGCAAAAAGCTTTAGCCGATACTCAGGCCAATATTCTGGTAAATGCCTTGGTAAAATTCTTTGCTCGGCCGTGGTCACCTGCCAAACGTTCTACTATTTTGGCGGTCAATCAAGAGTCTCAATTTGCAGCATGGACGCTTTTGCATGGCAATGCTGTTAATCACTTTACGGCCTATATTAATCATCAGCATGTACCCGAATGGAATGATATTGAGTCAACGATGAAGGCTCTCGAAAATGCTGGTGTACCTATCAAGCCAGCAATTGAAGGAGCAAAAGGTAGCAAATTACGCCAAAGCTCGACACAAGCTATTGACGAGCCTTGCCCTGTAATAGAGGCCGATGGCTCGGAAGGCTCTTTGCTGTGGTCGTATGCGTATTATGAATTAGCCGAACGCAACTATATCCAGCAAGAGGATGGTCAATCAGTATGGTTCGATGGATTTTTGGGCGAACAGGCTACTAATCTTTTTGAAATGACCAAAAGATAAGCAGACCCAACTCCACAGTTTTCAATAATCTTTATCACTTATCAGCAAACAAAGTTATTAATGCAGGGCTTTACTACATTGTAAAAGCCCTCATTGATAGCGATTCTTCTCTATGAAAAAAATACTTGTTATTGGTATGGGCAAAGTAGGCTCGCTAGTTGGCGTGCTACTTTCCAAACGTTTTGATGTAACAGGACTTGACAAAAACGTTCCTGCTGTTTCGGTAGCTTTTCCTACCATACAAGGTGATGTTTCCAACCGTGCTTTGTTAGAAGAACTTATCCCAACCTTCGATGCTGTGGTATCGTGTATGCCTTACAACCTCAATTTGGCAATTGCCCAAACAGCTTATAAGGCAGGAAAACATTATTTTGACCTTACCGAAGATGTACCCACCACTACCGCTATTCGAGCAATGGCCGCTCAGGGAAGCCAAGGGGTTTTAGCACCACAATGTGGGCTAGCACCAGGGTTTATTGGAATTGTTGGGGCAGACCTTGCCAATCGCTTTACTCGCCTGCGTGACATAGAGTTGCGTGTGGGGGCATTGCCCAAATATCCCAACGGTTTATTGGGCTATTCGTTTACGTGGTCGCCTGCGGGGGTTATCAATGAGTACATCAACGACTGTGAGGTAATTCATAATGGCAAAACCAAACTGGTATCGGCATTGGATGGCCTCGAAACTATCAATATTGAAGGAATGGAGTTTGAGGCCTTTAGTACTTCGGGCGGCTTGGGTACTATGTGCGAAACCTATTCGGGCAAAGTAGATACACTTAATTATAAGACTATCCGATACCCGGGTCATGGTAAATTAATGCGTTTTTTGTTGTATGAATTGATTCTAAAAGACCGCCGTGAGTTGATAGAGGAAATTTTGACACAAGCCAAACCACCTGTTCAAGAGGACGTTGTATATGTATATGCCGTAGTGGAGGGCTGGAAAAACGACCACCTAGAACGAGAAGAGTTTTATCATGCCTATTCTCCTAAAATTATCGACGGACAACACTGGCGAGCTATTTCGTGGACAACCGCCGCTTCTATTGTGGCTGTTGTCGAGCTTGTTGCCGATGGCAAATTACCACAAAATGGATTTATTAAGCAAGAAGAAATTTCGTTAGAAAGCTTACTAAATACTACTACTGGTCAGTTTTTCAAATAAATATTGCTGACTTTTCTCCAAAATCCCTATCTAACAATTATGTTGGATAGTTTTTTTTTTGGATAAAAAATACAACCTATGCAACCCTTCTCAAAAACGTCTTGTCAATAAGAGTGAAATATATTTCGTAAATCTCTTTTCAATTAAGTGAGCAAATTTTGTTGTAACTGGTGAGTGTATTTCTTGATTATATTTTACTAGCTCTACCACTAGCTCACATCCTTAACAAAGTCTGTATCAATAAGTCAATAATAATGTATATCGAAATAGGCCAATTTCTGATTCCTTTATTATCTTCTATTTATACAGCTATTATGTCCGTTAAACCATGAAAAAGATAGTATTTTGTGTATCCATTTTTGGCCTAGGCTTGTTAGCAAGTTGCTCAGAACAATTGGCTATTCAGCAGCCCGCCGACGCTTCGGCCACGACTGTACCTTCGGCCGTTAAAACTACCGTTTTGCGGGAATTTCCGCAGGCAACACAGGTAAGTTATTCGGCATTAGACAACAATAAAGTATATGGTGTAGACCTAAAAATAAGTAATACCACCGTAGAACTGACCGTTTCGGCTAATGGAGCTGTACTAAGTAGCTTCAAGGTATCGGACGACAGTACAAAAATTATTTTGCCAGTCGCTGCCAAAACGTATTTATCAACCAACTACAGTGGATATCAATTAGAGCGTCTGGGGCAAGGAACAGATGCTGACGGTAATACTTTATACAAAGTACTGATTGAATACAACAACCAAAAAATCACGGTGGTATTTGATACCAATGGTGTTTTTGTAGCTGAATTTAAAGAACCTCAAAGAGCTGGTAATCATAAAGGGAAGGAGCGAAAGTTTTATCAGAGTACATACGACGACCTGCCCACTACCATCAAAGACCAACTGACAGGTTATACTTTCCTAAAAGCAGCCGTCAATGCCGATTCTACGAGTAATAAATATTATTTTGTATTGGCTCAAAAAGACAGTGTTTACTACGAATTTTCGTTCGACAATGCTGGAAAACTTCTTAAAACCAATACTTATACAGCTGAGGTTCGAAAAATAGAAGACAAATCGTTGAAGCAAGCTGATTTGCCTACTACAATTGCTACTTACATTCAAACTAATTATGCTGGCTGGAAATACGAAAAAGGAACTGTTATTAGCAAAAATGGAGTAGTTGATTCTTATTATATTTTGTTATCGAACAACAAAAAGCAAGTAACTCTGGTATTTGATACCAATGGGCAGTTGCTAAAAAGTAGCGAACTAGAACTTAAATTACCCAAATTTGAAGATGTTACAATAACGCTCGACCAACTACCCGACGCTATCAAAACATACCTAACCACTACTTACACTGGCTGGACACTCGACAAAGCAGTTGTATATCAGGTAAATAGTGTTGCCGAAGCGTATTATGTACATATCAAAGTAGATAATACCAAATACCATGTGTATTTTGACAAAGACGGCAAGTTTTTATGGGCAAGGAAAGGAGAGTGAGTTTGTTATTGAGTGGGTGTTAATTGAGTGAATTACAACTGAATGAGTATTTGTAGGCGAGAAGGTAAACCATTATTTATCAAAATTAATTTGACCTAATTATGCACTAGTTCTTAGGTACGATTCTCTAACTAACTTACTTATTCACAACCCTCTCAATCACTAATTCACTCAATAAATAAGTACCTAAAATGATTGACATTAAAAGATATTGGATAGCAGTAATATTGCTGGTCGGGCTTTTGAGTGCTTGTGATGAAATCAAGGACGATATAAAGCCTGTTGTACCAACAAACAATACTGCTATGCTTTGGGATAACCGAACACTTTATACTACACCCAACAATATGGGAATAATTAGTGTAAAAGATTTCTTGAAAAATGCCATAGGAAATGCGCTAAAAATAGAGAAAAATGGCACTTTCGGAAAGGCTTATTTTTCGGCAAATGGCAATTTTATTATTTATTTTCCAGATTCTACAGTTTCGGAGGCAACGGATTTGTTGGTTTTTAAGGTCATGAATGTAGATACCAAGAAAGAAAAGAAAGATAGTGTTTGGGTAAAAATTGTGAGTAATACCGAGCGAATACCCTGTAATGCTGGCGTAGTTCCAGATTTTTTTCAGGTAAACAACAACGGACAAGTTCATATACTAGATGTCCTGCATAACGACCGCTATTGTAATGCCATCTTAGATTCGGCAAGCTTGCAGATTACCCAAGCACCGCTTAAAGGAATAGCCCAAATACAAAATAATAAAATTGTGTATCTGCCCCCCAAAGACTACGATGGCATAGATATATTGTTCTATAAAGTGTGTTCGGGTGGGTCAACGCCCGTGTGTATGACAGCCGCTATAAAGTTGGATATTCATGGAGCTACGGTTCGGCCTTGTTATCCGTATTTGTTACCCAACTATTATTTAATAGCCAAAAACAGAGTCGAAAAAGCGGTATTAGATGTCTTGGCCAACGACAACCTGTGTACTGTTTATAAACCTCAAAGTTTGCAAATAAGCAAAAAGCCCCAATACGGGACAGCCACTATTTCGTCCGACTTTAAGGTAGAATACAAAATACAAACTACCCTATTGCCAGCCAATCTAAACGACGTAGAAGATGGCTTTGAATATACCCTAACCGACTCAACAGGTAAAGTGTCTGAGCCTGTATGGGTAAAAATTAGCTTGTTACAACCTATTTCTTGCGACGAGACGTTTGACAATGGTGTCATGGAAGTATCTGAGAGCAAGGTTCAATACAATGATTTTGAAATACCGTACTATTTGTACCTATCGTTGTGTACCCAAGTAAGCGAAGTAAGCATTGTGTCGCAGGGAACACACGGAATAGCCAAAGTAGTCGGTAAAAAAATATATTTCCAAATAAAAAGTGACGATAAAGATAAAGGGAAAGACAGAGACGATGAATTTAAAATTCAGGTAATTACCACCAATGGAAAAACCCTCAAAGCCAATTTTAAGGTGAAAATCAAAAAATAGTCATTTGGATTCGTAAACAATTATACAAGTGGTTTGAAGTTAAAGGCTTTCCCGAATTTCGGGAGAGTCTTTCTTGTGAAATTGTGTATAAAAAGCTAATTGCCAACTGAATGATAAATGAACAGGAGTTAGTTAGAGCCTGCCAGCGTAATGATAGAAAAGCCCAAACTGCCTTTTACAATATGTACAAAGGTAAGCTTATGGGTGTATGTCGCCGTTATGCACGTAGTAAAGAGGAAGCCGAAGATATTTATCAAGAAGCATTTGTCAAGATTTTCAACAATATAAAGTCACTCGAAAAACCCGAAGCCGTAGGGGCTTGGGTGCGTAAAACCGTTATTCACACAGCCATAAATTTTTATCATTCAAATTTAAAATTTCAACAAAATACAGATTATGAAGCAGTTGTACTAAGCAATGATGATTACCCTAATATTCTAGCAGCACTTTCCAATGAAGATTTGCTAGCTCTTATTCACCAACTTCCCGACGGCTATCGGATGGTTTTTAACCTGTATGTAATAGATGGGTACAATCATGTCGAAATAGGCAATATGCTGGGAATTAGTGAAAATACATCCAAATCACAACTGTCTCGTGCAAAAGAATTATTGCGAAAGCAATTAAAAAAACTGGGAATTGTCAGCTATGAACGTATCCAATAATGACGAAAAAGACCCTTTAGAGGATTTTTTTAATGACCGATTTCAAGATTTCGAGTCGGACGTTGACGATATGCTTTGGGCAAAGATAGCTCCTGAGCTACCTTTACCTTCTTTTATCAAACTCATTTCGTGGCAACTTATTTCAGTTGCTGCCTTGGTGCTGTTTGTAATGGGCTTATTGTGGCTTGATCCAACAGAATATGAAAAAAATACATTGACTTCAATAGCAACTATCTTTTCTCCCCAAAAATATAATCCAAAACACATATTGGCAACTCCTTCAAGCCAACTCAATGGCTCAACGATAGCCTCACCAAACACAAAAGAAACACTCGACCCAAGCAGTAAGCAATATCAAATCGCTGATGGTGTTACAGAAAACTCGGGTATTCGTTTAGCAGAAAAACAGGCGTTTGCTACTAGCTCAAAAAGAGAGATAGCAAAATATTTTGCCAAAAGGACAGCAACAAATAAGCAATCATCTGAGCGTTTGCCAAACAGTACGACAACCAAGCAAGGGCTAGGAATAGGTATTGTACAAGATAAACCAAGTGCTACAACGACCTTGCCTGAGTACAATCTCATGTCTACCGACAAACCATCGGAAGATTATTTAACCTTGCTCAACAAAAAAGATTTTAGTGATTTAGCGGTACGCTTTAATAAAGCCAAAATAAAGGCTAGCCAACGCAAAACCGTAAGGTATTTTAAAGAAAGTAAACCTGTATCGTTTTATATGAGTGCTATGCCATTGGTTAATTATTATACTATTACACCCAATAGTGGCGACAACAATTATATTCATGATATAGTAGTAAATGACGATGCTGGCCGTATAGGTGTGTATTTGCAGGCTGGGCTTATGTTTACGCTAAGCCAAAAACTAAAGTTAAAAACGGGTTTATCATATACCAAATCGAGCCAAAGTTTTAGTTATCAGGTACGTACCGACTCGCTGGTGATCAAGCCAAGCGACAGCCAAGTAGCTGATGTAGCATTTGCCGAAATCAACAAAGTTTATGCTACTTCTACGCACTATTTAGGAACTCGCTTTGATTTGCAGTACACTTTCCTCAAAGGCGAGGCACTAAGCCACCACCTAAGCTTGGGAATGGAAGGAAATATGCAGCTCAATGGCAAAAACAAAATTAATAGCTTCTTGAATATAGGCTATGGTGTTAGCCGCCAAATAGGAGACAACGCCTATTTATTTATAGAGCCAACATTGAGTTTTGCCCTCAATAACCATACCGACGAAAGTTCGCTCTTGCTGGTTCGTCCTAATAAAATTGGGTTTAATATTGGTATGCACTTCAAAATAAAATAGTGGTTAGGCACTGATTTAGCATATCTTATTCAAATCGTAATCTGGTAATAATATTCTTGAGATAACCTATCTCACCCAAATGTTGGTACTCGTGGAGAAAAAAAGTACTCAATTGTTCTTCAACCGTAACACCCACAAAAGGCAAATTAAATGGACTTACAGAAGCCAGATGTTGGGGCGATGCTTGCGATAATAGCACTAATAGTTGCTCGCCTCTTTGGCTAAAAGCATTCAATAGCTCTTCTAAAGGTGGAAATACCTCGTTAGGTTGTAAAGGTGTTTTAGGAGCAAAAATGACCTTTTCGTTGCTAAATAAGCTCAACTTTTCATCGGGATTGAGCAGCTTAATAAGTGTATTTCTAACAAAAGCGATATGCCCCAACTCCCATGCTAAATGATTGACTTTGCTGTAAGGTCGGAAAAACAATTCTTCTGGAGATACATCCTGATAAATTTTAGCAACTTTCGCATTGTTATTGCTAAGCCCCTTTTGTATAAATTGTATAAAGTCCATAATCAAATTTTTATTTTATCAAACGATTGTTTGATAAAAATGCCTAAATAAAATGACTTCTACAATACTTTGTAACTTAAATATTTAGACCCATTTGCCGAAGGTGATGGTCTAAATGTTGAATATAGTCGTAAGCCACCAATTCAAGCGACACCAAATCCTTCTCTTTGTTTTTAGGAATAGCATTTTTGCCCCAATTAGTCAAAACACCATACTTTTCGGTAGGAAGTTTGTTGAGTACCTGAGCAAAATGCTTGTTGAGTAAAACCCATAATAGCATAAGATTTTGGCTATCATAATGCTGATAGTCTGCTGCCTGTACCCAATGATTTTGCTGATACACAATATGAGCTTCAGCCTGATACTGCCCAACGATTAAACGGCGAATATTCGTTTGTGCAGAGTCGACCAAATGCCCTAGTACTTCTTTGATACTCCACTTTTCGGGAGAAGCTTTGGCCCGACGTTGTTCTTCTGAGAGTTGTTCCCAAAAAGCTTGAACCAGTATAATTCTATCGTAGAGTTTATGAATAACGTCTTGCATATTGCTGATGAGTTATAACTAATTTCCTGATTACTGAACCATGTAATTATTTAGTAATAAAAAAGAGAAAATGGATTCGTAAAAGTCTTTTCTCTAGTATCATTATTCAGTAATCAGGGCGGCTTCGTATTGTATATACTTTCTAAATATTTCTTACAAAATTTCCTCAATCAAAAGTAACTCTTCTGTCGAGAAAAGAAGATTATCCAAGCATTTAAGCGAATCCTGTAGTTGTTCTGTACGGCTAGCACCTATCAATACCGATGTTATACGTTTGTCTTTCAAAATCCAAGACAAGGCCATTTGAGCCAATGTTTGTCCACGCTCAAGAGCCAGTGTATTAAGTTGCTGAATTTTGGCTAAAGTTTCGTCTGTAATAGCTGTTTTTTGTAAAAAACCATGAATTTTTGCCGCACGAGAGTCGTCGGGAACACCCTTGAGGTATTTGTCAGTTAAAAGCCCCTGAGCTAAAGGAGAAAAAGGAATACATCCAATTCCCTCATTTTCAAGCACATCTAAAAGCCCTCCTTCTACCCAACGCTCAAACATCGAATATTTGGGTTGATGAATAACACAAGGAGTACCCAACTTCTTCAAGATTTGGGCAGCCTTGGCTGTATCCTCAGCTCCATAGTTAGAAATCCCAGCATACAAAGCCTTTCCTTGGCGTACAATCAAATCCAACGCCGCCATGGTTTCCTCCAAAGGGGTTTCGGGGTCGGGACGGTGATGGTAGAAAATATCCACATAGTCAAGTCCCATTCTTTTCAAACTTTGGTCAAGACTCGATACCAAATATTTTTTTGACCCCCAATCGCCATAAGGGCCTTCCCACATGGTATAGCCAGCCTTGGTAGAGATAATCAATTCGTCACGATAAAGAGCAAAATCTTTTTTCAACAAAATACCAAAGTTTTCTTCTGCCGAGCCTGGCGGTGGCCCATAATTATTGGCCAAATCAAAATGCGTAATACCGCTATCAAAGGCCAAACGAAGAATTTTACGGTAATTTTCAAAGACATCTACACCGCCAAAATTATGCCATAAGCCAAGCGATACAGCTGGTAATTTCAAACCACTTTTTCCACAACGGCGATATTCCATCTGTTGGTATCGTGTTGGATTTGCTAAATATGTCATTGCTTTTTTTATATAAAGAACGTACCTATACTACACTTCTTGAGGGTATTTGAGTCCAATCTGAGCCCTAATTTCGTCCATCAGCTCCATTAGTTCTAAACTAAACTGTAGAGGTAATTTATCGTTTTCAATACGACCTTCGGCCAAGCAGCGTTGTACATCGGAAGCCTCATAGCCATACCCCCAACCATTACGTTCTGTAGCAAAAACCTGTGGTTCTTCGCCATCGAGGGTTAATGTAAAGCCATGTGTTTCATGGAAACGACCATGAATATAGATTTTACCCTTCGAGCCATAAATCGTACATGTGGTATCTGTTTGAGCAGCCAATGTTGAAAATAACGAAGCTGTAGCACCATTTGGAAACGTCAAAGCCACCGAAACATTCATATCTACCCCTGTTGGAGCCATCACTCCTACCGCTTTTACCTGTGTTGGTTTGCCCAGTAAAAGTTTACTAATGAACAAAGGATAAATTCCGATGTCCATCAGCGAACCACCCGTAAGAGCAGGATTGAAAAGGCGACCCTCTGGATTTATGTCGGCCAAAAAACCAAAATCAGCTACAATATGTACGATTTGGCCAATAGTACCAGCTTTAATAATATCTTCTATTTGATTGATAGCAGGATGAAAGCGAGTCCAAATAGCCTCCATCAAAAAAACCTTTTTCTCTTGCGATTTTTGAATCATGCTTGTTACCATCGAAGTGTTGATAGCAAAAGCTTTTTCACAAAGAACAGGTACACCCGCCTCAAGGCACATGAGGGTATTTTCGCAGTGTTGGGCATGTGGTGTTGCAATATATATTACATCAACCAAGCCACTTTGAGCTAGTTGTTCGTAACTCCCAAAAGCATGAGGACAATGATAAGGCTGTCCAAAAGCTTGGGCTTTTTCCAAGCTTCTAGAGGCTACCGCATTGAGTTTGGCATTAGGAACATTCATTAAATCGTCGGCAAATTTTTCAGCAATTTTTCCACAGCCTATAATGCCCCAACGAGTTGGAGGTACTTGATTGTTTTCAGTTTCCACAGTTAAGTAATTTTTATATTGAGATAAATAAAAGGATATTTTGGAGGTATTTCCCCCAAATGGTTTTCAAAAATACATAAAAAAAACAAGCCCTTACAAGGTTTTATTCTTGGAAAGGGCTTGTTGATGTTCTTTGAACTTTTATAATTATAGAGAACCTTAATGAATCTCTAAAAGCAATTATGATACCGAGCGGTATGTTTCTGATTTCAAACTTATTTTATACACCCACCCCCAAATACGCTTAAATAGTTTTGTTAGTATAAAATAAGGTCTTTATTACTATGATAAAGCCTTTAGGGCATCTATCAATTGTTCTACTTGTTCGGTATTGACAGCCGCAAAGTTGGCAATACGCAACTGAGTAGCCTTAAAATCGCCATAGCCCGAGCCTATCACCATATTGTGCGAAGCTTTGATTGATTCAATAATTTCGGCAGCAGGCTTGTCGATAGTATTTACTACTACTACTGTTTGCGAACGGTGTTCTGGATTTTTGACAAAAATTTCTAAGAAATCACATTTTGTTGCAAAATCATACAGCAGCTTAGCCTTACGTTCAGTTTCCTTTCTGATATTGTCGATACCAATACGATTCATATCTTCGGCTACTTTGCCCAATACATAAATCCCTAGTACATTGGGGGTTTCGGGTGTTTCAAACTTTTCAAAGTTTTTCCACAACGACGGCAATGAATGATACGTACCAATAACCCCTTCATTTTTTTTGAGATTTTTGGCCTTATCCAACATAGCAGGGTTGGCTATCCAACAACCCAAGCCAGCAGGCATTCCAAATGATTTTTGTACCGAAAAGAAAGCCGTATCTACTGTTTCAAAATCCAAATCAGGATATGGAGCCGACGACACCATATCTACAGCCACACATTTATCTTTATTGGCTCTTTTAAGTTTATGAATTTCTGCAGGACGCATCTGTACACCCGACGACGTTTCGTTGGCTGTAGTACAAATCAGTTCGGCATATTCAGGAACTTGGATTTCGGCATAGTCAAACCCTTCGCCAAAAGGTTTTTCGTATTTATGAGCAAATTTGTTGAGCTCGTTAGAAAAGTCGTAAAACTTCTTTGAAAACGAGCCATTTACCAAGTGAAAACTTTCAAACTCAACCGTATTTTGGATAATTCTTTCCCAAATTTCTGTTGCAGAGCCAGTAAAGAAAATACCCGAAGATTCAGGGATATTCATCAACGTACGCAACTGCTCGACGGTATGTTGATAAATTTTACGAAACTGAGCAGAACGATGCGAAATAGACCCTAATTGAAGGTCAAACGCATCGCGATAGTGTTGTTCAACAGTTGGAAAAAGTTCGGCTGGTCCTGGGGTAAAGTATGTTTTACGCATGAATCAATAGTGCTTTAATCTTGTTCAGTAAATTATGGAAATCTTCAAATTGGTACTTGAGTTTTTCAGGGTCGAGTTGCTGAATTATTAAGTGATACTTTCTTTACGATACTTTCATTCCTTTCATTTTTCTCAAAAATCATTAAATCTTCTAATTCAGAAGCATTTAATAACAAAGGCGAATGCGTCGCAATAATCATTTGTGTGCCATTTTGTGCAGCATATTTGATACCCCTTGCAACGCCATTAATCATATCTGGATGTAAGCCCATTTCTGGTTCGTCAATACATACTACGCTTCCTCTATTTGGGTTATAGAAGATTGAAAGCAATAGCAAGTACCTTAAAGTAGCATCAGAAATATGCTCAATAGTAATGGCTCTATCTAAGTTTTTTTCTTTTAGAGAAAGTAAGCTTTTACCCGCAATAGGAGTGGTAAAAACAAGTTCTCTGAAGTTTGGATTAATCTTTTTAAACTCTTCTACCAGTTTATCAAAAGCTTTTACTGAATTCCCATTCAAATAACTTAACAATCCTGTCAGATTTTTACCATCACTTAAAAGGTTTACTTCCGAATAGTAAGGCGACAATTGACGGATGGGACTTTCAAAAGTAGTATCGAAATTGTCGTATATTTCGATGCCTTTTAGTAATTGATCAGCAACCTCCAAAGTGGTATCTCCTACCAAAATATCGTAAGAATTTCCAATTTTTCTTATTGTAAATTCAATATGGTAATTATCATTAGTGAAAGTATCGTCAACATTCTTTACAACATTTTTATCAAAATCATAACGTAAGTAAATTGTAGAGGCATCAGGATGTATAAAATTACAAGCACCAGAAAAGCCTCCCCATTTTTGCATAAATAACTTTTCAAATTCACTCGCATTTAAAAAAGCTTTCAACAAACATATCGCCTTAATGAAATTTGATTTTCCTGTTCCGTTAATTCCTAGCAGAACATTGGTATCAGCATTTAATTCGATGGTTTGTTCATTGCCAAAACTAAAGAAATTTTGAATCGTTATTTTCTTAATCATAGTGTTGTGATGAAATGCTGAAATATACCCTTATAAATAATTTGTGCCACGACAATCGTGGCACAAATATAAACGCTTAATACAACATTCTGAACTTAATCGTATTGTCGATTCCTTTCAATTCCTCTACGATTTCGTCGGCATATTCTTTGGCAACATCGGTAATTACATAACCAATATTGTTGGTTGTTTTTAGGTACTGACCTTTGATATTCACATTGTATTTAGCAAATATTCCGTTCATTTTTGCTAAAATACCTGGCACATTGTGGTGAATATGCAACAAACGGTGGGCATCTTCGAGTGCTGGTAGTTGTAGCTCTGGGAAGTTGACCGAGCCATAAGTACTACCGTTGTTCATAAACTGCAACAATTTACTTGGCACAAACTCGCCAATATTGGCCTGAGCTTCTTCGGTTGAGCCACCTACGTGTGGAGTCAAAATAACTCTTGGCAAACCTCTGAGTTCATTGATAAACTCTTCGTCGTTGGTTTTTGGTTCGTATGGAAATACGTCTACAGCTGCTCCCCATACTTTGCCCGACTTGAGGGCATTTACTAAGGCTGGGATTTCTACAACGTGACCTCTTGATAGGTTAATAAAAATCACGTTGTCTTTCATCAAGGCAAATTCTTTTTCGCCTATGATATTGGCGTTGGTTTTGCGGCCATCTACGTGCAACGATATAAAATCAGCAACACTCAATAACTCTTCAAGTGTTTTACATTTTTTGGCATTTCCCAATGCTAATTTATCTACAGCATCATAGAAGTACACTTCCATACCCATAGCTTCGGCAATTACCGATAACTGTGTACCAATACTACCATAACCTACTAATCCGAGTTTTTTACCACGAATTTCATACGAATTAGTAGCCGATTTATCCCATTTTCCAGCGTGCATTTTATTTGACTTCGTCATGATGTCACGTGTCAAAATAATCATTTCGCCAATAGCCATTTCTACTACCGAACGAGTATTTGAATATGGAGCATTAAATACGGCAATACCTCTGTTTTCGCACTCTTCCAAATTAATTTGGTTAGTACCTATACAGAATGCCCCTACAGCCATCAAACGGCTAGCGTTGGGATGTTCTAATACACGTTTGGTCAAGTTGGTTTTTGAACGTAAGCCCAAAATAGATACACCCTTGATACGCTGAATTAGTTCTTCTTCGTCCAATGCCCCTTTTAAAAGCTCTACTTGAAAACCTTCCGTTTTGAAAGCTTCAACGGCTTTTGGGTGTACATTTTCCAATAACAATACCTTAATTTTTGATTTTGGATATGACTGGGCACGGCTTAGACCATTGATATACAAAAACTCATCTAACGACCCTACTACCTCATCAGCCTTTTCTACGACCTTCTGGCGTTCTACGTTTTCGATAAAAGCAAAAAACTTATTGGCTAAGCCCGATTCACGCAATTCGTAGTCGGTATAACCATCGCCAATGGCGTATACATCGCCCTCCAAGTGTAAATCTTGGAGTAATTTTACTTTACCTTTATCCTGCGAAAGAAGGTTGCTTTCGTCATAACCGATAATATTACCTTCGGTATCGTAAACAAAAGTATTGGCATAGACATTTTCTTCTTTTACGCCCATCGATACGGCTACAGGTACAATAAAGTCTTTGAAGCCACTCGATACGATATAGATATTTTCGCTATATTGGTTAATAAACTCTTTGTTACGAGCAAATGAATCTGAGATTTTTCCCATCAAAAACTCAATCAAAGTAGCTACATGCTCGCGGTTTGCTGGCAATAATGCAACTCTTGCTTTTAAGGAATCTGCAAATCCTATTTCGCCTAACATTCCTTTATCGGTAATGGCTTTGATTTCACCGACAATCTTGTCTTTATCTTTATGACCAGCCAATGCTATGGCTGCGAGTTCGTCTAGTCCTTCTACTTTGGTAAAAGTACTATCAAAATCAATGACGAAGTTTACTTGTTGTTCTGCTGTCTTTGTCAACATTTTCTTGCTGTATTGTAAGTCAGGGTCAAAGCCTTTTCCTACGTAATTATTGATAATAAATACAATTTATGAATGAGTCAAAAAATCAAAAGCTCTATTTTCCGACCAGAGTATTCCTTCAAATTTTTTTTGTAAAAAGCCACAATGACCACCTTTGGCGGGTGCTTGAAAATAAACCTTTTCTAGCGACTTGGCTTTATCAAAAGGGAAACATTCTTTTGATAAAAAAGGGTCATTTTGGGCATTTACAATTAATGTGGGTATGGCAATTTTATCAATAAAAAACACCGAACTATTACGGTGGTAATAGTCTTCTGCGTCTTTGAATCCGTGGAGTTGTGAAGTGTAATAATTATCAAAATCTCGTAAAGTACGAATTTTTGATATATTTGAAGTGTTGATTTTTTCTGGAAAATACTTTGCTTTTTCTAGGATTTTCTTGGTAAGGGTTTTGTTAAACCTTCGGGTATAAACCCAATCTTGCCAGCTTTCCATTTTGCTACTACTTCCAGAAAGGTGCAAAGGTACGGAAAATGTTACAGCCTTTTTGATTTCAGGAGCAAGATTTTCGCCTTTTTCGCCCAAATACTTCAAGGTAAGATTGCCCCCTAGGCTAAAACCCATCAGGTATATTTCGGTATACGTTTTGCTGGCATACCTAACCACAAAGTCCAAGTCGTCGGTAGCTCCGCTATGATAAAATCGAAGTTGCTTGTTGACCTCGCCCGAGCAACTTCTGTAATTCCATGCTAAACAATCAAATCCTTTGTGGTTAAATAGGCTTACCATACCCGTAATGTATTGTCGGGTAGAGTCGCCTTCGAGGCCATGACAAAGAATCAGGAGTGGGTTGCTTTTGTGGGCTGACAGTGGTGGTACTTTTGACCAATCTAAATCCAGAAAATCGTGATCGGGGGTATCCAAACGGACACGCTGATAGTTGATGCCCTCTACTTTACGAAACAGTGAAGGGTAAATGGTTTGAAAATGACCATTTGGCAGCCAAAAAGGTGGCTGGTAATCAGAGTGTTTGATAACTGGCATTTGTTTCAGAATTAGTCCTTGAAATTAGGGCTAATCTTTGAAATCCAGTATATTTTATACAAAATTCATAATTAATTCATCGTAAAGTTACATTTATGTAAATTACTCAGCATATTGGTGATTTGCGAATAATGGTGTTGAAAAGAATAAGGTATTCTCTCCAAAACAATTATCTGATTTAAACTTTCTATTAACAGGCAAAGCTATCCGCCTGTCAATAGAAAGAATATTAACCAAGTGATTCGTTGAACGCTTGGCTATCTATAAAAAGCGACTGTACCTTGTAGCTCTATTACATACCTACTTTTGGTAAAATAGGCAAACTTTCGTTGCCATCTTCACCCACAGCCTGAACAGCAAAGAAGTAATGGTCTTTTGAATAAGGTAAATTGATGCCATTTTTTGTCGTAAAAATTTTCTTTTGCCAGAAGGGCTGATACGTTTCTCGAACCAAAACATAATATCCTTTTACCTTGCCCGCCGACTTAGGGGTTTGCCAAAACAACGTGGTAGAATTAGTTAACGACTTGGTATCGATAGTGACATTTTGGGGCGTAGCTGGGGCTTTGGCCAAATTGGCCAGTGTAGCCAAGTTCATAGCAGTATTTTTACGAAGGTATTCAAAATCCATGAATTCGGGTAAATCACCGTACTGAGTACCTTTTTCTGTTCTTAAATCTTGATGTTGGTGTTCAAAATTTTCATTCATCTCGGTTACTCGCACAGCCGCAAAGCCACGATTGACAAACGGTGTGTGGTCGCCTCCACGCAAGAAACGGTCGTTGCGATACACCATTACTACCTCTAAATTATCGACATATCGTTCTCCAATTTCTTTGGTATAGCGAGCCAGCTGACGAGCCTTGCCATCGTTTTCTTGCCCCATATTACGAATACTTGCTGCTTTTTTATCTAGTTCAAAAACAGGTAATCCTTCACTGAATACCCTAACTCGGGTATTGTCGATAATACGTGTTTCGTTACTATTGTTTGAGCCAACAATATCATTATTGAGAATAGCCTCTATATTCCATTTTTCGTCTATGGCTTTCTGAGCCAAATAATCTGCTCCTAAAAGCCCTTGTTCTTCGCCACTTACTACCAAAAAGATAACCGTTGCAGGGAATTTGGCTTGCGACATTACCCGAGCTAGCTCAATTACAGTAGCTGTACCCGAACCGTCGTCGTTAGCTCCAGGGGCATCTGATTCGCGATTCATGACATTAGAAACACGGCTGTCGATGTGTCCCGACACCAAGAAAATTCTGTCGTCGGTGGGGTCAGTTCCTTTCAAAATACCCATTACGTTGCCCATATCTTGGTCTTTGTCGACACGCTTACCATCGGGTTTTAATACCCAGGCATCTATTTTGGCTGTCATTCGTCCTTCCGACTGTTTGGCAAATTCTTGAAAACGACTCAAAACCCAATTTCTAGCAGCCCCAATACCTTTTTTCTTGTCGGTAGTAGTACTTAAAGTATGGCGAGTACCAAAACTTACAAGCTTGAGTATATGCGACTTGAGGCTGTCGGAGTTGACTTGTGTAACCAATTGTTCGATAACGGGGTCTCGTTGAACAATTTTTTGGGCAGATGTTTGAAATGCTATTAGTGATAATACAATAAAGGTTGTTTTTTTCATGTTGATGAAAATTTTGGTCTATCATTAAACGAAATATCCTTTCAAGTTAAGAAATCTATGGGATTCTCGTTGATAAAATAGCCCAAATACAGTTTTTATCGTATTATCGACTGTTCTTTTGAGGTAAGCAAAACCCTTGCAAAAAACACGAAGTTCTTACAAGGGTCAATTTTGACGAAATAACCTTTTTATTTGATGCGATATTTCAGTAGCAAATTAATATTATAAGCTTTTGTAGCTGCTAGCAACCAATTGATACTATTAAACATATCTTCATAACGCACCTTCAGCTTGAAGTTCTTTCTACTTGCTCCAATACCCAAATAAATTCCCGAAAGTTCTAGGGGCCTTTCGTACAAGGCATTGGTTTGATTGGACGACATTCTTAAAATATACCATATCCACTACCTGAACCGTAATTGGATTACTGTTATGGGCATAAATTTCTTTGTCGTCTATGCTTCCCAAGTCCATCGATACCGTATAGCTTTCCTAGCGTTCTCCGCTCGATAACAGGCCAAAACTCCTAATCTGCTGTGGGGCGTACTCTTTGGTCGTATTGTCTGGCTATACAAAAGTGATTGTTTTGAGGTTTTTCCGCCATTCCTTGTTAACAATTTGCCCACGCAAGGTATCGTTCGGAAATATGACTACATAGCCATCGGAAAGGTCTTTTTGAGCAAATAACGGACAATAATACAATAATAAAGCAAATAGTAAAAGCTTGTTTTCTATTGTCGAATAAAACTGATGAACGATACAAAACAATAGCTTTCATCGATTTACTTATAAGTTTGTATTTAGATGTAGCATGCCTCAATATGGCAATAATAATACTCATACCAAAATTATATACCTTTCACGCCAAAAACACCTCCTCATATCCAGGCAAAACGCTCATCTATATACCTTAATATTTTTGGCTTATATAGCAAAAAACTCCATAAGTGTATTGAACACCTACGGAGTTTTTTGCAACATAGTAATTCTGTTATTACTTTGCCAAAGCAGCTTTCAAGTTTTCGTCGATTGCCGCCAAGAATTCTTCAGTATATAAGTAGTGTTCACCATGAGAAACTTTGTTTCCGTGGATACACACTGCTAAGTCTTTAGTCATTTTACCAGACTCAACTGTTTCGATACATACTTTTTCCAAAGTCTGGCTAAAGTTGATTAGCTCCTCGTTACCGTCCAATTTACCACGGAATTCCAAGCCACGAGTCCAAGCAAAAATAGAAGCAATTGGGTTAGTAGAAGTAGGTTTTCCAGCTTGGTGGTCACGGTAGTGACGAGTTACAGTTCCGTGAGCAGCTTCAGCTTCCATTACAGTACCATCTGGCGTAACCAATACAGAAGTCATCAAACCTAAAGAACCAAAACCTTGCGCTACTGTATCAGACTGAACGTCGCCGTCGTAGTTTTTACAAGCCCAAACAAAGTTACCATTCCATTTCAAAGCAGACGCCACCATGTCATCGATCAAACGGTGTTCATAAACGATTCCTGCTGCTACAAATTTCTCTTTGTAATCTGCTTGGTAGATTTCTTCAAAAATATCTTTGAAACGACCATCGTATTTTTTCAAGATGGTATTTTTCGTAGATAAATATAAAGGCCATCCTTTGCTCAAAGCCATGTTGAAACATGAGTGTGCAAAACCACGGATAGATTCGTCAGTGTTGTACATTGTAAGAGCAACACCATCACCTTTGAAGTTGAACACTTCAAAAGTTTGTGGTTCAGAACCGTCTTCTGGCGTGAAAGTAACTGTTAATTTACCTTTTCCTTTTGTCAAGAAGTCAGTTGCTCTATATTGGTCACCAAAAGCGTGACGACCAATCATGATTGGAGCAGTCCAGTTTGGAACTAATCTAGGAACATTTGAACAAACGATAGGCTCACGGAAAACAGTACCATCCAAAATGTTGCGGATAGTTCCGTTTGGTGATTTCCACATTTGTTTCAAGTTGAATTCTTTTACACGAGCCTCATCAGGTGTGATTGTAGCACATTTAATACCTACACCGTATTTTTTGATAGCCTCTGCAGCATCAACTGTAACTTGGTCGTTCGTTTCGTCACGGTACTCCATGCCCAAGTCATAGTATTTAATATCCAAATCCAAGTAAGGAATGATTAATTTATCCTTGATGAATTTCCAGATAATTCTAGTCATTTCGTCGCCATCTAGCTCAACGACAGGATTTGCAACTTTGATTTTTCCCATTTTTGTATGAAAACGTTATTCGTTATTAATGATGCGTGAATAGTTATGCATATTTCGACTGCAAATGTACGGAATGAATTGATACGTAGGGAATTTTCTTTACTGAGAATCGTTAGTTTTTTAGCCAAAGCATTGCTAAAAAACATATAGTTTTCTATTTTTTTAGTAAGTTTAGTGGCTCAATTGTCTTGATTGAAGTAATTTTTTACCATTATCTTAGAATATTCTATGTCAAAAACATGGGCTATTTTTTGCAAAAAATAACCCTTTCTTTTTTTATTGCTCATGGATTTAGCTCTTTCAACACCCCAAATAGAAAATATCTCGGCTCAGCAAACGTGGCCTTTACGCCAGCAAGTTATGTGGCCACACAAGCCCTTGGCGTATGTTCAACTACCCGACGATGAAGATGGTCTGCATTTTGGGCTTTTTGTCGACTCGCAACTTATCGTTGTGATTTCGCTATTTGTACATGGTAATACTGCTCAATTCCGAAAATTTGCTACCCTTACTACTTTACAAGGCAAAGGCTATGGTTCGCTATTGCTACAACACCTTATTGCCGACTGTCGATGTCGGGGAGTCAAAAGCCTATGGTGTCATGCCCGTACTTCGGCATTGGCATTTTACCAAAAATTTGGCCTCGAAGCTGTAGGCAATACCTTTGAAAAAGATGGAATTGAATATATAAAAATGCAGGTAGAAATAGAAGCCCAATAAGCCAATCCATTAATTTTCTGAATCTTAATGAGATAGATTAGTGAAAATAGTAGGACTATTGCCTAATTTTGCCATCCAAATACAACAGATACGTTTCCAATTTCCAACAAGTAGCTTAATACTTGCTAGATTTATTACCAACATGACCGATTATATACTTAGAATTGATTGTCCTGACGAAAAAGGACTTGTGCATAAGATTACAGGCGTTTTGTTTTTCAATAACCTGAATGTAGAACGCACCGACGAATTTGTGGAAACCGAAAAAAATCAATTCTTTATGCGAGTAGCTTTTTCGGGAAACTGCGACCCCGAAAAAATTGAAGATGGATTAAGAGGTATTTTGCCCAATAGTGCCAATATTAACTTGTCGAAAAAAGAGATTAAAGACGTTGTTATATTGGTAACCAAAGAACACCACTGTATCAGTGATTTATTGGCAAGGAATGAATTCAAAGACCTGCCTATCAATATTTTAGCTGTAATAGGCAATCACGATATTTTGCGTTCGCTTACCGAGCGTTTCAATATTCCGTTCCATTACATTCCTGCCAAAGGCACCGACGATGCCGCTCGTTTAGAACACGAAGCCCAGATTCATGAGGTGTTATTGCAATATTCATTTGATTATTTGGTATTGGCCAAATTTATGCGTGTTCTTACGCCCGATTTTACCAAACGCTACGCTGGCAAGACAATCAACATTCATCACTCTTTTTTACCAGCCTTTATTGGGGCTAATCCTTACCGACAAGCCTACGAACGTGGCGTAAAAATTATTGGTGCTACGGCCCACTTCGTTACCGACGATTTGGACGAAGGACCGATCATTTTCCAAGATGTTATTAGTGTAAACCATACCAAAACAGCCGTAGAAATGGCAGCAGCTGGTAGAGACGTTGAAAAAATCGTTTTGGCCAAGGCCCTCAAACTGGTACTTGAAGATCGTGTATTTATTGCAGGCAACAAAACCGTAATTTTTGAATAGCCTTATTTCCCTAATCTTCGATAATCTGCATATTCCTATCGATGATTAGGGATTCCTTCCCTCCTACTTTTTCACAAACCAGATCGCCACTGGTGAGCAAAAAATGTTTGATATAAAATTGAGAGTTGGTCTTGATAACAAAAGTATATTCGCCATCTTCCAATGCCGCTACATCTAGGTTTAGGATTACTTTTGAGTCTTTGAGAATAGCCTTTTTGTGTTCTATAAAATCGGCCGATTTTCGGGTTCTTAAATAAGCGAAGATAGGTTCTTGCGTAGTATTGTCGACAAGGACTTTGTACAAAAGTGGATTTTTATCGTCTTTTATCATATTCACAAAAAAGCCTGATTTCCCAGCCTTTTTCACTACTTTATTCGTAGCTTCGTCTATAGTAATGTACTGAGCCTGAAGCACTTTCGGCACCAAAAGCAATACTACTAACAGCAACGTTTTGAGTACCCAAAGGTTTGGTTTTATTTTCATATTGGTTGTGCTTATTTTTACGCCAAATTACTAATTATCAATCATTTAATCAATGATTAAATTTAGTATTGACAATTCAGATATATCAGTTGTTTTTCTTGTATCATCATTAGGCTAGCCCAATACCCCACTTCGTCTGCTTTCCTTTATAGTATCTTTGGCTTTGTCAAAAGGCTTTATCATACTGCATAAACTTATTAATGCTTAATTTTTTTTGTACCTTTGCGGTTCTGATAGTTAGAACTTTAAAGATTTTAGGATAATCATAATATCTATAACCAACAATGTTTGAGAATTTAAGTAATAAACTCAATACCGCTATGCGTACCCTCAAGGGTAAGGGACGCATCACGGACGTTAACGTAGCTGCCACAATCAAAGAAATTCGTCGTGCATTGATGGATGCCGACGTAAACTATAAGGTTGCCAAAGAAATTACCGACCGTATCAAGGAAGAAGCAATGGGACAAAAAATCTTGATTGCTGTAGACCCAGGTCAAATGTTGGTTAAAATTGTACACGACGAACTTGTCAAACTGATGGGGTCGCAGGTACAAGGCATCAACCTCAAGTCGGACCCTTCGGTGATATTGATTGCGGGTTTGCAAGGTTCTGGTAAAACTACTTTCTCAGGAAAATTAGCTCAGTATCTCAAAAAATCTGGTCGTAATGTATTATTGGTTGCCTGCGATATTTATCGTCCTGCGGCAATCGACCAGCTAAAAGTACTAGGCGAGCAGGTTGGTGTAGAAGTATATGCCGAGCCAGAAAACAAAAATGCAGTAGATATAGCCCAAAACGCCCTTGCTTATGGCCGCAAGTTGGGTAAAAAAGTAATCATTGTCGATACTGCGGGTCGTTTGGCTGTAGATGAGGCCATGATGAACGAAATTGCTGCTGTAAAAGATGCTATCAAGCCTTCCGAAATTTTGTTTGTTGTAGACTCGATGACGGGGCAAGATGCCGTAAATACAGCCAAAACGTTCAACGAACGTTTGGATTTTGATGGCGTTGTTTTAACCAAGTTGGATGGTGATGCCCGTGGTGGTGCGGCTCTTTCGATTCGTCACGTTGTAGAAAAACCCATTAAGTTTATTTCGACTGGTGAAAAAATGGATGCCCTCGACCAATTCTACCCTGACCGTATGGCCAGTCGTATTTTGGGTATGGGTGACGTACTTTCGTTGGTAGAACGTGCTCAGAATGCTTTTGATGAGGAAGAAGCTGAACGTATCAACAAAAAGATTCGTCAAAACCAGTTTAGCTTTGAAGACTTCTATTCGCAATTACAGCAGATCAAAAAGATGGGTAACATCAAAGATTTAATGGGTATGATTCCGGGTATGGGACAAGCCGTAAAGGATGTTGATATTTCTAACGACTCTTTCAAGCCTATCGAAGCTATCATCCAATCAATGACTCCGAAAGAACGCCAAAAACCAGAGTTATTAGATATGTCTCGTAAGAAACGTATTGCTTTGGGGTCGGGTACATCGGTACAACAAATCAACAATTTGTTGAAACAATTTGACGATATGCGTAAAATGATGAAGATGATGAACCGTGTACAAGACGGCAAAATGAAGCTTCCTAATTTTCCAAAAAGATAATATTTGCCCTGTAGCCACATAAAATCATGTTATTTTGTGTGGCTATTTTTTATTAAAACTCATGAAAATCAAAGAGATCAATCATGTAGCATTGTATGTACGGGATTTGCCTCAAACGGTCCATTTTTATGGCAATGTGTTGGAGCTACCTATATTGCCTCGCCCCAACTTTGACTTTGAGGGAGCTTGGTTTGCTTTGGGTACTACTCATACATTGCATATTATAGCTGGCCGTACTTCCGAAGAAATTACAGGAGGCTCACGCAAAAATCATTTTGCAGTAGAAGTAGAGTCTATTAAAGACTGTGAAGAGTTTCTTCGCAACAAAGGCCTGAGCTTTTTAGGCCCTAAACGCCGCCCCGATGGTGCTCCTCAAATCTTTCTTCAAGACCCTGAAGGCTATTGGATAGAATTTACTTCTGATGAATTTATGACAACGTAGTTTTGCCGAGCGAAGCCAATACTTTGGTTACTTCTTCGGCTTGTTGTGTGCCTATTAGTAGGCGTGATTTGTCAGTAAAAACAAGCTGAATCCCTTTATTACCCGATACATTAAAGGCTTTGCCACTATTGCCAAAACCTACCCGATACCCCCAACCACCAAACTCACCAATGGGGTCGTATTCTCGTACAGCCACCGACTCTATTATCTCCCATGGACAGATTCGGTATGCTTGCTGAATCGGATAAAACCGTACATAAATCCCATCGTTCAGTATCATGGTTTGTAGACTTACTATTCTTAGCAAAACACTAAATACCAACATCAATATAGTAGAAATAATAAGAGCAGTATCGCTCATAGGGTTATCGCCAAAGGGGATTTTCAGAAAAATCTGTTTGATAAAGCCATATATAAATACACCGTTTGTTCCAATCATAATCAACCAAATCCAAACTTGGTTAAAGCGTTGTTTCTCAAAAAATAAAGGTTGTTTTTCCATAGGTTCTGCCATAAAACTCGTCAATCTAGTAAATTACCGAATATATTGTGGTAGTACTTGTGTATTACTACCAATGCTATTTTGTATTCTTACTTAATTTACAACAAAATTTGTTTTTGGACTCGCTCGCTTACAGAAATTTAGCCCTTGACTCATAAAAAAGTATCTATTCGTTATTACCCCAATACCTTTTGGGTTTCTAATGCGTACTTTATTTCGCAGGCAAGTAGCCCACTACCTCCGCCATAATGCTGAATAACCATAACATTAGGATTGATTTTTTGTAAATCTTGTCTTAGGGTTTGCTCTTCTACTTCGCTAATACCAGAGCCTAACAAGACTAAATTGAAAGGAATTTGGGCAAATAAGCTCAGGGCTTCTTCCAACGATTCTGTACCCAATGCTTGCCAATCAGGATTCTGGTTGATAAGTCGTAATACGACTTGCAAGATAGACTCATTGCGGCTAACAACTAGTATTTTGATAGTTTCCATAATAATCTGTATAGTATAATTGAAAAAATTAGTGATTTGGCAAATACGCTATTACTTGAAGGTATTCCATTAAATTCGGATTGATCACAAAGCTACTATCACAACGCCCCTCATATTTTCCCTCCAATCAGCATTATCCTATTAACTTATAAGTTCATTATCAAGCCTATATAACAATAACAAAGTTTCAAACAGCTTTATGGTTGTTTGAAGAAAACACTCTTTATTAGTTGATATTTTAGAGAAACATCAATTAATAAAGAGTGCGAAATATTGGATCTAAATACTCATTGGAACATCCATCAACAAGATTTCGGCATCGGCCACATTGGCCTTAATATCAAACTGGTTGGTATCCCAAATCCCAAATCCATCACGAGTATCTACTGTTTGTCCAGCAATCGTAAAGCTACCTCTTATCACAAAAGCATAAACACCATTGCCTTGACGCTTGATTTGATAACTTGTGACAACATCCTTATCAAAATTTCCGATATGAAACCACGCATCTTGATGAATCCAAACCCCTTCATCGTTAGGATTGGGCGATAAAATTTGTTGTAATTTATTATGGCGGTCGGCCACGTCCAATGTCATTTGGTCGTAGCGAGGTGTTACATTTTTCTTATTAGGAAAAATCCAGATTTGTAAAAACTTAGTATCCTTATCGGCATTTCGATTAAACTCGCTATGATACACACCCGTACCAGCACTCATTACCTGAATATCGCCGTGCTTAATAATAGCCACATTGTTCATGCTGTCTTTATGTTCCAAATCGCCCTCCAATGGAATCGAAATAATTTCCATATTGTCGTGTGGGTGTGTACCAAAGCCTCTACCCGAAGCTACGTGGTCGTCGTTCAATACCCTCAAAACACCAAAGTGCATTCTTTCAGGATTATAATAATTGGCAAAACTAAAAGTGTGGTAGCTATTGAGCCATCCATGATTGGCATGACCACGGGTTTCGGCTTTGTGAAGGATTGTATTAGCCATTGTATTGGTTTGAGGATTGGGTAGGTGATTAAACCCTAATATTTCTAAAGGTTTTAGTTCGTCGTTTTCATGTTGATTCAACGAATACCCAACGGCTGTAGAGGCTACCAACATACCTGTTCCAAACAAGCCTTTACGAAGAAAATCTTTGCGTTCCATATTTATCAATTTTTATACTACAAAATTGTATCAATACTTTGTCCAAAGCATTGAACTAGAACAAGAAATACCCCGCAATACGATTTATTTTTTGGCTAATTTGGCACGTACTTTACTCAAAAATTCGGCTGAAATACCTAAATAAGAAGCAATATAATGCTGTGGAACTCTTTGTGGAATACTTGGATACCGCTCCAAAAAATCTAAATATTTTTCTAAAGCAGGTTTTGAAATAGTTTTAAACAATCGGTTTTGGGTAACCGACAAATTACGCTGTACCAACAAACGGAATACCCGCTCAAATTTGGGTACTTTACTCAACAACTCTTCCTTGCTCTGAGGATTCAGGAATAATAGCTCTGTTTCTTCTAGTGTTTCAATAAATATTTTGCTTGGGGTTTGTTCATGAAAACTGGCAATATCGCTTACCCACCAGCCTTCTATGGCAAACTGTAAGATAACCTCCGCCCCATTTTCATCTAAATAATAGGTTCTGACACATCCTTTCAAAATAAACGCCTCAATATTACAAACCTCTTGGGCTTTGAGCAAAAAGGTTCTTTTAGGCACTTTTTTATATCCTAAAATCTGATTGAAAGTAGCCAACTCGTCGGCCAAAAAACTTACATATTTAGATACCGATAAATTGATTGCGTCGAAAGTGTGCATTAGCCTATTTTTTTACCTGAGCATTTCGCCATCATACTAGCTACTAAAGCCCACTAAAATAACGTTTTTTAAATGACAAAGGGTTCTCGCCTGTGAGCTTTTTAAAAGTTCTATTAAAATACGACATACTTTCAAAACCACAGTCAAAACAGGTTTCCGTAACGTTTTTGTCTAAAAGTAATAGATTTTTGGCTTGGTTAACTCGGTAGTGATTTAAAAATTCGACAAAAGTAACCCGTGTCATTTTTTTGAAATACCGACAAAATGCCGCCTCACTCAAATTACTCAAACTAGCTACCTCCGACAACTCTATTTTGCGTTGGTAGTTATCGTCTATAAACTGATAAAGCCTTTTGATTCGTTCTTGGTCACGTTTATTATATTGATTTTCAACGGGTTTTTCATGCAACAATGTATAGTCGTTGGTATTGGCCAAAAACTGAAAAATGTTTAGTACTTCCAAAAACTGCTCGAAATGCGGCAATTGAGCAATTACTTTGAGGCGTTTTCCGATATGTGTTTTGGTATCTGTACCAAAGGCAATACCGTATTTCGACAGCTCGAATAAACGAAATATGGTTGATAATTCTGGCACATTGCCAAAGGCATTACCCAAAAAATCAGAACGTACCTGTAGTACAACCTTCTCATAATCAGTCTTTACCATATAATCGAAGTTGAGATGAGGAATATTTGAGCCAATAAATACCAAGTCGTTGTATTCATAACGTGATATATGCTCGCCAACGTGCCTAGTGCCATTTGCTCCTTCTATATAAACCAATTCAAATTCGGGGTGAAAATGCCAATAAAAAATATGGCTCAAACGAGGATTGAGCAACAACCTAAACGAACTATTAGAATCGGGCGTAAATTCCTCTAAAACAATCTTCATCTTTTGATACGTTATTCTTGTATAAGCCTCAGAAATTGTACTTTATTTGTTTTAATATAATAATAATATACGATTATAGTCAAATTTGTTCAAAAAATGGCAATTATTAGCCAAGATTTTACGGGTTATTCGATATTAAATTTGTATAACTATTTCAATCTAAAACATTGCAAAACAAATAATATCATGCAAATGACCCCAACCATGACTCCTACTATGATGGCCAATACTGCTCATAAAGATATTCCGGGCAACCCATCAACAGCAACAAGTAGCCACATAAGCCTCAACGACCGCTCCAATGGCCAGCCATTACGTGTATTGAGCGAAGACGATTGGAAATTTTGGATACATAATGGCTATATTATTATCAAAAATGCTATTTCTCGCGAGCAAGCCGAGCGTACAGCCACCTTTTTATGGGAATTTGAAGAAAAAGACCCTCATAATCCCGACACATGGTATACAGCTCCAAGAGCCGAAATGAAAATGAAAGAATTGGCAGGCAGTGGTATGGTCGAAGTATACAATCATCAATTACTTTGGGAAAACCGCCAAATGCAACGGGTTTATGATGCTTTTGTGGATGTTTGGGGTACCGAAAAACTCTGGGTAACTATCGACCGTGCCAATCTCAACTTCCCCATGAGGCCAAACCATGTGTTCAAAGGCTTTATTCACTGGGACTATGACCCCGAAACTCGTCCTCAAAATGTACAAGGTGTATTGGCTTTGGCCGACCAAACCGATGAGAATATGGGTGGATTTCAGTGTATTCCTGAGTTATTTAGAAATTATGATACATGGAAACTTACCCAACCCGAAGACCGAGATAGATTTAAACCTGATACTTCAGATTTTCAGGAAAAAATGGTAAAAGTAAAGCTAGAAGCTGGCGACCTACTGATATTCAACAGCTTACAACCACATGGCATTCGTCCCAACCTTACCCGAGACAAAGTACGAATAGCCCAATATATTTCGATGATGCCAGCCGAAGAAGATAATGAAGCCCTTCGTGCATGGAGGGTCAATTCTTGGAAAAATCGTATTGCTCCAGAAGGCTACGCTTTCCCTGGCGACCCTCGTAATTTTGAAAGAGATAGATACCAAACCGCTGTTTTGAGCGATTTAGGTAAAAAATTGCTAGGTTTAGAAAAATGGTAAATACCCTCGACAGGTACAGCCAACTTTTGGCTGTACCTTTTTTTTACAAATCTTCACACATATTTGATTATGCAACATCAACAATTATACACTACGCTCAACAATGGTATCCAAATGCCTTTGTTGGGTTTGGGTGTTTATGATATGTACCAACAAGAAGCCGAACAGGCCGTATCATGGGCTTTAGAAACAGGCTATAGACTAATAGACACGGCGGCTATGTACAACAACGAAACCGAAATAGGCAATGCCATCAGGCAAAGCTTGGTACAACGATCCGATATTTTTGTGACTACCAAAGTTCATAACGATGACCAAGGCTTTGACCCAACCTTGCGGGCATTTGATAAAAGTTTGCAAAATCTTCGTATCGACTATATCGACCTTTATCTGGTACATTGGCCTATTCGAGCTACACGCAAAGAAACATGGCTGGCACTCGAAAAGCTCTATAGCGAAGGGCGAGTAAAGGCTATTGGTGTAGCTAATTATTTAATCCCATTCTTGGATGAACTCCAAACGTATAATTCGATAGTTCCTGCTGTAAATCAGGTTGAGCTAAGTCCTTATTTGTTTGACAAAGATTTGGTAGAAGTCTGTCAAAATAGGAAAATACAGCTTCAGGCGTATACTCCGCTGGTACGAGGCTTACGCATGAACGACCCCAAATTACTGGCAATAGCCACACAGTACAGCAAAACACCTGCACAGATTATCTTGCGTTGGGCTATACAACATGGTATTTCGAGTATTCCTAAATCAGCTAATTTGAAAAGATTACAAGAAAATTTCAATATTTTCGATTTTCATATTAGCCCCGAAAATATGTCTTTTTTGGATGGATTTAATGAAAATTTGCGGGTTGTAGAAGACCCCATGGACCTTTTTTGATAATACCTGCACTGCTTTTAGGCATTATCCATATAACCAGACAGTTACCAAACGTACAAAATCTATTATTTAGGTTTTGTACGTTTTTTTTTCTCACAAAATGGTCTGAAATTTGTAATATCTTTCCATTATATCGTAAAAAACCATTTTATATGAAAGTACTCTATACGGTACTCATTTTCACTTTGCTAATAGGATGTAAAAGTATGAACAACGATACAAGCATTCCACCTCCCAGTATTATGCGTATTTTGGTTCTTGGCGACTGGGGGCGCTACGGCCAATATGCCCAAAAGCAGGTAGCCCAACAAATGAATAATACCGCCAAAAATGAACCCATTGATTTTGTTATTGCTACTGGCGATAACTTTTATGAAGATGGTGTAAAGGACTTAAACGACCCCCACTGGCAGCAGTCTTACGAACAAATTTATACAGGCGACAAAATTCAGAAAGATTGGTTTGTTATTTTAGGGAATCACGATTATTCGGGCAACCCAACGGCAGAACTCAACTATCATCAAATCAATAAAAGATGGAATATGCCTAGTAGGTATTATTCTTTTGCCAAATCGTTAGCCAATAACACCTCTGTTCGTTTTATTTTCTTAGATACAACGCCATTTATTAACGAACATCGAAACAATAGTGCTAAACATTCAGATATATTAAATCAGAATACCACTGCTCAACTAAAATGGCTCGATAGTACGCTATATGCTAGTAAAGAAACATGGAAAATTGTGATAGGGCATCACCCTATTTATTCGGCAGGAACAGGCAGAGGAAATCAGCCAGAAATGATTGATTTGATTAAGCCCCTCTTAGAAAAGTACAAAGTACAGCTTTATATTGCTGGCCATAGCCACAATTCGCAATATATCAAACGCCCCGATAGTAAAGTGGATTATATGGTGGCAGCGGCAGGTGCTTATGCCAATGATATGGTCAGGCCCAACCCTGACTTGCTGTTTGGCACAAATCAGCCTAGTTTTTCTATGTTAACAATTACCCCAACTTCGCTTAAAAGCAGTATTATAGATACTACTGGTACGGTAGTATTTCACAAAGAAATAATCAAATAACAAGCATATTTTTCTAGTACCATTAATCATAACTTTATGAACTATATTTCCGAATCGCAGTATCTTGAAGCATTAAGTGTAATTAAGCAATATGAAAAACAAAATATTGCACAAATTGCTAGCCCATCGGGCTTATCTACATCACTTAACTGTAACAAACATTTGAAAGACTTTATCGAAAAACACCACATTAATAGCCTAGACGAGCTGTGGGCGTATTACCAAAGTAAACAAATGATGACCTGGGCTGGTTTTGGTAAAAAGCTATTAATTGAGGTAGAAAATACCCTCAAGGAAAAAGGCTACCCTGTTTAGTTGTTTAGTTAGTGGGTGGGTGAGTTGTGAATGAGTGATTGAATCAACTAATTTGATTAAGCATATATCAATCAACAAGTTAACAATGCTTATACATTCGTTATCATTCACTCATCCACTAACTCACAACGCCCCCACAATTTATTTCCGAATCACGGCTCCGATTTCTTTCTCAAAAGCAGCCATCAATCGTTCCATTGTTTTGTCGATTACCTTATCGGTCAATGTTTGTTCGTTATCTTGCAAAATAAAGCTTACCGAATATGATTTTTTCCCTTCGCCCAAGTTTTCGCCTTGGTATACATCAAATACATTGATTTGGCGTAAAAGGTTTTTCTCGTACTGTCTAGCAATTTTCTGAATTTGGTCGAAAGTAACTTCTTTATCTAATACCAACGACAAATCACGACGAACCTCAGGGAATTTTGATAATTCAGCAAATACAACATTTTCTTTGTATTGTTTGAACAAATAATCCCAGTCAAAATCAGCATAGAATACCCCCTGCTTCACTTCGGCGGCCTTCGCTACTTTGGCTTTTACCAAGCCCAAACTAACAGCCTCTTTCTTGTTGATAACATACTGAATACCATACTCAAAAGTAGCAGAACCCTCAATAGGTTTTGTTTGGAAGTCTTTAAATCCAAGTCTATTCAATACCTTATTCACAATATTTGCTAATGTATGAAAAGCCACTTTATTAGCTTTTTCTTGCCAAGTTTCGGCTACAGTATTGCCAGTAAGGTACACTGCCAAATGGCGTTTTTCTACATATTTATCATTGACTTTGTGGTAAGTTTTTCCAAAGTCAAACATCCTCAAGTCTTTCTGGCGACGATTGATATTATAAGCCAAAACCTCTAAACCCGAAAACAACATTGACTGACGCATTACGGCCAAGTCTTCGGAAAGACGATTTAGGATTTCAACATTTTCGCCTGTCAAATCAGCCTTGATTAAATCGGCATAAGCTGGTTTGGTCAACGAGTTGGTAATAATTTCGGAGAAGCCATTCGATGCCAACAAGGTAGCCACTTTGGCCTGTAATTTTTCACGGTCTTTGGCAGGGAAATCCGACAGATAGTCTGTACCCAAATGCTCAGAGAGTTCAATATTGTTGAAGCCATAAATACGCAAAATTTCTTCAATTACATCGGCTTCACGTGTTACATCAACACGATATGGAGGTACGATTGCAGTAAAACCCTCTTCGGTTTCTGCGGTAATCTGAATATCCAACGCTACCAAAATACTTTTGATTAATGCTTTATCCAGCTTTTTACCAATCAACCGGTCAACATTTTTGTACAAAACAGGTACTACAAAATCTTGGATTGGCATTGGATAAAAATCAGTAACCTCCGACGCTATAACTCCACCAGCCATTTCTTGAATCAATAAAGCGGCATATTTCAACGCATACAATTTCAGATTGGGGTCGGTACCACGTTCAAAACGAAACGAAGCATCGGTTTTGAGACCATGACGCTGAGCCGTTTTTCTAACAGAAGTAGGATCAAAATACGCTACTTCCAGATATACCCTTGAAGTAGATTCTTTGATACCTGAGCCTGCACCACCAAACACACCTGCAATACCCATTGGTTCTTCGGCATTACAAACCATTAGGTCGGTTGCGGCGAGGGTTCTTTCTACTTCGTCGAGAGTAGTAAATTTTGTACCTGCTTCAAGCGTTTTTACCACTACTTTTTGTCCCTTAATAGCATGCCAGTCGTAGGCGTGCATAGGCTGCCCCAAGCCATGACAGATATAATTGGTAATGTCTACAATATTGTTGATAGGACGCAAACCAATTGTTATCAACGCTTTTTGCAACCACTCTGGCGAATCTTTTACGGTTACGCCATCGATGGTAACACCACAAAAACGAGGACAAGCTTCGGCATCTTCTACCACCAACTCAATGGGGAAGTTGTTGTTTTCTACCTTAAAAGCCTCTATCGAAGGAACTTGTAGAGGGCGTTGTGTTACAGCCTTAATATCGCGAGCCACCCCCAAATGCGAAGCCGCATCGGCACGATTTGGTGTCAAACCAATTTCGATAAGAAAATCTGCTTCTAAATTAAAATATTGGGTTGCAGGCGTACCATTCGGCAGGTCGGTATCGAGTATCAAAATACCATCGTGCGAATGTCCAATACCGATTTCGTCTTCGGCACAAATCATTCCTTCCGAAAAATGCCCATAAGTCTTTTTTCTATCTATGGTAAAAATGGCCTTTCCTTCTTTGTCGTACAGAGTTGTACCTACAGTAGCCACAATCACTTTTTGTCCAGCATCGACATTGGCAGCACCACACACAATTTGAGCGGGTGTTTCTTGGCCAACATCTACTGTAGTAAGGCTCAACTGTTTTTCTTTCACCATAAATCGCTCGCAGGTAAGCACTTCGCCAACCACAAACCCTTGTAAACCACCAGGGATTGAGTCGTGACGTTCGATACCTTCCACCTCTAACCCTGTGCCAGTAAGGAGGGTATCTAACTCTTCGGGAGATTCATTGATTTCGATGAACTGTTTAAGCCAATTAAGTGATATTTTCATCAGATTGTATTTTTATTATTAGCTATTTGTATTAAAATCCTAGCAGGATATTGTTTTTCAGTCCGCAAAGTTACACGTTTTACGCTTTTAGTCTTTGTTTGAACAAAACAAAAACAACTCTAGGTATTGAAATTACCCCGGCATAGCCTTGTATGCTATATATTACTACATATTTACCTCAATTGGTAGCTGTTCTAAAGAGGTTTTCTGTAGCAGTAAGGTACTGAGATTGGTCTGTTTTCTAAATTTTAACCCACCGCTTCTACATTTTCTTACAAAAAATCTATAAACTTTTTTATCTTGCTATTCAATCTAAAGACATTCAATTAATTACGCCATCATTATGAAGAACTTATCCATTGCAGAAAAAATGAACCTACCATGGGTAGAATCGCCCTTTTTCTATGATTTATTGAAAAAACGTTCACTTTCGCAAGAAAACGAAGCCTTAGTAACCCATTACCATGAAGAAGGATTTATTGTATTGAGAAATGCCGTGAATCATCCGTTAATTGATTCCGTTATTAGTGATTTGCAAGCGGAATTTCCTCAAAACCTTGGCGAACAGCCTGCGCGTCACCAAGATATATGGAAAAAATATCAATCTGTAAAAGAACTAGCTAGCCAGCCTCAGATATTTGATGTATTGCGATTGTTGTACGAACGAGAGCCAATACCTTTCCAAACCCTTAATTTCAAATTTGGTACACAACAACGTGCCCATTCCGACACCATCCATTTTAGCTGTATTCCTGCTCGATATATGTGTGGAGTATGGGTAGCCCTCGAAGACACCAATGCCAACAACGGCCCACTATTCTATTACCCTCGTTCGCACCGTTCCAAAGAGTTTAATTATTTTGATATTGGTATAGAACCCGAAAAAGATTATGCAGAATATTGGAAATATGAGGATTTTATGGAAGAGCTTATGCAGGCTCAGGGAACTCCCAAAGTAGAAATTCACATGAATAAAGGAGATGTTTTGATTTGGTCGTCTAACCTGATTCATGGAGGTACACCTATTCGTGGCGGAAATGTTACCCGCTGGTCGCAGGTGTCACATTATTACTTTGAAGATTGCGTATATTATAGCCCACGCTTGTCGGATATGTTTGCCAATAACCTCAACCTACGGCATGTTATCAATATTGCCACTGGCGAGGTAGTACAACACAGCGAAAACGGCAAGCCTATCGAAACTATCAATACTGGTGATTTTAAATATGCTATTAGCCATAATTTTAGTATTCCTGTACTTACCAAAGAGATTATCAAACGTATTATTGGTAAAAAACCATTTTAAAAATGCCTAATACTGCTCTTAGCAAATAACTCGACTATCTGCTAAGAGCCTGTTTTTGTTCATTATAACTTCAATACCAACTGGCTTTTATCGGCCTTTGCAATTTTCTTATAAAAATCTGTAAGTTCTTGGTAATCTTTAGCTTCAAATATGCCATTATTTCTTACAAAATGGCGAGTATAAATCAGCTTGTTATCCTTCAATGTATATTTAACAGTAAATGTCCCAAATTTAGATTGGAACGTTTGTGTAGGAGGCAAGACTTCTACAGCCTGATGAGTAGGCAACATAATAGTAACTTCGTCGTGATGGGTAAAAGTATCAAATAGCTCGATAGGGTTAGTTCTAGCAACTCCTGTATTTTTAGGGATAAAATCTTCACTTAAAAAAATATCAGGCGTAACAAATAACCTTGAGCCACTTGCTGTGGCTATTCTTTTTAAATTGGCCTCGCAAGTAAGTTGAACCTTCGGTACTTTACTTTTTTCTCGTTGCCAATTAAGCTTCTCTAAGCTAGCACTGGGCAAAGCCAAATATTTGGGTAGATATTCTATTTGCTTTTCGGTGTTATTGAGTTCCATTATTTCGGCAAAAATATCTTGTAATGCTCCCGAAAACGAAATATCTAAAGTAGCTCTAGCTGTTCCTGTGGCATCTAGTTTAATCGTAGCTTTTCTGTTAGCAGTATTATTAGAGGCAGTCAGTGCAGGCGTTTTTACCAAAACACCACCTTTGGGTGTTGCCAATAATGTATGTCGATTACTCGTAAAGTTAGAGAGATACCCAAAAGGATTAGTTTGTGAGGTACATTCTAGCCAAATCGTATCGGACGACATAGGCACACACAATATAACATGGTTAAATTGCTGAGAAGGAAAATCCACTAAAATATCGGGTTCGTGATGCCCTGCCCGAATCGACGCATAGTACGATTCTATACCAATCGTTTTGAGGAGAGCTTTGGTATAGTTGCTCAAAGCCTTGCAGTCGCCGTACCCTTTGTCGGCTACATACTGAGCCGCAAAAGGTTGTAACCCTCCTATTCCCAACTGAATACTGATATAACGTGTTTTTTGCTGAAGGTATTCATACACCTTTCTGACCTTGCCCTCTTTAGTAGCTTCGGCAGCAGTAAATACCTGAATTTCAGCAACAATACTTGGCGATAACTGGTCACGGTTTTGGTTTAATAGATTATCAAATACCCCGACATTCTGCCATGTGGTATAGTCGCCCCTATAGCCTTCCATTTCAAAAACACTTGGCGATGCCATAACTCCAGGCCCTTTTTTGGCCCAATTAGGGGTAAAATCCTCGCCTTCATGCACTTTCAAGTTACTTACCGACCACGTATAGATCGTTGTTTCGGCTTGCTTACTGATTTGAGCTGCCGCAATCCCATTCAGTTCTTTGTAACGCAAAGGTAGATTATAGGGAACTTCTATGGCTAAGGTATTTTTCTGAATCGCTAATTCTGCGGCATTGGCATGAGGAAACCAGTGTTCATAAATAGCCAAATTTTTGTCGGTAACTTCGTACGAATATTCAACAGTAAAGGGGAAATCGGCATATTTGAACTGAGCTAGCTTGTACCTTAAATCATCAAATAAATTGGTTTCGCTAATATTTCCTAAGTCTTGAATTTCTTCTTTTTTAAGTTTTCTGAGTTTTTCGCCTGAAGCGCTGTACAATATACCTTCCAGGCGATTTACTTTGGTAAGCTTATCGTAGGCAACCACCAATGTACCTTCGTCCATGCCTTGTTCATCTAAAATAGTCACTACTATATGTTTTTTGCGAATTCCCATCCCTGCGTTTTTAATCGACAGGGTAGTTTCGCTAATTTGGACAACCGCATGAGCGTTTTCTAATAAGGCTGATGGTATATTACTAACACCCCACTGTGCATTGGCAGATAATCCCATGCAAAAAGCAACTACTATTAATAGGTATTTCATCATCATTTATTTTCTTTTTAAAACAACCATTTCGCCATGCTTTTGCACAATCTGCTCGTAGAACTTACGCAAAGCTTGGTATTCTTCAACAGCATAAAAGGCCCTTCTCAACTGAATACGGCTAGCTACAATCAGCACGTTGCTGTCGTCGACAGTAGCCGAATAGAAGAAACGACCGCCATCGTTGGGTAAGGCAATGTGCATACCTTTGGGCAGTTCTTCTATGGTATAATCGTTACCTAATTCAAATTTGCACGAAATAATCTCTTCTTGCGAATACGTAAAATCTACAGGAAAAGTACGTTCGGGGCTACTCAAAGGGGTGATTTTGAGCCCTTCTTGTAAAAAGGGTAACAAATAAACTTTATCTGCTACTTGGTTAAAAGCGTCACTGATTTGGGTATTAATTACAATTTTGGGCATTTGGCCTTGATTATTATTCTCAAACCCTTCAAAATCAATTTGGGTATTAGTCCACTGAGGTTGTTTTTCTAACAATTCTTTCGAGAGTTTTTCTTTTCCAAGAATCCCCATTTTTTCACGAAGAGCAACTCCATGATAGCCATTACCCGACAATACCATAGTTCCTTTTACCAAGCCATCTTTGGCTAGCTGCATTTTTATGTCTACTAATTCAATACTTTTTTCAGGAGTAGTAATAAAAACCCAACGGGAATGCCTAGGAACCAGAAGTCGCCCCTCATAACTCATACAATAAGCAGGCAACATACCCCAGTTTAGTATTTTACTGGTAGCATCCAAGAAAACACTTTTACCCTGTATATTGACGTAAACAATGGCATAATTAAAGCGAGTAATCATGGGGTAGTCTTTCCAGATAAGGCCGTGTTCGCGAGTACTTAGTATAACGGGGTTGGCCTCTACTCCTACTTGTCGAAGCAGTGCTATTAACAATAAATTTAGGTCAGAGCTATTGCCTCTTTTATTCTCAAAAACTTGTTTCAACGCCGAACTTGTATAAAGGCTTTTCTCGCCATTCCATGTAAAATTTTGCTGTACAAAACGAAATACCTCTTTGGCCAAGCTTAGTGTATCTAGCTTTTGGCCTTTCAGTAATTCGGTAGTTTCGTTAAAAGCTCCTATTTTTTTAATGGTTGCCCCAAAATTGTCGTCCTGTAGCATATCGTTGTCTAAAACCTCCCAAGTTTTTGAAAACGACTTAGGCTTAGACATCCCTCCCAAAATATACTCAACTAATTCAAAATGAATCATACGTCGGTAGTCATCAATATTGGCTACAAAATTTTCTTCCTTTTGAGCAGGAATATTGTTCATAATCCAGTGATAATTATGATGTTGATTACGCTCTTCGTAAGTTTCTGTAGCAAAAAAACCTTGGGTAGCTTGTGTAATAATTCGATAAGAAAAATTATTAGGATAACTAAATTTATATTCGCTTTGAACCGTAGGAATATCTGTTTGCAAAACACAATCTTTGGGTTTGAACGGATACGGTGAATGTATCGTATAAGAATATTCGATAATTGAACCTTCTTTTACTTGTGGCAAAGTAAAGGTTACTTTTTCATAGGAATCACTTCTTTTGGCATGAAACACATCCTTTTCTGCTAACTCCTCTGTTACTATCTGTTCGTTCTCCCAGTTGTATGTTTTACCCTTAACATCCTCGATACTTTCATAACGGGTGTCGCTATTTCGTCCATAAAGATACACCGTCACTGTACTTCTTTTGTAGGCAGATTTTTTGAGAATTTTTATTCGCATACAATACCTATACGAAACCTGATAGCCTTCAGCACCTTCGTAGACAGCCCCAGAGCCATAATCATTGATTATATAAGCCTCGGCCGTAGAATCTTTGGCATATACTTTTGCTTGAAGCTCTTGTGCTGTAACCAACGGAAATGTTGGTAGGTCTTGAGCTAGTACGATTTGTGAAATAAAGATAAAAACAATTAGTAATATGCTTTTCATCGTGAATAGGAATGGTATATTGGATTGTTATTTTTTCTTGAGAATCACTTGCTGAGCTCCTTTCTGTGAAATGTATTCATAATACGATTTGATATGCTGGTATTCTTCGGCAAAAAAGACTGCTTTCTTGATAAATTGCTTATTCATCAATAGAATAACATTGCTGTCTTGTGAATTAACCAAATAGTTAAAACTTCCAGCGTCTTCTGGCAAAACTAAGCGAAAAGATTTAGGTAATTCTTCTATAATATACCCGTCAGGCAGAATAATCTGAATGGTATAGAGCTCGGTAAGAGGTGTGGCAAAATCAATAGGAAACTTTCGAGAACTACTCTGGAATGGATTTTTTTCATGTCGTAAATCAAACATAGGGTTAAAATAAATTTTATCTTGCCCCACAGTAGCCACTTCTTTCATTCGGAGGCTAATTACAGCATTTAGCGGTTCTGACAAAGTCGCTACATCGGTAAATTTTATACTCTTGATTTGCCAATTAGGATATTCTTTCATCAAAGTTTCTTGATATTTGGCTTCGCCTCCTTTAGCTAGCAAAATTCGTTTTTCATGTGCAGTATAGCCCTTATAAGTGATTGACAATTCACCTTCAAGGTCGCCATTTTTCAATAAGCGAAATACCCCAGACTGTAAAACTTCTTTTTTATCTGCTGATACTAAAGGCACCCATTTATCATTTTCACCATTGACAATTAATCGTCCTTGCCCATTCAAACACCGAATGGGTATTTGTCCAGCATAGCTGAATGGTTCGGTAGCATCGAGCAACATTGCTACTTGGCCTAATTTAATATGGGCAATAACGTAGTTAAATTTCTTTTCTAAAACGTGTGAAAATAATATACGGCCATGTTCACGAGTACTCAGAATAACAGGATTAGCGTTCAAATTCAGTTCTCGTAGCAAGGCTACCAAGGTAAGATTTATATCGGCTGAATTGCCCATCTTACTTTCAAAAACCTTTTTTCTTGTATCTGAGCCATAAAGACTAGATACGCCATTCCAAACCACATGCGACTGGATATAAGAATATGCTGCATTGATACGCCCAACGGTATCTTTATGGGTAGCCTTTATGGTATTGGCCACATCTCTGAGCATACCGTCGCTTTTGAGGAGTTTTCCAAAAGAGTCATAACCCAATAGGGCTTGTGACATATCGTTCCATGTAATCGAAAAACTCTTTGAAGGTGCATTCTGAGGGTGATATGCCGCTATTTCAAATTCTATTTTGGTGACATAATCATCGATAGTAGTCATAAAGGGTTCTTCTTTAATAGCTGGAGCAGCTTTGACGACCATTCTATGGGCAGTACTATTAATATTACCTTCCATACCAATAAAATTGATACTATTAGGACTTTCGTTTTTGATATAAAAAGGCTCGTAACCTTGTGTGAGAAAACGAAATTGATAAAAAGTGGGTATGTCTAAACGTAGCTCGCTCCAAGCTACAGGAATGCTTTTTTGAAACTCCCAAGAAGGTATATTTGTATCAAAATCTGACACTACTTTATAGCTATATTCAATAATTACACCTTCCTGTACATTGGGCAGGGTAATTTTGGTAACAGTAAGCTGGTCTGTTTTTTTCTCTTCAAAAATGGCATCTTTTTGCAACTTATCTATTTGCATTTTGCCATTTACCATACGGTAGGTAGCCCCTTTTATGTCTAACACATATTCTTTACCTTGCTTGCTTAGGTGCGTAAGTATAGAAAATGTAGCCCAATCATAGCCTGCTTTTTTGAAGATTTTGAGTCGCCTATGATGAGTCAAAACTACTTGTAACCCTACATTGGCGTTGTACTGATAACCAACATTGGCATAATCGAATAGAATTACGGCTGCGGCCGAGCTGTCGTTGCCATAACGTGTCATGGCAAGTTCTTCTGGCGAGATTTTCCCAAATTTGAGAGGAGCATCTTGGGCTTTACCTCGAAAGCCAAGACATAGTAATACCACGACTAGATAACTAAGTGTAGAATAACGTTTCATTGTTTTAAATATTTAATTAATAGATGAACAATTTGTAGGGTAGTTGAAGTTTATTCACTAAAATACCCGATGAAATTAATAAATTACATCGGGTATTTTGGCAATATATCACAAAAAAAAATTACTGTCCTAAATGACTTAATTTGTCACGCCTTGGAATTGTTAAAATTTGTTTCTGGCGGCCATCTATATAATGTACCTTTCCATTGACAAATAAGCCTTGTTCTTCTAGCATTACTCGTACTTCTTTATTGCCCCATTCAGGGATTTTTACCTTGGCATTAAGCTCTATTGCATAAGCTGTATTTTCGTTGATAGGATAATCGCCATTGCCGGGAACACCTCCTTGCATATCCCACATACCAATAGCAGGCCCAGCCGCATGACCATGATACCCCACTGGATGCGAATAAATTTGTGCAACTACGCCATCTTGCTCGGCTTTTCGCAACGACAACGCCAATAATTGATTACCAGTCATGCCTACTTTAAAAAATCCTGTTAAAATATCTTGTAGGCGATTTCCTGAAGCCAAAGCTTTGGCCAAATAGGCTGGTACTTCTTTTTCTTCTGGACGCAATACGTAGGCTAACTCTTGCACGTCGGTATTGAGCCTCAAATAAGTAATACCAAAATCGCAATGAAGCAAGTCGCCAGGCAAAATTACATCTTCGGCTGGGCGGCGGTCGTAAGGCCAGTTCGTTTTATCAGGGTCGGGGCGTTGCACATCTACCGTTGGATGAAACCACGTATCAAGCTTCAGTTCGGCTACTCGTTCACGCAAATACCATACTACATCTTCGGTAGTAGTAACACCCGGAACAATTACTTTTTCAGAAAAAGCTTCTGCTATAATCTGGTGTGTAATTCGGTCGAGCATCTCGTAGAGGGCAATTTCTCGGGGTGTACGAGTTTCTAGCCAGCCCACACAGAGGCGTTCAGCCGAGGTTACTTTACTTTTCAGATTTTCAGGCATATTGGCCATTAGCTCTTGGTGTTCTGAGTGCGTTAGGCCATCGGCATGAGCATACTGCTCAGAAATATCTAAGGCTATTTTTTTAGGGTTTCGTTCTGCCATAATTTGTATCAAACGTTTCCATTGGTTGGGTTCTTCTTCAGGCTTCCATGCCGATTTAAAGATTGTTCCAACATTATAACGGGCTACAGCCAATGCTTCTAATCCTTCTTTTTCTCCTTTGTCAAAAATCACCAAAATAGTTCTGCGTCGAGCATTAAGCCATGTTGAAGGCAACATTGTTTTGATAATTGGGTCTTCGTTGTATTCTCGGGCAATGATTACCCACATATCAATACCATTTTTCCGCATTAGGCTGGGCAATACACTTTTAAAACGTTCGTCCAAAAGTTGATCTTGAACCACGGCACGGTCTTTTAAAGGTAAAATAGGGGGCATTTCTTGAGCGAAACTAGCTATATGAAGCATTACAATAAACAGTAGTGTGGTAAATAGTTTGTTCATGAGGAAGACGTGTTTGTATAATAATAATTCAGCAAATTATGTTTTAATTAATTGTTTATAAGCAAATTAACATCACTCAAGGATTTTAATATCTAAGTTTAGCAGATAAAAAGGCACTCCTGAAAATTTATTAATGTGCTACATCATGATGACCTTTTTCCTTGTTTGGGAATACGAGGAAAAAAGGCTGAGGTTTTTTCTACGTATTCTTTGTATTCGGGTTTGGTTTCTACCAATTTTTGTTCGAGCAATGCTACCCCCGACACCTTCATCAACAAAAAAGTCATGAGTATTGGGCTAAAGATTGTCCAAGAAGCCCCCACCGAAACAGCTAATAAAAAATATCCCCACCAAAGAAACGCATCGCCAAAGTAGTTGGGATGTCGGGTATATTTCCACAAGCCTTTGTCCATTACATATCCTTTATTGGCTGGATTTTTCTTGAATTGCGACAGTTGCCAATCGCCGATAGCCTCGAATAAAAAGCCTATCAACCAAATCACCACGCCATAAACATCGGCGATTTGCCAGGTAGTAAAGCTTGTATATTGAGCAAAAAATAAGGGTACAGCAATAATCCAGAGTAACACACCTTGTAGCAAATACACCCTAAAATACGAAATCCACCAATAAGATGTACCATGAGCTGCCCGAAATGCTTGATAACGGTAGTCTTCGCCTTTGCCGTGGTTGCGAATCGTGATATGCAATGATAAACGAATTCCCCAAATACTCACAAGACTACAAAGCAATATCGCCCTTGGATTTTGTAAACCGTTGTTGAGCCAGCACCAATACCACGCTACCAGCACAAAGCCCATTCCCCAAAACGAATCGATAATACTAGAGTCTTGGAGTTTGACACTGTATAACCACAACAACGTTAGGGCAAGAGCAATTAAACCAAAGCCCCCCAACAGGCTGGGGTATTGATACGATAATACGGACATCAGTCCTAAAACCAATACTGGCACAAGAATACTTAGGAATTTCATTGGCAATGGTATTTATAGTTAGCTGTGTATGTGCAATAATTATTACATGAGCATTGCCAGAAATACCATTGGTCAGCTTAACCACAATCTACATCAACCACGATACTCGACCCTTTGTATTCCTTATTAGTGGCAATTGTCTCTATTTGCTCGGTTATATAATTTTTTGCTCCTTTTAGATTAATAGTCTTTTCAAGCTTAATCATGATCTCAAATAAAAATTGATTTCTGATACGCTCTACAAGTGGCTTTTCGGGGCCTAAAACTCGTTGTTTACTGAGTTTTTCGGCTAAAAGATCGGCCAAAGCCTTTGCTGTTTTTTCGGCAATAGCTTCTTCAAAATGTTTAATGGTTATGCGTACGAGTCGGGTAAAGGGCGGATACAAAAAACCTTCCCTTTCATGTATTTCTGAGCGATATAGAGCTTCGTAATCGCCTGCTATAATTTGGTGTAGAATTGCTTGTTGCGGATTGTTTGTTTGAATCAACACTTTTCCCTGAATATCGCGTCGACCTGCTCGGCCTGCCACTTGGGTCAACATCTGAAAAGCCCTTTCCGAAGCCCTAAAATCAGGGAAATGAATCATGCGATCGGCATCGAAAATGCAAACTAAACTTACTTTCTCAAAATCTAAGCCTTTCGATATCATCTGTGTACCTACCAGCACGTCGACTGCACCACTTTCAACTTCGTTGATTAAAGTCTGAAAAGCGGTTTTGGTACGAGTTGTATCCAAATCCATTCTGGCAATTTTGGCTTCTGGAAAAATCAATTGTAATTCTTCTTCGATTTTTTCAGTCCCATAGCCTCGTGTTCGTAGCTTCACCGAGCCACAAGCCTGACAGGTTCTAAGCATGGCCTCGTGATAACCACAATAATGACAACGCAATTCTTGACCGCTGTAATGGTAGGTAAGGCTAACATCGCAGTTGGGACACGACGCAATGGTATCGCAGTCGTCGCACTGTATATACGGAGAATATCCTCTACGGTTTTGAAAAAGGATAGTTTGTTCCTTTTTTTCTAAATTTAGCCGAATGGTATCGAGCATTATATTGGAAAAGTCTCCTTTTACAAGCTTGTTTTTTCGAGCATTCTTAATATCAACCAACTCTATATTAGGCAACTGTGCATTTCCAAATCGCTGCAACATCTTTACTAATCCATAACGTCCTGTTTGGGCATTATAATAACTTTCGATCGACGGCGTAGCCGAACCAAGCAGCACTTTGGCCTTTTGTTTGTGAGCAATCACCACCGCTACGTCTCGTGCATGATAACGTGGAGCGGGGTCAAATTGTTTATAGGACGTTTCATGCTCTTCGTCAACGATGATTAATCCGAGGTTGTCGAAAGGCAAAAAAACAGCCGACCGCACCCCTATTACAAACTGAAATTTGCCAGTAACAACTCCTTTCCACACTTCGACCCGCTCATTATCTGAAAATTTGGAATGATAAATACCCATTTTATCGCCAAAGACTTTTCGTAATCGTACCACAATCTGAGTAGTAAGGGCTATTTCGGGCAATAGGTACAATACCTGTGAGCCACCTTCTAATACTTGTTCGATCAATTTGATATACACCTCGGTTTTGCCACTACCCGTGATACCATGCAGCAATACCGTATCTTTTTGTTGAAACTCATTCATGATTTCGGTAAGAGCCTGTTGCTGCGACTCTGACAAAATAGGTGTGGGAGCTTCCACAAAATTAGTATCCTCTTCAAAACGACTCACGATAACATCAAACTGCTCAAGAATTCCATTTTTGAGCAGGGTATTCAACGAGCTATCCGACACTTCGGCTTTGGTGAGTACATTTTTTTCGATCCCCTTTTTATTTAGTTCGGGCGTTCTGAGGACTGGTACATACCGCAAGTAATGTAACACTACGTCCAATTGCTTTGGCGTTTTTTCTAGCTCTTTGAGCAATGCCGTTAAATAGCCCGCCTCTTCATAAAAAGCATTGAGCCGTATTTTACGCAAAATTTTGGGCGTATATTTTTCTTTTACCTCCTCAAAAACAATAATAGCTTGCTTTTGTACCAGTGATTTGATGAGGTGATACACATTTTTTACTTCGGCAAAACGAGCTAATTCGTCGTATGTGAGCGATTGATGCTTTTTGAGTTCCTCGATTAGTTCAGTTTCACGCTCGGTCAATAGCTCTGGGCGATCAAATTCGGGATTAAACTGCACCTTCGACAAGCTTGATATTTTTAACCCCGAAGGCAAAGCCACATTGAGTACCTCGCCTATATGGCACATATAATACTCGGCAATCCACTGAAATAATTCTATTTGGGTTGGCATAACCAACGGAGCGTCGTCGAGTAATTCAAGAATATATTTAGCTTGGTATTTTTGTGGTGGTTGGTTGTGCAATCTGGCAATTACGGCGGTTACTACTTTGGTTTTGCCAAACTGTACTATTACTCTTGCTCCTAGTCGTACTGCATTGGCAAATTCGCGAGGAACACGATAGGTAAACAAGTTGGGAACTGCCACGGGTACAATCACGTCGGCAAATATGGTTATTTCTTCTTGAAAAGAATCAGTAAGGTTTTCTTGTGCTAACATAGTGCAATTTACACGAAAAATTATTTTCGTCAGCTTGCCGACTTTCTTAAACTATACATTTGCCGTAGATTTGAATAATCAAAACTGGGATCGAACCAAATAGTAAGATTCTCGCTAGCATATTATAGACAAGCAGCGCCAATATGATAAATGGATTAAATATATTCGTTATTACTTTTATTATCAGCTTCTTGGGGTCTATTCATCCTGGGCCGCTGAATCTTTCGGTGGTACAGCTTACCCTGAAAGCCAATTCACAGAAGGCTCTTTGGATGGCTTTGGGCGGTGTTATTCCCGAAATTATTTACGGCCTACTGGCGGTAGAAGGTATTTCGATTTTCCAGCAATATCCACAAATTTTTGCCTTTATGAAATGGGGCATTATTCCTGTTTTACTGTTTTCGGGCTATTGGACACTCAGGCCTTTTTCTCAAGATAAACCAACCGAACACGCCACTATTCAAACTAATATTTCTACCAAAAACACTTTTTTCAAAGGCTTTTTCTTATCTATTTTCAACCCTCAACTTTTACCGTTTTGGCTAATTGTTTTGGTCAATTATCATAATTATCAATCGTTACAAATTGATAATAGCCTTGATAAGTTGGGTTTTTTGTTGGGTGCTAGTCTTGGAGCATTTTTGCTGAATTATCTTTATATTCAAATTGCCGAAAAAAAACGAAGCCTATTGTTTGAGTATATTCAACAAAAACATTTCGATAAAATTATTGGCTATACTTTTATTCTGATGGCTGTTTTTCAGATGATAAAGATAGTATTATAATATAAACCACAAAGTGTCATATCGTTCAACCTTAACAATTAAACCATTGAAAACCAAACAAATACCCCTCTGGCTTATTAAAATCTTCACTTACGAGTATTGGACTTGGTGGGTGTTTTATATTCCTTTAATTCCTTATTGGCTTTATCAGGCTGTACGTACACGCTCGCTTACTTTTTTTACCAATGCCGACCCTTGTATCGACTATGGTGGTTTTTTTGGCGAATCCAAGATTGATATTCTCAAACAAATTCCACAGGCTTACTTGCCCAAAACGATATTTATTACACAGGGCTGTAGTTTTGAGTTTATCATGAACAGTATTCAATCGAATGGACTTGCGTTTCCTATTATTGCCAAACCCAATATTGGAGAAAGGGGATTTGAGGTTGAGAAAATAGGCAATGAAGAAGCACTACAAAAATACTTTGCCCAACATCCTATTGATTTTATTATTCAGGAATATGTGAGTTATGAAATAGAACTGGGCATTCTGTATTATCGCATGCCCGAAAGCACCACAGGAAAAGTAACATCGGTAACTCGCAAAGAATTTTTATCGGTTGTCGGCGATGGGCAGTCTACGGTACAAGAGTTGATGCAAAAAAGTACCAGAGCCCGTTTTCAGCTCGACAATATGAAACAAAAGTTGGGACAACAGTTTTACAGAATTTATCCTCCGCACGAAAAAGTGCTACTCGAACCTATCGGAAATCATTGTCGGGGTACAAAGTTTTTGAATAATAATAACCTCATTACCAAAGAACTCCACGAGGTTTTTGATAAAATAGCATTACCTATACAGGGTTTTCATTATGGTCGTTTTGATTTGAGAGTTCGCTCTATCGGCGATTTGTACAAAGGAGAGCATATCAGAATTATGGAACTAAATGGGGTTAGTGCCGAGCCTGGGCATATTTATGACCCAAGCTACAAACTATTACAGGCTTATAAAGATTTGGCTTTTCATTGGCGAATCATAGCCGATATATCTATTCAGCAACAAAAAGCGGGTATTATGCCCGTGCCTACCAAGGTACTTTGGCAGGTAGTAAAAAGACACTTTTTTAAATAGTTAATTATAATAACACCTCTAATTAATGGGCCTGTGACCCGTTTTAGCGGTGGACGAATGATTGAAAATTTTGGGTGTTAGATTATTCTTGATGAGGAATAAATCTTTTTATCTGTACTAATATTGAAAACTTCTGTACATTGCTTAGAACACTCGATACCTAAAGTCCTGTTGTTCGAGCAAATCATGAAACGAGAAGGTAAGGTTTTTTTGTACTCGGTTAATCTGCATGATACACTGCGTTACTAATTCGTTGTTTCTATTGACAGTCATATCATTTTGAATATCGCCAGTACCTCCGTATCGGTGAAAATCAACGACATCCTCGCCCGAAAAATCAGGGTTTTGTTGTAAAAAATCCTTAAACCAATGTTCTCTTTGCCGCATTACTTCGGCAGAATACAGTGTTGCCGATGACCAAATATGTGGAATCGTTGGGTTTTTGCTTGTATTGTACAGTGCTTGGCCATCCCAACGAATCTCACAAATTTGTGTTTGATTTTGGTGGTTAATGATAATTAGTGTAAAATTTTCAATACCTATGAAATTATAATTCTGGTAAAAATCGCTAATGGTATTATACTGAAAAAAATCCAGTATAATTTGGCCACGGCTTTGCCGATAAGGAGGCTGTGGCGTATGCTTTTCAAAAGCCCCATTCAACAAACAAAGGGTATAGTTTTGTGACGTTGCAATCCAAGTACCTCCTGCTTGTGTATCTTTTGGCATAAATAAGCATTGCCCATTGATAGTATATTGCTTGGGAGGAATTGCTTTAGGGCGAGCTACAGCCTCATCTCTATTGTTGGTCAGAATAAACCCACTAACGCTTGTTGGCAAAAAAGTCAACACACACATAATACTGCTATTTGAAATGAAAAGTTGAGCTTACTGAGCTTGAGCTCGGTAGCGAATAGTAGAATAAGCAACCCCAAAGTCAGAAGGGACAGTTATTTCTGGAAATGCCTCATTCAATCCTATTTTGATAATCGCCAAATGATGAATGGTGTGTTCTATCAAATAAATCAATTCACGATTGTAGCTACTCGGAATCACCCAGTCTTTTTCTGTACCATAATCTGATTCCAAGCGTAACGTTCTGTCGTCTTGCCAAAGGGTCAGCTTTCCTACAATTGTTCCCAATAATTGAATCGTAAATTCTTTATCTGTTTCAATCAGGAGCTTTCGTTCTCGTTTATCATAATTGACAGTACCAGTTACATAACCTTTCAGTAAACACTGATAAAACTCGGTAATATGCCTAACATGCTGCCCTACCGAATTGCCATGAAGTTGTTTGAGGGCTTGTGTATATTGTTGTTCAGTTATTTGCATCAAGAGGTCCGACAACTGCGTAATAACCTCAATATTTATTTGCTGTAACATTCATACAAGGGATTAAAGTAGTATAATAATCAATCTATTTCTTTTAGCTTTTGTCAAGGGCTATCAAAGTCTATTTATGGGGAAAGTTTGTTCATTCCTCTATCACTCTGATGGCATTTAGTACAATAGAAAACGTTACGTCGTCGCTCATACCCCAAGTACCTCCTCCTACTTTCCAGTCACGTCGATTAATAACCGTTGAGCCTTGAAAAGTAGCTTTATTACCTTCTTGGTAAAACACAAAAGGCAGTTTAATCTGTTTGGTTGCTGCTTTCATCGTCAGATTAAAATAGCCTATGTAATTATTCCCTTCCTTTTCAATTTTAAGGGTTTTCATTTTGATTGTTGGATATTTGGCTACATCAAAAAAATCTTCTTTTTCTCGTAAATGCTTATTTCTAAGGTTATTATCTGTATCTATCGTAGCGGCATCTACCGTTGCTACGATACTTGCATTAGCCAAATCGTTGGGGTCAAATTTGATACTGCTAACCAAACCCGAAAACTTTCCCTGTACGGTAGCCCCAAGCATCTTGATTTTGAAGCTAATATTGGCAGTTTGGGGCTTCCAAATCTGAGCCATACTATTCACATAACCATATACGAACAGCAATACCAATAAGATTTTTTTCATGAGTTAAATTTTGATTGAAACTGCCACCAATGGCATCAGGCTTTTGTACCGCCAGCGGTCATTGTAATCTTGTTCGATAGCTACTTTTTTATCGGAACTATATTCGATAAACTGAAAACTCAAACCTGCTCTAATTCCTATTTTGTTAGATACCCAATACCTAGCATATAGTTCAGAATTGAGGCTTCCTAAGTCGGAATCACTCACCAACAAAAGGTTAAAGCCTGTGGGTTTTGCCCCCGCACCAATGCTTCCATCGTCAAAACGCCTTTTTGAGTTAATGGCTTTGAGTGTTCCAGTTTGCTTGCCTCCAAAGGTATAACCGAATGCATCAATATTAAATCCAACTTCTAGCTTGGAAGCTATTTGATATTGCAAATTGATAGATATATTCAAAGCATTGGTTTGTACTCTACCAACCCGAAAAGTATCGATATTAGCTACTAAATCATCCGAAAATAAAGCCACAATACTCGAATTGCCAGATGTAAACTTAGCTGGTGCTGTTCGCAGCTCGGTACTTCCCTTAAAAAACGACGTAAGGCGTACACCATACCCTAGCTTAAATTTGCCCGATGCACCTATTCCATACATTTGGGTGTACGACAGTGCTGGCGAAAAGCCACTTCCTCCAGCCAATGCCAAGTCTATGGTAGTATATTTTCTAGGAATTTCCTGAGCAAATGTAAATCTGGTCAGCAACAACAATATTAATAAGATACTTAGATTTTTCATTTGATTTTATCAATTTAATTAAAAGTGAAAGAAGTAACAACACGCTATCTATAGATTAATTTAAACGGGCACTTCCAAAAAGAACCGAAAATTGCTTGCACCAAATCAGCACATAAGGATGGGTTTTGAGGTCGACCTGAGCAGGGACTTCTACGTAAAAAGTCCCTTTTTGTGTCAATTTTGTAATACTTACATGGTTTTTAGCACCTGTATTTTCGGCCATATAAATATACAAATCAGGGCCTGCGTCGGTCATGAGGTTTTCAAAGGAAAGATACCTCTTTTGTGTATTTAGGCTATCGGTCAATACCTTTACTGTACCCGAAGTAGTATGTACGCCATTAGTAAACATACCCTTGATGGCCTCATTTTTATCGGACGATGGCAACACAACTGTGGTAGGAGGTGCTTGATTGACAACGGGAATGATTTCGTTTTGTACACAAGCAAACATCAAACTTAGGAGGGCAAAAAATGCAAATGCTTTCATATTTGTCTGTTTTTTTTAAACAAATATGAAAGCATTTACAAAACCAAGATGTCGGCTAGTTGACGATACTCAACAATTAAATCGTATCCGAAAGAAATAATTCTGGATTATTTTTTGGCAATAGGATTGGCCGAAAGAGCTAGAAAATCTAATATCTGAATAGTATTGCGGGTATAGTCCAAAATACCAGCCTGTTTAAATTCATTGAAAAGTTGCGTAACAGTTTGACGAGTCGAGCATATCAAGCTGGCAATATCTTGATGAGTCAAATAGTTTTTGAGTTCTATTCCTTCATTATTTTTTTGTCCTTCTTTCGTAGCCCAGTCTTTGAGAAATAACAAAAAGCGACTTCTCACATCCCTAAACATCAAATTGGCATAGCGATTTTCGAGCCTCTTCAGCCTAAAACCAATCAATTTGGTATATTTGATAGCCAAGGCAGGGTTACTTTCCAAGACACTCTCAAAGTCGGCTACTTTAAAACTACAACACGTAACTTGGTCAGAAACCGCCACAGCAAATTCGTCGGTAGAGTTGTCGTCGAGCGTAAATTGACCAAACAAATCGCCACTTTGTAGAATATCCTTGATGGTTTCGTTGCCATCGGCATCATTTTCTACAATTTTGATAGTTCCTTTTTTTACGGTATAAACGCGTTGGGTATCGTCGTGGCTAAAGTAAATAATTTCACCTTTCTTGGCCGTTTTAAAATTAGAAATAAGGCAAATTTCTTTTACTTCTTGCGAATTTAAGCTCGAAAAAAGCTTATGATTCTTTAAATACCAATACTTAGTTTCATGATTCATGCTATATTGCGAGTAGTTGTGAGGTTATTCGTGAACGAAATTTACGTAATTTTAAGTATGCTTAGGTATAAACAACATAGATAATTTTGTGGTTATTTCGACAAACGACAAATGAATTTTGTGGCTTTAGGAAAAGAATTTACCTATAAGCATATTAATCATACCCCATAAAATCAGCACTTATAGCCAATTTAATTTGGGCTTAAAACTTATCATTCATTTTTAGGGTAAAACCTTTAAAAATTGTGTATTTTTGAGAATCACTAATAAAATGTGAGCTTAATCCTAACTCATAAGAATCGGTTCGCTAGAAAATATTCAATCCTGCCTATGGCAAAACTATTAATTATTGACGATGAAAAGGCGATTCGTGGAGCCTTGCGTGATATTCTGGAATACGAAGGATATACCGTAGAAGAAGCGAGCGATGGAGAACAAGGTCTGGAAATGGTGAAACAAAATGACTACGATGTTGTTCTTTGCGATATTAGAATGCCTAAAATTGAAGGACTAGATTTGCTACAACGTGCTACAGAAATGGGCAAAGGAACGCAATTCATTATGATTTCGGCCTTTGGTAATGTAGAAACAGCCGTAGAAGCTACCAAGCGTGGAGCGTTTGATTTTATTTCAAAACCCCCCGATTTGAATCGCTTATTGGTTACGGTACGGAATGCTCTGGAACGTGGCAAAATGATTACGGAAACCAAAGTACTCAAGAAGAGAGTGTATCGCCTCAACGAAATTGTGGGCGAGTCGGCTCCGATTCAGCGTGTAATAGATACCTGCGACCGTGTTGGCCCTACAGAAGCCCGAGTGTTGATTACTGGCCCCAATGGTTCGGGAAAAGAAATGGTAGCCAAACGCCTTCATGAAAGAAGCAATCGTGCTCACATGCCTTTGATTGAAGTTAACTGTGCTGCTATTCCATCTGAACTAATTGAATCAGAACTATTTGGTCATGAAAAAGGAGCTTTTACTTCGGCTATCAAGCAGCGAATTGGTAAATTTGAGCAGGCCGACGGCGGCACACTTTTCTTAGACGAAATTGGCGATATGAGCCTTTCGGCTCAGGCCAAAGTACTTCGGGCTTTGCAAGAAAGTAAAATTACCCGTGTTGGTGGCGACAAAGAAATCAAAATCAATGTTCGGGTTTTTGCGGCAACTAATAAAAATTTACAACTCGAAATTGCTGAAGGTCGGTTTAGAGAAGACTTATTCCACCGCCTCAATGTTATTCCGATTCATGTGCCTGCACTGAGCCAACGCCCTAGCGATATTCCGCTATTGGTCGATAAGTTTTTGCAAGATATTGCCGACGAATACGGTCAACCAACCAAAGAAGTAAACGACGATGCTATGAAATATCTGCAAGCTTTACCTTGGACAGGTAATGTCCGTGAGTTGCGTAATGTGGTAGAACGCCTCGTAATTATGTGCGGCGATATTATTACCTTAGACGATGTCAAGCTTTTTGCAATGCCTGTTATTTAGTTCATAACAAAGATTATATAGCACAAACCCTATCAGCACATTGGTATTGATAGGGTTTGTTTTTGTACAATCGTATCGTTTTTCGCCCTTATTTAGGCTGTTTTTTTTCAGGTTTATCCTCTCCTTTTTTGCTTTCTTCAAGCTTAGGGTTTGTACTCAAAAATCCTGTTCTATTCACAATTTTCCATTCACCTTTAATAAGCTCTACAATACGGAGTTCCTTGGTAGCTTCTTTTTTCCCTTCAAAGGTTTTCACTTGGTCGAAAGTTAGCCATACATACGTTGGATTCACCTTCCTGAAATTTACATTTTCACGCTTATAAGTAGCCGTTTCATTCTTTTTTCCTTCAGCAAAAAAACTGGTAACAAAACTATTCAAAGCATCCCAACCATCTTTTTGTATCATTTTTCCTTTTTCGGTAGTAGCAAAATATACTTGAGGCGTTTGGCGGTAGAGCAATATCCATTTGTCATAATCTTTGGCCACATAATATTTGGCTTCGTCCGAAATAACCTGTTTGATACTAGCTTGTTCTTGTGGAGATGTTACATTCTGAGCAATAAGTAATTTTGAAGACAATACTAACAAAAGAAGAATAAAGAATCGTTTTTTCATGTGTAAGAATTTTAGGATGATGGTATTAGGATTATAAGTAATCGAACAATTTAGCAAGTATATATTTGACAATCAAACACTTAACACTATATCTATACCTAATAGCGTGTAGATTACCCCCAATTTAGTCAAAACTTTATCTTTGATAACGCATAAATCTTAATTTTCAAGATAAATTTCTAATAGAAATCTACTTTTTTACGTCAAAGCTGTTTAACAGAAAATTACTAAACTTCTTTTACAAAGAAACCGATTAGCATTAAGATAGATTTTTAATAGTGAATCAATGACAATATCTCAACAACTTTCCACAAAAAAGCACTTTGGTTGCTAACCAAAGTGCCTATCTATTCTAAACAAAAAATCCTATTTACGGTAATCTAACGCAGGTTTTCTATCACCCAAAAGAGCTTCGTATTTGAAGCCTTCACCTCTTTTTTCTGTCCATTCGGCTCTTGCTTTATCAATAAGGCTCTGGTCGGTATACAAATCTAAAGCGGTAATAGCCAAAGTTTTTGCCGCTACAATCATACCTTTCTGGCCAATCGACATGCCACTTGCTGCTGTTGACTGCCAGCTATGTGCCGCCGAGCCAGGCACCCAAGTAGCAGTACCCAAGCCGACTGTTGGTACAACCCAGCTTACATCGCCAACGTCGGTAGAACCACCACTGGTAGCACTTTCAGACGCATCTTTCAAATCTTTGATTTTAGCTGCATTTGTAATAGGCTGTTTTTGCTCGCCTAAAGTTTCGCTAATTTTTTCAGCAAATTGCTTTTCTTCTTCATTATACACTACACCACCTACTTTTTGCAAGTTGTTGTTCATTATACTAGCCAATGTTAGGTTAGGTAAAAGGTTGTATACCCCCCCCAATACTTCCCATTCTACTTTTGTGCCTGTACCCAAAGCAGCACCTTGAGCCGCATTTTCAATTCTTTTCCAGATACTTTGCAATATAGCACGGTCTTTATGACGGGCATAATAATATACCTCTGCAAAAGCAGGTACAACATTGGGGGCATCGCCTCCTTTGGTAATTACATAGTGAATACGAGTATCTTGTGGAATATGCTCACGCATCATATTTACCATGTTGTTCATTGCTTCTACACCATCCAAAGCCGAACGTCCTCTTTCGGGCGAAGCAGCGGCGTGTGCCGCAATACCTCTGAAACGAAATTTGGCATTTTTATTAGCCAACGACGTACTAGCATCTGCGGCGTTGGCCGAACTAGGGTGCCAGTGCAACACCACGTCGATATCGTTGAAATATCCCTCACGCACCATATACACTTTGCCAGAGCCACCTTCTTCGGCAGGGCAGCCAAATATTTTGATAGTACCCGACTTACCTGTTTTTTGTAACCAGTTTTTTACCTCAACGGCTGCTGCTACCGAGGCCGTTCCAAACAAATTATGTCCGCAACCGTGTCCTCCTTTTTGATTTGGAATAGGCTTCACTTCTGGCACAGCCTCTTGTGCCAAACCTGGCAAGGCATCGTATTCGCCCAAAATACCAATAATTGGCTTGCCAGCCCCATAAGTGGCCACAAATGCCGTTGGAATACCCGCAATACCTGCTTTTACCTCAAAACCTTCTTTTTTGAGTTGTTCTTGCAATAGTAATGAACTTTTTTCTTCTAAGTATCCAAGCTCTGCAAAATTCCAGATTTGCTTAGAAATACCTGCATATTCATCAAAACGCTTGTCCAGATTACTAATAATTGTTTGTTTATCTCCATCAAGAGCATTTGGTGTTGCCTTCTTTTTTTGTGCCAACCCCGAAAACGACAACAATGTCAATAATACGATTACTTGTTTTTTCATAAATAAAGATAGTTTGGTAATTGTGAAGCGAGCGACTGAATTATCAGATTATACGACTATGATTAGTTTTTAATTTGCCCAATACTACAAAGTTAGAAATCTCTGACAAAAATCAAAGCTAAGGAATATCTCCTTCCTCAAAATTGTACTATTTTGAGGGGTTACACCTATATAATAGTACTAAAAATAGGTTTTAATACCCTACCTCCACTAAGCATACAAGCAACAGATTGAATGAATATTAAAGGATGGCACTATGCTTAGTAATTTTCAAAATCACTTATTTACAAAATTAGCATTGACAAATATTTTTTTTAGCTTACATTTGCATATATTTTTAGATTAACCTAAAATAATATTAAGCTAAACTGAAATGAAGCATATCTTACTAATTATCACTTGTTTATTATTGACAAGAACCCATGCCCAAATCAAACTAAGTGGTCGTATTACTCAGCAGGGTTCTGGCGATGCACTCATTGGGGCCAATATTTATTTACTTGAACTTAGGCGTGGCACTACCACCGACGCCAATGGCGAATACCATATTAGCCCAATTCCTAAAGGAAATTATACTGTACAAATCAGCTATATTTCACACAAAACGCTTATTCAGGCTTTAGTTTTGCAGCAATCGCTCGTTCAAGACTTCGCTTTGCCGCACACTGCTATTGCTATTGAGGAGGTCATTGTGTCGGGGTCATCTACCAAAACATTGATTAAAGAAAGCCCTATTCCTATTTCGGCTTTGTCTCGTACACAGTGGTTGCAGTCGGGCTCTACCAATTTGGTAGATGCTATTAGCAGGCTGCCAGGGATGTCCCAAATCACGACAGGCTCTACTTTGTCGAAGCCTATTATTCGAGGATTGGGCTTCAATAGAGTTATTACGATGCACGATGGTGTGCGTCAGGAAGACAATCAATGGGGCGAAGAGCATTCGTTGCATATCGACGAATATTCGATAGACCGCTATGAAATTATCAGAGGTGCGGGGTCGCTGATGTATGGTTCAGACGGTATTGGTGGGGTTATGTCGGTTATTTCACCCTTACCAATAGAAGAAGGAAAAACACAAGGAAATATTTTGTATAACTACCAGACCAACAATGCTATGAGTGGTGTGTCGGCTAATTTGGCCGGCAATAGCAACGGGTTTATTTGGTCGGGACGTATCAGTATGAAAGATGCCAAAAACTACCAAAACCCTGCTGATGGGCGTGTTTTTGGATCTAATTTCAACGAACTTAACTACTCTGGAATGTTTGGTGTCAATAGAAAATGGGGGTATTCGAGGTTGTACTTTTCTAAGTTTGGCCAAAAAATAAATATCATCGATGGGCTTCGTAATGAACGAGGAAAATTTGTTCAGAAGGTCTTTATCAACAACCAAGAAAAACTCCAAGAAGTAACCGAACATGAGCTTGAAAGCAGAACTATCAATCCTGCCAATTCCCAAAACCTTAGCAACTACAAAATTTCGTCTAACAATCTCTATTTCTTTGATAAAACATCGCTCAGCCTCAATATTGCTTATGCACAAAACCACAGAAAAGAATACGGCAATATCCAAAAGCCTCTTGAGCCTGATTTATATTTCTTTTTACAGAACCTCTATTATGATGTACGCTATAATTTTGCAGAAAATAATGGCTGGGAAACTACACTTGGAAGCAATGGTATGTGGCAAAGTATGCAAAATCAAGGAAATGAAACGCTCTATCCCAATTTTAATTTACAAGATAAAGGAATATTTATTTTTAGTAAGAAAAAACTGCATCGTTGGATTATGAGTGGTGGTCTTCGCTTTGATCATCGTAATCTCGAAATTAACAAATTATATGTAGACCAAAACGGAAAGTTTCAAACGCATGAGTTAGGTGCTGTAGAAGAACGTTTTTCGGGCTTGCAAAAAAGCTATGCAAATCTGACAGGGAGCTTTGGTGCTGTTTGGAAAGTAACCGATAAGCTTTCGGTCAAAGCTAATCTTGCACGAGGATTCAGGGCCCCGAGTGTACCCGAATTAGCATCTAATGGCGAACATGCGGGTACGTTTAGGTACGAAAAAGGCAATGTCAATCAGCAGTCGGAAGTATCGCTTCAGTCTGACTTGGGAATAACTTGGGAATCGTCGAGCCTATATGTCGATTTTAATATTTTCAGAAATCATATTCAGCATTACACCTATTCCGAGCGAGTACAGAATACCTCGGGAAAAGATTCTACTGTAGCGGGTGTTCCGGTGTTTCAGTATGTGCAAGGCAATGCTTTGCTCTGGGGTATCGAAGGTAGTATTACATTCAATCCTGAGTCGGCCAGATGGCTAAGTTTTACCCAAAGTTATTCGATGGTAAATGGCCAAAACCAACAAGCAAACAATGACTCTCTCAAATATTTGCCTTTTATGCCACCTCCAAGATGGATTTCGCAAGTAAAACTTACCAAAAACTCTTGGGGAAACCATATCAAAAACCTTTATATTATGGCTGAGTGGGAATATAACCAAACTCAAAATCAAGTATTATTGGCCTATAATACCGAAACGCCTACCCCTTCGTACCAGCTGTTGAATATAGGAATGGGGACAAGTATTATTAATCGACAAAAAAAGGCTTTGATGTCGATATACATTAGTGCCAATAACCTTTTGGATACTATTTACCAAAGTCATCAAAGTCGCCTAAAATATTTAGACCAAAATCAGGTGACTGGTAGAGCGGGGGTATTCAACATGGGTCGTAATATCAGTATCAAACTGCTTGTGCCAATTGATTTCTAAAAGAATTGAGTGGTTGAGTGGTTGAGTGGTTGAGTGGTTGAGTGGTTGAGTGGTTGAGTGGTTGAGTGGTTGAGTGGTTGAGTGGTTGAGTGGTTGAGTGGTTGAGTGGTTGAGTGGTTGAGTGGTTGAGTGGTTGAGTGGTTGAGTGGTTGAGTGGTTAGGGCAAACAGCAGCTCAATATTTTGAGTTCCCAAAACAACATCTTTTTTCAAAAAATCACTAAATCACTCATTCACTAAATCACAACTCACTAAATCACAACTCACTAAATCACAACTCACTAAATCACAACTCACTAAATCACTCATTCACTAAATCACTCATTCACTAAATCACTCATTCACTAAATCACAACTCACTAAATCACAACTCACTTTTCAACGTTGCCATTTCAAAGTATTCAGCATTTTCACAACATCCTTTTTTAGGTAATCAATAACAGGAGAAAGAGAATCGCTTTGTGTTGAAGAATTAAAATACAAAGCACCTCTTAAATAGTGTTGTGTAGAATCGGTTACATAAAATTGCAAATACGTAGGCACTTCGCCCTGCAACTCTATCAAGCTAGCAGTTTTACCTGTTTTGGTTTTCATCACCATTTCCTGAATAGAATATGCTTTGATATTGTGTTTAGCGGCCAAACGATGAGCATCATCAATCAACTTCGCTAATTTTTGTTTGTCACCACCCAGCGACTTATAAGTAAGTTGTACAACAGCCTTAAAATCAGGATAATACACATATATCCAGTGGGGTTCGGCCCAGGGTACTGTATCGGGCTTAATAACAGCGTATTTAGAATACTCAAAAGTATAAGGATGAGTTTCTTTCAAAGCCTGATAAGTGGCCACAGGCAAGTCTATTCGATTATAGCCTTTGGGTTTGGGCATAAAATCATCATCCGTTTTATTTTGGCGACAAGCCACTGCCAATAAACATAAAACAAGAAAATAACAAGAAAACCTCATGAGCCTTAGCCTATGAGGTTTTCTTGTTATGAGTGATAAAAAATCTTTTTTGAGATTCATTAAAATTATATTTAGTCTTCAAATAAATTACCTAAACCTCCCAATACAGAACCCCCTTCTTTATTGGTATTGCCACCATAAGGCGATAATGTACGAATGAGTTTTGACAAAGGCATCGACTGAATCCATACTCGGCCAGTACCACGCATAGTAGCAAGGAATATCCCTTCGCCACCAAATATCATTGATTTTAAATTACCTGCACGCTGAATATCGTAACTCAATGTAGGCTCAAAAGCCACAATACAGCCCGTATCGATACGAAGGGTTTCGTTGTTCAAATATTTTTCTACGATTGTACCACCTGCATGTACAAATGCAAGGCCATCGCCTTGAAGTTTTTCTAAAATAAAACCTTCGCCACCAAAAAAGCCAGAGCCAATTTTTTGGTTGAAAGTAATTGATACTTTAGTACCTAAAGCGGCACACAAGAAACTATCTTTTTGTGCGATAAGGGTATTACCTGGCAAATTAGCTAAATTAATCGGGATAATTGTACCTGGATGTGGAGCAGCAAAAGCCACTTTTCGTTTGCCATAGCCCCGATTGGTAAAATGCGTCATAAACAGCGATTCGCCTGTTAGTAAACGGCTACCTGCTTGAAATATTTTGCCCAAAATTGAATTATCAGCATTTGAGCCATCGCCCATTTTAGTTTCAAACGTAATGCCATCTTCCATATAAACCATAGCACCAGCTTCGGCAATAACGGTCTCGTTGGGGTCTAATTCAACTTCAACAATTTGAATATCTTCTCCTAAAATTTTGTAATCGATTTCGTGTGAGTTCATGTCAGTTTTAGCTATTAGATTCAGAAAAGCAAGAAAGCTCGCTTTAGATTTGGTTTCAAAATAATTACTTCACAAAGTAAATGAAAGAAAATAATCTCATCATATCAATTATGGATAATTGGCCAAATGGTTGAGTAATCGGTGCGAATCCCTGACAGTATTTTTGTTAATTCAAATGAAAGCTTGTCAGCTCGCCCTGAATTACTTCGTAGACACGTGTTTTTAGGATTTCGATATCATCCTGAGTCATCCCTTTGGTTTCGATAGGTTCATGCACAACTACCTTCAGGGTATGGCGGCTCAAAGGAGGCTGGTTGTCAAACATAATTTTGTAATTATTCAAAAACGAGATAGGCACTACAGGCACTTGTTGTTGAATAGCCATCATAAAAGCTCCATCTTTGAACGGTTTGTGCATTTGTGGAGGGCGTTTGGTTTTGATTCCTCCTTCAGGAAAAATCACAATACTACGACCACTTTGTAGGGCTCGGATCGACCTTGTCATCGACTTGGCTCTGCTACCCTTATCTTCACGGTCTACCTGAATATGCAACTTTGAAAACATATACCCAAAAAGAGGCACTTTTTTAATCGCACTTTTTCCTACAAAAGCATAGTAGTTTTTAAGAACCACCCCCATAGCGGCAATATCCAAATAGGAAAAGTGATTGGCACAAAACACATACGCTTGATGTACGTCGGGATTAAAACGATATTCTACTTTAATAGGGATTCCGACTATTGGAAAATACAATTTGCCCCACAAACGATTTAGGTAGTGAGCTTTAGGCTTCCATTCTTCTTTTTGTAGAAAAATCCAGAAAAACGGGAATAAAATCAGGAAAAGGACAATCAACCAAAATGCTGCCCAAACTGTATAGAGGATTTTGAATATACGCATAATGACAAAGTTAGGCAAAAGATGTCAGTTGCGAGAAGGTAATTGTCAGGAAAATATTTTTGGGCGAAAACTATACCAAAAAAGGGCTTAATAGCCGCCACTATTAAGCCCTACTGGGTATTCTAAACTAGTTGGATTTGTTAGCTGAATATCATTGTTTTTTATAAGATATTCAAGATAAAATACATATTTGATGAAAGTAATAGATAAAGGCTACTTTATTTTTATCAAAATTTAGCTTACCTTCAAAATACCTAAATTCCCATCATTTCTTTGAATGCAACCGAGTTTCGAGTCGATATTTCTAATTCAATTCCATTAATCAATACTACTTTCATACCACCTTTATAATACGAGTCAATATCGTGAATATATTCAGTATTGATAATTTGTTGACGATTTGCTCTAAAGAAAATAGTAGGGTCCAAGCGTTCCTGTATTTTATTCAAAGAACGATGAATCATTGGGCGATTACTGCCAAAGTGAAAACGGCAATAGTTTCCTACCGATTCAATCATAAATACTTCCGACAAACGTACGAAGTAGCATTTCTCCCCATCTTTCAAAAAGATACGCTTATCTGGCGACAACCTGCCTTCAGATACCGCAGCCGTAGCTCTCTCTTGCTGGATTTCAGACCTGATTTTTTCAATAGTCTTTGCCAGGCGTTCGGTTTTGGTAGGCTTCAATATATAGTCCATAGCTTCTGATTCAAAAGCTTGGATAGCATATTGGTTATAAGCCGTTACAAAACAACCTTTGGAACAAACTCAAGTTCTTCTAATAAATCAAAGCCATTTTTTTCGGGCATCTCAATATCGAGGAAAATTAAGTCTGGTTGCAATCGGTGTATTTTTTCTAAAGCCTCATCCACGTTCTCGGCTTCATCAATAATCTGAATATCGGAGAACTCCTGTAATAAGTACTTTAATTCTTGGCGAGCTAATCGTTCGTCATCGACCAAGATAGTTTTAATTTTCTTACTCATCGGTTGTGAATTTAACAAGTCGTGATAAGGGCGGTTACCAGCTCTTGGAGAATAAGGCAATCTATTAGCCATACCTGAGTAACTGATTTTCAATTAATTAACAACAATAGTTCAACTCCTGTGAACCAATCAGGGAGGGTACTATACCTAATACCTTGTAAAGAATGCTAATATAGTAAATTCTATGACATTTTTCTTGATTGACCAAAGATAATTTTCTACATTCAAATCTCCTTTTCGTTAGGTAACTTGCTAAAAATCATCTACTAGCAGTAAAATGTCTTACTTATTTGATATTTTTTTGTTGTAGCTAAGTGATTGAGCAGATTAGTTTGCATATTCTTTGCTTATGCGATTACCGTTTCAGAAACAAACATACTTTTCATTTTGTTCATCTACCCTACTTACATCGAAAATATCATTAACATAGCCTTTATTAACCCTTTTTGTTATTAACTATGAAACCTCCACGCCATTTCATTTCTTTTTAATATGTAAAATCTTTGATAACAAGTAGCAACTTTCTTGCCAATTTAGCATTTTTGGTAGATAAAAACCGATAATCTCTACGATTCTTCACTCAAAACTAATTTTACAAACAAGCTCCATTTTTAAAAGTTATCTAACAAAGGTAGTATATATATTAATTTATGCTAGCACTTTGAATCTGTAAACCCTTGAATTTTTCAAAAAAGTTATCAAATACCAATATAATCGACAAACTGGCACCAAAACCTTACCAATTAATAAAAGCAAAAAGGGACTGTCTTTGACGACAGTCCCTTTTTTTGAGCATTAAAAACCTATTCTACTTGTCCTAATTGAACAGTATTAGTTTTTAAATCTTTGTTTGAAGGTACGCTCAATGTTGTTACAAAAGTATCACCTTTAGCAAGCAATCCTTTCGCCACCAAAATATCGGTCATACCTTTTACAGTAGCTTCTACATCTTTACCTTCGGCTTCATAATAAAATACCTGAGCTCCCCACAGCAAACCCATTACGTTCATAACTTGCTTGTTTGAAGTAAACACATACAAGTTAGCTTTAGGGCGGTGAGCCGACAAACGGAATGCCGTATAGCCACTGTTGGTAATGCACAAAATAGCTTCTGCTTTTGTATCACGAGCCAAACGACAAGCACTCGCAATCATGCGGTCGTTGAGGGGAAATTTTGAATTATTATTAGCCAATGAATGGTTTTTGAAATAAATCGCCGCTTCATCACCTTTTACAATTTCAATTTTATTTTGTTGAACCTCTACTACCTCTTGGATATGAGCCATTGTTTCAACGGCTTTCACTGGGTATATCCCCGAAGCCGACTCAGCACTCAGCATCGTAGCAGAAGCCCCTTGCAATACTGCATTAGCTACGTCAGATGTTTCGGCACGTGTTGGTACAGGGTTTGAAATCATAGATTCCAACATTTGAGTAGCAACAATAACAGGCTTTCCAGCACGTGTACATTTTTCAACCATTACTCGTTGCAAATGAGGCACTTCAGCACCGTCCATTTCTACACCCAAGTCGCCACGAGCTACCATAATAGAATCTGTCGCTTCAATAATTTCGTCGAGGTTGTCAATAGCCTCTGGCTTTTCAATCTTGGCAATTACTTTTGTATTTTTGCCATAAGCTGCAATTTTTTGCTTGATATCATAAATATCTTCTGCTTTACGAACAAAAGATAACGCAACCCAATCTACACCATTATCAAGCCCAAAATAAAGGTCAGCTTCATCTTTTGGTGTCAAACATGGCAACGAAACCTTTGTACCTGGCAAGTTGATACCTTTCTTAGATTTTAAGATACCACCGTATACTACTTCAGTGATAACCTCTTTCTTTTCTTTGTCAACAGCCAAAACTTTTACCTCCAAGTTACCATCATCCATCAAAATACGTTCGCCTGGATTTACATCTAGGTACATCGAAGTATAGGTAGTTCCTACTCTTTCCGAAGTTCCCATGATATTCTCGTCCATCACAAAAGTTAACGTATTTCCTGCAATGAGTTGAACACCGTTATTTTCAACGAGCTGAGTACGGATTTTGGGGCCTTGTAAGTCTTGAAGAATAGTAATATTTACACCTAGTTCCTCAGAAACTTCTCTGATATTCTTAACTCTTTGCAAATGGTCTTCATGTGTTCCATGAGAAAAATTGAGTCTGAATATGTTTGCACCTGCTTGGGCAAGTTTGGTCAACATTTCCTTTGATTCGGATGCTGGACCAATCGTAGCAACAATCTTGGTCTTTCTTTGATAAGACATCTTTCGGTTACAGTTTTAGGGATATTGGATTTGCTTTTGAGGTTGGCACGCAAAACAAAATATTGCTTTGCCTACCAAATCATAACAAATAGTTCAAATGAAGATGCAATTTACAATTTATGACTCGAAAATTGAATCATATTTTGAGTATTTATTACGAAGTAATTTCCTTAGCGACAGAAATTGCATCTAAATTAGATAAATTTGGAATAATATCAACCTTACAAAAGAAAGTTTGTAAAATAAATCATTTTATTCTATTTGATTTTGACGCATATATCATTAATAGAATAAATTATGGTTAATTATCAGTATTTTTTAGTTTTTCTCCGCTAGCGTTTTTTCGCTTTATGGCTATTCTACCTTAAAAATTTATTTTTTTCACTAAATTGCTTTGTTGTAAAGTGCTAGTTTAGCCCTTGCAAATTTGTTTAGTAATCAAGAAAATAGGCCCCTAGCCTACATAATCATTAGGGGTGAGCTATTGGGCTTGGGTAGTATTAGGATGTCAAAGCCATAAGCCTTCGGTATAGTTTTTTTGTACCTGATTGACTTACCACTAATTATTATTGCTAGGATTTTTGCCTAACAATTTAAGTTTCAATATGGAAAAACAGGAGTTTATGCAACAGGCTATTGCCTTGTCGCTCAAAGGGTGTTTGGAGGGAAAAGGTGGCCCTTTTGGTGCTGTGGTAGTACGCAATGGCCAAATTGTCGGACAAGGCCACAATCAAGTAACTTCTACCAACGACCCAACAGCTCATGCAGAAGTGGTAGCAATTAGAGATGCCTGCCAAAATTTAGGAAAATTTCAATTAGATGATTGTGAAATCTATACTTCTTGCGAACCTTGCCCTATGTGTCTGGGGGCTATTTATTGGGCTCGTCCTCAACGAGTTTATTATGCCAATACCCGAGAAGATGCGGCCGAGATTGGGTTTGACGATGCCTTTATTTATGAAGAAATCCCGCTACCTTTATCGCAGCGAAAAATAGAAATGATTCCGCTTGGCCGTGAAGAAGCCCAAAAGGCTTTCCAGTTTTGGAAAGAAAAAGCCGATAAAAACCTTTATTAAAATACGATGGGTTGTATTATTCTAAGCAAAAGTAATTATGCTATAAAAATAGCTGATAACGATTAGATTTATCTTAATTTTACAAGAATCTCATAAAGTTTAACGTTAGGGATTCTTGTTACTTTTATTTGCTTTGCTTGGCATGATGTCAGGCTTTTTTCATTCCCAATTTTCAAAAAACTATGCAAAAAAAACTATTTTTATCCATTGCTTTATCGGCTTTGTTGTCGAGTGCCTGTTCACAAAAAGTGCTTTTCAAGGCAGAAGATTTTACGGCCGAAAACCTTTTTACTAATAATATTGAAGGGCCAAATTTTGACAAATCTGGTAATTTATATGTGGTAAATTACCAAAAAGATGGTACTATTGCTCATGTAAAACCCGATGGCTCGTGCGAGCTTTTTTTGACATTGCCACAAGGAAGTACCGCCAATGCGATTCAGTTTGATAGCCAAGGAGCTATGTATTTAGCCGATTTTTCGGGGCATAATGTGCTTAAAGTAGATATGAAAACCAAATCTATTTCGGTTTATTGCCACAACGACGCATTTAACCAACCTAATGATATTTGTATTACCAAAAATGACGTTTTGTTTGCCAGCGACCCTAATTGGAAACAGTCTACGGGGCAGATATGGCGTATCGACAAAGGCGGAAAAGCAGTATTACTTACCAAAGAAATGGGTACAACAAATGGTATTTGTTTGAGTCCCGACGAAAAAATCTTGTATGTCAACGAAAGTGTTCAGAAAAAGATTTGGGCTTTTGACCTTGATGCTACTGGCAATATTACCAATAAGCGATTATTTACTTCGTTTGAAGATGGCGGCCTTGATGGTATGAAATGCGACCGTAAGGGTAATTTATATACAACTCGCTGGGGGTTGGGCAAAATACTGGTATTCTCTCCAAAAGGCCAATTACTCAAAGAAATCTATACAAAAGGTAAACAAACAAGCAACTTGGTATTTAGTCCCGATGCCAAATCTGTATTTGTAACATTACAAGATAGAAAAGGAATGGAGAAATTTAGTATCAAATAATAGCTGTATTTATAACAAAACAAAACCATAAATATGATTATCCGAATTGTAAGAATGACTTTTCAAGAAGACCAAGCCGATGCTTTTCTTGCTATTTTTAATGCTTCTAAAAAACGAATAAGAGGTTTTGAAGGCTGTTTGCATTTAGAGCTGCTTAGAGATAGCCACCAAAAAACGATTTTTACAACCTATAGCCACTGGGAAAGTGAAGCCCATTTGAACCAGTACCGAGATTCGGAGCTTTTCAAAAATACATGGGCTGCTACCAAAAAGCTTTTTGCAGACAAACCTTTTGCTTTTTCTTCTGAAAGGATTGATTCTGTTATTATTTAAAAGCAAAAACAGGTTCTATTGATATATAGAACCTGTTTTTGCTATATACTATCGGCTATTTATCTTCAAAAATAGATTTTAGTTCTACGGCTTCATGAGCTTTCATTCTACCACCCAACACCAATCGTAACTGACGACGACGCAATGCACCTTCATACAACGACTTTTCTTCGTCTGTTTCTGGAATCGCCTGAGGTACGTCGATTGGGCGGCCAGACTGGTCAACAGCCACGAATGTAAAAAATGCTTTATTGGTAGTTACACGTTCTTTTGCTGGAATATTTTCAGCCCATACATCAATTACAACCTCCATCGACGAATTGAACGAACGTGTTACTTTGGCTTGTAAAGTTACTACACTTCCTAAAGGAATAGCTTCTTTGAAAGATACGTTGTCGACCGATGCCGTAACAACGATTCTATTAGAATGTTTTTGGGCACAAATCGCTCCAACAACGTCCATCATTCGCATAAGGTTTCCGCCCATCAAGTTACCTAAAGTATTGGTATCGTTGGGGAAAATCATTTCGGTCATGGTCGTTAGTGACTCTGAAACAGGTTTGGTCTTTGCCATTGTTTGGGATTATTATATACAATTATAGAGAAGGAACCCCTGTATATTCCTTATCACGGGATGAAGTGCTACAATAACAGGGTTTTATTTTTTTAAGTGACTTACTTCGTCGAGGTTTACAGTTTTAAAATGCTCGTACACTTTCAACACAATTGCCAAAGCTATTACCGCTTCGCAAGCTGCCACTACAATAACAAACAACGAAAAAAGTTGTCCTTGTAAGTCAGGGTCATTTTTGCTAAATGCTACCAAATTGATATTTACGGCATTGAGCATCAATTCGATACCCATCAATACTACAATAATATTGCGTTTTACCACTACAATTGCCAAGCCAATACTAAAAAGTACTGCCCCTGTTAGCAAGTAATATGATAAATAACTATTGTCCATGATAAATGATATAAGGGTCTTAAAGAGATAATTATGGCTTTGTTTTGGTACTTAAATACGCCGCTCCTATCAATACGGCCATCAATAATATACCTGTTACTTCAAATGGTAAAACAAAGCTTGTCATTAACGATACGCCTATGGTTTGGGTAGTTGCACCAAGCTCAATTGGGTCAAACAAGTTGGATTGTGCCTCTACAAAATTGGAACGTCCTATTGTATAAAACAGGGTAATGAATATACCTATTGCTACGATAACCCCCAATATACGATTAGAGCTTTCGGTTACAATATCGTTTTTGCCAGTACCTTTATTGCCTCTTTGGTTGGTAAGCATCACCCCAAAAATCAGTAAAACAAGCACTCCTCCCACATATACTAAAATCTGTGTAACAGCCAAGAAATCAGCTCCTGACAATACATACAAAGCTGCAATACCCAAGAAAGTACCCAGCAAGCTAAAGGCTGCATACAATACGTTTTTGGTGGCTAATACTACTGATGCCGAAGCCAAAGTAAGCACCACGAAAAAGATAAATAGTACTTGTATCAATTTTTTATTGTTTTGATTTCAACTCACTCTATATTTCTATCAATCGGAATATGACTATTCTGGTTTCTTAAACTTTGGTTTAAAAACTGGCTTAGGACGTGGTGTTGACTCTACCGCTGGCTCGGGTGAGGGTACAACATCGTTAGTCTCTTCTGATTTTGCTTCTACACTTTCAGCATTGGCAGGTTTAAACTTTGGTTTAAAAACTGGCTTAGGACGTGGTGCTGACTCTACCACTGGCTCGGGTGAGGCTACAGCATCGTTAGTCTCCTCTGATTTTGCTTCTACACTTTCAGCATTGGCAGGTTTAAACTTTGGTTTAAAAACTGGCTTGGCTGATACTTTAGCTTCTTCAGTAGGTAATGTAGAGGTATTTTCGCCTTCGTCGGCTGTAGCAGTAGGCCTTATTTTGGGTTTAAATACTGGTTTAGCTGTAGCCTGTTCATCTGTAGCTTCTACAGATTTATCAGTTACAGGCATTACAGAAGCTTTAGGCTTAAATGCTGGTTTTGCAACAGGCTTTGCTACAGTGTCATCAGATGCCGTAACAGCTTTTTGTTTTGAAGCCTCTTTTTTGAATGCTTCCTTCTCAAGCATATACTGCTCATACAGTTTTTTCTTTTCCTCCGATTGTTCAAGCGTTAGATTACCAAACTCAAAATTATGTTCGATAATATCAAATACCGAAAAGTCATATTCTTTTTTCATGGTTAGGCACTCTGTTGGGCAAACAGTAGTACAAAGTCCACAAAAACAGCATTTTGACATATCTATATCAAACTTTGCGGCATATAACCTTATAGCAGAGCCATCGGAGGCATAACCTACAACACCTGTAGCTTTGATAGGCTCTATTTCAATACAATCGACAGGACATATTTTGGCACATTTATCGCACACAATACAATCATCCATTTCGTTGTGTAACTGATAACGGCCATTGTCGGGTACAGGAATTTGCTCAAACGGATACTGTGTAGTTACAATACCTGTTTGCTGGTCGAAGTAAGTGGGGTCATCTACAAAAATAGGTTTACGACTTTGTCGAGCATCTTTAAAGTGCTTAAATGATAACGATAAGCCCTTTAACGAAGTTTTGATACCTTCTTTGATATTACCCCAATATGTGTTGTTGGCTCCTTTTTGCATAATCAATCACAAAACTACTTTATAAAATACTGATTTTATAGAGTAAACCTTTTTTTTTAGTAAATGAATCCACAAAACCCATTTTTAAACAATTGGGAGTATTCAACATGACGCTGAAACATGTACACAAAAATAGGCAAAAAGGCTACAAACAAGCTTTTTGATAAGGCTAATCGCAATGATAACCTCTTGCCTGTGGCCTATTTGCCTATCTATTTTTATTCTTAATAATGGTTATCTCTTGTAAATTAAGAGTATCAAAACTCCGCTTTATATTTTAATCCATTGCTAATCTCGATACACAGCAACCTCAAACCTTCTCGCTCGATTACTCACCCAATCTTAATACAACCTAGGATATTCATTAGGGTTTACCTCCGACATTATTTCATAAACTGTATCAAAAACCGTATCGATATTTGGTTTTGAGAAATAATCACCATCGGAGCTGTAGGCTGGACGGTGTGGCTGGGCAGCAATACAAACAGGCTTAGAATCCAGCCAACGATAAGCATTTTGGTTATCAAGCACTTGCTGCATCATATAGGCCGATGCTCCGCCAGGCATATCTTCATCGGCAAACACCACTCGATTTGTTTTCTTGATAGACTCAACAATTTTATGCGAAATATCAAAAGGCAACAATGTTTGAACATCTACAATTTCGACGCTAATACCCACCTCTTGTAATTGGCGTGCGGCATCTTGTACAATCCGACACATAGAGCCATACGTAACAATAGTAATATCCGAGCCTTCTCTGATAACTTCTGGAACGCCTAGAGGCACACGCATTTCAAAGAGATTTTCGGGAAACTTTTCTTTAAGTCGATAGCCATTTAAGCATTCTATTACAATAGCAGGGTCGTCGCCATCAATAAGTGTATTGTACATACCTGCAGCCTGAGTCATATTGCGAGGAACACAAAGATGAACACCTCGAAGACCATTCAATAGTACTCCCATTGGCGAACCCGAATGCCAAATACCTTCTAAACGATGCCCCCTAGTCCTAACAATCATGGGAGCTTTTTGCCCTCCAACAGTTCGATAATGCAAACACGCCAAGTCGTCGGACAAGGTAGCAAAAGGATAAAATATATAGTCTAAATACTGAATCTCGATAATTGGGCGTAATCCTCTCATGGCTGCTCCTATACCTTGCCCCACAATCGTCATTTCACGAATACCCGTATCGGTAAGTCGCAATTCTCCGTGTTTATCTTGAAGCCCTGCCAGCGTTTGGTTTACGTCTCCTATTCGTCCTACGTCTTCGCCAATAATAAATATACGAGGGTCAGTTGCCAGTAAATGGTCGAAGTTACGATTAAGAATCTCACGCCCATCTATCATCTGAGCTTGGTCGGAATAACTTGGAGCAACAGGATGTACCTTGAGCGGAGACCATTCAGATTCACTTACTTGATGAGAATTGAATCGGCCATAATTAGCTTTTTCGGCTTGTTGAAGCCACTGGAGAAGTCCTTGTTTGGCAGGAAAATTTTCAAACCGTAATTGTCGAAGTACTTTTTTTACGGCAATAACATTTTCACGATAAATAGGATGTACAGCCTTTCGGAGTTCGTCGGCGATAGCCTTGATTTGTGTTCCATTTTGGCTTTCAGATGCGGCCTGATACATCAACGACAAAGCGTCTTCTCTTTCAGGTTTTATGGCATCTATGTAATCTTTCCAAGCATCTTTTTGCGACTGCTTAGCAATTTTCACGGCTTCTTCGTCAATAGCTTTTAGTTCCTGTTCGGTAGCAATTTCAGATTCAAGAATCCACTGACGAAAGCGAATATTACAATCAAAATCTATTTCAAACTGAAGTCTTTCTGCTGATTTGTACCGTTCGTGCGAGCCCGAAGCAGAGTGTCCTTGTTGCTGTGTAACCTCCTCGACGTGTATCAAAGAAGGAATATGATATTTACGAGCAAAAGAAGCTGCTTTTTGGAAAGTATCCATCAATCCAGCATAATCCCATGCTTTAGCTGTAAAAATTTCAAGACCGGCCCCATCTTCGTTGCGTTGATAACCCGCTAGAGCTTTTGAGATAGACGATTTGGTAGTTTGGTACTCTGAAGGTACCGAAATACCATAGCCATCGTCCCATACAGCCAATACCAAAGGTATCTGTAAAACTCCTGCAGCATTGATACATTCCAAAAACATTCCTTCCGAAGTAGAAGCATCGCCAATAGTAGCAAAACATACTTCATTACCTTTATTTGAAAATTTTTGAGCAATATCGCCTTGCAATTCAGGTAGTTCTCGGTACAACTTAGAAGCATAAGCTAAACCAACAGCACGAGGCATTTGGCCTGCCGTAGACGAAACCCCAGCCACCGAATTAAAAAGTTCGGTTTGGTTGAGCCAATCGCCATTTTTGTCGAGCCATTGGGTAGCATGATGATTATTCATGGTTCTACCACCTGTGTGAGGGTCAAATTTTTTATCAGGGTGTCCATACAGCTGGGCAAAATACTGTTGCCAAGTCATATCCCCTACGGCGGCTACAATAGTTTGGTCACGATAATAACCAGAAATAAAGTCACCTGCCTTCATTGCCCTTGCTAAGGCAATTTGGGCTAGTTCTTTGCCATCGCCATAAATACCAAACTTTGCACGACCCGTAAATACCTCTTTTCTAACAAGAAGAGAACATTCACGGCTTATTCGTGCAAGACGGTAATCTTCGATAACCGACTCTTTTTTAAGCACAATTGTTTCTGATAGTAGTTCGTTTTCCAACACGGTAGTTTCGGGTTGATAAGTAATAGTCTTATGGTTTAATTTGTTTTTGAACCTTTTAAATCATGAGCATAATCCAAAAACGAAAAAAGGTATTAAAAAGCTGTATCAAAAATAAGAGAAATTAATTAGTATAACAAATACCTGTTATTTCTGAGCTTTGTTAATAATTTGTTAAAGCTTGGCAAAGATTTTGCGAACCTTTTTAATGAGTTTACTTTTGTTTCGGAATAGTTGAAATAACTCTGGTAAAAGAAAAGTAAATTTAAGTATCTTACTTATTTTATATTTTTTTTAAAAAAATGTAACTTTTTTATTTTTATTTAGAATTAAATCAACAGTTCTATGTGATTTTATAGGTATTGATACATTGAATTAATACTACAATCTTGTAATACAAAGTTTGTTTTCTTTATCTTTAAGTTTCCATCTAAGTAATTTTATTAATAACAACTAAAAAATCTGTTCAAATGAAAAAACTATTTTTCTTTTTCGCATTTTTGTTTGCAGCTACATTCGCTAATGCACAAGGTGTAATCAAGTTCAAAGCTGAATCTCATGACTTTGGTAAAGTGGAGGAAGGTACTCTTGCTACCTACACTTTTGAGTTTACTAATACTGGTACTGCTCCTGTTGTAATTTCAAATGCTCAACCTTCATGTGGCTGTACTACACCCGATTGGACAAGAGAGCCTGTTCTTCCTGGTAAAACTGGAAAAGTTACAGCTTCGTTCAACTCGGCTGGTCGCCCAGGTGGTTTCAACAAAACAGTTACAGTAATCAGTAACTCAGAAACACCAACTATCGCTTTGACTATTAAAGGTGAAGTTGTTCCTAAGTCAGCAGAATCGGCTCCTGCAGCTAGTCCTGCACCAGTACCAACTGTTACTAAAAATGCGGCTCCTACTACCGCACCAGCAAAACCTGCTGCTAAGAAAAAGTCTAGCAAATAATTTTGTATCGACATAGCGAGGTGTAAAAACCGTCATTCTAGTTAATCTAAAGTTTAAATAGAATGCCTTTTTTAACCTCTCAATCAGTATGAGGGCATCTTCGATGCCCTTTTTTTATGACTTAACATTTGTGAATTTACTAATTTTATCGAGAATTTTCAATTTAACGGCTCGCTTTCATGATAATTAATACACCTTACTATTATTAGCTTTTTTTTTACACCAACGTAAAAGATTGAGTATCAATAAAAATGTTGGTCGAGTTTTAAGCCCATATTTAGCCAATTTAGTCGCCGTAGCGTTGTTTAATTCTCATGCCCATCTGAAAGCCAATCCATAGGGTAAATTTTTCTGTAGAGCGAATTGCTTGGTAGGTTGGCATATTTCTGAAAGGTTTGCCATTCCAATAAGAAGAGTTTTGGGGGTCGATAATAAGAGCCTTTACCGACGGGCCAAAGGTCAGTGTAGAATTACGAGCCAAAAACTTCTCGAATCCAATATCTAATCGAAATAATGTTCCTTGGTTTATACCAGACATACCGTCGTATTCTACAATAGCATTGGTAACCAAGTCTGTATTGAGCATCCACCGCCGTCCAAGTTTATAAGCCCGACCAACCCCATAACCAATGTTGAAGGTTTCGTAAGTTCTTACAAAATTGTAGCCTAATGTAATAATATTGTAAAAAGCTGGTACGCCCGTTTTGAAGGTAAAATTGGCAGATTGGTTTTCGTCAATAGCAGCTTCGAGCCTTTTATAGCCGTTGCCACGCCCAACAAAGCTCAAAAAGCCAATGGGTGTTGTAGCCGACGAATCACTGAAGTTGAGAAAGCCAAATTGTTTACCTCCTTTACTTACTTTATGAGCAAAGTTTATAAAGCCAATTTGCCAACCTCTCGATTCTTTTAGTACAACATTGAGGTTGGGCGAAAGCTGAACTCCTTTTGAAATAGAACCCGAAACATTAAGCAAAGCACTCATTTGTACTCCTCGTAGGCTTTTGTGCGTAAGGTTGATAAGAGTGGCCATTTGTACTCCCTTATGGTTTCGCCACGAATGATTCCAGACTCCTGCTAGCGACATTCCTTCAGTTTGGCCCAAGTTGGTATTAAATACCCCTGCAAACTGCATGCCTTTTACATCTTTGCCCACGATATTGCCCACACCAGCCACTTGGATTCCATTCATATTGCGGCGTACACCATTGAATAAACCTCCAAACTCAAATTTGCGTACACCTGCAGAGTAGCCCATAACAATATTGATAGAAACGCCGTTTTCGATACTTCCCGAAAGCAAGCGGTTAGTACCCAAAAAAGGTAATAACGATATTTGCCAAGAACGATAAAGCGTATCTGTTACGTTTTGGGCGTGTATTCTTTGCGAACGATGCACCATCATTTTACCAAATCGTTCTTTGAGTTGTTCCCATAAATTTGCTTTTCTGGCTGTATCTATTTTTCGATAAACAGGAAATATTCCTTCATTTGTTACATCGGGGATATATTCATTCAGTGATATTTCGGTGTTAAGCACTGTAGGCAAAGCGATATGTTGTGTAGGTAGCATCGCCGAGTCGATGGTATTAGGGAACAGTACCGTATTGTCGTCGATGGGAAGTTTTAGTGGCCCTACAGGTTCGATAGCCTGCAATATCCAGTCTTTGGTATCGCTCTGAGCCGTTTTTATCCATACCGATTGCTGCACAAATCCAGGTTTAGAAACAGTAAGCTTAAAAGGGAGTTTGGGCGAAGAAAGCTTTAGTTTATAATATCCATTGGCATTACTGATGGCAGCAGCCAAGCTATTTTTCTCATAAATACTGACATTGGGTAACTTTTCACCTGTATTGGCATCAATCACAAACCCCGAAATATAAATTGTGGTTTTGGGGGGCGTTTCATTTTTTATCAAAATAACATATTGCCCTTGTAACTTATATCGAATTGTACCTTTAAACAGTACCGACAGTACTTCCCGAACAGGCTTATTGTACAACAATAAGTCTATTTTTCGGCTAGGGTCAATTAAGCTAGAGTTATACGAAAAGTTAAAATCACCTTGTTTGGCAATATATTCTAAGACATTATCGAGTCGTTCGTCATTGAAGCGTACAGAAATGATTTTATCTAAGGGAGAATTCTGAGAAAAAGCCGAATAGCTGATAAAGTTAATACTATAGACAACCCAAAAAGTTATTGTATATCGTACACTTTGAGTCATTGGAAAGAGTTTATTGTATAAGCAAAGATAATTTAGCATTATTGGCATCCGTTGCCTTGAAGCACAAAATCTTGCCCTTTAGTTTCAACTTTTAAGCTAAACGTTTCGGCAATAATCGACAAGATATTGGCTAATTTCTCACGCTCAAAGGTAGCGGTAAGTTTGCAATTGGCAATGGCAGGATTAGCCAAAACTACCTGTTGTGAAAAAGCCCCTGAAAGTATTTGGGCTACTTCTTTAAGTGGCGTGTTGTCAAAAACAAACGTTTTAGATTGGTAAGCCAGTGCATTGAGATTTACGACTTCCGATACTTGAACTTGCTCGGAGGTTGCTTCTGCTTGTTGACCTTGTGTTAAGATTACTTCGCTATTGTTTTTCGAGAACCGTACTTTACCTGTTTTTACCAACACTTTTACCGCCGTATTATAGGCTGTCACATTAAATGATGTACCCAACACTTTGATTTCGGTACCTTTGGCCTTGATAATAAAAGGATGCTCGCTGTCGTGATGAACCTCAAAAAAAGCCTCTCCTTCAAGGGTTACTTGGCGGGTATCACCCTCAAATTGTTCAGGGAAACTAATACTTGAGTTTTTATTGAGCAACACCCTCGTACCATCGGGTAATGTTTTTGATAACGTATTTTGTTGAGAACTTGTTGTAAGTGAGGCTATTTGAGGAATATTTTGTTGTTGATACAGCCAAAAGCCAATGCCACAAAGCAATACTAGCATAGCTGCTATTTGGGTTATCAGTGGCCAAAAGCGAATAACGGAAGGCGTTTCGGCTGGTACTTCTTTTACCGTAGCAACTCTTTCGTTGAGATGAATAACGGGTTCTACAGCACTGGTATCTATTTTCTTCTTGGGGGTATCCATACCTGCCCTAACTTTAGTCCAGGCAGCGTCAATATCAACTTTCTTTTTTTCTTGAAACGCACCAGAAGCCTCCCAAATTAGCTTTGAGTGGCTGAGTAATGTATCGGACTCGTCAGAATCATTCAGTAGGGCATTCAGTAGAGCAGAATCGTCCTCATGATTTTCTTCGGCCAGATATTTTGCCAAAAGTTCGTCTATTTTAGTATTATTAGTCATTCGCTATTAAGACGATTTTATAAGATATTACAGTTTTTAGTGGTAATACCCAACCGCCTGTACCTTAAAATTAGCCTCCTAAACCTGCCCACAACAAAACCAATATAGGCAAATAATCGGCCAATTCGGTTCTTAGGATTTTTAGAGCTTTACCTATTTGGTTTTCAACGGTTTTGATAGATAATTGTAATTGGTCGGCAATTTCTTGGTATTTAAGTTCCTCAAAACGGCTCATTCTAAATATCAATCTGCATTGCTCTGGAAGCTTATCAATAGCCACGGCAATGCGTTGTTCTAGTTCATTTTTATACAACTCATCTGTTGCTGAATCGTGATTTAGCTCCAGAAAATCGCCAACATGCTGGCGATAAGTATCTTGAATTTTGAGGTGTTTGATACGATTCAGACAAGTATTATGTACTGCTCGATACAAATATGATTTCAGCGATACCGTAATTTCTATTTCTTCACGCTGTTCCCAAAATTTCATAAAAATCCCCTGCACTATTTCTTCGGCATCATCCATATCTTTTAGCAAGCCAAATCCATAGTTACAAAGTGCCTGATAGTGCTTCCGAAAAACTACTTCGAAAACACGTTCGTTACCTTGCCGAATGGCTGTTAAAATATCAGAGTCTGTAAGTTGCAATGGAATAAAACCTTGTGGTGTTTGATTAAAAGTCTAAAGAAAATCAATGGTCGTATATTATAGCGAAGCAGTTTTAACATTCTTGCTTTTTCTGATTCATTAGGAAAAGTAAGATTAAACAATCTTCATTCTTAATAATGGACTTTTATTCCACAAAAGTACAACTCTTATCCGATTTTTTACTGCCTAAAATTTTTAAACGGTTTCTATGGGTTATAAAAGGCTTTGACAAAAATTACCCAATTGCTTTTGGGCATTTAGTCTATGACAATTCTTGAGTAGCTAGCCCCTATGTCAAGCCTCAATTTATTATTTCTTATGCTGCAAGAGCCTTCCTTCTACAATCAAATACTGAGCGACACAATAAGTAAGCATTACCCAAAAACCGTTGTAAGGAAAAGGGTATCCAAATTTGTCAAAAGCAATTAGGCCATCAGACAGCATAAACAAACCCGCCCCTAGGGCTACCCATACAAAGCTCTTGGGCAAAACTTGCCCTCCCCTATTACAAGCCGTACTTACCATCGTGGTAATAGCAATCGAATAAATCAATACAGGTAAAAATAGCTGATTGAGTTGGGGTATAATAAGATACAATACCAAACACTGACACAACACCACTACCACAATAATCCATGCTTGCCGAAAAGCAAACCCCTGGAACGGCAATGGGCAGTCGTGCCAAAATACCCACGCATATAATACCTGCATTACCAAAAAAGATGCCAATCCTAACTCAAAAGCATCGGGGAGCATCAGCAGAATATCGCCTAGCCATGCAAAAAATAAGGCTATCAGAAAGATATTAGATGACCGAGGGGTATTTTTTCGGAACTGCCAAAAATACAACATCAGCGAAAGCACCAAGGCTGGCTTGGTAAAGTACCTCAAATATCCGTATTGTGGAGGCAATAAGCCAAATACCAACTCAGCTATAGCAATGATACCATAAATCCACTTAAAATTTTCTGTTAAAATCCTTTTCATGGCTGTTTAGATTATTATTTCAACAATATACTATTTTAGTAGCAGTATGCCGAAACCCAATACCAAGGATTTTATTCATAAAAACAAAAACCCCGCAACGACACATTTGCGGGGTTTTGAAAACAATTTATTTTCAACTTAAAACCTATACATTGCCAAGTACAAAAATTTGTCCTTTAGGGCCAGCTTCAGTAGTACTTCCGCCCTCAGCCTCTAGCGAAATAGCAAAAGCCACTGCATTTCCCAACGACTTCATACGTGTAAAACTCCCCGAGTCATTTATCAAACCAGCATCAACGGGCTTGCCATCGACAATCGCCCAGAGTTGGTACTGTTTTCCTGCTGGGGCTACCGGTAATTTTAGTGAAGACAGGTATACTTCTTCAGTTTTGGCGTTCCAATATACCATTGCTTGGGCATTTGGAGCGGCCTCTTGGCCTCCAAGTCGAACTTTCTTAATATCAGGATTTTGTAAAATGGCAATCTCTTGCTGGTAGTTTGCTTTCAAGATTTGCTCGTTTTGGGCAAAAAGCTGATTTTTTGATTCAAGAGCTACGACTTTTTCTTCCGAGTTTTGCCAGCGAGTATACAGCAGTACGTTGGCCGCTATGCTTAGGGCTAGCAATACCCATGAGGCAGCATATCTCAACACCGACGGTTTTTCGGCTTCAGCCACTTGAGGCTGAAATGCTATTACATTGGGGGCAACCTCTTGTATTTCGGCCGAGTCTTGTTCTAATGCAAGCAAGGCATCCATAACACGGCTTTTTAATGCAGAAGGGGGATTTTGGGCAAATTGTAGAGCATATTCTTCAAGCGACCCACGTATCAAAGCAATTTCTTGCTCAATAGCAGGGTATTGCTCGGCCAAACGCTCTACCTCTACCGACTCTTCGGCAGTGGTATTTCCAAGCACATAGCTTTCCAGAATACCTGATTCTATATATTCTTGAATATTCATTTTCTTAATGTTTTTTACAGTGGATATTACTCCAGCTTTTAGTCATTTTCTTAAATTGTTTACTGTCGGTCACCAAACTTTGAAAGAACCCTAAGAAAACCAAGCTAAAAGCAATAGTGAAAGACTAACGAAATACTCTCGTAAATGTGTAATAGCTGATTTTACACGAGTTTTGACAGTTCCCAAAGGAATACCATATTCTTTTGAAACCTCCTCTTGAGTATAACCTTTAAAATACAGCAAGTCGATCACTTGTCGATGCTCGGGCTTAAGTTTGTCTACTACCTTCGACAACCCAATGGCATCTATGTCAAATTGGCTGGCACCTTGGCTATCAATAATATTTATCGTAGATTCTATATCTTGATTCCGCTGGGAGTTTTGATAATCTTGCGAACGAATTTTGTCGATAGCCGTATTACGAGCCACATTCAAAATCCAAGTAAATAGAGTTCCTTTCGATTGGTTATAGCCATCGATATTCTTCCAAATTTTTACAAAGGAATCCTGCATGACATCAGCGGCGATTTCTTCTGAACGAACTATCTTAAAGATAACCCCATAAAGTGCCGATGAATAATTATCATACAGAATCGAGAAACCTCGTTGGTCTTTATTTCGCAATAAAGCAACCAGAGTATCTTCCGCTATGACAGTTTTACGCTTTGACATAAGTGTGTTTTATAATGATATTATACTTAATAATGGGATTGCAAGCTTTTGGGTATTCCCAAAAGTAATCGAACAGTTTTCATAGGAAGCGGTATGGGGTTGTTTTTTAAAGCGGTTTTGTCTTGGCTTTCACAAATATAAACATTCCTAAGCAAAGATTAGCTTCTTAAAAACAAAGGACTTTCGCTTTTGAAAGCCCTTTGTACATTACCCATTATTAAACCACACCTATTTCATTTGGTGAGATAGAGCCTCTTAATACTACTTCAATATATGGTATTATAAGTTATTGAATATCAGCAAAAAGAGTGTAAGCTGTGTTTTCTATGCTAACGAATCTCTTAAACTCTGTACTTGTTGATTCAATAATTTAACTTTCTTATTACATCTTGAGCGTTATTACTCTGTCTCACCAATTTCCAAGTTTGATATTTCAAAACCTTGAATATTAATAGCAAAAACTACGCCTCGGCTTTATGATATTAATGGATATAAGTAATTGTGTAATACAAATCCAAGAAGGATTGAACGACTTTCGATATTCGGATATTTGATTTGTCAATACAAAGAATAGAGCCTTTTAACTATATTTTTATATCAGAAATCTCAAATTCTAGGTAGCATATAATACTAACTCCTACTTTCGGTAGGCATACTATATAATGGCATGGAGTTTCTTGTATTTGTCCTAAATACTGCTCCTGTTCCTGCCGGAATGATTGAAATTAATAACTTTTTCATATTCTTAAATGTTTTATTTTTTGATTGATGTCTTTTAAACAGATTTACGAAACAGCCTTTTACTTGGATTGGTTATGGCCACAAATATTTTACTTTTGTACAAATGATTGATATATTTAAGACCTCAATAATCATAAACGCCACCCAAAGTGCATCAGTACCTATACAACGATTAGGCTTTGCCAGCTCAAATTTGTTACTATGAAAAAAAATCTATTCTTTATCTGCTGCTTATTGATGCTTCAACATGTTGTTGTTTCACAAAACGATTCTTTGTCTATTGGTAAAAAAGTCCTTACTAAGCTAACTAGCTATAATTGGGAAAAAGACTATGTAGATATGAAAGATGGCAGTATCTTGCTCGACCCCTCGGTTGGTAAAAAAGCTGTTATGTGCCTAATTTTTCGTAAAAACGGAACAGGTACGTTTATTCATGGCGAAAATGCATCTCCTTTTCGTTTTCAAATTGCCGACTCTATCCTCATTATCAATGCCGTAGAATATAAAATTCATAAGCTCAATGATTTTGAATTGGTTTTTGACCAGTACCTACCCAATACCAACGACGATGGTATCAAGCGTTTTCATTACTTGGCTACAACCGATAGCCCAACAGAGATTTATCTAAGAAAACACATTAAACCTTTTATTTCTATTTCGGCCTTAAAGGATACAGCTTTTCTATTCAATGAGGAGGTATATCCCGAGTTTTTAGGAAATCTATATACCAATAAAACCCAACATACAGGACAAACCTTTGAAGAAGTACACGGAGATTCGTATAATTTTATTGAAAAGGCTTTCTTAGAGAATATCCCCAAAAATACCGAAGGTGTATTCAAAGTATCATTTACGGTAAATACCAAGGGCTTGGTACAAGATATTGTGGTCAACGAAAGCACACAGGAAGCCTACAACGCCAAACTTGTCGGTGCTATTCTAAGTACCAATCGCTTATGGATTCCTGCTACTTGGCAAAATAAAAAATACCCTGTCAAGTTTCAATATATTTTTCAGTTAGTAAAAGAAAAACCTAATCTGATTGAATTTGACCCTGTGCTGTACAACGAATACTTTAACCGAGCCAACAGCCTAATGGCTCGCAAAAACTATGACAAAGCAGTAAAAATTTATACAAAGTGTGTTTTGATGACCGACGATGCCATTGAGGCTATTTATAAGCGGGCAGAATGTTATGAAGCCATGAAAATCACCAAAAATGCTTGCTCGGATTGGAGCTATCTGGCATCGAAAGGACTCAAAAAAGCTGAAAAACTATTTTTAGAGAAATGTGCCAAATAGCAATGAATGAGTTGTTAATTGCTGAATAAGAGATTAAATTTTGATTGACTAATTGAAAATCAAACAAATACCTATAATTTGCATTAATCCTTGATGGATTATTAGGCTTTCAAGAACTTATTGATGTATAAATATGCTCATTTACTTTTCTACTACTGCAAAATATAGGGTAAACCCTGATAATGTACCTCAGTTTTTTTCGTATTTTTCGCCCCGATTATTTTGCAATAATACCTCTTATTTTAATACTGTTCTTTTGGTAAAATTTGAGTGGCAATTGTATTACAAAACCATATTTTTCTAATAGTGTACCTTTTCATTCGTACAAAACCCCAATTCACAAATGTTAAAACGTTTGATTTGTTTACTTATACCCGTTTCTGTTTTTGCACAGACAGAAATACCATTAAATGATTTGAGCTACTTCAAAAAGCCTAGTGCCAATTGGAGTATCGAAGGGCAGGTTGTTGGCACAGCCAATGGCGAAGCCCTGAAAGTTAGCTCAGGAAAAGGTATTTTGTTAAATACCCTCAAAGGCCCTAAATATCAACGTACTGATGATTTGGTATTTGGTTTTGAGCATGGCGATATTCGTCTTTCGCTCGACTACATGATTCCGACAGGCTCAAATTCAGGTATTTATTTACAAAGCCGCTACGAAGTTCAAATCATGGATAGCTGGCTCAAAGCCAATCCTAACGATGGCGATGCTGGTGCTATTTATCACCGCTGGGACGAATCGCGTGGAGCTGGCAAAGAGGGTTATGAAGGGCATGCTCCTAGGCAAAACGCTATCAAAGCTCCTGGCCTTTGGAATCACCTCGAAATTGATTTTAAAGCACCTCAATTTGATGCTTCTGGCAAAAAAATCGCTAATGCTCGCTTTGTAAAAGTAGTATTGAATGGTGTGTTGATTCATGAAAATATCGAACTACTAGGCGTTACACGTGGGGCCGTATCAACGCAAGAAACAGCCAAAGCTCCTATTATGATTCAAGGCGACCACGGGCAGGTAGCTTTCAAAAATATTCGCTATGAAGTTTTTGACAAAACTCCTGCAACCTTCAGCCCTGCTACCTACGAGTATTACCAAGGCAAATTTGGTAACCTCCAAACAGGAACTAACAAGCCCGTAACAACAGGTACAACGGCCATACCTACCATGAAGTTGGCAGAGGCTAAATCTGATTTTCTTTTGAAGTTTCAAGGTAAAATCACGATTCCAGAAACCGACACTTATACCTTTACTACCAACTGGACAGGTTCGGGTGCATTGTTGATTGATAACGACACCATTACCAATGGAAGCCACTGGTACAGCGAAAATGTAAAAGGAAGCAAAAAACTGTCGGCAGGCGAGCATTCTTATACATTGATTTATGCAAAAGATTTTGGTTGGGGGCCTAAAGGACTAGGCTTATTTATAGAAAGAGTAGGCACTGCCAAACAATCTATTACAGAACGTACTTCCTTACCAGAGCCAGAAGCTACGCCACTTGTAGAAGTAGCTGTAAATCAGGAAACTGTACTACAACGTTCTTTTGTTGTCTATAATGGTGTAAAAAAGACACATGCTATTAATGTAGGTATGCCTAATGGCCTGAATTTCTCTTATGACCTCAATCAAGGAGGATATTTACAAGCTTGGAGAGGAAAGTTTTTGGATGCTACTCAAATGTGGCATGATCGTGGCGAACCCCAAACATCGGAGCCTATGGGTGCGGCTATTACAGCTAATGATAAATTTCCTTTAGCATTTTTGACGAGTGCCTCAGCCAGTTTTCCCGATTCGTTGACCAAAAGCGACCTTCAATACAAAGGTTATACTTTACAAAAAAATGAGGCTTCTAAAATCAACTCGGTATTTCCTATTTTCCAATACGAATACAAAGGGCTAAAAGTAAAAGATACCTCTGTTCCATCGGCTCGTGCTGAGGGTATCATCCGTCAGATAAGCTTTGAGGGAGCAACCCCTGCCAATACACAACTTTATGCCCTTCTTGCCGAAGGCTCTTCTATTATCAATCTTGATACCCAACGTTTTGGCGTTGATAATCAACAATACTATGTAGAAGTACTTTCTTCAAATCCGAATAACAAACCTTTTATTCGTGAAAACAAAGGCAAAATGCAATTGTTGATGCCTCTTACTGGTCTGAAAGAATTGTCTTATCAATTGACTTTCTAATCTTTAGTATTGATAACGGTGAAATACCAAGTAATATCTCAGAAAATGAAAAAACGATTTAACATATTATTATCAATAGGCTTGTTGGGGCTAGTAACTCAAGGAACAATAGCTCAAACCAAACCAAAACCTTATACCGAAGAGGATTTTTACGAAATCAAAACCATTGCTATTCCCGACGGTATTAAGCTAGAAGCAGGTGGATTGGCCCCTATGCCCGACGGACGTATTGGCGTGTGTACTCGTAGAGGCGAAGTTTGGATTATCGAAAACCCTTACCAACTCAACGGAACGAAACCAAGCTATACCCTTTTTGCTAGTGGCTTGCACGAGTCATTGGGGTTGGCCTATTACAATGGTTCTTTTTATTGTACACAACGTGGCGAACTAACCAAATTAACCGATACCGATGCCGATGGCAAAGCAGATATTTATGAGTCTGTGGCTAACTGGGATTTGTCGGGCAATTACCACGAATATTCTTATGGCCCTGTTTTCGACAAAAATGGCGATATGTACCTAACGTTCAATGTGGCGTGGGTGGGCTATGGCGAAGGTAAACTTGCTAAATGGCGTGGCTGGCTTGTAAAAGTGAAAAAAGATGGTACTCTTGAGCCTGTAGCTACAGGTTTACGCTCGCCAGCAGGTTTCACGATCAATTCTAACGGTGATGTCTTGTATGGCGAAAACCAGGGTGACTGGGTAGGATCGGGTAGAATAACACATCTTGAAAAAGGTGACTTCGCAGGAAATGCAGGGGGCTTGTTCTGGACAAAAGAGCCCGAATCGCCTTTAAAACTTACCAAGGCTGATATTCCTGACACAGGCGAACCTATGTACGAAGCTGCCAAAAAAGTAAAAGCCCTTAAATTACCTGCGGTGTGGTTTCCGCATGCTTTGATGGGTATTTCGACAGCCGATATGATTGAAGATGAAACAGGTGGCAAATTTGGCCCTTTCCAAGGACAATACATTGTGTTTGACCAAGGGCAATCAAAGGCTATGCGTATGACCCTAGAGAAAGTAAATGGCAAATATCAAGGAGCTTGTTATCCATTCCGTGAAGGTTTTCAGTCGGGAACGGTTCGGGCAAGATGGGGCAACGATGGCTCTATTTTTGTTGGTATGACTTCAAGAGGTTGGGGGTCTACAGGAAAAGACTTGTATGGTCTTCAACGCTTGGTTTGGAATGGCCGTATGCCTTTCGAAATGAAAAATGTACGTGCTATGCCCGATGGCTTTGAAATTGAGTTTACACAACCTGTAACCTTGAAAAGTGCCGAAAATGCCAGTAGCTACGAATTGAAAAGCTTTACTTATAAGTACCACCACGAATATGGTAGCCCTATTATTAATCAAGAAAAAACACCTTTAAAGGGTATCATTGTTTCGGCCGACCGCCTCAAGGTTCGCTTAGTAATGGATAACCTTCGCAAGGGATATATTCATGAGGTACGAGCTACAGGCTTAATCAACGACGAAGGACAACCCCTTTTGCACGATGTAAGTTATTATACCCTCAATGATATTCCGTCGGGAGAAGCGGCAAAACTAAGCCCTACTCAAAAGGTAACCCAGCCAGCGGCAACTCCTAGTAAACCAACGAAAGCTCCTGCCACAAAAGGTAAAGTAGCCTTAGAAAGCGGTTTGATCGACACTAAATTGGTAGCATCGTTGCTCAAAAAGCATGCTTGTACCAGTTGTCATGCCGAGGCTACCAGAGTAGTAGGGCCTGCTTTTACAGAAGTAGCCAAACGCAATTATACCAACGAACAAATTTTAGAGCTTGTGTATCATCCAAAACCAGAGAACTGGCCAGATTACGCTACCGAAATGGCATCAATGACACACGTACCAAAAGCCGATGTGCTAAAGATTGCTGCTTGGATTAATTCTCTTGGCAAAAAATCAAAAGTAGATTTGAATAAAATTGAAAATAGAGACTAGCGTATTGCCTTATACCCAAAAAAGCCACCGAAAACTCGGTGGCTTTTTTTAGAATAAACCAACAGATTAATTAATCAATCTACGACACTTTCACTTTTTTTAACGGAATCGGCTGTCATGGCCTGTTCTTTTGTGTCTTTCTTGCTAAATGGCATCTTATAATTTTGCCATGTCAAATACTCTTCTTTGGGTTGAGTCCTTTCTACCACTACTGCTTTTTCAACCGACTTGCTACCTATAATTTGTTTGTAGTTTCTACTAATTGCTACATTGTCGGTAACAGGTATTCCTTTTTTACTTTTTTTAGCTGCGGCGGCAGCTTTGTTAGGGTGTTTGTAATTGCTAGTACTATAGCCTGGGTCACCTGCGGGAATCTCCTGAGCGAACGAACCAAAGCTTGCTACCGTTAACAAACTCGCCCAAAAAAATTTCACTTTCATAATTTAATTGATTGTATGTGTTTTGTTTCAGAATTTACACAGTCAATACAGCCTTTTGTTACTAAGCTGCCATAGTATAATCATCGGTATCGAATGTTTTTTTATACAATGCTCTGAAAGTAGGTACCATACCCAACATTTCTTCGAGCTTATACTGAGCCTTGCGGTAAGTATAGTTGTTTTTATTAGATGCTACCAATGATTTAAACAGATGCGACATCATATAAAGCTCTTGTACGTGCATGGTAAAATCCAAGATTTCGTACATCAAGAAGCCCTTCTGTCCGTCGTCGGTCATCATAAATAATACTAAGTAAAAGTTCTCATCTTTTACAAAAGATATAACCTGGTTTTGGTTAAAATCTTTAGGCATATATCCAAAGTCTACTAAGCAATCTATGATTTCGACATCGCTAATAGTAGTATATAAATTTGGGGTCAAAAACTGGTTGTTCATCATCGTCGCTTCCATATCTTTTCTCTATTAAAATTGTAAGAGTTTATTTCGTTGTTGTGAATTATGAACGAAAGATTACAATAAAAAGTTTGATTGTCAAGTACTTAGAAAATAACCAAAAAGTTCATTTTTTGACGCAAATAAGACTTTTTCTAGTACTTTTCTTGATGAATCACCAGTTTTATGAAGCGTTTTTTTCTCAATTTTCAATTTTATCTTCGATTCCTGTACTTTTTTAAAGTATCCTCTCTAAAAAAGATAAAAAATAAATTTTTTAAATATTTTTTTGCACTTTAAATATCTACAAGTTGACTTTTCGCATCTTTTTGAATGAATTATGTTCTTTTTTCAAAAAAAATGTTCAAATACTATATCTGTTGACCAAAATACGGTAAAAATCCCTAAAAATGAGTACTAAAAGGAGGTTAATAAGTCAAAAAACAAATAAGTATAATTACTTATAAATATTTTAATATTTTTTTAGATAAAAACAAAACCCCCTCATTAGTCTAGCTGATGAGGGGATTTATAAGCTGATTTACTTACCGTACTTCAAGGACTCAAAATGAAGATTCTTCTTGCCTTTTCTGGTAATTAAATATAGGTTATCGTATTCTGAATCTGGTAAATTTTGAGGCTCAAACTTTACCCCAAAATAGCGGATGATGTCGGGAACGGTATTGCTATGCCCAACAATCAACACATTTTTGGTAGCTACACCTGCTTTTTGGAGGTTATCTTTCAGAAAAGTGTCTTTGGCACTGTACCAAAGGGTATCTATTTTCTGATTAATCCGCAAAGAATCGGCAGTTTGCTGTACTCGAAGGTATTCAGTTACCCATATTTTCTGGATATTTTCCCCTTCTAACCGCCGATACAATGCCCCCGCTCGGGCATAACCTTGCTGATTAAGCGGCCTCTGGTGGTCGTCGCCTTTATAATTGGTCTCTTTTTCAGCATGACGTACCACATAAATTTTGTAGGTATTCTGACAAGACGACACCGCCAGCATTCCTAGCAATACACAACCCAATATCTTTTTTTTCATTGCTCACTTAAAGGTTTTTGGGAGTAAAGCCCATATTATAAAATAAGAAAGCATAAATATCGGCTGTTTGCTCTATACTCTTGGCGGTGTTGCTTGCTCCATGCCCCGAGTTGACATCTACTCTTATAAGCAGAGGGTTGGCTGAACTAGCCCCTGCTTTTTCCTGCAAAGTAGCAATATACTTGAACGAGTGTGCAGGCACAACACGGTCGTCGTGGTCGGCAGTAGTAGCCATCGTAGCTGGATACGCCACCCCTTGCTTGATATTGTGTAGGGGAGAATAGCCATATAAGTTTTTGAAATCGACCGCATCGTCGGCATTGCCATATTCTGGCGACCAGTTCCAGCCAATCGTAAATTTATGATAACGCAACATGTCCATTACACCCACTTGTGGAAAAGCAACTTTACATAAATCAGGACGCTGGTTGATAACAGCACCAACCAGTAATCCTCCGTTTGAACCTCCACGCAGTGCCAAATGCTGGTTATCGCAGTATTTCTGAGCAATCAGGTATTCGCCAGCAGCAATAAAATCGTCATATACATTTTGCTTTTTGAGTTTCATACCTGCTTCGTGCCATTTTTCGCCATACTCAGCTCCACCTCTGATATTGGCCAAGGCATACACTCCGCCTTGCTCCAAAAACGGTATCAATGTAGCACTAAAAGCGGGCAATGAACTTATATTAAATCCACCATAGGCATATAATAAGGTGGGATTTTGGCTGTCGAGCTTCAAGCCTTTTTTGTAAGTAATAAACATTGGTACTTTTGTACCATCTTTACTAGCATAAAATACCTGTTTGGTTTCAAAAGCCGCAGGGTCAAAACTCAGCTCTGGCTTACGGAACAGTGTACTTTTTTGAGTAGCAATATCGTATCGGTAAATAGTTGGCGGAAATGTAAACGAGGTAAATGTATAGAATACAAATTTGTCGTCGTTGTTACCTCCAAAACCCGAGCAAGTACCCAAGCCCGGGAGTTTTACTTCGTTTTCTAGCTTACCACTGGTACTATATACATATACACGAGTTGTAACGTCTTTGAGGTACGACAAAAACAGCTTTCCTCCCGCCGACTGAGCTCCTTGTAATGGTTCTGGTTTTTCTGGCACAAGGTTTTTCCAAGATTTGTCTGCTGGATTATACAATTCAATCTTCGAGTTTTGAGCTTTTTCGTTGGTTTCGATCAAAAACTTATCACCAACGTTGTCAATCACCGAATAAGAAAAATCGCCCACTTTGGCCACAATAGGGGTAAATTGTTTGTCATCTGCTTTTTTGAAAAACAAAGCGTTACCTTCTTTACCTTTTCCTCGGTCGCTTACAATCAAAATAGCAAACTTTTCATCTTCGGTAACTTGCAAATAATGGAATCGTTGTGGGTTAGCAGGGTCTTCGTGTATCAATTTATCGGCCGACTGAGCTGTACCTACTTCATGATACCATACTTGGTGATTTTCATTTTTGGCAGCCAATGCACTTCCCTCTGGCTTAGGATAACGGCTATAATAAAAGCCATTACCTTGCCACGATAAAATAGATACTTTAATCCACTCTATTTTATCAGACAAATTTTGTTTGGTAGTAAGATCCATCACAAAAGCATCTTGCCAGTCAGAACCACCCTTCGACAAAGTATAAGCGGCGTACTTTCCATTTTTAGAAATCACAAAACTCTGCAAACGAGTAGTTCCATCGGGCGAAAGTTGGTTGGGGTCAAGTACCACCTCAGGCGAGCCATCGAGTCCTTTTTGACGGTACAATACCGACTGGTTTTGCAAACCATTATTTTTATAGAAATAATACCAGTCATTTTTGCGAGAAGGTGCCGAAAACTTAGGGTAATTAAATACCTTTTCGATACGCTGCTTTAGAGCAGCCCGATGTGGTATTTTGTCTAAATAATCGAATGTAACCTTATTTTGCTCTTTTACCCATTGAGCCGTTTCGGCCGAACGGTCGTTTTCAAGCCAACGATAAGGGTCGGCTACTTCAGTACCATGATAATTGTCTACTTGATTAACCTTTGCGGTGTTGGGATATTGCCATTGAGCCATACTAAGAATCGGAGCTAGTACCAAAGACGATACCAGTGTGAGCGTTTTGTTCATTAGATAGATACTTTTAGATTGTTGACAAACATTCTTTCTCTCGAAAATAAGGATAAATCTGCAAAAAATGAATTTTCACGAATCTATCACCTTGGCTTTGGTCTCACAAAAAACATACTTGGTCGGCAAATACCAAACCCATAAACTCGTTTATTGTTGATGACCAACACTTTGTTTAAGTTTGTAAAAAAAAAAGCAGTGAAAACAAGCAAATCCATCAACATACAACAAGTAGTTATTCACATTATTGCATGGTCATGCTTTGCAGCTCTTCCTTATATTTTGAAGGGAACAGTACCCGACCCTCCACGGGTTGGTGCAGTTCCACCTGCTCCAAATGCTAATGCTACATTGTATTTTACATTGTTGGGAATGCTCAACATTCCGTTTTTTTATATCAATAGCGAGTTTCTAATTCCGAAGTTTTTGAATAAAAAAGGGCTTTGGCAATATATATTGGCCATTGTTATTACAATAGCAGCCTTGTTTTATATCAATGGCTATTGCAAAGCCCTATTGTTTGGCCCGCATGTATCACGTTACCCAAGGCTTGGTACTATTTTTCAAACCCTCTTTGTACTGGCAATTAGTTCTAGTTATAGAATTATGGCCGACAATATGAGAAAAGAAGAAATCAGAAAAGAACAAGAAAACGAACGGCTCAAATCGGAATTATCGTTTTTGCGTTCGCAGATTAGTCCGCACTTTATGTTCAATGTACTGAATAGCATTGTATCGTTGTCGCGTCGTAAGCCCGATTTAGTAGAACCAGTTGTCATAAAACTTTCAGAGCTTATGCGGTATATGCTCTATGAGTCGGATGGAGCCAAAGTTTCGTTAGAAAAAGAGGTACAGTATTTACAAGGCTATATCGACCTACAGATGATTCGTTTTGGCGATGATGTGCATTTAACCTTTCAAAAACCCATTATTGAAAACCATCAGTTAATAGAGCCAATGCTTATTATTCCGTTTGTAGAAAATGCCTTTAAGCATGGCGTAGGTATGATTATGAATCCAGAAATTCATATCAAGCTAGCTATACAAGTCGACGAGCTTCATTTTGAGGTACGCAATAAAATAAATTCGCAATACAAAGAAGTAAAAGACCAATCCTCGGGGATTGGCCTAAACAATGTCAGTCGCCGTTTAGAACTCCTTTATCCAAATCAGCATACCCTCCAAATCCTGTCAGATTCTGATTGGTATAGTGTACATTTAACCATCAAAACATAATTGCTACCTATTTTATTAAACTTTATGGTTAGTTATTTATCCAACTGCCCTTGAAAGGTTTTATCTATTAGAGTACTTAGATTAGCAACAATTTCTATCAAAATATTGTTAGCCTACCTATACACATAGATACTTTACATTGGGGGATGCCCAAACTTTTGTGTTTTGGCTATCGGTATTACTCAAAAGTATTTTTGAATACACTTGATTAAATAAAACCTCTGTTCAATCTATCGACAAATACCTATTTGTTGACACAAACTCTTCTCATATATTATGATACAATTAAACTGCATAGCGGTAGATGACGAAAATCTTGCACTTGATTTACTAGAAGATAACATTAAGAAAGTGCCTTTTTTAAATCTGGTTAAACGTTGTAAAAATGCTTTTGATGCCATTGAAACCCTTCAACATGAAAAAATAGATTTACTTTTTCTTGATATTCAAATGCCTGGTATTACAGGAGTTCAGTTTTTACAAAGCTTCAAAGAGCCTCCTATGGTAATTTTTATTACGGCTTATCAGCAATACGCCCTAGAGGGTTTTGAGTTAAGTGTAATAGACTACTTATTAAAGCCTGTAGCTTTTGAGCGTTTTTTGAAGGCTGTCAATAAAGCCTACGAATTGCATAACCTCCATATCAAAAGCAATCAAATCGAAAATGAGACCAAGGTGCTTCCTCCTCTCGAAAGCGATTCGTTGTTTGTCAATGCCGATTATTCGTTGGTCAAAATAAAAATAGCTGATATTACTTATATCGAAGGGCTCAAAGATTATATCAAGATTCATTTAGAAAGTAATAACAAGCCTATCGTAACCCGTATGACCATGAAGGCGATTGAAGAAAAATTACCGTCTCAAGCTTTTTTCAGAATACACAAATCTTATATTATTTCATTAGACAAAATCGAGTCTATCCGCAATCTAAAAATCAAAATAGGCTCTGCTCAAATTCCAGTAAGCGAGCATTACTCCGAAGATTTCTTCAAACGAATAGGTCAATAACTATTCCTAAAAATATCAGGCAGACGTATATTCTTTGCTTGATATTTTTTTTTGTATTCTTAGCCATAACCTATTTTTATCTTCACAATTCACGTATACATCTACACACTTTTCTTCTCAGCCGACTTTCTGTAGGCTCGTGGCAACGCACACTCATACTTCGCTGGTCAATGATGCTGATATATTATCAGAATAATCAAGCATTTATTAAACCTAATGTTTCCTCCCCAAAGAAGGTATGAGAAAAATATTATTACTAATCACTATGGTAATTTGTAGCGTTTCGGTTGTTTGTACGGGACAACAAATGCCTACATCGGTCAACACAACAGGTATTACTATTAAAGATGAATTTTATAACAATACATCCTTACATGAAATTTGTCAAGACCTTGAAAAGAAAACAGGACTCAAAGTCGATGCCGACCTTACTCTTATTGCTAAATACCGTATAAGTTATTGGTTTCAGAACATAAAGGCCGAAATAGGTTTTAAAGATGCCCTCAAAGGAACAGACCTCAAGGCTTATGTCGACGAAAACAGTATTTTGCATATTGTTCCAAAAACACAAAAAGTTGTTATTGCCAAAGCTGTTACCCAAATGGCCTATCGTGGCAAAGCGGAAAAAACTAATTTTAGTATTTCTGGAAAAATCGTAGATGCCAAAACAGGCGAATCGCTTGCTTTTACGTCTATTTCGGTAAAAGGACGCAAAACAGGTGTACAAACCAACGTTGATGGGCTATTTACTTTACAAAAAATTCCGAGCGACACCAGTGCTTTGGTGATTAGTTATATTGGCTACAAAACGCTTACGTATTACCTCAACCCCCAAACGCCAACCACAAACCTCAAAATTGAACTTGAGGCCGACAACGAAATATTGGATGAAGTAGTCGTTTCGGGCGAAAAAACAGAAGTCATGAAAGTCAACGAAACCGTTGGTATGTTTATGATGACACCCAAGAATATTGCCAAACTACCCAATGTTGGCGAAAAAGATATATTTAGGGGGTTTCAGCTCATGCCAGGTATTAGTGCCGCCAACCAATCGTCGTCGGGGCTTTATGTACGAGGTGGTACACCCGACCAAAACTTGGTTTTGTACGATGGCTTTACAGTATATTATGTCGACCACCTTTATGGTTTTTTTAGTGCTTTCAACTCCAACCCCATCAAAGACGTAAGGCTGTTTAAAGGAGGCTTTGAAGCCAAATACGGAGGGCGTGTGTCGAGTGTAGTAGATATTACCAGCAAAGATGGCAACCAAAAAGAGTTTAACGCTACCGCCGATGTTAGTTTATTAAGTGCCAATATTTTGGCGGAAGGCCCTATTTCTAAAAAAATTACATTTGTCGTAGCTGCACGCCACTCTTGGGCGGGGCCATTGTACAACAAAATTTTCAATACGTTCAAAAGTCAACAAACCGCCAATAGTTCTAATGGAGGCTTTGGTGGACAATTTGCTCGTCGTTTCCAATCTGGACAAACGGTGTCGTCGTATTTTTATGACCTCAACGGCAAAGTAACTTTTCGCCCTACCCAAAAAGACAATCTTACGCTTAGTATTTATAATGGTGAAGACTTTCTGGATAATTCCCAAAATCTTTCTTTGCCATTTGGTGGTACACGTTCGGGAGGCTTCAACAATACCGACGTATCTAATTGGGGCAATACAGGGGCAAGTTTTAAATGGTCTCGACAATGGTCTGAAAAGTTTTATACCAATACCCTTATGAGCTTTTCTAACTACTATAGTAAGCGAGACAACACCAACCAAAACTCCATTACCCGCACCGATGGTACTACCCAAAACATTAAGTTTGGTTCGCTAGAAAGCAACGACCTCAAAGATATATCGTTCAAATCTGATTTTGAATACCGTGCATCAGCTCATAATTTGATTGAATTCGGTGTACAAGCCAGTCACCTACAAATACAATATTCGTACAGCCAAAACGATACCACAGAAGTATTAGGCAAAAATGATAAGAGCAATACGCTGGCGGCCTATTTGCAAGATGAAATCAAGTTTGGTGATAACAAACTTGTACTAAAACCAAGTATGAGAGTTACGTATTATGATATTACCAAGAAAAACTACTATGAGCCTCGTATATCAGCAACATTTGCTCTGACCAAGAAAATTCAACTCAAAGGAGCTATTGGGCAATATTACCAGTTTGCCAAACAAGTAGAACGTGAAGATATTTCTAATGGAAGTCGTAGCTTTTGGCTTTTGGCCAACGACAGTTATTTGCCTGTAACGTCATCGACCCATTACATTGTGGGTGGTAGCTACGAAATAGATGACTATGTTTTTGATGTGGAAGCCTATTACAAAGATATTCAGAACGACACCCGATACACCTTACGCTTTGCCCCACAAATTGGCCGAGGTTTGGTAGCCGACGAAACCTTTTTTACTGGAACAGGCAAAGTAAAAGGTATCGACTTTTTGTTACAGAAAAAATTTGGTGATTATACTGGCTGGATAGGCTATACATTGGCCCAATCCGACAAAAATATTGCTCAGTTTTCGGCCACTACCTTCCCCTCCAACTTTGATGTTCGTCATGAGTTCAAAAGTGTGAATATGTATAAAATGGGGCGTTGGGATTTTTCTCTTACTTGGATTTATGCTTCTGGCAAGCCCTATACCTCTATTACTGGGGGGTATGTTATCAAGCTTTTGGATGGTACAGAAAAAGACTTTACCAGTCCTTCTACCACCAATGCCAACCGACTGCCTGCTTCGCACCGCATGGATATTGCCGCTACTTATAATTTTGTACACGGTAGCATTGGGCTTTCGGTTTTTAATGTCTATGGCCGTAGCAACGTTTGGTACAAAAAATTCCAAACTATTACCGACACCGAAACCAACGAAAAGTATTTGTCTGTAACCGATGTCAATTACTTAGGCTTTACGCCCAACCTGACATTTACTTACCGACTGAAGTAAGAGTATTTGTGTTCTATTTTGTATACAAAACTTTTGTTCAAAAACATTCGCCCAGAAATCTTACACGAATTTTGTACGAACACTTCAATAAAACATAGCCCTATTTTTTTATCAAATTTTGTAGAAAACATCATGAAAATATTCTCATATATCATCTTATTATTGGTAGGTGCATCACTACTGTCGTGTAGTAATGAAGGCTCGGTCGAGGCAAGCGACATTCCTGTTGTAGAAGCCTATTTGGTAGCTGGAAAATCGATTTCGGTACATATCAAAAAAGAAATTCCTTACAGCGAAGAAAGTATTAGTACCGAACAGCCTATCGACGGCCTGGTAGTAACCGTTGCGGGCGGAGGCAATACTTATGCCTTAAAATCTATTGGCAATGGCGACTATCTGTCCGACTCTACCGTAAAGCTACAAGTAGGTATTACTTATTCTTTGGCCTTCGACTATTCAGGCAAGCACGTTTCGGCTAGCACGATTATTCCGAGTAAGCCCCAAAGTTTTGTTAGCGACCAGTCTTCTATTTATTTAACTCAAGTAGATTTAAGCCAAGGAGGATTTCCAAGCGGTGGTGGTGGCTTTGGTGGAGAGTCACAAATCAAGTTAACTTGGGACAATACCACAAGTGATTATTATTTTGTGGTAGTTGACAATATCGAAACCAACCCAACCCCTGTAATTATTTTGCCCGACGATAGCAATATTCCTGCCGATAATCGCCGATTCAGAAGCCAGCCTGTTCAAGGAACGCAAACCCAACTAAACCCCAATCAATTTCAGTATTTTGGAATGCATAATATTATTTTGATGCACGTCAATGCTGATTATGCAGCACTATACCGTAGTACAGGCTCTACCTCACAAAATATCAGTACCCCTCCTACTAGCATTGCCAATGGCTTTGGTATATTTACAGGAGTAAATGCCGACACACTTTCTTTTGAAGTAAAACAACGATAAAATTTAGTCTCTTATGAATAAAACCCTATTTAATATACATTCACAAGAGACTAAACTCAATAATACATAGCAAATCCATAATTAAAATTACAGAATCTTATATTCTACGAATAAACAAGAAAAAAAACACTAGTCAACAAACCATACTTACTTTATTTTATATTAACTATTTTGCACAAAACTCAACTATATAAAGTTTAATACTGTGCAAAATATATCCATACTCTTCCAAGATTTACTCCATGAGTTTATCATTTTCCTAAGACTAGAAGGTCTTTTGGCCATTATTCACGACGGTAATTGGCGGGCATTCAAAACTATCGACGGTATCTTTACGGTACTGATGCCCTTAGCTCCTATTATTATTGTCATCGAAGTAGTTTTACTTTTATTTACCCATCAATTCAACAAAAAGTTTTACAAAATACCTTTTCTTATTATTATCATTAACCGTATCCTTGAAAAGACCCTAAAACTATCTATTACTTTATTTTTTATCACATTATTCAAGAACTACGCCTTGTTCAATATTAGCTTCAAATGGTATTTTGTACCACTTGGATACCTTATTTATGAATTAAACTCCTTTATTAGGCACTATGCAGCACACAAAATCAGGTTGCTTTGGTGTAGCCATGCGGTACATCATTCTGCTACCGAAATAACCTCGTCTGTTACTTTAACTACAGCATACCTAGAAAATATCTATACCGACATCTTTGCTGCTAGTTTTTGTACCTTGATGGGCTTAACACCTTCATTATTCTTTTTTGTCATGATTTTGGATAGTATTTGGGGGGCATTTGTTCATATCAGCGAAAAAACCCTCAAAAATGGTAGACTAGGTTTTTTGGAAAAACTCATTCTAACGCCATCACATCACCGAGTACACCATGCCAGTAATGACTTGTATATGGACACCAATTTTTGTTCTGTTATCAATATTTGGGATAGGGTTTTTGGGACATACCAAGAAGAAAAAGTATATGAACCTGTCAAATATGGCATTACGAGGCCTATGAATGCCCATAATTTTTGGGATGTATATTTTGGCGAATATGTGGCCTTGTGGCACGATGTAAAAAATGCCAGAGGAATCAATAAAATTAAATATATTTTTATGCCGCCTGGGTGGCATCCAAATGGCGAACAACAAACCGCTAAAATACTGCGTCAAAAAGCAATGAATCGAGAATAAATAAAACATGAATCATCTCATGTGCTATTAATTTAGAAAGGCGGTCGAAAAACTAATTTCGACCGCCCTTTTCATGATAAATTTCAAAAATAATCATTCATTTACTCCATCACAAAATTTGGGATGGCTCATATTTTTATAAATACTATCTATTATTTTTTACGACCCCCAAAATGATACCCTACGCCAAACCAAGCCCTGATAATACCGCTTGTACCCTCTGCATTATTGATATAGGGCGAAATCTCGAAATTAACACTCAATTGAGGTGTTTTTTCTAAAGGATATATTCTTGTACCCATACTCCCAAAATAGCCCTTTACCAGATCTGTTTCATTGACTATAGCCCCAACAAAGCCAAAGTTTACGCCACCTCCCAAATAAAAATCTGCTTTTTCGGCTTTCAAGACATTGAGCATCAAAGCAGGCTCGGTATTGAGCGATGACGAAAAGGAATTTAATTGAAAACGACAATCAACCCAAAGCCTTTTGGTAGGATTTGATGAAACCGACAAAATATTACTCCAAGGATAATAGCTTACCGCTTGAGCCTGAGCCTTGAAAGAATACAGAGAAAATATAATTTGGCTAAAAATAGCGAGGCCGAATAATTGTTTTTTATTCATACGTTTGGGTAAAATCTGATTAATTGAGCCAAAGATAAAAGAAGAATGTGTGCTTCCCAATAAATAATCATCAACTCTCTGTAACTTTGCTGCCTTATAAAAGGAAAGTTCCGCTTGCCTTCAAGCTATCCCTTTCGTCAAATCATCAAAAAGGTTCTAATGTTTCGTTAATAATATGTCTGTTCTAAAGAAATTGGCTGGAGAAACAGCCTCTTATGGTATTAGTACTATTTTGGGTAGGTCAATCAATTTTTTATTGGTTTTCATTCACACAGCGGCTTTTATTCCCGACGAGCTTGGCGTTAATGTCAAACTATACAGCTATGTAGCCGTAGCCAACATTATTTATACATACGGCATGGAAACAGCCTTTTTCCGTTTTGCGGCCGAAGACAAACACAAGTTTTATAATATTATCCAAAGTGCCTTATTGGTAAGTAGCACTTTATTTTCGGGTATTTTAATTGTATTTTCAAGTAGCATTATCCAAGAATTGGGCTATCCCAACAAAGAGATTTATTTAATATGGTTAGCCATTATTGTTTGGATAGATGCCGTTACTGCGATTCCATTTGCTAGGCTTCGTTTAGAGAAAAAAACCAAAAAATTTGTTGTTGCCAAAATCTCCAACATTCTTCTAAATGTTGCCCTCAACGTTATATTTCTATTGGGTTTCAAAAAAATTGCCGAAGGCGAATACCTTATTTTCTTACAACCTCTTGCCCAAAAACTATACAGCCCTAGTATTGGGGCAGGCTATATATTCTTGGCTAACCTTATTGCCAATGCGTCATTCTTTATTTTCCTTCGTAAAGAAATGGCCGACTTTCGTTTTCAGTTCGACAAAGAGATTTTCAAAGATCTTTGGATTTACGCATACCCTATTATGATAATGGGCTTGGCAGGCATGGTCAATCAGGTATTCGACCGCATATTATTAGAACGATTTTTACCCGAAAACTTCTATCCCAACAGAACAGCACAAGCCGCCCTTGGAATTTATGGCAATGCCTACAAGCTTTCTATATTTATGGCCCTGTCAACACAAGCATTTAGGTATGCTGCCGAGCCATTTTTCCTTTCCAAAACGGCCGACAAAAATGCTCCAGAAACCTTAGCACAAGCCACCAAATGGTTTATGATTGTTTGTATATTTATTTGGCTAGGCGTTTGTATGAATTTAGACTGGCTCAAAGTACTTTTTTTACGCAAGAAAATTTATTGGGAAGGCGTTAGTGTTGTGCCAATTTTGTTATTAGCCAATCTATTTTTGGGTATTTATTACAATATTTCGGTTTGGTTCAAGCTCAACAACAAGACCTACTTTGGTACATATATCACTATTTTTGGCTTACTTGTCACCGCTGTACTCAATATTATACTGATTCCACGCATGGGCTACATGGGCTGTGCCATAGCATTTTTTGTATCGTGCTTTAGCATGACAGCACTATGCTATTATTATGGACAAAAATATTATCCTGTACCCTACAAAATAAAATCGGCCTTTGGTTATATCATTACAGCAGGAGCTTTAATTTATTTTACCTTAAAAATACCCATTAGTAACCTCTGGCTATCAATACCTTACCATTTAATCTTACTAGGATTATATACAATTGGTGTGATTATTGTAGAGAGAGATACCGTATTGCCTCAACGCTGGAAAGACCGACTAAAAACCTTATAAAGCCGAATGGTCTATAAGATTGCTTGAGAATTATATACCACTCAATAAAAAAAGCATTAGATTTGCTCTAACTTTAAGAGAAAATTAAGAAATTTGTATTAGATTTAGATCTGGTATGTTTGTAAAAAAAAATACCACTCTGCTCATTACCTTAAACTTTGTAATTGCCATATAATTTCATCAATCCATGACTGAATTTCAGATACGAACTATTATTGACTCCTTAGAAGTAAAACTAAGGAAGTTGGTTATGGCTCATAGCGACCTGAAAGAGCAATTAAAGGCAGCACAAAAGGAAAAGGAGCTTTTAAAAAAGAGCCTTATTGAAGCAGAGCGGGAAAACCACGAACTACAGAAAAAATTAAACGAACAGTCGAAAAACTTTAAAAAATCAGATAAATTTACTAAGATTGTAGCGAACAATCTCAAAAACGCAGGCAACACTGCCGAATTGAAGGAAAAACTTGACGAATATATCTTGGAAATAGAAAAATGTATTAGTCAACTAAGCAACTAAATCAATAGGTGTCTGGATAGTAGCAATACAAAACTATAGGTAAAAAAATCTTGAAATACGTTATTTTTGATTTTTGATTCCTACTAAATTCCTAAACCCAATGGCGGAAAAAATACCTTGCAATATTAAAGTAGGTCTCAAAGAATTCAATTTAATGGTGGGTCGTGAGGAGGAAGAGTACGTACGCAGGGCAGCAAAGTTGATTAATGAAAGAATGGATTTTGTAAGAGAAAAAGTAGGTCTCTCTGAATCGTATGAACTATTGGCTTTTGTAGCCTTAGACTATGCGATTGACAATCTGAAATTTGATAGCAAACATTCTGATCTCCAAAAAACTGTAATGACCAAAATTTCTGAAATGGATTCCCTCGTTGATTCTATTCTGAAATAAACATTACATTACAAGTGTTATTCGTTAAAAATATGCAATACAAATAGATGTTTTATTGATAAAATCACCAGCTCATGGTTTGTTGGTTAATTAGAATAAGTTTCTGTTTTGTATAAAGTTTATTTTGTTATTGAAGTGATATATTACTTTTGAATCCTTGATTGATGGGATTATCCATGAACCAGTACCCAACATTGGACAAATAGATATAAATCAAATTTTGATTTAAAAAAATAATCACAATACCATAAAATGGCCTTTCTAGGCATTTTTATGACCATAATAAACTACCATTCATTTCCTCTCTTCTTCGGCATAAAAGGTCTGTTTTAGTACTTTTTTTCACTTTCGCCATTTATATTCTCTCATTGCTCTATAGTAGGCTATAAACAATGATTAACATAAAAGCGATTCTAAAACGATATCTAACAATGCTAACTCCAATCATTGCCGCTGTAGTTTCTCTTGTGGCAGGTATATTTCTGGGTAAAGCCATTTTTGCGAAAAACACCCAAAAGCTTGAAGACGAAGCTATAGCCAAAGCTTCCGACATCGTGAAAAATGCCGAATCACAAGCCGAAAATATCAAGAAAGATAGAATCCTTGAGGCTAAGGAAAAATTCTTGAAACTCCGAGCGGAATTTGAAGATGAATCCAATAAAAAGAAACAAATTCTAATTCAAAACGAACAAAAACTCAAAGAACGTGAGCGTACTATCCAACAATCAATGGAACAAAGCAAACGTTTGGAGTCTGAATTGAATAGCCAACGCCAGTCGGTTGCCGCCAAAGACGAAAACCTTAAAAAGAAACTAGAAGAAGCTGACCGCAAACGTGAGGAAGCTGAAAAAATGTTGGCTTCGCAAGTAGCTCAATTAGAAAAAATTGCTGGCCTTTCGGCCGACGAAGCTCGTCAACAATTGATTGATGCCCTTCGTGGCGAAGCCGAAACAAAAGCGTCGTCTATCATCAAAAATACCATCGAAGAAGCCAAACTTACCGCAACCAAAGAAGCGAAAAAAGTGGTTATCGAAACCATTCAGCGTACTGCTGCTGAAAATGCTATTGAAAACTGCGTATCGGTATTCAATATCGAATCGGACGATGTAAAAGGTAAAATCATTGGTCGTGAAGGACGTAATATCCGTGCCTTAGAATCAGCAACGGGTGTTGAATTTATTGTAGACGATACCCCAGAAGCCATCATTATTTCAGGCTTTGACCCTGTTCGCCGTGAAATCGCTCGTTTATCGCTTCACCGCTTGGTACAAGATGGCCGTATTCACCCTGCTCGTATTGAAGAGGTAGTAGCCAAAACAAAGAAAAATATCGACGAAGAGATTATCGAAATTGGCGAACGCACTGTTATAGATTTGGGTATTCATGGGCTTCACCCAGAACTTATCAAAATGGTGGGTAGAATGCGTTTCCGCTCTTCGTATGGACAAAACCTACTACAGCACTCACGCGAGGTAGCCAAGCTTTGTGCTACTATGGCAGCCGAATTGGGCTTAAATGCCAAATTGGCCAAACGTGCGGGTTTATTACACGATATTGGTAAAGTATGGCCAGAAGAAGCTGAGTTACCTCACGCTATTTTGGGTATGCAGTTGGCCGAAAAATACAAAGAAAATCCAGAGGTTTGTAATGCTATTGGAGCTCACCACGACGAAATCGAGATGACTTCTATGATTTCGCCAATCATTCAGGTATGTGATGCTATTTCGGGGTCTCGTCCTGGGGCTCGCCGCGAAATGATGGAATCATATATGCGTCGCCTCAAAGAATTAGAAGAACTTGCTACAAGTTTTAGTGGTGTCCAAAAATGCTACGCTATTCAGGCTGGTCGTGAATTGCGTGTATTAGTAGATTCTGAAAATGTTTCTGATGAAAAAGCAAGTATGCTTTCTTATGATATTTCTCAAAAAATTGAAAAAGAAATGCAATATCCTGGCCAAATCAAAGTAACGGTTATTCGTGAAATGCGTGCCGTAAATTATGCTAAATAATTCATCGAGGTACAATTGAGTTGTCATATTGTACCTCTACTATATTTTCAAAAGCCTCAATAAACACACCGTTTACTGAGGCTTTTATCTTTACACTAGAGGTATATAGATATTATACTGGATTAAAGATTTCTGATTGCAGAATAAGGTTACCATATTGCATTTACAACAATGAAAAAGGCTAATCATTCCGAAAGCAAATATCTCACCTCTGAAACATTTCAATCATTCATTCACTACTATCTTTACATTCACGATTCAACACACTCAGGACTATGTTAAAGAAGCTCATATTATTGGTTTGGACATCGGTATTACTTTATGGTTGTGCCACGGTTTATACGCCTCCTGTCAACACCCCAACACCCAATACCAAAACTACAGTAAGTACCAAAATAGCACAAAACTTTCCAGAGGGCTTTGACCAAGCTAGTAAAAACAAGTATGAAAATGGACTTATTTCAACCAATTCGGGCGAGTGGTATCTGGAAAACGCTATGATGGGAAGCACCGATAACGATGCAAAAGTTGGGAATAAATCTATCAGAATAAAAGACAATGGTTTACTCAGAATGAATTTTGATATTAGCTCGGGGATTTATCAATTGCGTATCAAGTCGGGCTTATACCAAGTCGATAAAAGTGCTAATTACGAAGTATGGATTTCGACTAACCGAGGTTCTTCTTGGCAAAAAATAGGTAATACTATTACGGTTACAGATAAATTTTTGAAAGAAAATATTTTTAATATCAATATCCAACAGCCTGTCCGCTTTGAAATTCGTAAGACCGATGGCCTCACTAGCCGAATCAATATCGACGATATAGGTATCTCGACTTACCTCAGTGCTAATCCAGCTCCTATACCAAGCCCCAAGCCAAACCCTAGCCCCAAAAATATTGCTACAAAAGACAACAACCTATTATTAGGCAACCCTAGCAATGCCATTGCCAATACCAGTTATAGCAACAATTTTCTGATGGTAAAAAATGCCTATGCTCTTTCGTACAACAAATCGAAAGGTACGGCCAATTGGGTAAGCTGGCATGTAAGCAGTGCATGGAAAGGCGATACCCCACGCCAAAATGATTTTAAGCCCGACAGTAGCCTTCCACAAGGCTGGGCAGCCATAAGCCCTCGTGACTATACCGATTCTGGTTTTGACAGAGGACACCTCTGCCCTTCCGACGACCGAGATGGAAGCGTTGCCGAAAACCAAGAAACGTTTTTGATGACCAACATGACCCCACAAGCCCCCGAAAACAACCGTGGTGTCTGGAAAAGCTTGGAGGAATATGGCCGTAAATTAACCGAACAAGGTTATGAACTCTATGTAATAGCTGGCCCAGCAGGCAAAGGTGGTACTGGCTCGAATGGTACAGCCCAAGTAATAGGCAACAAAAACCAAGTGACTGTTCCTGCTTCGCTATGGAAAATAATCGTTGTTTTGCCTATTGGGCAAGATGACTTATTCAGAATTTCGGCTGATACTCGTATCATTGCAGTAAATATTCCTAACAATAATAGTGTAAGTAATACACGTTGGACAGACTATCGGGTTTCGGTAGATGCCCTCGAACGTCTTACAGGATTTGACTTTTTGTCGGATGTACCTACCGATATTCAATCAATTATTGAAGCTAAAATTGATAACCAATAGTCCTCATGATATACATCAAAGCCCCTGAATCGCCCCAAGAGTGGGAACAGTATTATGACCTCCGCTTTACAGTTTTGCGTGAACCTTGGGGACAACCCAAAGGTAGTGAGGTATTAAAAGACGAACACCAAGTAATACACGCCATGGCAGTAGAACAAGCAACAGGCAAGGTATTGGGTGTTGCAAGGCTTCAACAAAACTCGGAAGAAGAAGGACAAGTACGTTGTGTAGCAGTATCAAAAGATGCCCAAGGAAAAGGTGTTGGTAAAATTTTAATGCAGTACCTAGAAAACGCCGCATTACAAAAAGGCATAAGCTATATTGTACTAGATGCCCGAGAAAATGCCTTACCTTTTTACAAAGCAATAGGTTATAGCATTGTTAGCGAATCGTATTTACTCTTTGGCCAAATCCAACATTGGAAAATGCAAAAAAGCTTGTCTTAAATAAGCAAATTTGACTATTCAAAGGATACTTTTTTACAATCAATTGATTTTCAAGAAGATTTATTACATATTTTATACAATTTTCAAGAAATCAATTGATCCAATAACAGAATATTTGAGGGAATAATAAAGATAAGCTGTAACTTTGTATCTTATTTATTTTCATAATCATGACTTTCGAAGAATTAAATCTCAATAAATTTTTGCTAAATGCTTTGTCTGATTTGGGTATTACTACTCCAACTCCAATTCAGGAAAAAGTGTTTTCGGTAGTAATGTCGGGAAAAGATGTTTGTGGTATTGCCCAAACAGGTACAGGCAAAACCTTTGCTTATTTACTCCCCTCGCTTAGACAATTTCAGTTTTCTAAAGAAAAACTTCCTCAACTCATTATTCTTGTACCAACTCGTGAATTAGTAGCTCAGGTAATGGAGTCGGTTCAGCAATTAACAACCTATATGAGTGTCAAGACTGTCGGTATTTATGGCGGGGTCAACACAAGGCCACAAATGGCTGAAATACTATTGGGTGTTGATATTTTGGTAGCAACCCCAGGGCGTTTGGTGGATTTTTTGATGAATGGTACTATAAAACCTAAAAATGTAAAACGCCTGATTATCGACGAATTTGACGAGATGTTGAACCTTGGATTTAGGGCTCAGCTTACTGTTATTTTCGACAAGCTTCCTGCCAAAAGACAAAACTTGTTGTTTTCGGCTACGCTAACACGCGATGTAGAACAACTGGTAGATACATTTTTTAATAACCCCGTGCGGGTAGAAACTGAGCCAGCGGGTACACCTCTTGATAGTATTTCTCAGCAGTATTACGAAGTACCCAATTTCTTTACCAAAGTAAATTTACTGAACCTTCTGCTAAAAAATGATAGCAGCATGACCAAGGTATTGGTTTTTGTGGCTACCAAAAAGCTTGCAGATACTTTATTTGAACAATTACAACCTACACTCAAAAACAAAGTAGATGTAATTCACTCTAATAAAAATCAAAACCACCGTTTCAATTCGGTCAACCAATTTGAATCTGGAGATTGTCAGGTATTGATTGCCACCGATATTATTGCTCGTGGGTTAGACATCGAAGAAGTAACACATGTTATCAACTTTGATATGCCTGACGTTGCCGAAAATTATATTCATCGTATTGGTAGAACTGGTCGATACGACAAAGACGGTATTGCTATTTCGTTTGTTTCACCTAAAGAAGTAGAGTTCTTGGAACAAGTAGAAGCGTTGATGAATATGCAAGTACCATTGCTAGAGTTGCCAGAAGATTTAGTATTTTCAGAACGCCTTTTAGAGGATGAGGTATCGAAAGTAGGTATGAAGTTTATTACCAAACTACCCGATATTAATGCAGGAGGCTTAGCCTATCATGACAAATCAGAAAAGAATAGTAAAACAAATGTGCGGAGAAATCACCAAGCAGAAATGAAGAAAAAATATGGCCGTTCGTATGAAAACAGGTCGAGAAAATAGATGCGTTTTTTTCCCTACAATAAGCTGGCTGATTACTTCGCCAGCTCATTGTAGGGAAGAAGCTTTGCTGTGTTATTTCTGAATTTTCACATCAAAAACAACTTTTCCTTGAGTATATAAATTAGCTACTTTAGTAATAGATTTTACCCGAATTAGTCCCTTCTTCATTTTAGCACCATCGCCTTTTCTATACATATACAATTTACCTTCTTCAATCAAAATAGCCTGACTAACCGACGTAATGTTCAAGGCTTGTAATGTAGTATTATCGGCCGCATCAAAATCAATACCAAACGGAGCTTCTTGGAAATAAGTAGGATTACCTCCTGCTGTTGATGAGCCTGCACAATTGGCATTTGAAGCTGGTACTGTAGTCGAATACCCTTGATTTACTCTTTCTGGATTTGACAAAAACTGAGGTTTATCGGCAGTTTTGCTCGACGCATAAGTAATATCAACAAACTTAATGTTTGAATCAATATCACACACCTGATACCGTACGCCTGTAGAAGAGGCAAAACGCGATGCCAATTCGTTGCTTTGAGCACCTAATTCGACACCCGACCATGTCGAGATTTGTTCTTCTTTACCAACATTAATTTTAAGCGTTTTTCGTGAAATTAATCCACTGTTGTCTTGCACATCAAAATGCAAATATACAACGCCCGAAGTAGGCGAAACGGTATATTCAAATGTTTGGCTTTGTTCGTCTACGTTTTTGAGTTTTACTTCAAACAAAGGCTGGTCGGTAGTACCACGATAATTGGCTTGCTGGGCTACATAAATACGGGCTACACGAGGCTTGCCACCATCTGGCGATTTCTTAATCAATAACGTTACTGTTACGTTATCGCCATTTCCTGCATATACTTCGGGATTGACATTGAGCGAAGCATCAGTAAAAGAAACATCCAACTTACCAGTAGCGGCAGGTAATTCATTATTAGGGCCGGGCAAAACAGCATCTGGAATTGAATTACAAGCATAAAAGAAAAGAGAGATAAGAGAAAAGAGGATAATAATTGACTTTTTCATTATGGGAGTATTCATTTTAAATTATACAAATTACAAGTACGACACAAGTATAGCGTAATTGTCACCCATAACGTCTAGGTAAATGATTAAGTGGTAAAAAAAAATAGGACTATAATCAAATAGTCCTATTCATTATATAATTAGTATGATTTTTTACAAAACCTCCACTTCCTGAATACCAAGAGCTTTTCCTGCTGTTGGGGTTACCTGAAACTCTACAGGAGCTTTTTTCTCATCTTTGAAAGCTTCACGAGGTTTGATACTCAAAATCTGGAATAACTCTTTATCAGAATTGACAGCTGGGTTTGGAGTAGTCAACAGGACATCGCCCGAGAAAATAGAGTTGGCACCTGCCATAAAGCAAAATGCCTGACCTTCATAAGAAAGCTCTAAACGACCCGCCGAAAGGCGAACCATAGATTTAGGCATAATAATACGAGCCGTTGCAATTGTGCGTACCATGTCCCAAACAGTAGCAGGGTCTTGGCCTTCCAATGGCGTACCAGCAATAGGCACAAGGTTGTTGATAGGTACTGAATCGGGATGTTTTGATAAATTAGCCAATGTCAAAAGCATACCAACACGGTCTTTTGACGATTCGCCCAAACCAATAATACCACCCGAACAAACCGACAGGTTAGCTTTGCGTACGTTTTCGATAGTATTCAGACGGTCGCCGTAGGTTCTTGTCGAAATAATATCTTCATAATGCTCTTCACTTGTATCTACATTATGATTGTAGGCATACAAACCAGCATTTTTCAATTTTTGAGCTTGTTCTTCAGATAACATTCCCAAAGTACAGCAAACTTCCATACCTATAGCATTTACGCCTTTGACCATTTCCAACACTTTGTCGAAATCACGGTTATCACGTACTTCACGCCAAGCGGCACCCATACAAAAACGAGAGCTTCCTGCATCTTTTGCACGTTCGGCAGCAGCCATTACCTCGTCAATTTCCATCAATTTCTGAACTTTGACATTGGTATGATAACGAGCAGCCTGCGAGCAATACGAGCAATCTTCAGGGCAACCACCTGTTTTGATTGACAACAACGTACTGATTTGCACTTCTTGTGGGTCATGATACTGACGGTGTACCGTAGCAGCACGATATACTAATTCTAAGAAAGGAAGGTTGTAGATTTCTTCAATCTCTTCTCTTGTCCAGTTATTTCTAATCATATCCATTTTTTTTGCGATTTGGAACGCTGCGACACCTCGCAATCGTGTTACACAGTACCAAAATTAAAAAGGACTTCTCGTTCCACCAAACAAGAAGTCCTTTTGTACATGATATTTAGCAAAATACTTATTTGAATTCTATCTGAAAAGGCATCAAAGCCATAAACCCTTCTTGGTTTTTGATAGCTTGTACCTGTTTGACATAGCCTGCCATTTCACCAAACTGAGCTTTCATCAACTTTGCTTCTACTTCGTCGGCTTTCTTATCCATAAACTCCTCAAAAAAAGATTTAGGCGTTGGGTAATAACGTACTTTGTAATCATCGCCTTTAAGTTTTGCTTTTTTAGCCGCAATTTCAATGGCTTTATTCAAGTCGCCCAATATGTCTACCAACCCATTGGCTTTGGCTTGCTCGCCTGTCCATACTCGTCCGCCAGCCAAAGATTTAAGATGCTCGACAGTCATGTGGCGGCCTTGGGCAGCTTTGGTAGTAAATGTTTCATAGCCTGCGTCTGTTCTAGCCTGAAACCATTTTTTCTCAAAATCATCCATTTCGCGGGTTACCGTAGGAAAATCTGAGTGAGCGTTGGTATTTACTCGGTCGTGGGTAATTCCTAGTTTATTTTTGAGGAAAGCATCAAAGTTGAAGAACTGAGAGAAAATGCCTATCGACCCCGTAATGGTAGTAGGTAATGCCACGATTGTGTCGGCGGCCATAGCCATATAATAACCTCCAGAGGCTGCATAGTCGCCCATAGATGCAATTACAGGTTTTACCTTTTTGGCTAATTCAACTTCGCGCCACATTACATCCGAAGCCAAAGACGAACCTCCTGGGCTATCTATTCTTAGTACAATTGCTTTTACTTTTTTGTCATCACGAGCTTTGCGAAGTTCTGCCACAAAATCATCTGAACCAATATTTCCTTTGCTAGCTTTTGCTCCTTCTATTGTACCTTCGGCCACAATAACGGCAATTTTATTTTCAGCATCATTAAACGGTAAAGCAGACTCGGCTTTCAAGAATTTAGATAATCCGATAAAAGTAACTTTTTCGCTAGAAGCTACGCCTACTTTTTTCTTCAAAACAGCCTCAAACTCGTCATAATAGCCTACATCAGTTACTAATTTGGCATTCAAAGCTCCTTTCGGTTGGAAAGCAACTAGCTCATCAGCTACTTTTTTCAGGTCGGCCAAGGTTACACCTCTCGACACTGCTATTTGTCCCATCACCTGATTATTGATAGAGTTGAGCAACGAGCTGTATTGTTCACGATTGGCATCGCTCATACTTTCACGAAGGAAAGGCTCTACGGCCGATTTGTATTCGCCTACACGAAATACAACAGGCTTAATATCGAGTTTATCCAACGCCCCTTTGAAGAACGTTATTTCGGCACTAATACCATTAAAATCAAGTGCTCCTGCTGGATTCAAATAGATTTTGTCAGCTACCGACGACACAAAGTAACCCTTTTCAGAATAAGCTTCGCCGTAAGAATAGATGAATTTTCCAGATTTTTTGAATGCCATTAAGGCATCTCTTACTTCCTGGAGCTGGGCATAACCCGCCATTGGGTAATGAGCTTGTAGATAAATACCCTTGATATGACTATCGGCGGCAGCACGTTTAAGTCCTTCTCTGATTTGGACTAAGCCTACATCGTCGGTATTGTCGGCAAAAGGCCCTCCTAAATTTTTGAAGGGATTTTCGTCTTCCGACACATTTTCTGCTATTGGACGGTTGAGGTCTAATTTAAGTACAGAATTATCTTTCAGAGAAACTTGGTCGTCTGAACCACCCACTGCAGCAGCAATACCTACCAGTAGAAAAAAGCCTAAAATGGTAAAAAGAAAGAGACCTACGATGGTCGCAAAAACATATTTCAGAAATCGTAGCATATTATTAAAGTTCAGAATGAAGCTGCCCAAAGCAAGCCTCTTATAATGATTTATGTTGTTTTGGTTTGATTGTAATTCTGCAAAGTTAAGGATAGCTCAAAATTAAGTTCTATTTTTTCCTCATCTTTCTATTTAGGATTAAAGCTCAAAAATATAGGAGTAGGTTATCTATAGGCTTAATTTGTGTTTAGTGGAAAATTAAGTTGATAGAAGGGTCTGAAAAAACATGAACTTTTCTTGTATCGATACGATACAATACAACAATTTCTCCAGAGCGGTATTGTCCATAAAAAAAGGGAAAAACTTTGTATCGTTTTTCCCTTTTTAGAAGCCCCAAAACCTTAGTTTTGAGAACAGAAATATTCGATAAGTTCGGTGGCAACTACCACATCTTTTTCCAGCACTTGCAACTCATACTGAGCGTCTTTTGAAAGCTGCGATTTAATTCCAGCAATCGAAAGTTTATCTTGGATTTCTTCTGCTTTACCCAAAATATCATACTCGGCAATAGTTACAAGCTCCAAACTTCAACCGAACATATTACGGTAATCTTCACGAGATTTCAAGATTACTTGATAAGCCACTTCACTACCATATACTGCGTCGATATCTACAGCAACTTTTTCTTCACCTGGAATATTTTTGTAAGTCAAGAAATAGTGAACCAAGCGGTCGATGATACTTTGAGGGCAATCTTTAATGTCTGTCCATTTGCCATACATAGAGTCACCTTTCAATACTGCAATGATTTTATCATCGGCTTCGCCTTTATCAATCATACGAATACCACCAATAGGGATAGCTTCGCAGATAATATCACCGTGTGTAATAGCACGCTCTGAAAGCACCAGGATGTCCAATGGGTCGCCATCACCTTTTTCAATTACTTTTCCTGAAGCTGCACGAGCTAATTCGGCTGTTTGTTCGCCACAGTAAGTTTGAGGTACAAAGCCATACAAAGCAGGAACAATGTTTGAGAACTTTTGAGGACGGTCAATTTTCAAGTACCCAGTTTCTTTATCGATTTCATACTTTACGGTATCGGTAGGTACAATTTCAATAAAAGAATTTACGATTTTGGGCATATCCTTTCCAATTTGGATACCATGCCAAGGATGGGCTTTATAAAAATTTCTTTGCATATTGATTATTGCAGTGTCCACTGCGGGTTGTTGGTGAGATTGCTCTCCGTCATCGGTCATTGGTTTTGGAGGTTTATTAGTTTTAACTTTCCCTCTTGGAGTCGTCGCTTTTTTGGCCATGACCTAAGACAATTTGGTTAAAATTAGAGTATATTTTTTCTTGTAAATATTCAACGCTTACATCCAATAGCTTGGATGCTGCCACAAAGATACTTGATATTGTGCAATTCTTATCGTCTGTTTCAAGAAATAACTGCTCAATTGGGATAGTTGAAATACCCTTGCTGGCATTTGAATCATTTTTGAGCAAAGCACTGCCCAACGATACATAAAATTGGTTGTTGAGAAGCTGATGTAAGATTTGAGCATTATTGTTGAACCCATGAATTAGCCACGGAACAGTCGGCTTAATTTGCTGTTTAAAACGCACTATTTCTGGAAAGCTCCTTACACAATGAATAATCAAAGGCTTGGCCAATTGGCTAGCCAAATGGGCTTGTTTTTCAAAACTTTGCATTTGTAAATGCCAATCAACACGGGTATTTCTATCCAAACCACATTCGCCCAACATCAATACTTTGGGGTGTAACAATACCTCTGAAAGCACGGCAAAATCCTTTTCTACTCGGTCGCTGGTTAAGTCCCAAGGATGTAGCCCCGCCGAAAAATACTGATGAGCCTGAGCCTGATGAATTATATTGAGCCAATGGTCTAGCTCCTGTCTACTTGTTACCATTAGGTTCAAGACTTCGATAGATTCGGCTGTAGCCCGAAACTGATGTGTATGAATGTCGAGATAAGTCATATTTCAAAACAAAAATACAGGAAATAAGCAATCAAGTACCATTCAAGCCACTGAATTAAGTAAGTGCCTCACACAAAATATTACGCTTTATTGGTACAAAAACCTGAGGGTTTAGGGCATACGGTCAATTATAGTATCTGTCTATTTGATAAAAAGATTTTGGCACAAAGCATTTATTTTAATCCCTTTAACTAGCAGAATCCATAGAATTTTAGTACAAAGTTTGATTTTTCCCTACCTTTGTATTTTAATTCAGCAATTCAACTAATTACCGTACCAATTTGCTCTACAAAATTGAGATTTGGTACGAGACATAAAGCAGAAAGCAAAATGATTTATCCTATTGTACCTTACGGCGACCCAGTTTTGAGAAAAGTAGCTGTTGATATAGAGAAAGATTCAATTGATGTAAAAAAACTTGCCGAAGATATGTTTGAAACCATGTATGCGGCATCTGGAGTAGGTTTGGCAGCTCCACAAATTGGTATGAATATCAGAATGTTTGTGGTAGATGGCCGTCCATTCAATGAAGGGGAAGACTTAGACGAAAGAGACAAAGACCCTTCATTAGTAGATTTCAAAAAAGTATTTATCAATGCCGAAATCATCGAAGAAGATGGTGACGAATGGGCATTTGAAGAAGGCTGTTTGTCTATCCCAGGAATTCGTGCCGACGTTTTCAGACCAGAATATGTAAAAATCAACTATTTTGATACCGACTGGAACGAGCATACAGAGGTATATGAAGGGTTAGCGGCTCGTATTATTCAACATGAATACGACCATATCGACGGTATTTTGTTCACCGACCATTTGAGTCCAGTTAAGAAAAGAATGATTAAAAATAAGTTGAGCGATATTTCAAAGGGTAAAGTAAAAGTAGATTACAAAATGAAACTCAACAAATAAGCCATATCCCAAATCTAGTAATAGGTTTGGGATATTGTTTTATAGGTATATAAAGAATAGTACTGAATTTTGGGCGTAATAGCACGCTTATCTAACATACCTTTATCATGAAAAATATCATTGCAGGGCTATTATTTGCCATGTTGTGGGCATCGGCATCGGCGGCTACCAAAATAGGGTTATTGGTAGCACAGCCATTGGTGATTGGTAACTGCCGTTTCTTTATTGCGGGTTTTATTATGCTTTTTTATACCTATGCCATACAAAAAAACAGACTACCACAGGGCAAAGAATGGCAACAACTCTTGATGTACGGTTTTTTGAATGTAACCATTTATTTGGGGTGCTTTGTATTGGCAATGAAACACGTTTCGGCAGGTATTGGCTCGCTATCTACAGCTACCAATCCACTTATTATTAGTATGCTTTCTGCATTTTGGAGCAAACGACCTGTCAAATTAGCCGAATCAATAGGCTTGTTATTAGGAATTTTAGGCGTAGCTGTAGCCACTTACCCACTCCTCCAAAATAGCTTTGCGAGTATTGAAGGGTTATTGATTCTATCGGCTAGTATGCTTTCGTATTCGGTTGGTACGATCTATTATGCCAATCAAAAATGGGAATTACCCCTTTTGGCTATCAATGGCTGGCAGGTATTGCTTGGGGGTATTTTATTGCTGCCTGTTACTTTTTTCTTTACAGATTGGAACCACAACCAATATACAGTACAATTTTGGGGGTCGGTATTCTGGTTAGTAGTTCCAGTGTCTATTGGAGCAGTACAGTTATGGTTATACTTACTCAAAACCGATGCCGTAAAAGCCTCGTTGTGGTTGTTTTTATGTCCTATATTTGGGTTTGTGTATGCCTCTTTTCTGCTCAACGAACCTATTACTACTTATACCTACGCTGGTACAGCTTTAGTAATAGTAGGCTTATACTTAGCCCAAAGAACGAAAATATCTCGTACCGAAAAATAAGTTTTTCAAACTCCCCTATGCTTAAAAAACTAAATTGTGCATTCACTATTTTTCACCTAACCAACAGTATAAAACCTATAAAATATCAGCTCGTTAGACCCGATATTTGGTTATAATCCCGTTGAGAGCGTATTTGATGTGATAAGAGACCTTCATTCTCTAAAAAATCAATATTATATTTGCTAGCAGATATAACATATATTCCCCAAACCCTCTCTCTCAATCACTTTTATGAATCATTCACCTAGATATTGTCTTTTTTTGGCAGCTTGCCTCTTGCTCTTGGCTTGTGGTTTTATCAAAACAGATATAGAACACGCCCCTTGGCAAGATCTAGGTTGCGATTCTACCCAGCAAGTAAGCGACTTGTCTATCTACGACCTTGCCCAACCGTTTTATGAATCAGATACTCTTTTAGAACAAAATATTGTACCTCGGGCTGTTTTTGTAGCTATTGCAGCACATGACGGTACTATCAAAGCTACAGGAGTAACTCCTCTTCCAGAACAACATCCTCAGCTTATTACAACACCTGTGGGGGTCAACTCATTAAATAGTACTTGGATTGAACAAGAGTTTCTTGGAGGATTGGCCACAGCACCACGCTATTTGTACACGCGTTGGGAACAACTTTTGCTTAACGACCGTAATGATTTTTTGGCCAAGCGTGATACAATCAAGTCATTGATGGCACAAAAACATAAAAGTATTAGGGTAATTTCGGATTTGAGGTCGATTGCCAACCAAAGAAAATATCTAAAACGAAAACGTACGGCAGCTCCTGTGTCTATGCACAATTTTGGGCTAGCAGCCGATTTTGCCATTATGCGTGGGCGACGTATTTCTAACAATCTTGCCAGTTATCGTCCTCTGGACACGCTCACAGCTCAATTTGGCTTAACTTGGGGAGGCAATTTTGTAGGCTTTATGGATGTTGGACATATTCAGTATTTCAAAAATGGAGCCGAACTTATCCGTAAATATCCAGTACTTCGCTACGAATTTGAGCCTTACCGTCCACATTATTTGAGTACTATGCAAAAAGCCGTAGCCAATGGAAAACTACAGAAATCTGAAGATACAGCCGAGCTATTAACTACGATGAACGAGTTGCGCAAAAATCAGGCTTGCCCTTGTCACAACCCTCATGTTGCTATTCCTAAAGCAACCATTCAGCGTATTCAAGAGAAACTACAAGCGGCTAGTTATCAACAGTCAAGCGATTTATTATTGGTAGGCGATTTAGCTAGTCAAACGATTTCTTTGGTAAGTGCCAAAAGCACTATCAGCTATCAGTTAGGCAAATGGAGATAAGAAGAGGTAATGGTTTACCTCTTCTTTCAGTAAGCATATTGAATAACAAATCTTAGTTTTTAAAATAAACCAATAACTATCAAATAGTTAGTAAAAACTACAGTTTATTCCCTCTTAGAAAATCCCCTATATTCATTCGTTTTTTCATTTCGAGCTGCAATTCTTCTATGGCCAAAAAGGCATCCGAACACTTGAAATACAAATAGTTTTTGTTGTCAGATACCCACTGACCAACCGATACATCACTGGCAGGCTCAAAGTTGTTGACAATACGTGTCTTGTAAACCTTACAACCTTTTTCCTGTAGGGTAGTCCAGGCAGCAGGATATGGCGATAAGCCTCTTACAAAATCATAAACAGCCTTGGCTGGCTGATTCCAATTGATTTCACAAGTTTCTTTAAAAATTTTAGGAGCATGCTTTAACTCCTGATTTTCGTTTTGAGGCTCTTGTGGATAGCTACCAGCCTCGATAGCCCTAACGGTTTTTAGCACCAAATTAGCCCCAATGTGCATCAATCGCTCATAAACTGTCCCTACGTTGTCGTCTTCATGAATAGGCTCTTTTTCTTGAAAAATCACCGAACCTGTATCTATTTCATGTTTTAGGAAAAAAGTTGTAACCCCAGTTTCTTTTTCACCATTGATAATCGCCCAGTTGATTGGAGCAGCCCCTCGGTACTGTGGCAATAGCGAACCATGCAAATTAAACGTACCCAAAGGTGGCATATCCCAAACCACTTCGGGGAGCATCCTGAATGCTACTACAATCTGTAAATCAGCTTGGTAACTTTTCAGCTCGTCTAAAAAAGCGGGAGCTTTTAGCTTTTCGGGCTGTAATACTGGAATCTCAGGAGCATGGTTCAGCACATATTCTTTTACAGCCGACATCCCTATTTTTTGTCCACGCCCAATAGGCTTATCAGGAGCAGTAACTACCGCTACCACATTACAGTTGTTTTCCACCAATACCTTCAGGCTTTCCACTGCAAACTCGGGCGTACCCATAAATATAATTCTCATAACACTGGTAGTTTTATTGTAATCACGCAATAAAAATGAGGCCAAGGCGTTGTCAACAACACGCAAAATACTCGCTATCAATTATTGCGTTATATTTATTCTTTTAAAAACACAAAAGTAATTTCATTTTGAATTAGACAGAAAAAAAATTACCTTTGTAATCTCAATTCAAAAAATATGAAACGAGCAACAACAATAACAAATAAAATATAGCTTCGATTTTTCTGCAAAGGTCTCAAAAAATCTTGTAGAACGGTTCGAGGCCGTTCTTTTTTGTTTGTTAGGGTTTTGTTTATTTTTTCAGATTTACTTTTTTTGCTGGCAACCACTTGTCAGTAATTTTTTTTGTATACAGTTCAAAATAGTCAATAACTTATAAACATAGCATAATAGTATGGCAAAGATACAGTATTACACGCAGGAAAAACTAGAGGAACTAAAAGCAGAGTTACACTACTTGAAAATTCAAGGACGTGCAGATATGGCCAAACAAATCGCCGAGGCCCGTGACAAAGGAGACCTTAGTGAGAATGCCGAGTACGATGCAGCTAAAGATGCCCAAGGGTTGTTGGAAATGAAGATTTCAAAAATGGAGGAAATTGTATCCAATGCTCGTGTATTGGACGAATCGTCTATTGACACATCGAAAGTATCTATTTTGTCGAAAGTAAAAATCAAAAACCGTAGAAATGGAGCCGAAGTAACCTACACTTTGGTATCGGAAGAGGAAGCCGACTTAAAAGCGGGCAAAATTTCGATTTCATCGCCATTTGGAAAAGGTTTGTTTGGTAAAAAAGTAGGCGATGTGGCCGAAATCACCGCTCCTGCTGGAAAATTAGAGTTTGATATTTTGGATATTTCTCGGTAATCACTGTGTTGGGCAACACCCCAACCCTTCTTTTTATCGAAAATAGAATTATTGGAATAAATTTTGCAAAAGCCCTTATTGAGATCAATCAATGAGGGCTTTTTTGTAGCTTTATGTTTTCTTTACAAATAGGAATTCTCCTTTTTCAAAAAGATATTCATCGATTGCTCTGATTTTTACGTAATATTTGTCTTGGTAAGGCGTTGATTCCTTCACTAACCATGATAATTATTGATACAATAAGACCTATATTTAGTACATGCAATTTCTATATCCAGCCTTTTTGTGGGGTTTATTAGCAGCGGCTATTCCTCTGATTATCCACCTGTTTAATTTTCGCAGGACCAAGAAAGTATTCTTTACCAATGTAGCTTTCTTAAAAGCTGTAAACACTACTACTTCTTCTTTCCGACGACTGAAGCACTTGCTTATTATGGCAAGCCGTATTTTGGCTATTATTTGCTTGGTATTGGCATTTGCTCAGCCTTTTTTACCTCCAAAATCTGGCTCTGGTATTAGTGCCAACGCCATTACGAGTATTTATATCGACAACTCGTTGTCGATGCAAAACGAACTCAATAGCAAAAGCTATCTTGATAAGGCTATCAATAAGGTTGAAGAATTACTAATGGCTTTTCCGCAAGGTTCAAGGTTACAGATGCTCACCAACGATTTTTCATCGCAAGAACATAGTATCGAAAATACGCAGAAAATCAAGGAACGTACCACTACCATTAATTATACCCATACGCCTCGTACTTTCGAGAATATCCTAAAACGTCAAGCTAGTTTGGCGGCAAAACATTCGTCACAAAATCAAAATCAATATATTTGGTTTTCAGATTTTCAGAAAAGTACTGCTGGCAATTTGACCAATATCAAGCTCGACTCCACGTCTCAATTGTTTTTAGTACCCGTTCAGGCCAAGGCTATTCAAAATGTATTTGTAGATTCGGTTTGGTTAAATACCCCTTTTGTGCGTGAAATGCAGGTAAATTCGCTTACAGTCAAGCTGTCGAATACTGGTGAAAGGGCAGTGCAGAATTTAGCTGTAAAACTTTTTATCGACGATGTCCAAGTGTCGTCGTCGGTGGCCAATATTGCTGCTAGTGGCTCGGCCAATGCTGTTTTTAATTTTACGGTAAAAGACAAAGGATATAAAAAGGGGCGTATTTCATTTGACGATACCCCTATTACTTTCGACAACGACTATTATTTTGTACTACACGCCGCTCCGAGTATTCAGGTAGTGCATTTGTTTGGTCAAACAGCTCCAGAGCGATACATCCAAAATGTATTTGCCAATGATAGTGTTTTTAACCTCAAAAGCTATTCTGCCAATAATACCGATGTTGGGCTTATCAAAACCGCCGACCTTGTTGTATTGGAAGGTGTACAGGTAATAGAAGGTAGCGTAAAGGTAGCCTTAGAAGACTTTGTCAAGGCTGGTGGCTCGGTATTGATTGTACCAGCTCAATCGCCAGACTTGAGTAGCTACAATAGCTTTTTATCACAATATGGCATTCGCAGTATTCAGGCCAAAACAAATAGCCAGTCTGAGTTGAGTATTTTGGCTGAACCAGCCAAGTCATCCAGCTTTTTTATGGATATTTTTGATAGCTCAACCCAAAAAGAGCTTCTCCAGATGCCTAGCGAAAGTGCGGTATTAACTTGGCAGGCTGTTGGCGAAAAGCTTTTACAGTTCAGAAACAATCAGCCCTACCTGACAAGCTCCAAAGTTAATCAAGCCACTGTATATTTGTTGGCTTCACCATTGGCCAAAGAATGGGGCGATTTTGCCAGAAATGCTCTATTTGTACCCATTATGTACAAAATTGCTGCTTTGAGTGTACGTCAAGAACCATCGGCGTATTCCTTCAAAGAAAATACATTTACCATTGATGTTAGCAATGCTCCTCAAAATGCCAGTTTCAAACTAAAAAGAGGTAAACTAGAGATTATTCCAGTACAATATCTCAATGGTAAGCAGCTTACAATTGAGCTACCCAAAGCTAATCAGCTAAACGATAATCAAGAAATTGAATCGGGATATTATGAATTAATGCTCAATGGTAAAACCGAACGTTTGCTGGCATTCAACCACGACCATACCGAATCACAAATGGATTTTTATAGCACCGACGAGCTAAAAAGTATTTTTGCGGGTAAGAAAAACGTTCAAATTTTTGACCAAATAGACGATAGCAATTTTGTAAAAACGTTTAAAGAACAGAACTTTGGTAAATCGCTTTGGAAGTATTTTTTGATAGCAGCTTTAGGCTTTTTGGCTATCGAAATACTTTTAATTCGTTTTTTCAAATAATTTTTTATTTCATTCTTAGTAACAATTCTTGTATCACTTAGTTATTATTAAAAACTCTCTTAAAATGGCATTACAAAAAGGCGACCAAGCTCCAGCATTTACACTTTATAATACCGAAAAAGCAGAAGTATCTTTATCAGATTTTAAAGGTAAGAATGTTGTTTTATTATTTTTCCCATTTGCATTTACAAGCGTTTGCACCACCGAATTGTGCGAAATGCGTGACAATATTGCTACTTATGCTAGCCTCAATGCCGAGGTTCTTGCTGTATCGGTTGATTCTCTATTTACGCTAGGAAAATTCAAAGAAGAACAATCTCTTCCATTCCATTTACTTTCCGACTTCAACAAAGAAGCATCAACAGCATACGACAGTATTTATGAAACCTTCGCTTTTGGTACAAAAGGTGTTTCAAAACGGTCGGCATTTGTTATTGATACAGAAGGAGTTATTCAATATGCCGAGGTATTGGAAAGTGCTGGAGATGTACCAAATTTTGCCAATGTACAAGAAACATTAGCATCTTTAGCATAATGAAAAAAATCATATTGTTCATTATTGGGCATATTGTGGGGTCTAGTTGTTATGCACAGCTAGACCCTCATTTATTTAATCAAGAACGTCTCGAAATTAACCGAAGAGGAATGCTTGTACTAGGTGGATGGTCGGTCGGGAATCTTGCTACAAGTGGTATCTTGATTGGTCAAAGTAGTGGTTCAGAAAAGTATTTTTATCAGATGAACCTGTATTGGAATGCTGTAAACGGAGCTTTGGCTGGACTTGGTTACTTACAAGCCAAAAAACAAATCCGAGCGGGTATATCGCCCAACCAATCGCTCATTGATGAACAATATGGTACAGAAAAGGTATTTTTGCTCAATACTGGACTCGACGTTGCCTATGTAATAGGTGGTGCATATTTGCTAGAAAAAAGTAAAAACAGTTCAACCCAAAAGGATTTACTCAAAGGCTATGGACAGTCAGTAATTATGCAAGGCAGTTTTTTGATGTTATTTGATGGCATTATGTATGCCGTGCATCGCTCGCATGCCAAAAATCACGTCGATTGGCTCAAACATATAGCCTTTGATGGCCGACAGGTTTATATAACGTGGACATTTTAGGTATATATTTCTATCATAAAAAAACCTGTAGAATAGGCTTTAAAGCTATTACTACAGGTTTTTTATGAATTATAATTATTTTCTATGCCTGTTTTATCGAAGTATTTCTATTCTTTTGGTACTGGTAAAGTTATCAGCTTTTACCCTCAGCAAATACCCACCTATTGGCAAATCTGTCAAATCAATGGTTTTGCGAGTGTCAAACGCAGGCATTGTACCTGTGTAAACCAATGCTCCAGCATTATTATAAACTTCAATTTGGGTATTTGTCCACACAAAACGGGTATCTAAAGTAAATTGTCCATTGCTAGGATTTGGATAAATAGATAGCCCAGTGTCATCATAAAGAGAGAAGTATTTTTTATCAGAAATAGGCGACAAACAACTTTTTGAACCATAAAACTGAGTTGTATAAACCTTACGAGCCGTTACCCGAACATCGCCTGTTTCACTAAACTTGATTTCGCTAGTAGTAGCCGTCAAATTTGAGCCGTTGAGTTCCCAGATATATTGGTCAGCTCTTTTGTTGTTGATTCCCAATGTATAAGGGCTCACACGTATAATATCATCCAATACTACTTTATCTGGATTAGGTTTTACCGAAACATATACCACAGGAGATGCACTCGAATTACAATTATTTTGGTCTGTTTGAATAGCTCTAAATGAACCCGATACATTTACATTCAAGCTTTGAAGGGGGTATCTTGAGGTTATTCCATTCTGAACTACAACCCATGTAGGCAGGTTATTTCCAACCAAGCTCATTTGTAAAACGGTATTCTCACCATCACAAAATACAGTATCTTTTGTTGATAAAACCGTTGGAGTAATAGGAATTTGGTTGACTTTCACACTCAATGGAGATGAAGTCAACGACACACAGCCTTTGCTATCAATGGTTTGTACAGTATAATTGCCTGCTTGTGTTACCCTGATATTACGAGCAACAGCCCCCGTATTCCAACGATACGAAACAGCACTAATATTAGATGATTGCAAAACTACGCTGGTATCCGAGCAAATGGTAGTAGGGCCGTTCGGTACAATAGAAGGTGTTGCTGGCAACGGATTTACGATAACCACTGTTGCAGCCGATTCAAGCGAAGAACAGCCTTCTGTATTTATCGTTTTTACTTTAAAACTACCACTTTGATTAACCTGAACAGAAGCAGTTGTAGCACCACTCGACCATAAATACGAATATCCACTTTGTCCCGACGAAGATAATGTTACTCGTGAATCAGCACAAAACTCTAAAGGTCCATTGGCCGAAATCGTTGGTACTGCTGGTGTATTTTTTAAGAAAGTAGTAACAGGACTTGCTAATGTAGACAAACATCCATAATTATCTACTACTTGTACCGAGAAACTTCCCGCCTGATTTACTCTGATATTTTGGGTTGTACTACCATTGTTCCATCGATAAATTACCCCTGAGTTGGCACTTAATGTGAGGCCATCATTGATACAAACACCTACATTACCAGAAGGGCTTACAGAAGCCGTCTGTGGCATTGTAGTACGAATTATAATTGGAGGTAACTGAATCACATTGCCTCTGCTGTCGAGCAAACGTGCATAATAAGTACCACTATTCAGCGAAGCAATGCGTTCTCCCGAGAAAATAGCACTATTAAAATTAACACTATTTGACCACTGGTATTGCGAATAACCCGAAGGTAACGTTACATCAACTTTATTGTCGCTACAAGCATACGATACGCTTGGCAAAAGGGTTGGAGCTTGTGGTTGTGAATTTTGAAAAAATGTAGTTGTCAATGCTGAGTTCCATGCTTGAGCCAATTGAACAAGGCCATCGCCCCAAAAGTGAAGACATTCCGAGCGGCCGGGGTTTTGAATACCATCAGTAGAAGGCCCTGTAAATACATTCGAGGTTTCGCTAATTACCGCTTTTTGCCCTTCTAATACCTCATTCCATGATTCAGAAACATTGGCAGGATTACAGCTAGTCGGTGGTGTACTTGCCGAGGTAAGCGATACCATCCAAGAAATATTTTTCCCTGAATGTTCACGGGTTTTATTAATTACGGTTTGTAGCCTTGCTTTATAATCCGACCTAGATGTTTTGAATGGTACATTATCGGCTTCGCCCTGACACCACAATACCGACCTTACGCCTAATAATGGCACAAAGTAGTTAAGCACCGATTTCATATTAGAATAAGGCAAGCCATTGGGATAATACCCTCCTAAATAAATATTATAAGCGCTACCACCTTGTGAGGTTACCGACCAAGTTTCGACAGATGTTCCGTTGAACCCTACATTTAAAAACAAAATAGGAACATTAAGTTTTTGAGCCAATAAATCGCCCAAAACGCCCCAGCAGTAAGCTCCTTTACCACGAGGAGCAATCGTTGTGTTGACATCCAGCCTAGAGAATGGACTTAGTGTAGCATAATCGTTACCACCGTTAATGACATCATTGCCATTGGCAAAAACATTGACTCTATCGTCGGTAGCAGCTTTTTGACTAGAATTATACAGCCCTTCGGCATTGGACTGACCTGCAATAATAAAAACTTCACCTACCCCTACCCTATCTATACTGGCAACACTCCCTACTACAGTGTTGTTTAGAACTCCTCTAATTTCTAACTTATACCATCCTTGATTGATGGTCATTGTACTTGCAAAATTACCATTCAATGGTAAATCCTGTAAAGTTTTCCAATCACTCCAAGTACCTGCATCACCTTGTCCAGATGCAATAGGTATCAGCCTTGCTTCTATTCTATCTACCTGCTGCTCGTAAGTACCAGTCACAGAAATGGTCGAAACACCCGATTGGTTTCTTTGATAAACAGCTCGACTTAGAGGTGAAGTAATTTTAAATTGGCCAAAAATAGGAAGCCCCAAAAGCATCATACAGATAAAACCTGTCAATCTTCTCAAAAAGAACATACAATAACTTTATAGATTAAGTAATCACTATACTACTAAAGGTTTATTACTAATGGTTTCAAAGGCGTAATCGCCTTTAAATACTCACAATTGCTCTAAACGCAAATTTTTTATGGGAGAACTATAACCATTTCATAATCAACTATTCAACAAAATAACAGCTAATTTATTGATTTCGTGGCCTGACCAATAGCAAAGTTATTAACTGGTCAAAAATATATAACTATTGCCTTAAAAAATATAATTCTACCAAAATCGTATTAATAACGTTTGATAGAATTATATTTTTTCCTCTATTATCGAGTAATAATAATTTGTTTAGTCAGCTTAAATGTTGGAGAATCTACTTGGACTAAATATGTACCTGAAGGCAACTGGCTTTTCCCTTTATTCAAATCCAATACTTGCGATGATGAAAACACAAATTTGTCAGACGTAAATACTTCTGTGCCATCCAATGTATATACCCTAACAACCGCCCCCGACAAATCATACTTGGTATCTATTGTAAATACTCCTGTACTAGATGGGTTTGGATAAATAGACAAGCCTTTGTCTTCAGCAAATTTGAAAGTCGTTGCTTCAGCATAGTCTTTCAGCTTAGGGTCGTAATAGGTTATTAATGATGTTTCTGGCGAATAACATACCAATGGATTGGTGGATGCTCTTACGCTATATTGTTTTTTTGTCATCAAGGTATACAGCCCTTCCTCTGTTACACGCAATAACGTATCTTTTACAGGCAATACTTTGCCCGAAGCACTCCAGATGTATTCATCTACAGCTTCGCCTGAACGAGCAACCAACAGATAGGGCCCTTTTCTAAAAATAATAGGAGCTACAGGATTAGCTTTTTTCACCGCCCAGATAGCATTAGATGGCTTTGAGGCACACCCTTTGGCATCGACAACATAGCCACGTACTAAGGTTGTAGCCACAACATCAATAATACTAACATTTTCGCCTGTAGTTCGGTTATTACGTTCCCAGTTAAAACTTACATAGTTAGCATTAGCAGGCGTTACACTAATACGAGCTTTTGTTCCTTCACAAAAAACAGTATCAGTAATTGCTCGAATTGTTGGCGTAGATGGAAGTGGATTCACCAAAGTTGGTACAATCTGTGAGGCTTGTGACAAACAGCCATTTGATCCTATAGTTTGAACAGAAAATAAGCCTGCTGTATTGATTTCAATTTCTTGGGTATTTTTGCCATTACTCCACAAATAGCCACTAGCTCCTACAGTCGATGAACGCAGTCTGGTACTTGCCCCATCACAAAACTCTGTCGAACTAAGTTGTGAAATAGTAGGCTGGACAGGTCGAGGCTTAGAAACTAAGGTAACTCCGTCAGAATAGGGCGACAAACATCCATTCTGGTCAATAATTCTTACACTATAAGTACCATTTTGACCAATATTGAAAGTTTTGGTACGAGCCAATGTCAGGTTTGTACTATTTGCTTTCCATTCATACAACGCACCGTCGGTAGATGTAAGACCTACCGTTGTTCCTTCACAATAATTAAGATTAGCATTTGCTGTAATTTTGGGTGCTTGTGGAGGTGTATTTGCCGTAACGGTTACTCTAGGAATAGAAATAATATTGCCATTTGGCTTCGTTATTTTAGCAAAATATGTACCCGAACCCACCGTAATATCTTTAGTATTTCCTACGATTTCAAAATTACTATTAACCCATTGGTAAGCATTGTATCCTGCGGGCAAGCTCAATTTCAAACTTTGGTTAGAAATACACGACAAATCTACAGTAGGGATTGTATCGGCCATGATAGGTTCGTACAAATCAAAAAAGTTGCGTGGGTCGGAAGCACTAATTGGACTAGTGAGGGTATTAATCCAAGCCGTTGATACTTCGTCGAGGCCAGTACCTGTAAAGTGTACACATTGATCTCTGTCACCAATTTTATCTACTTGAATATTGTCGGTAAATGGTCCTGGAAAGATTGGAGAGAATGATTGGTCACCAATAGCCAAGTTCTGAGCTCTTACAATAACAGGCGAAGGCTTTGGTGGTGTGGTACTTGTAGGGCTTCCACAGTTCAACACTCCCGAATAAGACGTTCTTGCTACAACCCAAGTAAGGTTATCATTTCCTAAATCTTGGCGTGTTTTTCTGATAAGGCGTTTTAGGTTATCCAAATAGCTAGCTTCAGTTACTGGCAAAGGCTTACGCTGAGCTACAGGTAACTTGGTATTCTCTGCTTCAGTAGATAAGTTCAATAAGTTTTGGGTTTCGCCCTCCATCCACAAAATTGCTCTTACACCCAAATTGATTCCATAGTATCCTAACACGGCTTTTAGGTTGGCATAAGGATACCCAGGAATGTATCTATTAGAATTGCTTGCATCAAACTGAAAATCACTTGGTGTACCTACTGTTGGGTTTTCGGCACTTTCACGCCATACTCTTACCGATGCACCACCCCATCCTACATTAAAAAACATTACTGGTACATTGAGTTTACTTACCAAGGCGTCACCTACCTTACCCCAATAATAAGGGCCAATACCCAATGGGCCAACAGTTACATTTTTTGATAGCTGAGAAAACTCTACAATCGAAAAAGATTCGGTAGACTTAGTTACAAAACTTGAATTTTTAGGGTCATAATTTAAAATATACGACTGTGGTGTTCCAAAAGCAGGATCATTCATAAAATTGGCACAATTGACTCTATCGTCGGTTGCGGCGGTTTCATTTTGAGCACGTTGCCCACTACCACCAGCATTTGACTGCCCTGCAATCACCAATACTTCGCCAACCCCCACACGGTCGATTTTGCTGATATTGCCTACCAAAGCACCACGAAGAAGGCCACGTACTTCCATAACGTACCATCCTCCTTTTACTGTTACAGTACCTTTAAAAAGCCCTCCTGTAGGGTTTGACTTAATAACTGTCCAGTCTACTGCTGTACCCATACCTACTTTTACGGGAGTAAAACGCACCTGAATGGTATCGATAGGCTGCGAATAACTACCGACAATAGTAATAACAGCTTTATTAGACAAATCACGCTGAAATACCTGACGGATAACGGGCGACGTAATAGAAATTTGGGCAAATGCTAGTTGACAAATTGAGGCAAAGCAAAATAACAGTAATAATCTTTTAAACATATCCACTTATTATTTAAGGGTGGGGTTGAGTCAACAATTATGAATATCAATTGGTAGGCCATAAATCGGGTCTATATCCGTTTATAGGGCTACAATGCAGTTGAAAGTACTTCAGTGTATTGCTATATAGACGCTATTATGACCCAAATAGTTGCGTTTCATTGGGACAAAACAGGCATTTTCTTAGAATAATCCTACAAAAATAAGAAAAGCATCCCAATAGTGAGATGCTTTTCTTATTTTTTTGCAAAACTAAATTTCGCAGTAAAAGGCTGATAAAGAACTAGTCAGCAATTACATTGAATTTCACTTTGTGTTTTACATCTTTGTGAAGGTCAAGTGTTGCAGTGTATTCACCAACAAACTTCACTTCAGAATCCAAAGAGATTTTCTTACGGTCAACATCAAATCCTTTTTCTTTCAAAGCTTCAGAGATTTGGATGCTAGTAACACGACCAAAGATTTTACCACTTTCACCTACTTTAGCAGCGATGTCAAGCGTTAAGTCTCCGATTGAGTCTGACAATGTTTGAGCATCTAACTTGATTTTCTCAACTTTGTGAGCAATTTGCTTGATATTCTCAGCAAGAATTTTCTTGTTAGATGGAGTTGCCATTACCGCAAAACCTTGCGGAATGAGATAGTTACGGCCGTAACCAGGCTTAACCGTAACAACGTCGTTTTTATAACCAAGACCTGCGATGTCAGTCTTTAAGATGATTTCCATTTTTGTAAAAGATTTTTAGTCGATGATTGGCTGAGTAATTACTCAAAACAATCCTAAACTTTTAACTTTAAACTGGGCGATTTTTCGCACCAAACCTATTTCAAACCGTCTGCAACGTAAGGCATTAGAGCCAAGTGACGAGCACGTTTTACAGCTTGAGCTACTTTTCTTTGGTATTTCAATGAAGTACCTGTGATACGGCGAGGAAGAATTTTTCCTTGCTCATTTACCAACTTCAATAAGAAGTCTGGGTTTTTGAAGTCGATGTACTTAATGCCTGATTTTTGGAAACGGCAATATTTTTTGCGTACTACGCTTTTGTCAACTGGTTCGTTTACTAAAGTCATGATTTCTTAATTTAAAAGTTCGCTAATTTGAAAACTTGAAACATCGTAACTACATTACTATACCTCAAATCAACTCATTACTCTGCTTTTGCTTCTTGTTTTTTACCTACTAAACCTTTTCTCTTACGCTCGTTATAAGTAACAGCGTGTTTGTCAAGTCCAATTGTCAAGAAACGAATAATTTTCTCATCACGCTTGTACTCGAGTTCCAATTTAGCAACCAACGATGGAGCTGCTTTAAATTCAAAAATTTGGTAATAACCAGTGTTTTTGTTTTGAATAGGGTACGCCAGCTTACGAATTCCCCATGCTTCCTCGTTAACGATTTCAGCACCGTTATCGGTCAAAACTTTTTTGAATTTTTCAACGGCGTCCTTTGTCTGCTGTTCTGACAAAACGGGAGTTAAGATGAACACCGTTTCATAATTACGTAATTCCATAAAAATGTATGTTTTATAAACTGTTTTTTAAAAGGACTGCAAAATTAAACACTTTTGTTTAATTTTCAAAACAACTATTACAAAGTTTTTGATTATCAATGAGATATAGGTAATATAAGGCCATAAATAGCTATAATTATAGCCTCATGCACCACTATAACGCAACAAAGGCACAAAGTGAGTTATGCTACAGTGAGCCAACTTAACACCTTGTGCCTTTGTTATGGAGTACCGAATACCGTTTTCTAGTATTATTTTACTTCAAAAACACCCTCTCCGATTCTAAAACCTTCTGAATATAGTTCTATTATATGCTTGCCTTCTTTGTAGGCTTGCCCTCGGCTATAGATAAATTCTACGGATTGATGTGAGTCATCGTAAACAATTTTTTGCTTGGCAGTAAAAGTTACATCACGGCCTCTATAATTAAATGTACCCGAGCCTGTGGCCATATCAGCTACTGTAGCACCTGTAGGGTCGATAATACGCAGATAGATAATCTTGGCTTCTTTGGTTGTCAGCGAATTTTCTTGCAAATAAAAAGTTATTCGGATTTTGTCTACTTTTTTGGCTTTATAAATACCTCCATCACTTTCTTTGCCTTTGCTCGAAATAGCATATACATTGATACTTTCGGCATGTAATGCTGCCGCTAGCGATACTTTATCGGAAAGTTCTTTGTTTTTGGCTTCTATTTCTTTGGCTCGCTCGGCTAATTCTCTTTGACGTAACGAATAGGTATTGGCCGAATCTGACAATGCCTTTTGTGCAAAGGTAATATCTTGTAGCAAGCTTTTAGCTTCACGGCTTAATGAATCATTTTGAGCTACCAAAATACCATTTTCCTTTTTCAAACGAATAATTTCGACATCTTTTTGCCCCAATAAGGCTACATAGTTTTTGATTTTAGCCTCGTATTTTTTCATCGAAAAACCATTATCAAGCTTTTCTAAGGCCAACTTATCTTCCTCTAATTGTTTTTTGGCCTTTACCAATTCTCGAATATCGCCTCCCAAACGCTTTATTTCTGTAATCTTGGCATTGAGCTGATTCGCAATTGAATCTAATTTGGTGTTGGCGGTTAGTAGTTCTTCGGCGTGCTCCGACTTTAGGTCTTCAATACTTTTGTTGTGTTGACGTTCTCTGAAGTACAAAAAGCCTAAAGCTACTGTCAAGATGGCCAGTATGGCGACTGCTATCTTTAGTTTTTGTTCACTCTGTCTGTTTGGATTATACTCCATTGTAAAGGTAATTTTTAAAAGTTTCTTGAGGTTGACAACGGTTCTCAGGCAACCACAAAGTTCATAATTAGAAACGGTATATTGATGCAATTCATTTTACAAAACTAAGATATTACGCAAAATAGTAAAAGAACTTCAATACTATTGCCAAAAACTAAGTAAGAATTAAAATATCTCTCCAGTATATTTGCAATAAATCGCTCAAAATCTGAAATATTATATGAATATCGCTCAAAATATAGAGAATATCAAAGCTCAATTGGCAAATACTTCGGCTCAGTTGATTGCTGTTACCAAAACCAAACCTATCAGCGATTTGGAAGAGGCTTATCAAGCAGGCTGTAAGGTTTTTGGAGAAAATAAGGTGCAAGAAATGGTATCAAAATGGGAGGTTTTGCCCAAAGATATTAGTTGGCACTTGATTGGGCACCTCCAAACCAACAAGGTCAAATACATGGCTTCATTTGTAAGTTTGATTCATTCGGTAGATTCTTTTAAACTCCTTCAAGAAATTGATAAACAGGCCCAAAAACATAATCGTGTGATTGATTGCTTGCTCCAAATTTATATTGCTCAAGAAGATACTAAATTTGGGCTTTCAGAAGAAGAAGCCATTGCAATACTCACTTCTAGCGAATTGGCTCAGCTTCACAATATCCGTGTTGTTGGCCTTATGGGTATGGCTAGCAATACTGACAACCTCGAACAAATTCGGTTAGAATTTAGGGGCTTAAAACAGCTATTCAACCGTTTTTCACAAGAATATATACTTCCTAATACTGCTTGGAAAGAAGTTTCGATGGGTATGTCTGGCGATTTTCAGATTGCTGCCGAAGAAGGTTCAACCTTGGTGCGAGTTGGCTCTGCTATTTTTGGCCATAGGTAAGTATTTCTTATGGTGGGGTTCAACCTTTCAACTGAACCCTACCATGTTTATTCCCAAGTATACCCGTATAGTTTTGTAATCTTTTTCTTCTTTATTTTTTTACAAAAAACCTTCATCGGAATATCTTTGAGCGGACGATTATTCTTGTCTCGTGGCTGGCTTGCTACTGAGTCTATTACCCAAAGATTATCCAAAACTTGTCCAAAAACAGTATAGTTTCCATCCAAATGAGGTGTCCCTCCTAGTGTTTTATAAACGTTTTGTTGCTCTGGCGTGTACACTCGCAGGGGGCTTCGCTTCATTTGTTCGGCCAAGGTTTTTTCATCCCAAACCTTGCCTTGTACTATATAAAACTGGCAACCCGACGAAGCTTTTTCTGGGTTATTATCTCTGGCGGCAGCCAATACTCCTTTTTTATGAAACAATTCAGGGGTAATTTCGGCAGGAACACGGTAGCCTACATCGCCTTCTCCCAGCAGTTTTCCAGCTTCTGCGTTCTTCGATTCGGGGTCGCCTCCCTGAATCATAAAGGTGTTGATTATTCTATGAAAAAGTAGACCGTCATAGAATTTCTTATCTACCAGTTTTAGAAAGTTTTTTTTGTGCAAAGGGGTTTGATTGTGCAAAATAGCGTGCATGTCGCCCCAAGGCGTACTAAATGTAACCAAATAATCTTTGCGTTTGGACTGAGCCACCAGATGGGTACTAAGCCCTAATAAACAAATTAGGGTAAATAGACTAACACATTTCATAGCTTAATGATGAAGTTAAGGGAATACCTAGCAGGCTAATTAATACCGTTATGAAAATTAGTAAATGTCCAGTTTTATTAGAATAATCTCCGATATAAAGGATAGAAACACTTCCTAATCGAAAGCTGCATTTAAGACATATTTTGACAACCTACTCATCTCTTCGGAAAGGGCTACGCCTGCTCATACAAATGCCTAATATAGCCTCACTATTTATAAATTAGCTTTTATTTCTTGTAAAATACGGTCGCCACCACGCTGCAAAATCTTTTCGGCCAAGGCTTCGCCTAGTGCGTCGGGGTGGGTGCTAGTAAGTACTTCTTTGATGATTTCTTTGCCGTCTAGGCTAATAATCCCACCAGTCAAAGTAACTTCGTTGGTGTCGGTATTGTATTGGGCCAAACCAAATACAGGAATACTACAGCCGCCTTGTAAACGCTTCAAGAAGGCTCTTTCGGCCAACAATTGTTTTTCGGTATGAGCATGATTCAGCAAAGTTCTGATTTGGGCTTTGAGCGAAGCATCCAGATTCACTGCACATTCTATGGCTACCGACCCTTGCCCTACTGCTGGCGTAAATGTTTGAGTAGTAATTAATTCGGCAATGTGTTCTTGATAACCCATCCGATGTACGCCCGCATAGGCTAGCAACAAAGCATCACACACGCCACTTTCGAGCTTACCCATGCGTGTTTGCAAGTTACCACGCATATCTACAGTTTGAATATGCGGGTAAAAATGCTTCAACATAGCCACACGGCGAGTTGAAGATGTACCCACTACAAAAGGTTTACCACTTTCGAGCGAAAGACTTTTATCAAAACTAATTAATACATCATTGACCTTCTCACGTTCGGTAAAAGCAATAATTTCAAAGTTTTCACCCAAATCAGACTGCAAATCTTTGGCCGAATGCTGTGCAATATGAATTTCGCCCGACAGGAGTTTTTCTTCTAGTTCTTCTGTAAAAACGCCTTTTGAACCTATTTTAGACAACGAGCGGTCCAGAATTTTGTCGCCTTTTGTTTCAATAATCACAATCTCGACAGGTAACCCACCTGCTTCTAATGTTTCTTTGACAAAATAAGCCTGCCATAAAGCTAATTTCGACCCTCTCGTTCCAAGTTTAATTGTTTGCATGCTGATTTGTAATAAGTAATTGGGACTCTTTGAAAATTTATTAAAAAACTCATAAGTTACCGAATAAGCTTTTAGCAACCTATCATCGTAAAGGTATTGTTATTAAAATCTTTTGAAAAGCTGTGCTATTTGCAAAGATAAATCTAAATGCAAAATTTTGGCACGAGCATTTCTTTCCAAATAATAATGTGTTTGGGTTAGCTCCTGAACAATATATTCTATAGCTTGAAGCTTAACTGCTTTTGAAAAATTTTGAACAAATATAAGCTCGTCGCCCTCTAAACGTACCAAACTTTCTGCTCCATTTTTCCAAAGTAACAAATCCCTAAAAATATTCAAGGCGTATTCCATCATGCCTTTTTGGTCTTCCTTCGGAAAAGCATCAAACTCTTCGGCCAGCTTGATAAGTGCTGCAATATCCATTTTGTACGACATTCGCATCCAGTTGGCAAACCAAAGGTGTTTTCCCTCCAATTCCTTGAAAGCCAAAGATAAGGCTTTGCTCATGTTGCCCTCCGAGAGATACGCAATTTGACGAGCTCTAGTTTGTTCAACTTGCTTTTTTTCTACTAAATACCGCACAACGTCTTCATCCGAAAAAAGAGGAACGCTTACCTTCTGAGTCCGAGAAAGAATGGTTGTAAGCAATTTGTTGGCATCGTTACACACCAACAAAAAGAGCGTTTTGGCTGGTGGTTCTTCAAGTATTTTTAAAAGAGCATTGGCCGAGCTTTGGTTTAGCATTTCGGGTTGCCAAATCAATAAAATTTTGTATTCAGCCTCAAAAGCCTTCAAAGATATTTTCTGGATAATCTTTCGTGCTTCTTCTGCCGAAATATTACCTTGCTTATTACCTTCTACCCCAATGTGTTCGAGCCAGTCGGGTAATTGTCCATAAGGACTTTCGGCCAAAAAGTTACGCCAAAGAGGCATATATGCCTCTGAATCGGCTTCTTTTATTTTCTTGGTAGTAGCTGTCGGGAAAATGTGGTAGAAATCAGGATGAACCAATTTTTTCATTTTAGCACACGACGCACATTTTCCACAAGCATCACTAGGTTGTTTATCTTCGCAATTGATATAAGTTGCATACGCCCAAGCCAAAGCCAAATTAGCAGAACCCACCGTACCATGAAATAGCTGAGCATGAGCCACATGATTAGACTGTACCGAATGAATAAGGGTTTGTTTGATGGCTTCTAAACCAGGTATTTCTTGAAAAAGCATAATGAGTTTTATGGATGAACCAATATAACCAACTGGTTTACAAATATTTGCTATTATATAAAGTTGTATTTTACCATTTTCAACAAACACAGTTTGGTATTGAGCGTTTTATTCGTTGCTCAGAACATTTTTAGGGAGCTGGGTTTGTTCAAAAACAGCCTTTAGGATATTCTCCTCGATTTCGTCAAAATCTCGTCCACGCCTTTCCATCACTGCTCTAGCTACTTGATTGGCCTTACGAAGATGGTACGTTTTGAAACCACTACTTCCTCCCCACGAAAACGAAGGAATATGCTTGGGCTGAAAATCTGCCCCAAATATATTACAATTTATGCCAACCACCGTTCCAGTATTGAACATTGTATTGATACCACACTTAGAGTGATCGCCCATAATGAGTCCAACAAACTGTAATCCAGCGTTTTCAAAACGATTAGTAACATAGCTCCACAGGTCTACATTAGAATAATCATTTTTCAGGTTTGAGTTATTGGTATCGGCTCCCCAATTACACCATTCGGCAATCACCGAGTTACCCATAAAGCCCTCATGCCCTTTATTGGAATTACCAAAAATCACCGAGTTGCTTACTTCGCCTCCTACCTTACAGCCAGGACCAATGGTTGTATTGGGCCGCATTTTTCCATCCAAATTGATAACAGAGCCTTCCAAAATAGCAAATGGCCCTTGGATTTTAGCTCCTTCCATAATTACCACATCTTTGCCAATATAAATGGGGCCTTTTTCAGCATTTAGCGTTGCGGCCTTGATGTTTACTCCTTCCTCTACAAAGACTTGAGACTCGTTATAAATAGCCGTAAAACGGTCGGTAATAGAACAAGAAGTACGCCCCTTGGTAAGACGCTCAAAGTCAGCCTTAATTTGGTCGCCATTCATCAAAAAAACATCGGTAATATGCTTAATCAAACGTACCGAATTGTGGTAGTAAAGGGTATTCAGATGGGCAATATCGGTGGGTAGTTCTTGTCCACGATAGCCCAATAAAGTAGTATCTTGTACCAAAGCGGTATTGGGAGGCAATTGTGCCAAAACCTCAACAAGGGCCCAATCAGGACACAAAGAACCATTAATAAATAGATTATCTTGACTATCGACAAGTGGATATTTGGCTTGCAGATAGGGTTGTGTAGCAAACGAAACCTTAGTAGCTAAGTAGTGCTCCCATTTTTCTGTGATGGTATCGATACCCACACGGATTTCACAAACAGGGCGAATAAAAGTTAAGGGAAGTAGTTGAGCCCTAAAAGTTGGGTCATCGAATAAGACGTAATTCATCGGGTATATTAGCGTTATTGTATATGCGTTTTTACGATACTTTTGCTCATTGGGTGGCAAAAAACAGGTAATATATTACTTTACTACGACAAATTTATTAATCTTCTGTTCAAAACAAAAGCCTCTTAGACGAATCTAAGAGGCTTTGAAAACTTAATGCCATACCTAAACGATACGAGTAAGTTTGCTTATTTCTTCTGACCGAAACGTTTGTAGAATTTATCAACACGTCCAGCAGTGTCAAGCAATACGTTTTTACCAGTATAGAAAGGGTGAGATACCGATGAAACCTCGATTTTGAACACTGGGTAAGTTTCGCCTTCAAATTCAGTTGTTTCAGTAGTGTTTACACAAGACTGAGTCAAAAATTTGTGGTCAGCAGACAAATCGTGGAATACCACTGGTCTGTAATTAGGATGAATGTCTTTTTTCATTGAAATATTTTGATTTTGAGACGATTCCCTGCCGTCTCGGGTTATGATTTAGCGTTTCGATTATTCGTGGGTGGGAGTTTTGCGTTATTCAAAGGCCAATTATCTGAGGATAAGGCAATAACGTTTCACAAATAAGAGCCTCGAAACGGGACGCAAATTTACATTTTTTTTAGTGCTTTCAAAAACTTTTTTTTAGGAAATTATTCATAAACAACCATTTACTAGGTTAAGATTTTTTTTAAAAAAAATTATTCTATTAATATTCCAAGTTGAGGTTTGCCTAGTGAACTGATTATCTAAAGTTTGAGTTGTACAATATGAATAAATGCTTGAGTACACTAATCAGACAGATGATTTTTTTCATTGCGTTAGGTACATAAAATTAGTAACTTTGAAAAACAAAAAGCCTTACTGAAGTCCAAACATCCCCGCTCGTATTGAGCATTAAATTGTTTATTAAGAAAACTATTTTGGTTAATAGAAAGTACCTTGATGCATCAAACTTTTGTAAAGCTAAAATAGGAGCAATCAATCTCAAGCCTGTAATAAAACATCAACAAGAAAGGTGATATTACAGAGTATCTAGGCCAGTTAATTACTGATTTATTAAAATAATATTACACTAATATTGTTATTTTCAACGATTAAAAGCTAAAACACAGTAGCTTGCTAATATGGCTACGCAAATAAAATAATATTCAAATTAAGGACTGAAGATTCATTAACAATTATATTCTGTTGGTGGCTAACCTTTAACCCCTAAAATCAATAGTTAATATGTACGTTATCAAAAGAGATGGCAGACGAGAGTCTGTAAAGTTTGACAAGATTACCGCCCGAATCGAAAAACTTTGCTACAGCCTCGACCCTTACTTTGTGCAGCCGCTAGAAGTAGCTAAAAAAGTTATTACTGGCTTATATGACGGCGTTACCACAACTGAATTAGATAATTTGGCAGCTGAGACGGCAGCTTCCATGACAACCAAACACCCAGACTATGCAGTTTTGGCGGCAAGAATTGCCATTTCTAACTTGCATAAGAATACCCAAAAGTCGTTCTCGGCAACGATGAAACGCCTTTACAATTATGTTGATCCCAAAACTGGCGAAAATGCCGCTTTGTTGTCGAAAGAAGTATATGATGTCATTAAAAAGCATGCGGGCGAATTAGATGCAGCTATTATTTATGACCGTGATTTTGGCTACGATTATTTTGGGTTCAAAACGTTAGAAAAATCATACCTCCTTAAAATGGAAGGTAAGATTGCAGAACGCCCTCAGCACATGTTGATGCGTGTGGCTGTAGGTATTCATGTCGACGACATTGAGTCGGTTCTCGAAACTTACAATTTATTATCTGAACGTTGGTTTACTCATGCTACTCCTACCCTTTTCAATGCTGGTACACCAAAACCTCAAATGTCGTCTTGCTTCTTGTTGACTATGCAAGATGATTCGATTGAGGGTATTTATGATACATTAAAACAATGCGCCAAAATCTCGCAATCGGCTGGTGGTATTGGCCTTAGTATTCATAATATCCGTGCTATGGGTTCTTATATCAAAGGAACTAACGGTACATCCAATGGTATCATTCCGATGCTTCGTGTATTTAACGATACTGCTCGCTATGTTGACCAAGGCGGTGGCAAACGCAAAGGTTCTTTTGCTATCTACCTTGAACCTTGGCATGCCGACATATTCGACTTCTTACAATTGAAGAAAAATCATGGTAAAGAAGAAGTACGTGCTAGAGATTTATTCTACGCTCTTTGGGTACCTGATTTATTTATGCAACGTGTAAAAGACAATGATACATGGTCGTTGTTCTGCCCACACGAATGCCCAGGCCTAGCCGATACTTATGGCGATGAGTTTGAAGCATTGTATACTAGTTACGAAAAATCGGGTAAGGCTCGTCGTGTTGTAAAAGCACAAGACTTGTGGTTCGAGATTCTTGAGTCTCAAACAGAAACAGGTACGCCTTATATGTTGTTTAAAGACCACGCCAACCGTAAGTCGAATCAAAAGAATTTGGGTACAATCAAGTCGTCAAACTTGTGTACTGAAATTATGGAGTACACTTCAAAAGACGAAGTAGCAGTATGTAACTTGGCCTCTTTGGCTCTTCCCAAATTCTTGAAACAAAACGAACGTGGCTTCTTTGAATTTGACCACACTCGCTTGTACGAAGTAACCAAAGTAGCCACCAAAAACCTCAACAAGATTATCGACCGCAACTACTACCCTGTAGAAGAGGCTCGTAAATCAAACCTTCGCCACCGTCCAATTGGATTGGGTGTTCAGGGCTTGGCCGACGTATTTATTTTGTTGAGAATGCCATTCGAGTCGGAGGAAGCTCGTAGATTGAATAAAGATATTTTTGAGACCATCTATTATGCTTCAATGGAGGCTTCAATGGAATTGGCCGTTAAAGAAGGCCCTTACGAAACATGGCAGGGGTCTCCTATTTCTCAAGGTATATTCCAATTTGATATGTGGGATGTAACGCCAGATTCTGGCCGTTGGGACTGGGAGTCGCTTCGTACCAAAGTAGTAGAGAATGGTGTTCGCAACTCGTTGTTGGTTGCTCCAATGCCAACAGCTTCTACTTCACAAATTTTGGGTAACAACGAATGTTTTGAGCCATACACTTCTAATATTTATGCTCGTCGGGTATTATCAGGTGAATTTGCGGTAGTAAATAAACACTTGTTGAAAGACCTTGTAAAATTAGGTTTGTGGAGCGACAGCATGAAAAACAAATTGATTTCGGCCAACGGTTCGGTACAATCTATTCCTGAAATCCCTCAAGATTTGAAAGAATTGTACAAAACAGTTTGGGAAATCAAACAAAAAGCGATTATCGAAATGGCTGCCGACCGTGGAGCGTACATCTGCCAGTCGCAATCATTGAATATCCATATTCAAGACCCGAACTTCGGTAAGTTGACTTCTATGCACTTCTACGCATGGGAAAAAGGCTTAAAAACAGGTATGTATTATTTACGTACCAAAGCCGCAGCTGATGCTATCAAATTTACTGTTGAGAAGCAAGCCGATGTAGCCATTGAACATGCAAATGTTGTACATGAACACGCCTTAAATTATGAAGCTTATGCTAACCAAGCAGCACAAGCCAAGGCATCAGCCAGCTCTTTTACAATAGCTGGACTCAACAATGTAACCGAGCAAAATTGGTCTGCAATGCAATGTTCATTAGACGACCCAGAAGGTTGTGAAGCATGCGGGTCTTAATGTATGCTTGAGGCTTTGAGCAATCGGCCATCAGCAGTTTGTTTAAACCTCAAAAAAGCCCTCAATCTTGTTCGGATTGGGGGCTTTTGGCGTTGAGATAGTTTAGTTTTTTATACCTTCGTGACTAAGATAAGTTTTTAGAAAAATATGAATAAAGAAGCCCTAAAAAAAGCAGCTAATTTTTGTGCATACCAAGAACGCACCCACCGAGAAGTAAAAGAACGACTCGATGAATGGGGTATTTGGGGAGATGAAGCCGACGAAATTGTGGTATGGCTTATCGAAAATAACTATTTGAATGAAGAACGCTTCGCCAAAGTTTTTGCTGGTAGTAAGTTTAGGGTAAAACAATGGGGCCGTCTCAAAATACGGCAGGAACTCAAAATGCGAGGTGTTTCCGATTATTGTCTACAAATGGGCATGAACGAAATTGATGATGATGATTATATCAATACCCTACAGCAATTAATTACCAAAAAACAAGCAGAAATAAAAGATACAAACCCACTTGTTGTCAAACAAAAATTATTACGATATACCCTAAGCAAAGGTTACGAACAAGATTTGGTTTGGGAGGTTTTGAACAAGTGGCCCAAAGAGTAAAAACAAAAATTACAGGCAAAGCAACTATTAGGCTAGTATCTAGTACATTCTATTACTCAGAAGCTTCCAAAATTGGAATACTAATTTTCTATAAAAACCTTTGTCAAATAAATTTTTTCAAACTACCTTTGAAGTCATGAACCAGTCAATCAACACATACCGTGCATATTACTACTACGCTTTACAAGCATAGGTCGGTTGTGTTATGACTCAATTTTTGAAAATCAAAAAACTAATGATACACAAACCGACTCTGAGAGTCGGTTTTTTTTTGTCCAACGCAATTATTTAAGCCTGATTACCTACCGAAAACATTTCGGTTTTTAAGTAAAAACAATGACCATAAAACCAGCATCCCGAATGAACTTGGTTCAAGAGTACTATTTCTCTACCAAGTTAAAGCAAATTGCCGATATGCGTGCCTCAGGTATTGATGTCCTCAATCTTGGTATTGGCAGCCCTGATTTGCCACCATCGGCCGAAACTATCGAAGCTTTGGCCGAAACAGCAACTAATCCCAAAAATCATGCCTATCAAAGCTATGTCGGAATACCTGCTTTGCGTGAAGGATTTGCCAAGTTTTATCAAACATTTTATGGGGTAGCCCTCAATCCTGTTCATGAAATTTTACCATTGATTGGCTCGAAAGAAGGTATTATGCACATTGCTATGGCATATTTGGAAGCTGGCGATGAGGTATTAGTACCTAACCCAGGCTATCCTACGTATCGTGCGGCCTCGTTGTTGACGGGTGCAACGGTTGTTGATTACGACCTTTCGGAAGAAAATGGCTGGCTTCCCGACTTAAAGGCTCTTGCTCAACAGGATTTGTCGAAAGTCAAATTAATGTGGGTCAATTATCCTCACATGCCTACTGGGGCAAAAGCTACAACTGCTTTTTTTGAAGAATTAAGAGATTTTGCATTAACTCATAATATATTGATTGTCAACGACAACCCTTACAGTTTTATTCTCAACGATAATCCACAGAGTATTTTGGCTATTGACGGAATGAAAGAGGTAGCCTTAGAATTAAACTCGCTCTCAAAATCGCATAATATGGCTGGTTGGCGAATGGGCGTACTGGTTGGCAATGCAGAATACGTTAGTCATGTTCTTCGCTTTAAATCCAATATGGATTCTGGGATGTTTTTGCCACTGCAAATGGCGGCTGTCAAAGCCCTCGAAAATCCTATATCATGGTATAAATCTCTCAATGAGATTTATAGAAAACGCCAACAAAAGGTTTTTGAAATAATGGATTTACTCAGTTGCCAATACGATAAAAACCAAACAGGGATGTTTGTTTGGGCCAAAATTTCATCGGAATATGCTAATAGTTATGACCTATCGGACGAAATCCTCCAAAAAGCTGGGGTATTTATTACACCAGGGGGTATTTTTGGCTCGGCTGGCAACAATTATATTCGTATTTCTTTGTGTGCCGAGATTGGCTTATTTGAAGAAGCAACTATAAGAATCAGAAAATCTTTGGGAATCTGTTCTTAACATTTTTAAATTATCCTCAGAAAATGACTATTTCAATCATAGGACTTGGGCTTATTGGTGGTTCAATGGCACTTAGTCTCAAAGAAAGTGGTTTTGCCGATACTGTTATTGGGGTCGATAACAAAACCGAACACGTAATAAAAGCACTTGAACTCAAGCTTGTTGACCGAGTGGCTTTGCTCAAAGATGCCATCTCTCAATCGGATATTATTATATTGGCTGTTCCTGTAGATGCTCTTCTCAAACTTTTACCCGAAGTTTTGGATGTTGTACAAGAAAATCAGGTTGTAATTGAGGTAGGTTCTACCAAAAAACCTGTTGTAGATATTATCAAGAATCATCCGAAACGAGCCAATTTTGTAGCAACTCACCCTATGGCTGGTACTGAATTTTCGGGGCCAGAAGCAGCCATCCGAAACCTCTTCGACCATAAAACTTGTGTTCTTTGCGATATTGAAGACTCAAAACCTGAATTGGTTGAAGTTATCAAAAAAATGTATGTCGATGGCCTAAAAATGCGATTAAGTTATTTAGATTCTACTTCGCACGATGTACACACGGCCTATATTTCGCATATTTCGCATATTTGTTCTTTTGCATTAGCCTCAACGGTTTTGGAAAAAGAAAAAGACGAAGAAAGTATTTTCAATTTGGCTAGTTCGGGTTTTGAGTCGACAGTACGTTTGGCAAAATCAAATCCAGATACATGGATTCCGATTTTTCGCCAAAACCAAGACAATATTATCGACGTACTCGACGAATATATTAATACCCTTCTTAAATTTAAAGGGCTGATGCTGGCTGATGGATATGATAAGTTTAAAGAATACTTAACCCAAGCCAATGACATCAAAAGAATTTTGAACAAATAGGAAAAACATAAGTCATCCCAGATTTTTGCATTAAACAAGGCGGTCGAAATTAGTTTTTCGACCGCCTTGTTTGATTAATAGTCCATAAATGACTCGTGTTTTTCTATCTCAATGGTCTGCTAGTATCTTTCATGGCGTATTTCAGAACAACCTTTCTTCCCGACACCTTTTCGATAAAAGGTTTGAGGATTTGCTCGGCTGATTTTTTGGTTTGCTCTAATATTCCCATTTCTTTAGCCGATTGTTCTACTTGTAATTCGGCTTTTTGAAAGGCATTATCTACCAGTTTGGCTTCGTCCATAAAAGCATACTGGGTATCATAAACCCTCGATTTGGCATGGTCTATTTTAAAATTACAGATTTCTGGTTCGGGCAAATGTACCACTACCGTATCGGTAAGTTCTTGCAAATCAGCTACTTTTATTTTAGTTAAATCTAAACACCCTGTTGCTTCACCCGTTACAATCAATAATACTTTGGCATCAGGCAAAAAATCTTTTCTTATCTTACTTTCAACAACGTCCCTAAAATTATACTTGACCAATTCTAGTTTTCCCATTGAAGTAATCTGTTGGAGCAATACGTTGTGGCTAATTTCTGGCTGAGCGTCGTCTGACGAAAATAGCCCTTTGATTGATTTGAGATTTTCCCAAAGCCAAACACCTCCTGCTATTAGCAGGAATAGAAGGAGCAGACGGATAATACTTTTTACCATGTTTTCATGAAGTTTATTTGACTATACAAGGAATATAAGAACATATAAGAGGAAAGAAAAGTATTTTAAATAAAAAAGCCTACAAGTGATTTGTAGGCTTTTGGGTATAATATCTTGCAAATACTAATTATCTTAGTGTGAGTAAGCAGGTTCTGACTGTTTTTCGAGGTCGAACAATTCGTTGATTACATCTACCAATTGGTCGGCTTCGCCACGTTTACAAGCTGCTTTTAATTGAAGTACAGGAAGTTTAATGATTTTTTGGACAATCCCCATCGTAATCTTCTCTAATTTCTCTGATTCTTCAGGAGACAGATTTTTCAAATGACGCGATACCTCTTCCTTGCGGATTTGTTCTAAGGCATTTTTTAACTTATTGATAGTTGGCGAAACAACCATTTCTTTGGACCAATCATCAAAACCCGCAGTAGCTTCAGTAATAATACGTTGTACATGAGGAATAGCCTCTAAGCGAGTTTGCAGAGCTTCGTCGGCACGTTGGCGAAGGGTATCTATATTGTATACCAAAACACCTGCTACATCTTCCAAATTTTCTTCGACACTTCTAGGAACAGAAAGGTCGATAAAATATTTGAAAGTTAGGATTTCCATTGACTGCACCATTTCTTTGGTAATCAATGGTTTGTCTATCATTACAGACGAAATAATAACGTCGGCTCTTTTAATTTCTTCTTTTACATCGGCAAAGTCGGCAATTCTAAAATTATGACCTTGAGCGATTTTTTCGGCTTTAGCCTTAGTACGGTTCATAATGGTGATTTCAGCAAACTCTTTATCGGCCATGTTTTTACAAACATCAATCCCGATTTCGCCTAATCCAAGAATCAATACTTTGGGAAGAGCAATATTTTGGGTAACTTCTTCAGTAAGGGCTACAGCAGCATACGAAGTTGAGGCAGCACCATCACGGAATGAGGTTTCTTGGGCAACACGTTTATTGGCAAAGAAAATCGTGTGCATAAGGCGGTGTAAAAATGGCCCCGCCATGTTCAAGTCGGCAGCAATCTGATACGACTGCTTCACTTGGTTAGGAATTTGCAAATCGCCAACAACTTTTGAATGTAACCCTGTGGCTACTTCAAAAAGATGCTGAACAGCCTGTGCTTGTGTGTTGAATTGTTGGAAATATGCAAAATATTCGTCTGTACTAAGTATGCCTTTTTCATGCAATAACAGCTTTATAATCTCTGAATTACGGTTTTCAGCAGATACATAGTAAACCTCTGTACGATTACAAGTAGATACCATGAGTATTTCTTGAATGTCAAACAAGTCTCTTATTTTCAAAGAGAAGTTTTTGATTTCATCCTCATTTAAAGCCACTTGCTCACGAACCGCTAACGGAGCAGACTTGTATGATAAACTGATTGATTTGAATTGATTTTGCATAACCCTTAACTATTCCAAGTACAAAATTACAACATGAATGGACATTAATAACTCCAATTTTAGCTAATTATTTATACCTAGAGTTAATTTAGAATCAGTATAAATAAATTTCTTATTTTAGTAGAGCAAGTCTTGGAAATATACAATTTTTCGGCACTTTTTCTTTACTAAATTTGATACTGCGAGTTACTAAAAAATGTAACTCCCTTGAATGATTTATATCAGGTTTGGACATGACAATATCCGTATCTTCAATCAAAATGAAGATGCCATTATTGGCAAACTACAACTGTTGGAGGGAAAATAACTGAGAATGTTTAAAGAGCAAGAAGCATTTATACGTATTAGAGAATCTCTATTGCTGAAAAAATTAGAATTGCGAGCAAAACACCTCATACTCCTTTTGCCACAGCCACTACTCGCAATTCTATAATGGTTAGGCTTATTGTCCTACAATATCAGCTCTCATACTTCCTAATGCTGTTAAAAGCTCAATTTTAGCTTTTGACTGCACATTGAATTTTACTAACGACGCTGTCAAATCTTCTACAAGGGCATTGAAATGAGCATCTGTAATTTTCATTCCTTTATGAGCGGTTTTCATGTCAAGCCCTGTGTATTTCTCTGTACCACCCGAAGCCTGCCCTACTTGGTTGATCAAGTTGTTTCTTAGCTTAGCCAAACGAGCGGGGTCGGCAGCAGCAGCAGCAAAAAACGAATTGATACGTGAGTCTGCAGCCACTTTGCCAAGAAAATCATCGATTACAGCCGAAATACCCGCATTGGCACCTAAACGAGCGTACAATGGTGTAGCCCCTTCTACGATATCGCCTTTCATACCAGCCAAAGCTGTCAATAATTCTGTTTTTTCGGTAGTTGGTACTTTAAATTTATCTAAAGCCAACGACAAATCTTCAACCAAAGCATTGAAATCGGCCTCAGCAACGCCCATGCCTTTATGAGCTGTTTTCATGTCTAGGCCTGTGTATTTCTCAGAACCACCTGTAGCCATGCCTACTTGATTAATCAGATTGTTTCTTAACTTGGTTAAACGAGCAGGGTCTGAAGCGGCATCAGCAAAGAAAGCATTGATACGGGCATCGCCAGCAACATTGGCTATAAACTGGTCGATTACTGCCGAAATAGCAGTGTTTCCACCCAAACGTTCATACAAAGATTTTGTAGGAGTAGTTGTATTATCATCATTTTTACAAGATGTAAACACAAGCGTTCCCGACATGAGGAGTATTCCCCATAGTTGAAATGATTTTTTCATGTTTTTGCGAAATTTGATTGGTGATTACATACGCCTTCCATGCCCACAGTGGAAAGCCTCTGTGACTAAGTTTAAGAGATTTGGGGCAAAATTATTAGGAAAATTTTAAGAAAGCATCGAGAAAGAAATGGACAATTCTCGATACAAAAACAAACAAAGTAGGATTATAAAGTAATTGGATTATTGTATATAAAGTAAGGAGTATGTTATGCTATCTAAAACACAAGGTTTTCTTAGCATCTAATACAAAATCTATGTAACTCATTGGAATCGGACATTTGGGGCCTTCCATCTGGCTAAACTCTAGCTTGGTTACTTGCAAATCGTGCGATTCAATCAAGTTTTTAAGGCTAGCTTCCGATACCTCGTCGGCATGGTAGGTAATACTAATCGCCTTATTTTTTCTGTTTACAGTAGAAGCCGTTACCCCTTGCGAAGCTGTGATTTTTGAGGCAATAGCCACACTATCTTGTTGGGATATATCATGATTCAAATTAAAAACAACTAATTCAATTGGTTTAAGGTTGAGTCTATCTGCCAAGGATGGTTCTTCCCAGTTAGCATATACGACAAAAGCAAGAAGCAAGCTGGCCAATGTAATACCCGTAACTTTTAAGATTTTGTTTACCGTTTTCATAAGACATTGTAAGGATTTAATTAAGCTGATGTTTTCAAAAATAGACTAACTACTCAGAATGACTACATTTGTTTTACTACTAATCAAAGTATACATAAATTACATTATGTTTTCTAGTACGCTCATATCTACGCAGGCTTGGTTGGTTTGGATTGGATAGATTTTAAAATTTTTATTTTTTTTCAAAAATACCCTTCTTATCACTATTCTTACTCAAACGATTCTAGCATGATTCTCTAACAATAAGAAACGTCTACAACGAGCTTTATCAACCCAAAATAAACATCATCCAATAGCGATGTCCTTATTGAGGGAAGCTTTTTTAGCCAAAAACAAAGTCAATATTAGAATCATTTTGTACCTATAAAAATACCTTTTTACCTTGCGTTAAAATATAACCATTACTTATCATTAGTATTTCCGTAAAACCTCCTCAAAATCGTGTCTAAAAAAACAATTCTTATTACTGGCTCGAATGGCTTATTAGGTCAAAAATTGGTTTATCTATTGCATAAAAACCCAACGATTCAATTGGTGGCTACTGCCCGTGGACCAAACAGGCTACCTTTTACAGAAGGGTATTCGTATTATGAAATGGATATTACGCAGCCTCAGCAAATTACACAGGTGCTAGACGAAGTACGTCCCGATGCTATTATTCATACGGCCGCTATGACCAACGTTGACCAATGCGAAGGTGATAAGGAGGGATGCTGGGAGCTGAATGTAAAAGCAGTGGAGTTGTTGGTAGAAAACTGCGAGCGATTGGGAATTTATTTGTGCCATGTATCAACCGACTTTGTATTTGACGGACAAGATGGCCCTTATTCGGAAGAAGACACCCCCAATCCTATTTCGTATTATGGTCTAAGCAAATACAAAGCCGAGCAAATTGTACAACAAGCTCCTATCCGCTGGAGTATTGTACGAACTGTGCTGGTTTATGGCATTGTATCGGACATGAGCCGAAGCAATATTATTCTGTGGGTTAAAAATTCGCTAGAACAACAAAAGGCCATTCAGGTAGTAAACGACCAGTTTAGAACCCCCACCTTGGCCGAGGATTTGGCTATAGGTTGCTGGTTAATTACCGAAAAAGAAGCAGAAGGTATTTTTCATATTTCGGGAAAAGACTTTTTGACACCCTACGAAATGGCTATCAAAACCGCCGATTTCTTTTCGCTAGACAAAAACCTTATTACTGAAGTTAATGCTAGTATATTTACACAACCAGCCAAACGCCCTCCTAAAACAGGCTTTATTTTGGACAAAGCCATCAATACATTAGGCTATAATCCTGTAAGTTTTGAGGAAGGAATTGCCATTTTAGCCAAACAAGTTCAGGCATTGTCTTAGGCATAAATTTAGTGAATAAGTGATTATTCTTTATGTCTACCTTGCAGCAATAAAGACGTAATATTTTGTATCTAAAAATAATATCAAAAAAGCGGTCGAAAATTGTTTTTCGACCGCTTTTTTGATATATAATTGGAGACTAATTCTATCATTCAGAATACCTCCTGTTATATAACTATCCCAAGAGTTTATCTCATAATCAAAACCGTTTTGGCTTTATCAAATCCATCCATCTGTACTTTAATAATAAACGATGACGATGGATAGTCGTTGAGATTAATTTGTTTTCGGGTATCAAATTTTTCAATCTTATATTCTTTCAAAAGTCGCCCCATAAAATCATACACCAATAAGTCTGCTCCGATTAAATCATCAATTACCTCGACCGTAACAATACCTGTACTTGAGGGGTTTGGATAAATACTTAAACCTTCAAAAGTTGGGTCGGTCTGGAATACTTTTACGGCCGAAAGTTTTGAATAACAGACCAATTTATTATCTGGCAAATCTACCGATGTATAAGTAAAGCTTGAACGAACAGAATAATTAGCATCGAGTTTTACTTTAACTACTTTAGTAAATAACGACATCACTTTATTGTTTAATCGCCATTCGTAGCCATTGGCGTCGCCTGTACCCGATGCCTCGAGCGTATATGTACCTACTTGCGAAATAACAGGCATTGCTGGCGTATTTCTTACATCGATAAAACGGGCTGTCGACGGGCTAGAAAAACAACCATTACCATCTTGTACCCTTACGGTATAATTTCCTACTTTTTTGGCATACCATATATTATTATCGCCTCGTCCTAATGAATCTGTATTAACCCACCAATAAGCTCTTAGGTTACCCGTGGTACTCAACATGACGCTATCGCCATCGCAAAAAATGGTATTTCCCCCTGCTAGAATAGAAACCGTATTGGGCAAAGCATACGTTTTGGCTTCTATTGGTGTTGAAGGTTTTGACAAACAGTTGAATCTATTGATCGTCTGAACGGTATAAGTTCCTGGCAAATTCACAGCAATACTTCTGGTATTGGCCCCTGTACTCCATTTATATCCAACTTCGGCCGATGAGTTAAGTGTCAAAGATTTATCAGCACAAAATGGATTTGAACCCACCAAAGTTATAAATGGCGTAGCTGGTAGCTCGTTAACAGTAACTTTTACGGTATCTGAAAATGCCACCGACTTACAGCCATTGGCATCTGTTACTTCAACGGCATAGTTGCCTTGTACTTTTGCTTTGATTTCTCTTGTAAATACCGATAACACACCACCATTCAAGGTCCAGCGGTAGCTTACTCGTCCTGTTGGCAGGGTATTAGGCAAGCTCGAACGCAAAATAGAGCTATCTCCTTCACAAATTACTTTGCTGGTCAGTGCCGTAATAACAGGTTTTTGAGGCAAAGGATTGATCGTTACAGTTTGTATAGAAGAATAAGCTGAATTACAGGTTTTGTTATCTTCCACCTTTACACTAAAACTTCCCGACTTTCTTACCACAATGGTATCTTTCTGAGAATATTCTGCTTGGGTAGCTTCGTCTCTCCAGCTAAATTTCACGACGTTGGTATTGGCATATAAAGCCACTAATGTTACAGTACCACCATCACAAATATTAGTAGGGGTCAACGCATAAATAGCAGGTGCTTGAGGTGCTTCTAATACTGTAATAATAGTCGAGGCTGAAGGTTTTGAAACACAGCCTTTGGCAGATTTGGTCTGAACCGAATAGCTTCCCGACTTGTTTACGGTAATAGCTCTTGCTTCGCCAAAAGATGACCCTAATGTTTCTACTTCGCTCCAGATATAAATCGTTTCAGAAATAGACGAAGATAATACTACACTTTTGTCGGGACAAAAAGTAAGAGGGCCATTAGCCGTAATAGTTGGTTGAGCTGGTAATGGGTTTACGATTACCTGTACTTCGTCGGAAGGAGAAGTAGATTTACAGCCTTTATCACTAATGGCTGTTACCTTAAACTTACCCGAAGCCGTAATATTGATTGACTGGCTACTAGCACCCGACGACCAAGCGTAAGCAAATGCAGGAGACGAAGTTAGAGTAACACTGCCGCCATCGCAAAACTCCAATGCTGTATTGTTGGTAATGGTAGGTTTGGCTGGTCGGCTATTAATCGTTACCACCAAAGGCGACGATGCAAATGATTTACAACCCAAATTATCGGTATAAACCAAGGTATAATTACCTGCGGTTTTGATAACCTGTGTACGAGTAGTTTTTAAGTTGTTCCATAAATATGTGCCTGTGGTAGCATTATTATTGGTACTACTAAATAGTACGCTATCGCCACTACAAACACCAATATTAGTACCATCGTTGAGAATAGGGTTTTCTGGATAAGTAACCACATTGACGATTGGCGTAGCGGGGCGTGGATTCATCGTAGTAGCTGTAACATTCGACCTTGGCGAATAACAGCCATTAGCATCCAATGCTCTTACTGTTACCGTTGCCGAACGAGCTATGATGATTTTGTTATTACCAGTCGTAGTTGTATCGGCACTTCCCGAACGGCTCCATACATTGCGAAATCCCGAATAAGAAGACGTAAGCCCCACACTAAAACCTTCACAAAAGGTCAAAGCACCATCGGCTGTAATAGTTGGTTTGGCTGGCAAAGTATTTACCACTACCACTGTAGAAGCCGACACAGGCGAGATACAACCCGCCGAACTTGTAAAAGTAAGGTTATAAGTACCCGCAGTTTTTACAATAATACTTCTAGTGGTTCTGCCATTGTTCCATAAATACGACCCCGAACCCTTGTCGTTTGAATTGAGGGTGATACTATCGCCCGAGCAAATGCTAATATTAGCACCTTCGGCTATTATTGGGGCTGTTGGAACTGGATTGGACGTAATAGAAATAGCATTAGAAACTGGCGAAATACAGCCATTGGCATCACGAGCCACTACGGTAATAGTATTAGAAACCCGAACAATGATTTTGTTTGAGCCTGAAGTAGTAGTATCGCCCCCAACTGACCTCGACCAAATATTGCTTCCTCCTGTATAAGACGACGATAAACCTACACTTCCTCCAGCACAAAACGTTGTGGCGGCATCGGCTGTAATAGTAGGTCTGGCTGGAGCAGAAGGATATAGAGTTAGCGAAATAGCATTGGAAACCACCGAACACCCCGAGGTAGCATTAGTGGTTCTAACACTAAAAGAATAAGAGCCTCCAGTAGAAATAGAATTTCCAGCTACCTCTAGCGACTGCCCCGTACCTACAGTAGTAGCTCCGTTGCGTAACCAAGTATAATTAGCCCCTGACGAAGCATTGAGGGTAACACTGCTACTTCCACAAAAAATACCAGAGGTCGACGACGAAGGCGTAACCGTCAAGGCACTTGGTACAATACCAGAAACGGTATAAGCCGCCACCGAAACCCAAGCACCCAAAGCCGTTTCTTTATAACGTGCCGAATAAGTACCCGGTGCTACCGTAACGGTACTGTCGGCTCCTATAATACTGGCCGTTTGGGTATTAGTCCATTCATACGCAGCTTTGCCTTTGGGAAGCCTCAATTTTACCGTACCGCTTCCAGTACAAGTATAAGAACCCGCAACAGGTGTGATTGCCACTTGTCCGTGGGTAAAAAAAGACAGTAAACAACTAAAAATAAATACGTAGTAAAACTTGATGCTCATGTTCATATATTCTATTATTTTGCTCTTATCAATTTTTCATTTAAGCGATAAAATCGTTGTTTTATCTTTTAGAAAAACACTTTAAAATCCATCTTAATAAAAAGCAATTAGTAACAAGCAAGAATCTCAATAATAAGATACAGAAAGCCATAATCTAGGCATAAAACCCAACATTATGACCCTACCACACCTTCAATGAAAAAACCTTACTTATAGTATATTAGAGCTATTATTATTGAAAAAGTCACCCTATTCGCCTCATAATAGCTCGGTAGTACTTTATAATAGATAATGTATCGACATCCAAATACAAGCTCAACGATGACTAATACATTATTTGAAATTAATCAAAATTTAGTCAGCTATTTCGGGGGTACTCTCTTCTTCTGCTGCTGGCAATGGAGGCTGAGCAGCCTGAAGAGTTTTCCAAAGTAAATCTTTTAATTCAACTAAGCCCTGTTGCATCACCGACGAGATTTGTACATAAGGGATACCCGCAGGTAGTTGGCTTACAATACGTTGTGCATCTTCGTCCGACTCTACTAAGTCCATTTTTGAAATTGCTATAATTCTTTCCTTATCCAACAAGGCTGGGTTATACATTTTCAGCTCATTGAGAAGGATATTATATTCCTCTTCTATATTTTCGGCATCGGAAGGAATCAAGAAAAGTAAGATAGAGTTTCTTTCGATATGACGTAAGAAACGAGTACCAAGACCTTTTCCTTCGGCTGCCCCTTCGATAATCCCCGGAATATCGGCCATAATAAATGACTTAAAATCACGATAAGCTACTACACCCAAATTAGGAACAAGTGTTGTAAAGGGATAATCGGCGATTTCGGGTTTGGCTGCCGACAAGACAGATAATAAAGTAGATTTTCCTGCATTGGGGAAACCCACTAAACCTACGTCTGCCAAAACCTTTAATTCTAAAATAATCCACATATCTTCACCAGCTTCGCCAGGTTGAGAATGGTGTGGAGCTTGATTAGTGGAAGTTTTGAAGTGAACATTACCCAAACCTCCACGGCCACCATGAAACAAAATTACTTCTTGGCCATCTTGTGTAACTTCGGCAAGTACCTCGCCAGTTTCAGGATTTTTGGCAATTGTACCTAACGGCACTTCTATAATCATATCTTCGCCCTGAGCACCCGAACGACGGCCGCCCTCTCCACCTTTGCCGTCTTTGGCAAAAATGTGCTTCTGATATTTCAAGTGTAAAAGTGTCCAGTGTTGAGCATTGGCTCTGAGGATAATATGTCCTCCACGACCACCATCACCACCATCTGGGCCACCTTTGGGGACGTGTTTCTCACGACGAAAATGTGTTGAACCTGCTCCGCCATGTCCCGAACGAACGTTGATTTTTACGTAGTCAATGAAGTTTGATGTCATAATTGTAAATAGCTATGGACAGATTTTGTCCGAAATTATAAAAGTTGGCTTTAGGCGGTTTTCTATTAATAAACTACCTAAAGCCCTCAACAGAACTACCTGTTGCTATCAGTTTATTTTACTGCATCGATGGCAGTACATATATTTGTAAAGATTTCTTCAATCGCACCAATTCCGTTTACTTTTGCTACTTTACCTTGGCCTTCGTAATAGGGTAATACATGAATCGTTTTTGAAAAATACTCATCTATTCTTTTCAATAACTTATCTGCATCGTCGTCGGCACGACCACTAATTTTTTGACGTTCTGCAATACGATTTTTGATTTCGTCCTCATTTACGTCTAATTGAACTACACCACTGATACTTTCTCCATTTTTTTCCAAGAAAGCATCCAAGGCTTCTGCTTGTGGAACCGTACGAGGAAAACCATCAAAAATAAATCCATTGGCTTGTGGATTATTTTTCACTTCTTCTTCCAGCATTTCGATTGTTATCGAATCTGGTACTAATAAGCCGTCTGCAAGTATTTGCTTTACACGCTTACCTAGCTCGGTATCATTGGCAATGTGTCCACGGAACATATCACCCGTAGAAATGTGTACTAAATTGTATTTGTCAATCAATTTGGCAGACTGTGTTCCTTTACCTGCACCTGGAGGTCCAAACAAGACGAGATTTAACATTGGTTTTACCGTTATTTTGTGAGTTGAATATTATGTTTTGTTATAAGAGTTGCAAATTTACAAGAACCACATTGAATTATCAGCTTATCTACTAATAAATTAGCAAAAGGACTTATTTTACAATTCTAAGAATTAACCAATATTCGGTCTTGGTTTTAGTGGTTTATAGTACCAAAACACCTCAAAAAAGGGGTAAACCTTTTATTCTATCGACAAAAAGAAAGCGGAAAACCCTTTTGTCGTGGGTTTTCCGCCAAGGATACTGAACAATTTCAGAGGTCAGATTGTGGATTTATTAAGCTTATTTCTCTTTTCTAAGTCAGCATAACTGGCGAATATATTCGCTAGCTACTTGGGAAAATACTTATGAAGAAAATGAGGGATGTTCAATAAACAATACTGTATATCTGTTTACCCTAAAAGTTTTGGCTCTACAATGAGCGATTCTCAATCCAATAATATATCATCTTCCTCCTCATTCAGTTCTCTTCTGGTTTTATGAATTTACTTCACTCAAGGCTAGTTTTTGTACTTTTTCTTCTACACCATCCCAGAGTTTTTTACGCATTTCCAAAGCCTTCACCGAATAGTCGATTGCTTCTTGCCACTTGGTAGCGTCGTTGCCACACAATTCTTCTACCATTTGTAGAGCCAAATGGCTATGGTGGTCGCCATCTACTTCGATATGGCGTTCAAGGTAATAGGTAAATTTAGAAATTTTTTCAGGCATTGAAGCATTCAAATCTTTTACCATCGCAATAAACATATCGGGAATGAGGTCTTCACGGCCAAATGTAAATACGGCTGCCTGAATATGAGGCTGATTAGTTGCTATTACCTCAAATGTAAAATTCACAAAATCACGGACGCTGTCCGATACGCCTACTTTTACAAGAGCATCGTTGACCGATACCTTTTGGGTAATCAGGCTCAAAAATTCCTTGATTTGTTCAAGATCGGCATCGGCTTGGCTCATGGCATCCAGATATAGCTCGAAATGGCTCATTCTATTGCCAACTTCATCAACGTCGCTTTCCTCACCATTCACAATTTCGTTGATTAAATAGCGAGTTTGAGCACTTCCTACAGGAATCCAAGGTAACTCGACACACGTAAGGTTACGTTGTAGAGCTTTTAGAATCGACATAAAATCCCACACGGCAAAGATATGATCTTTCATAAAAACCTGAAGGTGGTCGATTTGACTAATACGCTGATATACAGCATGATTGGTAAGTGATTCACGAATCGGGCTAATAGCCTGCTGAATCTTTGTTACTTGTGTATTCATTTCAATAATGATAAGATAAAATGCTATGCCCTTTACATACGTATTTGTTTGGGGAGCTGGATTGTATGTTCTGTACTAATACTTGTTTTGAATAACCCGTCTAGGGCTCAATTTGTTCTGAGCTTGTATGGGCAATACCCCTTAACTAATGCGAGACCAACTACTATGTTCGGTTCTTTGCGAATCTATTTGTTCTTTTATCATGGCGTGTTGGGGCAGTTCCAAGTCGTGGTCTTCATCCAGAATAGCCTGTGCACATTCTCGGGCTACTTTTAGTATTTCGCCATCTTTGGCCAAATCGGCTATCAACAAATCGACAATACCACTTTGTTGTGTACCCGATATATCGCCTGGGCCACGAAGCTGTAAATCTACATCGGCAATTTCAAAGCCATCGGTAGTACGCACCATAGTATCTATGCGTATTCGGCTGTCTTTCGACAATTTCACATCGGTCATTAAGATACAATAACTTTGCTCGGCACCACGCCCAACACGCCCCCTCAACTGGTGTAATTGAGCCAAGCCAAATTTTTCGGCACTTTCAATAATCATTACCGAGGCATTGGGTACATTTACACCAACCTCTATTACAGTGGTAGCTACCATAATTTGGGTTTCGGCTTTTACAAATCGTTGCATTTCAAAATCCTTATCGGCCGATTTCATTTTGCCATGTACAATACTAATATTGTATTCGGGAAATGCCCTTACAATACTTTCGTAGCCATCCATTAGGTCTTTGTAATCCATTCGTTCCGATTCTTCGATAAGTGGATATACAATATACACCTGTCGCCCTTTTTTGATTTCATCACGAATAAAACCAAAAACAGTAAGCCTATGAGCATCATAACGGTGAACGGTTTTGATAGGCTTGCGGCCTTTGGGCAATTCGTCAATCACCGATACGTCTAAATCGCCATACAAAGTCATTGCCAAAGTACGAGGAATCGGCGTAGCCGTCATCACTAAAATATGCGGGTGAATATATTTGTTTTTTTCCCAAAGCTTGGCACGTTGGGCTACTCCAAAGCGGTGCTGTTCGTCAATCACACATAAGCCCAAATTTTGGAACTGAACAATATCTTCTAAAAGGGCATGTGTTCCTACCAGAATTTTCAGCGAACCATCTAATAGCCCTTCATGAATACCTGTTCGAGCCTTTTTGCGTGTAGAACCAGTAAGTTTTTCAATCGAAATACCCAAAGCATCGGCAAAGACTTTGAGCCCTTGATAATGCTGGTCGGCCAGAATTTCGGTTGGAGCCATGATACAAGCCTGAGCCCCGTTGTCGATAGCCAAAAGCATACAAATAAATGCTACGATAGTTTTGCCCGAACCTACGTCTCCCTGCAAAAGTCGGTTCATTTGTTTACCCGAACGCATATCTTCAAAAATCTCTTTGATTACCCTTTTTTGAGCACCTGTTAAAGAAAATGGCAAATGGTTTTCATAAAAATCTTTGAGCAAATATGATTTCTTAAAAATTTGGCCTTCATAATCAACCCTTCTGAGGAGTTTCTGTTTGATTAATCGTAGCTGGTTATAGAATAGCTCTTCAAATTTCAGCCTTCTTTTAGCCTGATGAAGCCATTGTTCTGATAATGGCAAATGAATATTGTAAAGGGCATCTTTTTTGGCAATCAAGCGGTATTTTTTGAGCAAAAACTCTGGCAAGGTTTCTCGGATTAAAGGATACGCATTTTGCAACAAATTACGTTGCATAGTTGCAATAGCCTTTGAGTCGATATATCTTTTGCGAAGCTTATCGGTAAGGCCATAAACAGGCAAAAAGTAGCCCCCTTTTTCGTTGAGTCCTGTTAAAAGCTCCAGTTCAGGATGTTGCATTTGGGGCCTACCTTGAAAAAAAGCAGGCTTGCCAAATAGCACATATTCGGCACCTACACGTAAGTTTTTTTCGAGCCAAGTAATTCCCTGAAACCAAGTAAGCTCTAAGCTACCAGTACCATCGGTAAAAATACCCGTTAGGCGTTGTTTAAAACCCTCTCCTACTTTATCTACATTACGCAGTCGTCCTTTTATTTGGGCATATTCCATGCCTTCGTAAAGCTCGACTATATGATGAAATTGGGTTCGGTCTTCATAACGAAACGGGTAGTATTGAATCAGATCGCCAAATGTAAAAATTTGTAGCTCGGTATTCAATAGATTTCCTCGTTGTGGCCCTACGCCTTTCAGAAGCTCTATTTTGGTATCAAAAAAATAACTTTGCATCATTTCCAACGTAGTATAACTATTTATTTCTCAGGCAAAATTAATGTATTAGCTAAAAAATATAAATTTATTGTATCTTTCATTATTAATTTACTAGCTAAAGCGTTCAATCCGTCTATTCTGCACACTTTTTAGCAAACGTTCTTCACTTAGTAACAGTCTCATAACATCTTATTTATCAATTATAAAGTCAAGTATTTGAAAGAATATTGTAGCGAAGCCCATTTTTAGCACAATTATTGAGCTAAAAATGCCTGAACGCCATCCGCCAAGATGACTCGTCCGCTATTCATAACATTATATCGATTTTAATAAATCCTCATTCATTATGATGAAGAAGGTATTCCTTTGCTCATGTGTTTTAATATTATCTATTGCTTTGAACCACAAAGTAGTAGCCTCTTCGCTTGTCGGTGGAAATTTTGAGTTATTAAGTAATGGTGTAAACGGTAGATTCGTACTGAAGCTTCATCTTTACTATGATAAATCAAGTGGCCGCCCTTCGGCTAACGACGATAATCTGAAAGTAGGTATTTTTCAAAAAAGTAACAACCAATTAAAACAAAGTTTGACTCTTACAGCAAGTAGTTTGGTTGGAAATGAACTTACCTATAAAAACGATGATTGTGCCAATTCTCAAAATCTAAAGGTAATTACGGTAGACTATGAGGCCAATCTGTTGCTTCCCCCCAGTGATTTTACCGACCCCGCAGGCTATTATATTGCCTTAGACAAATGTTGTCGAGCTAGTGTCAGTAATATCAGCAATCCTACTACTACAGGTGCATTGGTATATTTGGCATTTCCTGCTCTTCTGCAAAATAGTGCCGACTTCATCAATTCTTCGCCCAAATTCAAAGCTCCATCGGGCGAGTATATTTGTAAAGGCCAAGCCTTCAGCTATGACTGTGGTGCTACCGATGTCGATGGCGATATACTTAGCTACCAGCTAGTAACACCCTATAGCGGTTCTAGTACGAGTAGCAATCCCAACCCTACTCCTACGGGTACGTCGGGCTTCCCTACGGTAACATGGACGGGCGGCGTTGATGCTACTACGGCTATTCCGGGCAATCCAGCCCTTACTATCAATAATGCAGGCATAATTTCGGTAACAGCTACAACCTTGGGGTCATTCTTGTTTTCGGTAGAAGTAACCGAAACACGCAATGGCGTTGTTATTGGAAAAGTACGACGAGACTTTGCCTTCAAGGTAATAGATTGTACGGCTGCGGCTCCACCTGTAGCTACTATTTTTGACGACTACAGCACAACGCCTGTTAGTACAGCCAATGTTTGCGAAAATGGTTTTGTACAATTATCTACTACCAACAATTCAAACTATAGCTATCAGTGGCAGAAAAACGGCCTTGACGTATTGGGAGCTACCACCTACGACTTCAAAGCTGAAGGGGCAGGTACTTATACCGTTCAGGTAAGTGCCAAAACAGGTTGTAGCAAAGCCAGCACATCGTCGCCAACAACACTAACACAAATTGCAGGCGAAGACTTAACGATTGATTTGAACTATACTAACAATTGTGACCAGTTTACTTTGATTGTTGTACGTACAGATGGTATGCCTTTTACCAATGCTAGCAGATTTGTATATCGTTGGTCAAATGGCATTGTTAATGTGGCTCTTAGAGCAAGCAATACCCCTGCCAATGCTGGCGATTACAGCGTAATAATGACACCCACATCGCCATCGTCTTGTAAATACATTATTCGCAAAACGATTCCTTATTCGCCTGCACCCAATGCTACTATTACTACGAGTAATGGTACAAATGAGTTTTGTGTAGGGTCACCTTTTAAATTAAGTGGCAACTTGGGCGGTGATTATAATTATGAGTGGACTAGAAACTTTAGTGTAGTACAAAATGGTATCAATCATGAGCTGAATGTAACTACTTCGGGAACGTACTCGCTCAAAATCTCTAACCGAGTAGGTTGTACAGCTACATCGACACCACTGACTATCACCTCAAAAAATATTACTCCTGTTACTTTTGGTGCAATCCCTCCTGTATGTACCGATGGCTCGCAACAAATCAACCTCAGCCAATATATTACGCCATTCGATGCTACCAATGGGGTTTTGGCGGCTCGTTCAATCAATATTTCAAGTACTATTGACAGTAAAGATTTTGGGGTTGGTACATTTCCTATTACTTATACGTTCAACAACCCCAATGGCTGTAAATCAACAGCAACCAGTAATTTATTGATTGATATAGCACCAAGGGTTACATTGGGCAATGACGTATTGCTCGAAGATGGCCAATCGGTTCAGTTGAGTAGTACTTTGGCAAATACAAATCTGAGCAATTTTACTTTAGCGTGGAGTCCTGCGTCGTCGCTGAGTAGTACCAATACACCAAGTACAATGGCATCGCCTACTACCACTACCACTTATACTTTAAAAGTTACGAATAATACATCGGGATGTAGCAAAACCGATGATGTAGTGGTATTTGTGACGAAAAAAATCGCTAATTCTTTTACACCAAACGAAGATGGCCTGAACGACTTCTGGGATTTATCGGACCTTATTACCGACCACCCTAATGCTTATGTGAGAATATTTAATAGGTGGGGGAACCAAGTATTTTCGACCCGAAATTATACTACAGACCCTTTTAAAGGTATCATTGATGACTATCAACTCAAAACCAGTACCTATTATTATATTATTGAGTTGAGAGAAGACTGGCCAAGCATGACAGGTTACCTTACCGTAGTAAGATAAGTAATGCTTTTAGCAAAGGGTATTGCTGGATCAAGGAATTTGTATAATTTTACAAGTACCTTTATCTAACAATACACCTTTATTTCGTTTTATACAGAAATAACAAAGCTTTATTCTCTAACTGATAACCTGCACTGGGATGAGACAAAAATTCTATAAGCTATTTTTCTTTTGCCTTTTCATTTCCTTACAAAGCTTTTCGGCCGACCCTTATATGGGTGGTTATTTGCAGTTGAGTAGAACCAGCTCTAATAACTATACACTCAATCTTCATTTGTATGTATCTCAAGCCGAACAGAATAATGCTAATAACTTGGCCAATGGATTGCTTACCAGTAACTTTGTTGCCAAAATATATCGTAAAAGAGATAATGCCGATGTTACCAGCGATGCCAATGCTACGGGGTTATTAAATCTTACTCCACGCTCGCTCACAGGTACATCGTTCAATTATCCATCTCCGCCAGCTTGCTCAAATCCCAATGATTTAAAATCTACTGATATATTACTTAGTTCTAATATTACCCTCGACCCTACCAAGTTTAATGATATTCAGGGATATTATGTAGTAGCCGAAACTTGCTGTAGAAATCAAACCTTAGCCAATGTACAAAATCCGGGCAACGAAAGTATGTTGTTTTATTTGTCATTTTCGCCATCTACTATTACTAACTCAACGCCTGTAATCAGGCAACCTGTCGGAAGTTACTTTTGTCTAAACAACTCCGTAACCCTGGCATTACCTGCAAGCGATGCCGATGGCGACCAGCTCGACTATTCATTAGGAACACCCTATCGGGGCTACAGCACCCCAACAGCCCCATTGGTATTACCAGCCTTGAACAACCCACCAGAAGTAGCTTGGGCATCGGGCTTCAATGCCACCAGCCCGCTACCCTCCACGCCTGCGGTATCTATCAATACCAGCAATGGTAATATTAGCTTTAAAGCAACATCCGTTGGGGTATATGCTATTACGCTGATTGTGAAAGAACGAAGAGGTGGGTCTATTTTGAGTGAAACTCATTTGGAGTATCAAATTATTGTAAAAGATTGTGGTACACCCGAACGCCCAAGAATTTTTCTTGAAGGAGGTAACCCAACGGTTCATGTCAATCCACTACAACTATGTACCAATAGCTTCAGGGTACTCGAAACACAAGCCAACCCCAATTATACTTATACATGGTACCATAACAATATTGCTGTACCTAATAGCAATACCAACAAACTCAGAATAAATGCCACTGGCGACTACAAAGTAACAGTAAACGACCCTACAGCCAGCTGCTTGAATACCCAAACCTCGGCAGATACCCGTGTTCTGCCATTGGTGGGCATTACTCTCAATACCAGTACTTCGTTGGGCAATACCATTTGTGAAAACCAAGCTCCAGGTACATTGTCGGCCACAATAAGCGGTGGCAATGCCAATGATTATTCTTTCAGCTGGTCGATCGATGGTACTAATTTCAACAGTAATCAAAATGTACCCTACCGCATATCAGGAACTTACAGGATTCTAGTAACACAAAATGCCATTCCTAACTGTACTTACGACAAAGAAGAGGTTATTGTAGTAAACCCATTGCCTGTAGCAACGATTAATAATATTACAGGAAAAACTTCTGCATGTGATGGCGAAAAAGTTCAATTAGAAGCTATTACCGAAGCTACAAGTACATTTATCTGGAAAAAAGATGGTATTAACTTTTCTACCAATACCCAAATAGATATTACAACAACAGGTAATTATTCTCTTACTGTAACGTCCGACAAAAACTGTGTTAAAAATGCCCCTGATGTCAAGATAGATGTCTACCCGATTCCAGTAGTAAATTTTGCCCCAATTTCGCCATTTTGTAGTACCGCCAATAGCCAGAAAGATTTAACTAGCCTTGTTCAGCCACAAGCATCGGGTGGTGTTTTTTCAGGAAAAGGAATGAGTGGATCGGTGTTTAATCCTATACTGGCAGGCTACGGCCGATGGCCTATTACTTATACCTTTACTAGCTCGGACGGCTGTTCTAACTCAGCCACTAGCGATGCCGTTGTTGATATTACGCCAGTAGTAAAGCTTGGCAACGACCTCACTATTTATAGAGGCGACGCTATCAAAATCAATGCAGGTGGTAGCCAAGGAGCTGATTTTACCTATACGTGGTCGCCTACCGATGGACTTGCCACTCCTATTGAATTCTCGCCGATGGCTTCGCCTACTGCTACTACTACTTATGTATTGGAAGTATCTTCTACCAGAAGTAATTGTAAAGCCAGTGCCGATATTGTCGTAAATGTATTTCCTAAACTAAAAATCCCTAATACTTTTACCCCCAATAGCGACCGTATCAACGATACATGGGAAATAGAAGGCGTGGAAGAATACCCCGAAATAGAAGTGAAAATATTTAACCGCTGGGGCAATGAGATTTTCTATTCGCAAGGGTACAAACAGCCTTTCAATGCTATTAAAGATGACCAAAAATATCCTTCAGGAACATATTATTATGTTATCAAGCCCAATGTAAACCTACCTGCCGAAACGGGTTATCTAACGATTGTGAGATGATTTGATAAAATTGAGCATATAATGAACCAAGTAATAAGTAAATTTGTGAACTAAATACGGTTCTCTATAAATACTCAGGAATTAAGGTATATAGCAAAAGCATATCATTGCTCCTATGATTATTTCCAAGTAATTGTCCTCAATAGATTCTATTTTTACCATTATCGAGTTAGGCCGTTGCTGATTAGTATATGCCATATCAGCAAAATACCTCAACTCGATAATGTTTTCCAAAATTGGACACTTACTTACTTGGGGCATTTGTATCTTTGTAGACCTTATCCTTTTACACACTTGGTTAGTTTTAGTATAATTTCCTCAATATGAAAGGCTTACTCGATCAGCAATTCGAAGAAAATAATATAGTATTAAGTCAGGTCGAAGACCTTATCAATTGGGCACGACTCAGCTCGCTTTGGCCTATGGGCTTTGGTTTGGCTTGCTGTGCTATCGAAATGATGCAAACGATGGCATCGGGCTATGACCTCGACCGCTTTGGGGTTTTTCCTCGCCCTTCGCCTCGCCAGTCCGATGTTATGATTGTAGCAGGTACGGTTACATTCAAAATGGCCGACCGTATCCGTCGATTGTATGAACAAATGCCCGAACCCCGTTATGTCATTTCGATGGGTAGTTGCTCTAACTGCGGTGGCCCTTATTGGGAACATGGCTATCACGTTGTAAAAGGCGTTGACCGCATTATTCCTGTCGATGTGTATGTACCAGGGTGTCCGCCTCGCCCCGAAGCGTTGATTGGGGGCTTTTTAAAATTACAAGAAAAGATTCGTCAAGAAACACTGGTTGCTCCAAAAGCCATTTTGGAAATGGAAGAAGAAGAGGCTCGCAACCAAAAACCTGACTTTGCCATAGCCTAAAGCAAAATGTCATTCACATTATTAGAAATATACGAAAACTGAGGTATTCACTCGAATTTAGGATGATAGAATGGGCTGAAATACCCGTTTCGTTCATTCACAAAGGTAGCATAAGGCTAATCATTCTGAAAGCAAAGAGCCGCCCTCTAACGCTTTTCCATTATTCGTTCACTACTAGATAACTATTGATAGATGACAATCTCAGAAATTAAACATATTCTTATCGAACAGTTGGGTGCAAGCATCATTCTTCAAGAAGACCATCAATCTATTACTGTTCCAGTGGCACAAATTGCCGATATTTGCCAGATTTTGTATCAGCACGAAGATTGCTATTTCGATATGCTATCGTGCCTTACGGCTATAGACAATGGCGAAGCCAAAAATACCATGGAGGTAATATACAACCTTTATTCGATTCCTTACGAGCATAAAATTATGCTAAAAGTGGTATTTGACAGAGCCCTTCCCAACGAGGCTCCTCCGCAAGTTCCAACGGTAAGCCATATCTGGAAAACAGCCGATTGGCATGAAAGAGAAGCTTTTGACTTGATGGGAATACAATTTAGCAATCACCCCGACCTCCGCAGAATTTTATTGCCCGAAGACTGGGAAGGCCATCCACTCCGTAAAGATTATCAAGCACAAGAATATTATCATGGGATTCAGGTTAAGTACTAATCTATAGCCCATTTCTTTTATTAACTCACATAGTTTTGAAAACATATCTTCGCATTTTACAATATACTCAGTCTTTGAAAAAGTATATTGTGCCTTATTTTATTTTATCGCTACTTGCGAGTTTATTCGGAATCCTCAACTTTACGTTATTGATTCCTTTGCTCAACGTGCTATTTAATCAGGTAGCACCCAAGGCCGTTGAAATGCCCTCTTTTTCACTTACAGCCTCTTATTTCAGCCAATCGTTCAATTACTTTTTTTATGTAATGTTGCAGCAATATGGCCGTATTGGGGCTTTACAATATGCCTGTGGAGCTATTATTGTATCGGTATTTTCGGCAAATGTATTTCGTTATTTTTCTCAAAGAATGCTCAAAACAGTCGAAGCCGAAACCATTGCATCACTCAGACAAGCTGTTTTTGAAAAAACGGTTAGCTTACATTTGGGTTTTTTCAACAACGAACGCAAAGGCAACTTGATGTCGCACCTTACTACCGATATTCAAGAAATAGAAAATTCTATTGCTCGTGCTTTTACGGCTTCGCTCAAAGAGGTTTTTTCGTTGGTAATGTACTTTGTTTTTTTGTTTAGTTTGTCTGTAAAACTCACCCTATTTTCTATTCTTATTTTGCCTATTTCGGGCGGTGCTATTGCTACTATTACCCGACGGCTACGCCGAAAAGCTCAGGAAGTTCAAGAAAACTTGAGTAGTATTATTAGTACCCTCGACGAGATTTTTGGAGGAATGAGGGTTGTAAAAGCCTTTAATGCTGAAAAAACCATTACCAAACAATTCGCACAACTCAACGATACGTACAAGCGGTCGGTATTACGAATGGTGTATCGTCAAGAAATGACATCTCCTACTTCCGAAACCCTTGGCGTTATTGTCGTTGCTGGTATTTTGCTATATGGTGGCTCGTTGGTAATTAATCATGAGGGAGGCTTTGATGCTGCTACTTTTATAGGATATATTGCCCTTTTCTCGCAAGTTCAACGCCCAGCTAAGGTAATTGCCGATGCTTTTAGTGGTGTGCAACGAGGCGTGGCATCGGCCGAAAGAATTATCGAACTGATGGATACTCTGCCCACCATTCAAGATAAATCCAATGCTATTACACTTCCAGCTTTTGAAAAAGGTATTGAGTTTAAAAATGTAGGATTTAGTTATGATGGCGAAAAACAGATTTTAAACAATGTTTCGTTTACGATTCCTAAAGGCAAAACTATTGCCTTGGTAGGTGAGTCGGGAGGAGGAAAATCTACTTTGGCCGACCTTGTTCCTCGTTTTTATGACCCTACACAAGGGCAGATTTTGTTGGATGGAATTGATTTAAGAGACATTTCGGCCGAATCGCTTCATAATCAAATGGGTATTGTAACTCAGGAATCTATTTTGTTTAACGATACCATCGAAAATAATATCGTATTTGGCAGTATTGCAACAGAAGCTCAAATTATTGAAGCGGCTACAATTGCCAATGCTCATCAGTTTATCAGCCAAACAGCCGAGGGTTATCAAACGGTTATTGGCGACCGAGGTAGCCGCCTTTCGGGTGGACAACGTCAACGCTTGAGTATAGCTAGAGCTGTATTGAAAAACCCTCCTATTTTGATTTTAGATGAAGCTACTTCGGCATTAGATACTGAGTCGGAAAAGTTGGTTCAGGAAGCCCTCACCAATTTGATGAAAAACCGTACTACGCTAGTAATTGCCCATCGCCTTAGTACAGTACAAAATGCCGATAGCATTATTGTTATTAGTAAAGGCCAAATTGTAGAACAAGGTACACACGAAGAGCTCCTCCAAATACCCAATGGCTATTATGCCAAACTTAGCAATATGCAAGGAAGCTAGATAGCTGTAAATGAGCAAATTGAGAGTTATTCGTCAGATTAAGCTCTTCATATAGAACACTCCTCAACAAAGTGTATAAGTTAAAAGTGACAGGGTTTTAAAACCTCGTTACTTTTAACTTATATACTTTACGAGATACAAAAATCTATGAGAAGCATTAATTTTTCCCTAGCCAAACTGCCATCGGTTTAATATCTCTGTGTCCCCAAACTACATAAGGAACCATCTGAATAGGCACTTCTTGTTTTCCTTCGTTGGTATTTATCCAGCCTTTTCCTTTCAAAACGGTTACTCCGTTCAATAAATCTTTTTGATATTCTGCCGTCAAAGGTGCTTGTTCGTTCAAGGAAATGTCTAAAGCGTGATTGTTATTGTCTTGTGCTTCTACGCAAAATAACATTGGCCCTCTTTGAACAGCAACTTTATTTGTATTTGCTTTGATATTGGCATTACTTGTCAAAGTTTTGTTTTCCATCGGGAAACTGATACTTACTTTATCGCCACTTTTCCAAGCATGATTTATCAGTGCGTAGCCATTTTCTATTTTATAAGAAACCGCTTTCCCGTTTAATTTAATGATGGTTTTGGCAGATGAAGTAGCGTTGAAATAATATAAATCGCTAGGTACGGCTTCGTTTTGCGACCATCCTGGAATACGAATACGCAAAGTAGCAGGCGTTAACTTTGACGTTTTAACCGATAAATTTACATCGCCACTCCAAGGATAATTGGTCGTTTGGGTAAATTGAATGGTTTGATTTTTTACTGCTAAAGTAGCCTCTGAATTCATAAATAAGTTGACGAAAACGCTGTTATCTTTTACGGCATACACATAACCCGAAACCGAAGGCACAAATCTTGAAAGATTGGAAGGACAACATGAACAGTCAAACCATGGACTGCGACAAGTAGCTCCTTGATTGAATTTCTCTTTTCCATCAAATACAAGTGGATTTGGATAAAAGAATTTGTCCCCTTCTAAAGACAAACCCGACATCAAACCATTGTACAAAGTCCTTTCTAAAACGTCCATGTATTTAGATTCGCCATGCAATAAAAACATACGGTGATTCCAATAAACATTGGCAATAGCCGCACAGGTTTCTGCATAAGCGTCGTTTGGTAAAGCATAGGCAATATCAAAACCTTCGATACCATGTGCAGCACCCAAACCACCAGTCACATACATTTTTTTACTAACAATATCTTCCCAAAGTTTATCAATTGCCTTTAGGTACGCTTTATCGCCTGTAATAGCTGCAATATCAGCCATCGACGCATACATATAAACTGCACGCACAGAATGCCCTACGGCTTCGTCTTGCTGAGTTACAGGCAAGTGGTCTTGTGAATAAGCAGGACTATCGAAGTCGGTCTTTTTACCTGTAAGTGGCTGATGACCACGTCTTTCAAGCAATAGTTTTGCTAAGTCAAGGTACTTTTTATTATTGGTTACTCTGAATAATTTAATCAAACCCAACTCTATTTCCTGATGCCCCGAATAGCTTTGTAAACCCTTATTGAAACATAAATCATAAATCAAATCAGCATTTTTAGTGGCAATATTCAAGAATGACTTTTTGCCCGTAGCAACATAATGGGCAACCGCCGCTTCGTACATGTGACCAGCGTCATAAAATTCGTGGCTCATTTTTTCACCCAAAAATCTACCTTTAGGGTCATAAGAACAACATTGGAATTTGTTGTAATCATTCGCTTTCAAGGTCCAAGCAGTGTACAAATAGCCATCATCTTCCTGAGCAGCAGCTATATACGAAATCACTTTGTCCAAATAAGCGTCTAATTTAGGATTACGCTCGTTCATCAAAGAGTATGAAGCCCCTTCGATGATTTTATAAACATCCGAATCATCAAAGCCAAAACTTCCTTTGAATTTTCCTTCTTGGAGTCCGCCAGCAAAAATAAAATTATTGATTCTGCCTGTTTCCTCGCATTTCTGAAAAGCATAAGGAATCGTTTTGTTTTCAACGGTGTCCAAACGACTTTTCCAGAAACCGCCTGTTACTTTTACTTTGGTAAAATCAATCGGTTTGATGGGATAATCATAAGAAAGTTTTTGGGCATTGGCATAAAAAGCCAAAAGCCAACACGACATAATGAGTACTTTTTTCATAGTATTTATTGTTGATTTTTAAAAAATTGAAATAATTGGATATGTTCGTTGTTATTGGCTATCAAAAGACAATCACGATTTCCAAGCCGAATAGTTTGAATATCACGTACTTCTTTTGAAATATTTAAGCCACTTTGATGAGCTGGAATATGATTAAAATTACCTTTTGAATTGCCTTCTGAATATGTACCAACACTTGCTTTCATCATGCCCAAATTGGGCTTGAATCCTGAGAAATTACCGCCAGAAACCAAATCAATGTTTCCATCTTGATTAAAATCTTTGGTACAAAAAGCGTAAATCGGTGCAAACTGAAACTGTTTCGGAAGTACTTTTATATGAAAATTACTTTGCCCGTCATTGATTAATTGTAGCGATTCAAACGTTTCTACTTGTTTAATCACTGCATTTTTTTTGAGTGCTTCTGGAAAAATATCTTTTAATTGGCTCACCGCAAAAAACTTATACTCATGAAAACGATTTTGAATCATGGGCATCTGCTTTTTGATTTCGTCCAAGCCTTCATAAAGTCTTTCTTTCCCATTTCTGAAATGGCAAATAATGGGGTCGGTAGAAAAACTATTGTCGAAATCTTTCACCATCAATGTCACAGGATTTTCTGTACTGGCTCTTAAATCTGAGTTAATACCTCGGTTTCCTGCCAAAATATCAAGGTCTCCATCATTGTCTAAATCACAGGCTTTCAAACAATTCCACCAACCTGCTGTATGCTCAATAATTCTTTTTGAGAAAGTGCCGTTCGCTTCTCTTTTCAAAATAGTAATTGGCATCCAATCTCCTGCCACGACCAACTCTTTACTTTTGGGCAACCATACCGCAGAAGTAACCATGCCTAAATTTTTGAAGATCGCTGTTTTTTCACTCTTGTCTAAAGTAAATTCTCCATTTCCTCGATTCATCAGCACATAACTATCTGCTGAAATACCATATTGTTTTACAATAGAACGCACTCCTACAAAAATATCCATTCGCTTATCCCCATCGAAATCTGCCGTCACCAAACAAGATTTATTACTCCAAAGTAAAGGCAATTCTTTGGGCGAACGACTAAAATTTCCTTTACCATCATTCAAGTATAATCTTAATGGCGTAAGGCTCGCCTCATTTGTTTGTCCTCCTGCACTGAGTATCAACAAGTCTAAATCGTTATCATTCTCAGCATCAAAAAATTGAATATCAGCATCTTCGTATTGTTTATCTGCAATAAATGCCGGCTGATTACCCAGTACAAATTTTTCGTTTTTCTGTAGATACAAAACACCTGCTTGGTTCATGGCTCCGCCTACAAAAAAGTCTTCTAAACCGTCGCCATTTACATCTGCCACTGCTACTTTCGGCCCTTGTGTTGAAAGCATTTGTGGCATTAAACGTTCATTGGCAAAATCAGAATAGGGGTTTTCTTGATGAACAAACTTGAGATTACTTTGCTCAGTAATATCTTGCCAAAGTTTTTGTTTTGCTTTTTCTAGTAAAGGTTTTTCAGGAAAAGCATTCTTTTCAGAAAGGATAAGTAATTGATTGACAGGCACATTTTCCAATAGTTGTACTTTACCATTTGCCCAAGTTACTTTTATTTCTTGAATCGTTTTAATTGCTCCTAAACCGAAATTCAAAATATAGTCCATCGAAGAAAGCCATCCACGAGTAGGCTGTAATTCCTGAACTATTATACCTTTTTGAGTGATTATTTCTACTTTTGCTCCAATACCAAAGGGATTTTTTCCTGCCCCTTTTAATTGAATTTTTAAGTAATGATTTTCTTCGGCATTCGATATGTTTTCATAGATAGAAGCCAAAGCATTGAGATTATTGATAACTAAATCTAAATCGCCATCGTTGTCTAAATCAGCATAAGCCGTTCCCATAGAATAACCCACCGTTGAAAATCCCCAAGCTTGCGAAACGTCCTCAAATTGTAAATTACCCTGATTTCTATACGCAAAGTTATGTTCTGCTCCACTTGGCATCATTTGCGAGAGTTTCAAAGAAGAACTTTTCTTGACATTTTTCTGATAAGTATAATTGATATAATCTAAATCATTTGGGCGACGATAAATGCCGTTGGAAACAAAAATATCCTTCAATCCATCATTATCTAAATCTGCCAAAAGTGTTGACCAACTCCAATCGGTAGCATCCACACCTGCCAATTGACCAATTTCTGAAAATTGGCAACCAATTTTTCCATCCAAATTTCCTTGATTCAATTGCAACATATTTCTTGGAAATTGTGCTTGATAACCAAAACTAAGTTTGAACTGAAAAATATCAAAAGGATCTGCTCCTGCCGATTGTTTTTTGACAATATCGTCGTCGGGCTTCATGTCTAAAGTCATAATATCCAACAAACCATCATTATTAATATCGGCAATGTCGCTTCCCATCGAAAAATTACTGGTGTAAGTCGTAGCTTCTTTACTTTTTTCTAAAAAAGTACCATCGCCCTGATTGAAATAGACATAATCGTTTTCATGGAAATCATTAGAAACATAAATGTCAGCAAAGCCATTATTGTCTAAATCAGCGACACCCACCGCCAATCCATAACTAGTAGCCCAACCCCAAATTCCAGCTTTTTCGCTAACATCAACAAATTTTCCGTTATCATTTCTTAATAATTTATCCCCTGCCAAAGGGTCTCTTTTATTGCGAAGACTCGTGTTAAGATATACTTCTGGGCTATGAACCGAATGATTCAATTGATATAAATCTAAATCGCCGTCGTTGTCATAATCGAAAAAAGCCGCTTGCTGACAATAACCCACCAAATCAAGCTGATACTCTTTTGCTCTTTCTGTAAACGTAAGATTATGATTATTGATAAATAATAGATTTCTACCAGTAAAACCCTTATAACCAGACATTTGACTCACATAAATATCTAACCAACCATCATGATTAATATCCACCATTACCACACCAGTTGTCCAATAATTTTTACCTGAAAATCCTTTTACACCTGCTTTTTCGGTAATATCTTCAAAGCTAATTTGTTCTTTTTCTTTACTTTGATTGAGGTACAAAGTATTGCCAGATTGATTAGCTGTAAAATACATATCGGGAAAACCATCATTATTGATGTCGCCAACCGCCACGCCACCGCCATTATAGGCATATAAATATTCGTTGAGGTTTACTTCTTCCGTTTCCAAAAAGCGATTCACGAAGTCAACTTTCGTATTTTTATTATCTAATAATTGAAACAAAGGTTTTTTATCAGAAGAGCAAGCAACAAACCAAAGCAGACAAAAAAAAGCTTGAACAACTCTTTTGAAGTATAAATCATTACAAATTCTATTTGCTTTTTTAAAATTCATTATTAAAAATTAGTTATCTAAAACCTCAGCCCCCAACCCCTCTCCTTCAGAGATGGGGCTTTAAGAATATCAAAAGTTCCCCTCTCTACAGGAGAGGGGTTAGGGGGTGAGGTTTTACTTTTCATTACAAAAAACCTGAAACTTAGCCCCATTTTTAGCGACCATTAATACTTCTCTTTTGCCAACTTTCAAGGTTTTGAAATCTCGGATTTGTCCTTCTACATAAATACCAGACGATTTATTCGGCATGACAGAAAAAGTACCGTCGCCTTTGCCCAATAAGCAAAGCCCACGACCAGCATCGTATCTACCTACTTCTGGTTTGGCTTCGTAGAGATTTCCACCCACAATCAAATCTGGAAATTCATCATGGTTTATGTCCGTAATATGAATGGCATAAATAGGAAAAAGCTGTGCTTGATATGGCAATTTTTGTATCCTAAATCCCTCCTTTTGTTGATTGATTAGTACGACACTTTCTAAAGTATTCACTTCCAATTTTGTTGCTTTTGACAACTGCTCATTCGTAAATAAATCATTGATTTTCTGATTCTTATAGCTTTCATTTTTCAAGTACTTTGTCTTCAAATAAGGCAATTGGGCTGTGATATTTTGGTGTAAAACCAATGGGTAAGATACTTCTCCATTATAAGTACACAGAATTTGCTCAAAGAAACCATTGTTATCAAAATCACTGGCAAAAAGTTGAATAGGCTTTCGTTCGGAAGCTCTAAATCTGGAATTTAATCCATGATTCCCGAGTATCAAATCTTCATCGCCATCGTTATCCAAATCAGCCGATTGAATGGTATTCCACCAACCTTTTATATTGGACACGCCTAATTTTTCGGAAATATCTTCAAATTTTCCATGCGAATTTTTGAAGATATGAATGCCCATCCATTCGCCGATAATTACCAAATCAAGCTGTTTATCTTTATCAACGTCAATCCATTTTGCATCACGAATCAACCCGATTTGATTTAAAGCAGGAGCAATTTTTGGCGTAATATTGCTAAAAACTCCTTTGCCATTATTTTGTAAAAAGTAGCCATTTTGTGGCAAACCATAATGTCGATTGGCGGCACGAATACCCACAAACAAATCAATATCGCCATCTTGGTCGAAATCAGCAGGCTTTATACAAGCTGAGTTTTCAAACTTAATTGTTGGTAAAAACTGGAATGATTTTGTAAAATTCCCTTTGCCATCATTAAAATACAATCGGTCGCTTAGTTCATTACTTTGCTCGCCTGCCTCACTCCCACCGCTTGCCACGTACAAATCCAAATCATGGTCTTGGTCGGCATCAAAGAAAACAGCATCTACATCTTCTGCATTTTTGTCTATTTCCCAAAGCTTTTGATTGGTCTGTACAAAACTGCCATCTGCTTTTTGTTGCAATAATTTAGCAGGAAAACCTTTCCCAGTACCTATAAAAACATCTTCCAAACCATCGCCATTGACATCTGCTACTGCCAAATGTGGCCCTTCGGTCGAAAGCATTTGAAAGAGTAAAGGCACATCGTCAAAATCGCTATATGTATTTTCTTGATGCGAAAAATCTTCTGAAAAATCCATAGAAATGTCTTTCCAGAAAGTACTATTTTGCTTGTTTGGTTCTGGTTTTTGCGGAACAGTTGAAGCTGTTTTTTCATCAAAAACTAGGGTTTGGTTTACTTTCACTTGATACATTTTAGTAAACAAACCTCTTGGCCAACGAATCAGCAAGGAGTCAATTTTAGCATTTTTTCCCACACCAATTTGTAAGATATTACTTACCGAAGATTGAAAACCACGAGACGGAATTTGCTCTACCATATACTGTTTTCCTGCCGAAAAGGCTATTACTTTTGCTCCAATCGCTGCGGTATTGGCATCTTTTCCGTTGAGTTGTATTTTCAGAAAATTGCCTTTTTCTGGCACTGTATTACTTTCATTTCTATACACAAAAGCAGGCATATTGACATTGTTTACGACTAAATCTAAATCGCCATCGTTGTCTAAATCGCCATAAGCCGAGCCATTTGAAAAACTGGGCTTATTCAGTCCCCAAGCTTTGGTTTTGTCTTCAAAAGCTAAATCTGCTTTACCTGCAAAAACATAGTTTTCAATGGGTTTCGACGGAATAATATCAATTAATTTCTTGTAATCCACGCCATCTTTTGAGATAACAGTTTTGGCAAAAGCATCACTTGAAATGAATTTCAAATAATCTTGATTCAAAATATCTTTATAAATACCGTTACTCACATAAATATCTCGCCAACCGTCATTATCAAAATCTACCATCAAAGCACCCCAACTCCAGTCGGTCGCTTCTACGCCTGCAAATCTACCAATTTCACTAAATGAGCCTTTTGAAAGCTCGTTTGTTCCATTGTTGAGCTGCAACATATTGCGTGTAAATTGCTGATGATAGCCATACTTTTGGTTGTATTGATACTTATTCCAGTTCTCGAAAGTCATAGAAGTTTTCAGCCTTTCTTCGTCTTTGGGCAACATTTCTGTTACAAACAATTCGGGCAAAGCATCATGGTTTAAATCGGCGGCATCTGCACCCATACTTGCCTGAGAAATGGAAGGCATTTGCTGAGTAAGTTCTTCGGAAAAAGTACCATCGTGCTGATTGATGTAGAGATAATCTCGTTCAAAAAAATCGTTACAAACATACATATCCAACCAACCATCGTTATTGAAATCGGAAACAACCAAGCCCAAACCAAAGCCAATCGCACTGCCATAAATATGTGCTTCCTGACTAACGTCTTTAAATTTCCCGTCATCATTTCTGTACAATTTATCGCCTCCTAATTCATCTCTTGTATCTCTATCAATGGTTGCCAAATTGAATGAACCTATCGGACGATAGGAATTATTCAGAATATATACATCCAAATCGCCATCTTGGTCATAGTCAAAAAAAGAAGCGTGCGTCGATAAACCCTTGTCTGCCAAGCCATATTCTTCGGCTTTTTCGCTAAAAGTACCGTTTTGATTATTGATAAAAAGTTCGTTTTGTTTGTCGTCGCCTTTTACATCGCCAGAATTACAGACATAAATATCTAACCAACCATCGCCATTTATATCTGCCATCGTCACGCCAGTTGACCATGCTTTTGTGCCTTCTACGCCTGCTTTTTTAGCTATATCTTCAAATTTTCCATTGCCTTTGTTCAAGTATAATTTGTTTTTCCCCATGTTGGCAGTGAAATAAATATCTTGCCAACCATCGTTGTTGATGTCACCAATGGCTACGCCACCGCCATTATAAAAATTTCGGTAAGTATAAATATTGAACTCTTTGGTGTCAGTCACGGTATTCTGAAAATCAATACCTGTTTCGGCGGCCGACAATTCGGTAAACAAAGGTTTTTCACTTTGATTCCACTGACAAGCCCAACCAATAAATGATAGCATCAGAACCCCTATATTTCTTTTCAAACCTTGCATAAACTACTGTTTTGGGGCTAATAAATCAATAAATCTTACATTGATGACATTGCTTTGGGCTTCTTCCGAAACTACCACCCTACAATTGCCCCGAACCGTAACAAAAACATCATTTTTAAAAAAGTAAGGACTATTTATCTTGATAAATTTTCGTTGATACCACGATTCTAAAAGCTGTATGACATCGCTCAAAAGTTTATCATTACTTGCTCCAACTTTCCAAGCTACGGCATCCTGATAATAGAAAGCTGCATTTACTTCGGCTATTTTTTGGGCTTTAAAGGTTGGAAAAAAGTTGATTTCTAAGGTTTTGTGATTGGGTGATTTTATTTTTGTTGTAATCCAAGCACTATTTTTTTGTCCGCCCTGAAAAAAATCTTTATGAATGTTTTTCTTCAAACAAAAATCAAAAAAAGTAGAATCTTTCATGCCCAAGTAAAGTCCTTTAAAGAGTTTATCATAGCGAACTTTTGTTGCTAATTCTTCCGACTCTAAGCTTAGATATTGTTCTTCTGGCGTTTGTTTACAAGCTCCCAAAAGCAATACAAACAGCAAAGACAAAATATATAATTGATTGATTTTCATAAATTTCCCTATTACAAAGTATGCTTGATAATACTTATTTTTTCGTTCTTCTTAGCAATTAGCCAATGTACTTTTCCTTTGACGGCTATTTTGTTGATACTTCTAATCTCTCCTTTGATACACAAACCAGACTTTGCCATTGAATAAACTTTGAAATGTCCTTTGCCATCGCCTTTTAATAATTGTCCAACGCTGGCATCGTAAATACCGATTTCTGGCTTGGCGGTATGTAAATTTCCGCCACAGAGTATATCTAATTGTTTATCACCGTCAAAATCATTGATAACTAAAGCATAAATCGGGGCTGTTTGGGCTTCAATCGGTAAAGCTTTTGCGATAAATTTCCCTCGCTGATTGATAAAACAAGTAGATGCCGCTGTAAACACAGAAAACTTTTGGGCTTGATGTAAAATATTTTCATCCAATAAATCTTCTATTTTGGCATGAGCATAATCTTTTGATAAAGGCAATTTGTGTTTTAGCGAAGGGAGTTCCGCCAATAAATCTTTACGAGTTGCCAAAGGATAGGCTTCTTTGCCATTATATGCTGTAATGATTTGTTCGTTTTTGCCATTCTGGTCAAAATCGTAGGCGTACATGGTCAACGGTTTGTCTAATGAGGCTTTCAAGCGGGTATTTTCGCCTAAATTTCCTGCTACAATATCTGGAAAGCCGTCTTGGTTTATATCAGCTACCGCAAGACAATTCCAAAAACCATTACTATTTTCAAAACCTAATACTTTACTTTTTTCGGTAAATTTCCCTTTGTTATTTTCAAATAATTTGATGCCCATCCATTCGCCTACGAGTACAAAATCCAAATCATGGTCTTGGTCATAATCCAGCCAAGCGGCATCGGTCACCATACCAATTTCTTGTAAAGCAGGGGCAATTTGCTTACTTACTTCCCTGAAATTTCCTTTGCCATCATTTTGTAAAAGATGTGCATTCACAGGAAATCCATAATAAAAAGCTTTCGCTCTTGTGCAGACCAGCAAATCTTCGTCGCCGTCTTGGTCAAAATCACCTGCTTTTACGCAAGAAGTATTTTCTAAAATATTCGGTAAAGCATTTTCTACCAATTGAAAATTTCCTTTTCCATCATTGATAAAAAGTCTATCTTTCAATTCGGGAGCATTATCAATAAATGCCGTTCCGCCACTGGCAATGTATAAATCTGGAAAAGTATCGCCATTGGCATCAAAGAAAAGTATGGCGGTATCTTCATGAAATTGAGCTTTTTCAAAACAAGTTTGTGCTGATACTTCAAATTTCCCTACTTTGGTTTGGAGGTATAATTGTCCCGCTTTTCCGAAAGAGCCAGCCACAAAAAAGTCGTCTAAACCATCGCCATTTACGTCTGCCACTGCCGTCTGAGCACTCTTATTTTCTATGCCATGAAAAAGTAATGGTTCACGATTGAAATCAATAAAAGTACTTTTTTGATGCTGATAATTCAGCCTAAAACTCTTGGTAACGTCTTGGAAAATTGTATTTCCAACTATCTGTTTCTGAGCTTGAATAGATTTAGATACTTCTTGCTTAATCGTTAAAAACTGATTCGTTTTTACTTTTTTCAGTACTTGCGACCTCTGATTTTCCCAAAGAATTTGGATAGAATCTACTTCTTGAATATCGCCTAAACCAAAATGCAGTCTGTTATCTACGGTAGATTGATAGCCTCGCATGGGTGCTAATTCTTGGTAAAAACTTTTCCCTTGTTCGTAAACCGTTACTTGTGTGCCTAAAGCAGCGGTGTTTTTTCCTAAACCTTTGAGTTTGATACTTAAAAAATGTTGGTTAGGATTTACCGCTCTGGCATTATTTCGCAAAACCATTGCGGGCATATTTACATTATTGATGACCAAATCTAAATCACCATCATTGTCTAAATCTCCATAAGCCGAACCATTTGAAAAGCTTGGAATATCCAAACCCCAATCTTTGGCAACATTACTAAACTGAAAAGCTGAAGCTTTATTTCCTTGATTATGAAACACATAATTTGGCAAAGCATTGGAAGGAATAGCATCAATCAATTCCTTTAAAAACTTCCCTTTTTCCTTCATCAATCTTTTAATGGTAATAGGGTCGGCGTAATAATTGATATAATCTAAATCGGTTAAATCTTTGAAAATGCCATTTGCTACATAAATATCTTTGAACCCATCGTTGTCTAAATCTACCATCAAAGCCCCCCAACTCCAGTCGGTGGCACTTACGCCTGCCAATCGAGAAATCTCGCTAAATGCCATTTCGCCTGTTTGGTTTTGCCCTAAACTGAGCTGTAATACATTGCGAGGGAATTGCTTGTAATAGCCCGTTGCGATATTACTTTGGTATTTGTTCCAATCTTCAAAAGCTGTTTTTGTTTTAATTCGCTCGTTACTTTCGGGCAACATTTCGGTGACAAATACATCTGGATAGGTATCGTTGTTAATATCTGCCATGTCTGCTCCCATCGAGCCGAGACTAATTTCGCCCATATACTGTTCTAAGGACTCTGAAAAAGTACCGTCTTTTTGATTGATATAGAGGTAATCTTTTTCAAAGAAATCGTTTGAAACATAAATGTCTTGCCAGCCGTCTTTATTAATATCGCCAATGGTTACGCCCAAACCAAACCCAATAGCACTGCCATAAATTCCTGCTTGTTCGCTAACATCCTCAAAAGTATTTCCATTGTTTCGGTAGAGTTTATTTGCTCCTTTGGGGTCACGAATCTTACGTTGGTCTTTGATTAAATCATAAATACCAACCGTTCTGATAGAGTTATTGAGCAAATACATATCCAAATCCCCATCTTTATCATAATCAAAAAAGGCTGCGTGGGTCGATAACCCATAATCTGCAATGCCGTATTCTGTAGCCTTATCTGTAAAAGTGGGAATATTTGTTCCTGCTTTTACGCCGTTGTTGATGTATAATGAATTTTTACGTTCAGCTCCGCCTGGTTTTCCCGATTTACAAACATAAATATCTAACCAACCATCGCCATTTACATCTGCCATGCTTACTCCTGTTGACCATACATCTTGGGTAGTTAAGCCTGCATTTTGGGTAATGTCTTCAAAACTTAAATCGCCTTGATTGAGGTACAATTTGTTGCTGACCATATTACCACAGAAAAAAACATCAGGCAAACCATCATTATTCAAATCGCCAATGGCTACACCGCCGCCATTATAAAAATTTCGATAGGTATAAGTATTAAATGCTTCGGTATAAGTAAGGTTATTTTCAAAATCAATGTGGGTTTCAGAAGCGGGTAAATTGCTAAACATCTTTTGTTTGCCAAAAAAGGATGGCATTTTTTCGCAAGAAAAAAACAAGCACCAAAGTGGAATCAGCCAACAAAATCGTTTTTGAACAAACATGTATTTCTTTGTTTTGGTATTTTGACAATCTCTTGTCATTACTTGTGTCTTCACAAGCAATTTATAAATTATGTTAGAACGCATTGTCACCCGTGACAACACAGGCAAGGGCATAAGGGTAAATCCATCTTTAGGATAGGAAATCTCATTTTTTATATAGCTCAATCCATCTCGGAGATAGAAGAACCTATCATTTTGATGGCTTGTCCCATCCCTGAGATAGCTTGTTGATTCATCATTGCGGTTTTTTGCGTGAAAAAGATAGAAAATCCTATCTCGGAGATAGGTTAACCTATTTTTTTTCACGCAACTTCCCGTGTAAAAAATGAAGAAGACCGCAAATGCACAATGAAAGTAAGTTGTGAATTGTGAATGAGTGAATCAAAATTGAATAAATAGGAATACACAATTCTCTAAATCACAATTCTCTAAATCATAATTCACTAAATCACAATTCACTAAATCACAATTCTCTAAATCACAATTCTCTAAATCATAATTCACTAAATCACAATTCTCTAAATCACAATTCTCTAAATCATAATTCACTAAATCACAATTCTCTAAATCATAATTCTCTAAATCACAATTCACTAAATCACTCAATATCAATACCCTGTATTCTGCTTAAAGTTTGGATTACCATTCAGCTGACTTGTTGGAACAGGAAAAACAGTCTTATTAGGCGTAGACTCTGGTTTTTCCCAACGAGCTCTTGTAAATCTTCCAAAGCGAATAGCATTCGTTCTTGAATGACCTTCATAAGCCATTTCACGCATGATTTCTTTGTAAAGATTATCTTCGTTCAAAGGTGTTAAAGCTGGCAATGAAGCTCTGCTACGAATTTGGTTAATCAAAGTAGCAGCTTCGACACTATTATTATCCAAACGCCAAAGTGCTTCGGCACGCATTAAAATTACGTCAGCGAATCTCAATATTGGGAAATCATTATCCATGTTGGTTTGAATACCTTTTTGGAATTCAAATTTTCCTAACCTTGCCCCCGACTGACTGAAACATTTGGGTGTAAGCTCATTGATATATGGCGTAAAAATCAGTGGTGTTCCATCGGGGTCTTTAGCACCTCTTGAATCCACCTCAATTGCTCCATTCGGGTCTTGAATAGGCTTACCATCAGAAGTATATTGTTGCCCAACGATAAATTGTTTTTTACGAGCATCATTGTCAGGAAATGAATTATAAAATTCTTCCAAAGCCGTAAAACCATTCCAAGGCCCAGAAGCGAAATTATAAGTATCCTTATTCAATGGGTGCAATGTTTGCATGTGCAAACTGAAGCCGTTGGCATTTCCATTTTCGTAAGGAATGATAAAAATGTTTTCACGAGAAGCATTATTTTGTACAATGAAGTTATTGAAATAATTGCCCTCCAAAGCATATTTGTTACCATCAATTACTTGCTTTGCCGTTGAGGCAGCCAAAGCCCATTCTGTTTTGCCAGTATAAACGCCCGCATTCAAATAGAGTTTTGTCAGGATTGTTAATGCACTCCATTTGTTGATACGTCCATAAGTAGTAGCATTAACAGCTTCAGGCAACTTAGGGATAATTTCATTCAACTCCTTTACAATAAAAGCATACACTTCAGCACGTGGCTTTCTGGCTGGATTGGCCTCGGCCGCCGAAAAAGAAGTAATAAGCGGTGCATCACCAAACATATCTATCATCAAGAAATAATAGAATGCTCTTAATGCTCTTAATTCTGCCACAAAGGCGGCTGATTTATCAGGCGGAGCCAAAGCGGTGAGTTGTTCAATCAAACGGTTACAAGTAGAAATTCCACCAAAACCCATGTTCCAAGCCGTATTAAAAGCCCCAAAGTTAGGATTGAATTGATGTCTGTGTAAGGCTGCCCACACACCGCCATCGTCCCAAGGGCCAAACTTTGCTGGAGCAGCACTGGTTTCTGAACTCAGCTCTTGGATTGTCCAAGGGTCGCCTGCATAAGAATACAGTGGCGTGTACGCAGTACCAAGTGCGGCCACAAATTGGTCATCATTCTTAAAGAAATTGTTTGGCGTAAGTTCACTATATAATTTTGAGTCTAAATCAGTACACGACAAGCATAAAAATGCAAGTATTGGCATGACTGAAGCTTTATACCATCTTTTCATAATACAATTTTTTAAAGTTCTTAGAATCCGATATTTATACCAAAAGTGAACGTTTTAGTTCTGAAATATGAAGTACGTTGATCAATACCTGGTGCCAATGGAGACCCTGTTGTTCCTCCTTCGTTGTAGTGTACCTCAGGATCGACACCCGTGTAGCCTGAAATAACAAATAGATTTTGTCCAGAAGCATAAAATCTAATTTTCTTGAAAGCTGATTTTTTGCTTAAATTCACATTATACCCCAATGTGATGTTATCAAGCTTTACAAAATCTGCTTTTTCTACGTAATAGCTATTCCAAGATTCTCCCTGTTTTAGGTTAGGTAAATAGTATTTCGTTCTTACAGGATTATAGTTATTGGATGCCGCTGGACTTTCATAGTAAGCTCTGTTGATATTTACTAAACTATGTCCAAATGCACCACGGATTAAGAAATTCAAATCGAAATTTTTGTATTCAAGGCTGTTGTTCCAAGCTAACTCAAACTTAGGCAAACCATTTCCGACTACCACATAGTCCGCTCTGGTGATTTGTCCATCGCCATTTTGGTCTTTGATAATTCTTGCTCCCTTGTCATCTACTCCTTCAAAAATAGGTGCCATAATATCTCCTATTTTCTCTCCTTCTTTCAAGCGAACAACCAAAGTTCCATTCAAGCCTGGAGGGCCTAGGTTGGCCAAATAAATCTCAGACTGTTTGCCATCAAAACTCACAAGCTGAGTATTGTAAGTAGAATAAACCAAACCAGTATTATAAACCAAACCTTTGATTTCTTTAGGCATTACGGCATAATTCAGTCCTACTTCCAAGCCATTACTTTTTAATTTTCCGATATTCAATAAAGATGTTCCGAAGAAATTGGGTGGCACAGAAACGCTTACAGTTTGCAATACGTCTTTGGTATTACGAACATAATAATCAACCGAACCTGTTAATCTATTGTCGATTAAGCCGAAGTCTAAACCAATGTTTGTTTCTGCCTTTTGTTCCCATTTCAAATCTGGATTGGGGTTTGAAGCTACCGCAACACTTGGCACAAAATTTCCTTCAAACAAAAATCTTGGACCAGTTCCCAAACGTTGTAAATACTCATAATTTTGGTTTGGTAAAGCTCCCGTTACACCATAACCTGCTCTTAGTTTAAGCGTAGTTAATGCCGAAATTTTCAAGGCTTTCAATAAATCTGCCCCACCACTTACTGAATAAAAATTTCCCCATCTATGATTCGGGCCAAATTTAGAAGAACCTTCATGCCTTAATGCCGCCGATAAAAAGTAACTATCTTTAAAATTCAACATTGCTCTACCAAAAAAAGCCACTAACCTAGACTCTTCTTTAGCACTTCCTACGCTGGCTAATTTATTGGCAATGTCAAGACCCAAACCTAAGTTATTGTAGGACAAATCGTCGGTAATAAAGTTGCCATTAGCCGCACTTACATTTTCAAAAGAAAGGGTCTGTCTTGAATATCCTCCTACTAAATTTATCTTTAAATCGTTAAATGTTTTTTTGTAAGAAGTGGTCATTTCAAACAATTCGTTATTACCGTCTTGCGAAAACTTAGTTGCTAAACCACCTCGTCCACTTGCAGTACCATATCTAATTTTTGAGCTCAGATAAGTGGATGCCATATTGTTATCAATTTGATTTGAATAGAACGCTCCTACATTCCAGCCATCCAACACTTCAAAATCAGCTCTGATACTTCCTACTAGTGTTTTAATTTTTCCGTCTGAAGTAGCTTCTTTGGCAATAGCTACTGGATTATGAAATTCTGGACTATTGGGTTCTAAATATCCTTGAGCAGGGTCATTATTGATATACACAGGAGCAGTTGGGTTAGCAATAATAGCAAAACGAAGACCATCGGTAAAACCATAACTTGCCGCACGATTAGTAACCCCAACATTGAATGATAACGTTAAACGGTCGTTGATGGCTCTTTGTGTCAAATTCAAGCGAGCATTAATTTGCTTGAAACCTGTTCCAATATAAATCCCTTCAACATTTCTGTAGTTGATAGACCCCGTATAACTTGTTGAACCAGAAGAGTTTGAAAATGACAAATTGTGTACATTCGAAATACCTTTTCTTGTTACTAAATCTAACCAATTAGTTTTGAAACCAAGGTCTTGTCCACCTGCTTCTACAAATTGCTCAGGCGTTGAGTTTTGAACAAACCTTGCTACTTCTTCGCTAGAAACATAAGTGTTGTATTCGATACTTGCTTTACCATCGGTTGTTCCTCTTTTTGTGGTTACGATAATTACCCCCGACGAACCCCTTGTACCATAAATTGCTGCAGCAGAAGCATCTTTTAGTACCTCAATAGATTTAATATCATTAGGGTCTAAGGCATTCAATGACCCACCAATTACTCCGTCGATTACAATCAAAGGCTGAGAGTTCGCTCCAAAAGTAGAAAGCCCTCTTAATCTGATACTAAAATCTTCGTTGGGGTTACCGCCTGGTCTTACAATTGATAAACCCGCCACTTTTCCTTGTAATAATTGTGCAGGATTGTTTACGTTTCCTCTATTGAAATTTTTAGCATCAATTTTGGCAACAGAACTGGTTAATTCTTTTCTTTCAACTGTTCCATAACCAATTACCACTACTTCATTGAGTTGTGTATTATCATCTTCAAGAACAATATTGAATACTTTCTGTGAGCCAACTGCGGCCTGAAAAGGTTTATAGCCTACAGATGTAAATATCAATACTGATTTTTCATTTTTTACAGCAATCGTATATTTTCCACTTGCATCCGACACTACCCCATTTCCTGTTCCTTCTTCTCTGATGCTTACTCCTGGAATGGTCTCTCCTTTACTGTTAGTAACTGTTCCAGTTACTTCGGTCAATATAGGAGTATTTTCTATTGTATTATCAGCGGGGTCTTCGTTTTTTGGCGACTCAGAGACTTCGTTTGAACTTAATAAAATTCTCTTTTTACTTACTTCATAACTAATTTTGAGAGGTAAAAGAAGTCTATCTAATACTTCAGAAAGTTTCTCGTTTCTCGCCGAAAACGATACTTTCCTCTTTGCCTGAATTACTTCGGCACTATACATAAACTTGACATCCGTCAGTTTTTCTACCTGTGTTAAAATTGTTTTGATATCTCGATTCTCAATAGTCAAAGAAATTTGCTGATTGAGTACCTCTTGTGCATGAGAATCCCGAGCAAAAACAAAGCTCGTGAATAAAACAACCATGCAAATTTGAATCAACGTCACCTTCATAATTCTCAATAGTAATCGTTGTAAATTGTGCTTTTTTTTCATACTTTTGACTGTTTTGTACGGTTTTTAGACATATCTGGACAAAATATTCCCTTGAGGTTTTGTGCAAAAAAACCTCGAATTTCAAATCCGTTTGGGGGGAGACGTAATGGAATGGAGTCGGTAGTGGTGCAAACACTATCGGCTTTTTCAAGTAAAGTAAACTTATGTCTTCATAATTAATTGGGGGGTTTAAGGTTTGTATTTATTAATGGTATTGAAAAATAATTCAGCTTGTAAATTGCCAAAAATAAGTAACGTTTCTTTTATACGTTATTGTTATTCCAGATATTCATCATTCTGCAATTTTGTTTTCTATTGCTCGCCTAAGGTATCTGCTATTTCTTACAACTCTTCACATTCATGACAATCTGTCCGTCAATCATTTCATAGTTGCCATGAATAATTTTACTGATAAGATTGAGTTTTTCAATCAAAGGCTCATCCGATAAAGTAGCAGTAAGCGTACAATTGGCTACTTGATTTTCATCAACCACGATTTTGATACCGTAAGCCTTCTCCAATTTTTCAAAAACATCTATCAATGGCGTTTCCTCAAAAGTAAAATCATTTTCAGAAAGGACAGGATTGATAATGGCTGGGCTATCAACTAATTTCTTTTCAAACTTGGCCGTTTCTTTAAGATACTCTACTTTTTGATTGGCTGTAATGATTACCCCATGAACAGCAGGATTGATATTATCTTTTAGTTTTTGCCATTCATTATTTTCAAAAACTGATACTTTCCCTGTTTTTACCAAAACCTGCATTTTGTTATCTCCCTTGGGTGCTCTAATAGTAAAACTAGTTCCTAATACTTTGACAACCAGCTCGTTAAAATGCACAATAAAAGGCTGATCTGGATTACGTACTACATCAAAAAAAGCTTCTCCTACTAAACTTACTTCTCTTAATTCTTTATCAAATTTTTCTGGATAACTCACCGAGCTATTAGGTTCAAGTGTTACCTCCGAGCCATCGGGCAAAAGTACCTTCATACTTGTTGTTCCCTTATTGGCTTTTTCTACTTGGTCTGACGACTCATTGTTTATAAATAATTCAGCAATTAAGCTATTCACACTTCGCTCTCTATTGGGTAGCCAAACCCATATCAGACCTATAATTAAGCAAACTGATGCTGCCGCCACAAGCCAATCTACAACTCGATATTTCTTTGTTGGTTCAGAATCCTCAATATTCAAGTTTTTTTCTTCTGCTTTTTTCCAAAAATCTTGTATTTTATCTTCTATGTATTCTTCCGAAATGTCAGGTTGTATATTATGAATATTCAATAGATATATTCTCGCTTTTTCTACTTCATGATGATTATTTTTGCTAGTTGACAACCAAAGCAATAAATCATTATTAGCATCAAATTCTTTGTTGAATACCCAAGCCCTAAATGCTTGATGATTTACAAAGTCAATTGCCTTGAAATTATCATAGTTATTCATATATAAATCAAAATTTGTACTTGTTTACTTAGATTAGAAAAAGGAAGAGCCGAGATACTCGTTTTTTGACAAAAAAAACGACAAATAATTATAAAAAATAATAATCGACTGAATATCAATCTATTAAACTCAATAAAAATATTGAAGCTAACCAGTTATTTCTAAGAATAACGATACTTTGTTGAAGAAGATTAGAAACCGACTGTTTGTTAATATCCATAATAACAGATATTTCCTCATGGCTGAGGTTCTCGTAGTATCGTAAATACAAGGCTTCTTTCTGGCGTTTGGTCAGTAATTTGAAGTATTCATTAAATTTAGAGAGCAATTCGTTCAGATTATCTTCTTGCAAAAGCATGAACTCGATGTTTTCAAATTCAATCATTTGCTCATCATCTTCTTCAAGCAAATCAGTCGATAAATTACTTTTATTGACTGCCCTAATTAAATTATTACGAAGTGCTTTAAATAAATAGTTTTTTACAGAAGCAGGCGTAGAAAGGTAGTCTTTACGTTCTAATAATTCTAAGAATAAATCTTGAATTGTATCTTCAATCAACGATTTATTCTTAGTGAATTTTGTACCATATTGCAAAAGAGAGCGAAAGTATCTTCTCATCAACTCGCTCAGGGCATCTCCATCTCCATTTTTGAAATTAAGCCATAAAAGGCTATCTGAAACATGCTCCTTTGTATGTAATGTTACAATTTTCATATTCAAATGATTCTTGGATGCTCAAACACAAAGGGCATCTGTAAATACCTACAGTTGCTCTGTTGTTTTTTTATACATTGAAAAGTTTAAATGTGTTTGATTGACACAAAACTATAAGTTTTTTTACAATTATAATACTTTTATCCAAAAATATATTTGTATAGTTAAATATCCTTTCAAAGAAACACATTCGATACTTTTGTACCGATATAGATGCTCAGTTATAATACAACAGAATCTATGTATTCATTCACCTCTTTTTATCTATCAAAGCGTGTGTTTTATTCAACTCAACAGTTACTCTGCCTTTATTTGTTTATTTTTTTCTCTAAACAAATTTACATTACAGCCTTTTATATGGAGGACTTTCTCTTTTAAATAGGTTTATCTAGCTCACAGCCAGTATCTACAATATTTTATAATTCTTATATTCTCCTATTCTCCAGCCTGTGGTTTGTTCTATCCACATCTTTATTTGGTTTTTCAGGTTGAGTTTTTTCTCTTGAATATCAAAATCAAATAGCCAATTCATTTTATCTACCCGAGCTTGCATTACTTTGGGGTGTGTGCCATTAAAGAGCGTCAAAGAATCTATTTCCGAATAATCAAAAGCTTCTAACTGTTGGGCTATTTTCTGCACTTTGTTTTCGTCATGCCAAAAACGACTCGAACTTTTAATTTTCTCTTTTTGAATCTCTGGAGGCTTTACCCAACCATAATGATACATATAAGCATCTATGAGTTTTACTTTTAGTTTTTGGTTATCGGCTGTCCTAAACCCCTGAGCATCACGATACGATACAACTTTGCCTGTATTCCGAACTACCCGAATTTCACGACGATACCAACGATGAGCATTGCCAACATAACGATAAGAACCATAAAAATGTAGGTATTTGAATAACAGCCCTTCTACCTCCTTATTGTTGAGGTTTTCTTGCATAGCTTTTTTTATCACAGGCAAATACTGCTCGTGTACCACCTCGTCGCCCTGAATATAAAAACACCAGTCTACATCGGGCGAAACAGCGGCCAATGCCTTATCGGTTTCAACAGCCAGAACCCTCCCTCCTTCACGCAACGAATCGTCCCAGATAGTTTCAATAATCTTGATTTTAGGTGAGTTTATGCTTTTTATCAAACCCAAAGTATCGTCTTCCGAATTACCCACGGCCACCACTACCTCGTCGCAAATAGGCAAAATAGAAGTAATAGCTTCTATAATTGGATAATCAAACTTAATGGCATTACGAACAAATGTAAATCCAGCTATTTTCATGAATCAAATAAAATTTTTAGTCTTTTAAAATACGCCACAACCTTTATAGTCAGCACATTATATACAAAAAAAGGACATTGAGCAATTATTCTGTAAAATCTCATACTCGGCATATCATTGATGCCTTAGAATTTGAGTATCTTTTATCAAGCTTCAAAAGGTAAATATTTAGGATAATTATATAGTGCCTTTGGAGCAATACTATTAATGGTTTTGCCCGATAACACTACCTCATAATACTCCAAATATTTTTGCATCATCTGCTTTGCCGAGAAGCTATCTTGTACATATTCATGGCAAATTTTGGGGTCAAATTGTTCGGTATTTTTGAGTTGTTCGGCCAAATCATTGGCATTGTCCGACAAAAATCCGACCTCAGGTATAATTAGTTCGGGCAGCGAACCATACGGCGTAGCCAATACACAACACCCCATATACAGACTTTCGATGATAGCAATACCAAAAGGCTCGTGCCAAAGTACAGGAAATAATAGTGCTTTTGAGCGGTGAATAAGGTCTAATTTGATTTTGCCCCCTACCATACCATAAAACCTTACATGGCGGTCGGGCGTAAACCGAAAGCCCATTTTAAAGTTTATTCTATGCCCGCCCATTACTACCAATTGCTGTTGGGCTTTTTTGGCTATTTGAATTGCCCCTTTTACATTTTTCACTTTCCAAGAAGCGTTTCCCAAAAAATGGGTATGTCGTCTTTCGTGGCTGTATGAGGGCTTAGGGTAATCTTCAAAATCAATACCATTGTACACAAATGCCTCTGAATTATGCCTTTCTGCATGATTTTTAGAAACAAATACAGAATTCAAATCCAATACTTCATCTGAACGAGGGTTGCCATGAATTGTAAGGACGTAAGGTTTGGAAAAATCATTGGGAGGACGTACACTCAGATGTGCCACATCAATATATGCGGGTACTTGTAGGCTCAACGCAACTGAAGGGTTATAAATCAGTACTTCGGCAAAAGGACAAACCGACCCCTCTGCCACCAGAAAACTCACTTTGTGTCCAGCCTTGACTAGCTCTTTGCCTAGCCACCAAATCATTCGCTCTGTACCACCATACTCAAGAGCAGGAATTATGGCATTATGTGCAATTAATACGTGCATATCTTCGAAAAACAGAGACTAATATCCCATTTATTAACAATTAAAACCAAATATCTCCGTTGGAGGCTAGGTATACATTCAAGTATTATTTATAACTTTAGGACTAATTTTAAACTTAATTACTCAAGCACATGCTTAATTATCTCAAGAAAAAATACACCAAATTTATTGCCAAAAGAAAATTCAGCGAATATGATAATGAAACCATTGTCATCAATATTCCGAATGTCGGCTCTATCAATTTTACTCGCTGGCTCAATCCACTCGAAAAAGAAAAAACCATTAGTAGTAGCCAAATCAACTTTTACAAAAAATTCCTCAAAAAAGGGGATTTTGTCATAGATATTGGTGCTCATATTGGCGATACCACTTTACCGATGGCTCTTGCTGTAGGAGCAGAAGGAACGGTTTTGGCCTTTGACCCAAACCCTTTGGTATTTAAAATTCTTCAGAAAAATGCCGACCTCAATCGTAGCATTTCCAATATTATTCCTATTCCTTATGCTATTGCTGTAGAAGAAGGCGAATATTCGTATAGCTCGTCTGAGGCTAGCTTCAATAACGGAGGAATCAGTGGAAAAAATGGCAAATTTGGCCTTGAGCAAAAAGTAAAAGGCGTTAACTTACAAAAATTTATCCATACCGAATACCCTAATACCAACAAAATATCGCTTATCAAGGTAGACGCAGAAGGATATGACATCCAAATTCTCCAATCAATCAGTGCTTTGATAGACCAGTACAAACCTAATCTTATTTTTGAATGTTTCAAAGATTTGCCCAAAGAAGAGCGTTTTGCGCTGTACGATTATATCGCTAATAAAGGATACCAAATCAATAAAATGGATGATTTTGAAGAAGATGCTGCTATTACGCCTCTCAAAAAAGAGAATATGATAGATTGGAAACACTTCGACATTATAGCATATCCTATTTAGGAAAATATACTCTGCCATGCTATCAGAGCGAGTTGTTCTAATAGCATGGCAACTTTTTAGTCAATCAATGCTTCATTTTTCATACTCAGCATATCCCAATGTACCCTTAGCCAAACCAATAACATCGGGAAAATCATAAGGGCATATTTACGAAGGTACTCGTTTCTTATAAATTTGGGCATGAGGTCGGTAGGGCCAAAACTGGTTACGACTAAGGCAAATATAAACAGGGCTTTTTCTACTGAACCTTGTTGGCTTTGCTGATACCAAATAATTACCCCAACAAATCCTATCAAAAGCGTAGAAGCTTCTGTACCCGAACTTGCCAAAACTACCATCATCAAAGCCGAAGACAACATCAATAATTGATAACGGATATTACTAAACAAGGGATAACGAGTATATCCCAAAGCAAAAATCAATACCGCAGGCAATACAAAATATAGGTTAGAAATAGTGGCATCGCTCATAATTCGGCGTACCATACCCATAACCGATAAATCTTGGTAAGGATTGTCTAGTACTACATTAATGGCGTTTTTCTTCACCAATATAGCCAACCATTCTTGATAACTCTGTAATACATAAGCTGGCGAACTAAAAGCCATTGGCAAAACAAACAATACCGCAATCCAAAACAAACCCGAAGCAATTAGTTTGAGTTTATTTTTTGAGAAAAAGAAGAACGCTAGCCCTACTACACCATAAAGCTTGGTCATTGTACCAAGCACAATACACAATGCCGCCCAAAAGTCTTTTTCTTTCTTGATAAAAATATATGAAAACAAAATCAGGGCAGTAACTATACCATGAAATTGTACATTGATAAGGCTAGTAATACTGCTATTGAGACAAAGCCACGATATAATAGCCTTTGTTTTGTCATCAAAAAATGGCAATTCAAATAAGGCATATACCAACAACACCGAGTTGGCAACGTTCCATAACACCACACCCGATAGCGTTGGTACTATAGCAAAAGGTGCTATCATAACTGTAAACGGGGGGCCATACAAAAACAAATCGACATACTCATTGGGATGATAATCGTAGAGGTGTTTTTGTTGGAGCAGATGATAAAAACTGGTTTTAAAAATAATGAAGTTGTTGATATGGGCGTGTGGGTTGTCACCTGCGAAATATTGTTTCATGGCCATTGCAACGCCCACGATGGCCCAGATAATATAAATGTTTCGCTTGTTCAAAAAAAACTCGAACTTACTATTTTTCATTTTGGTTAGGTATTTATTGTTTTGAAACTTGTTGAAGATATTCCTTCATGGTAATAAACTCTACGCCCAAACTTTTCAGCCAAAGAATATATTCTTCCAAACGTTGTAGCAGTACTTGGTCTGAATGCTTTTTTACATAATTGGGTATCTTATCATATTGCGACAAATCGGTAAACTCCCAAGGGTGAAAGTACAGATTAATAGCTCCGTAGGCATTCAAGGCATTTTTAGAAAATATTTTATACAAACCCAATGGAAGATTTTTAAAACTCAACCAAAACATCGGAAACCGAAGTGTTGGCGATACCGTAGCGGGAATCTGCCATAAATTATCTTGTAAAAAAGGCACTTTGGGTTTGTCTAAGTGATTATAACGACCTGGCAAAAAAGTAGGATTCAACGAGGCATTATACACGTATCCTGCTGTTAGTATATCTTGATTTTCTACGGGCATCATTCTGGCCATTCTAAAGCCATCTATCGACTGACCCGTAATTTCGGACAATAGTTGCTTCGACTTCAACAAATCTACTTTGGGGTCAAAGCTACTATGATACATACCATGCGATGCAATTTCATGATTTTCACCCAATTGCCTCAACAACTCTGGCTGTAACTGAGCATATTGACCTGTACAAAAAATAGTACTTTTTACCTGGTATTTTTCTAATAATGCCTTCAACAACAATGTTCCTTTGGTAGAAACTTCTATTTGTTCAGCCAGAGGAATAATTTGTCCATATTCGAGTGGTACATCAAATTCTTCTACATCAAAAGTTAATATTGCCTTGAACATCTGTGATTTGTTGATTTGAAAATATTTTATACATTAATTATCTACTCACTAGCTTAGTGTACATACTCCAAATAAATACCTACCTGACTACCAAACACTTACCAATCATTTCATTCGGCTACAGACAAGCTATTATTGCCTTTTTACCTGCAAAAAGCTTAGTAGTTCTTGTCGAATAGTTTTCCAGCTCATCGACGAAAAACTTATTCCATCACGCACATGCACCAATATTTTGGCCAAACGCAAATCTTTTCTTCTCGATGCCAATACCACAAATTCCATGTCAAAAAGAAAAGAGTTGATTTGAGTTTTCAAAAACACTTCTTTCCCTCGTTGGTTAAATCCTTTTAAGCCCGACTGTGTATCTTTCACAAACATATTAGGAAAGAAAATATGGTTCATGCTTCGAAGCGATAGCGAAAACACTTTTCTCAAAAAAGGTAACTGGCTGTAATAATGCTCGTCACGAACACCCAATACCACATCAAATTTTTCTTGGTACAAAAGTCGAAACATTTCCCAAGCATTTTCCATCCGATACGGATAATCGGCATCGGTATAAATCACCAAATCGCCTTTGGTTTGGGCAATGGCTGTCCTCAGAGCAAAGCCTTTACCACGATTTTGGGCATAAGTGATATACTGGAAAGAGGGTATGTTTTCATGGAGGAAATTGATATTTTCCTTGGTAACTCCCCGAAGTGAGCCATCATCGACAAGATAGAGATTGACCGCTACCTCTTGGGGTAACTTAGTCACGAAGATTTTAAAATAGTGTACCAGCTCTTGTTCCCAACCCTGATGGGGATTATAACAAGGATGCACTATATCCAATACAATTGTTCGATTCACTGTTTAAAGAGAGCATAAAAAATAAAGATGCAAGTTAGGCTTTTTCTTTCTGATTCATTTCATATAATTTCATGTATTTGAAAAAAGCTCCTTGAGCATTACAATATGAAATCAAATAACCTTCATAACCATACAAAAAACCTTTCTTGATAATGAAGTAATTCCAAAAATGAAAAGTTTTTTTCAGGTAAGCAATAATAGGATGTGTTTGCTTGAGATGCTGGTTTTGTTCGGCAAAAAGTGTGGAATAGTGGTTCATTTTGGCCAAAAGCTGGGTTGCATTTTCATAAGAATAATGATGAATTACGCCCAAGACATCTACCACCTGTAACCCGCTGGTTATTAATCCTTCATGTACATCTTTGTCGTTGAAAGAAGTACTATTTTTATTGAATAATCGGATTACCTTATCATTGCCCCAGCCTGCTCCGTTGATATACTTACCATGATAATATTGTTTTCGCAAAAAACGATACAATTGATGGGGATTTAATGGAAGCGACTCGACAGTATCGAGCAAGGCTTTGTCCAGAACCTCATCGGAATCTACCCACAAAATCCAGTCATTTTTACAAAAGCTCACCGACATATTTCGCATTTTTCCAAAGCCCAAAAAAGGATGCTCATAAATCTGAACATTGGTATACTCACGAGCAATAGCGAGGGTATTGTCGCTAGAACCGTTGTCTAAAATAACAACCTCGTCAAATCCTTGCAGAGCGTCTAGGCACTGGCGAAGTCTTGACGCACTATTTTTGGTAAGAATAGTGACCGATATATTTGAAAAATTTTGCATAAAAACAGCGATTAAGTTCTTTAATATACTTGAATTACGCTACCCTGTTCGGGGTCATTATATACATTAATATAGCGGTCGATTTCCTGCTGTAAATCTTCAACGTGCGAAATTACACCTACTATTCTATTTTCTTTCCTAAGCGATTTTAGGGTATCAAATACCTCTACCAAAGCATCTTTATCGAGCGAACCAAAGCCTTCGTCCAAAAAGAAAAAGTTATGTTGCGATTGCGTCTGAGCATGAATATTGTCGGCCAAGGCCAAAGCCAACGACAAAGCCACCTGGAATTTTTGCCCTCCTGAAAGGGTCTTAACGGCTCTGGTACGTCCTTCGTTGAGTAAATCACGTACTTGGAAGTCGTATTCGGCGGGGCGTACCTCATATATCTCTAATTGTAGCTGCTGACGAGTCATTTTGCTAAAACGCACATTGGCCTGATTACAAAGGTTTTGTAGGTACATAGCCGACACAAAGCTGACAAATCCTGAGCTTTTAAACAACTTTGCGAGGGTATCAATATCGGCTTTGCGGAGTTCTAAAGCCTCTTTTTGTTTGAGCAATTCGGCTTGGTCGGCTAGATCTTTTTTGAGTTTTTCTACCAAATTCCTTAAACCTCCCTCTTCCTTTCGCAAAGCATTCAGTTCTTCGCCAAGCAGGGCTATTTCTTGTTGGAGTTGTGTATGAATAGACTCGTCATAACGCAAGCCTTGGGTTTCGGCTTTCAACTCTTGCAGCCTTGTCCTGTTGGTATTTAGGTCAAGTTTGAAAGTATCAATAGCCGCTTGTTCTTGTTCTACAGCCAAATTGAGTGTTAGTACCGCTTGTACTTCTGCCAAATCCAAGAATGACGAAGCTCGTAACTGCTCTGTTATTTGCTGTTCGAGCGTATCGAGCGAAGTTTGATGTTGGGCAATATTTTTCTGTAAAGCCGTTATTTCGCCTTGCAAAATATGTTGCTGGTCTCGCTGCTGTTGGATTTGTACTTGCAAGGTTTCAAACTCTTTTGAAATTTGCTCATATTTCAGCAATACATTTTTGATTTGGGTTTCTATGGCATCATTAGTTTGATACTCAAAATCGGCCAAGGCAAACTGCTTTATTTGTTGTTCTGCCGTTTTCAACTCAGTATCTTTACTGGCTATTTCCAATGCAATTTTCTGTAAAGTAGCAATAATTTTTTCTTCCAGTTCTACCTGTGCCAGATTAATAGCTTGGTCTTTACTTACCAGACTTTCCTCAATTTGTTTAATTTGTTCGGCTTGATTTTTGGCCAAATCAAAGGCTTTTTGAACCGACTCTTCATCATCTTTTGCAAAATCCGACCACACAAAACCCTGCTCGTGTTCTTGCAATTGAGCCTGTACTGTTTTGTATTGAGCCAAATATTTAGTACGTTCGGCTACCCAAGAAGCAATATTTTCTTCCCAATGCAAACATTTGGTTTTGATAGCCTCTATTTTTTCAGCCTGTTGCTGCCATTGCTTTTGTAGGTTTTTCTCTTGTGCAATTTTTAGGGTAAAATCCTCCTCAGAAGTTAACTTAGCAGGATGATGCACCGCCCCACAAAGCGGACAAGGTTCGTTGTCGATAAGGGCTTGGGCATAGGCTTGTAATGCCTTTTGGGTTTCTAAATAGGATATATGCTGCTGTTGGAGTTCGGCTTTTGATACATAATCGGCCTTCAATTCGTGGAGAAAAGCTACCTTTTCGGCATTTGTGAGCAAGGTTTTGAGCTGTTCCTGTACTGCTTGTAATTCGTCGGAAAGCCACAAATCCTGTATTTGTTTTTCAAATTGGTCGATTTTCAGCTTGCAATCTTTGCCCGACTCTATGATAGTTGTTTGCTGATGCTGTATTTGTTTTTTTTGCGAAAACCAATTGGCAACCAACGACACCCGCTGCACATCTATCAGCTCTTTTTTAATTTTGGCCAAAGATTCGTCTAATACAATACGCTCGTTTTTAAGGGCTTGTATTTTTTGTTTTTGTAATTCTTCTGTTTTTTTACCCTTTTCACTTCTAACTTCAAGGGCTATTTTTTGCGTTTTATATTCCTTCCATTTCAGCACCCACTGCAACTCATCAGCCTCTTTTTTCAGGTTTTCACGGTGATTAAATACAGGTGTAAGAGCCAGCAAACGACTTTCTTCAGCCTGAATTTGGGTCAATGCCTCAGCCTGTTGTTGGATTTTGTGGGCGTATACCTGCTCGTCACGCTGTTTTTCGGCCAAACGGGTTTGTTGCTGCGAAAACAGCGGTTTGAAATGCAACAAACAAGCTTGGTATTGCTTCAAACGGTTTTCTTTATCCTGAAAATGAGGAGCTTGTTGTTCTAAAACCGACAGCCGTACAGTGGTTTCTTCTAACGACCTGAACAACTTAGCCAAAATATCAAGGTTTTTTTCATCAGCAACTTTCTCAGCCAAAGCACTATCCTTGATTTTGACAAGGGTCAAGTTAGCCTGCAACTCATTCTCTCGTTGAGCCAGTTGTTCGGGAGTACTTAGCCCCAACTGAGTGAGTTTTCCTGCCAGATTTTCTAACTGTTTTTCATTTTGTTCTTTGAGTACTTTTACTTTTGGTGCCAAGTCGTATTTACCTAGCTGAAAAATATCGTTCATCATTTGTGCCCGTTTCGACAAAGGCAAATCAATAAACTCTTGAAAACGACCTTGCGGAATAATAATAGTTCTTTTGAAGTTTTCGTAAGAAAGACCAATGATTTTTTCGGCCGAATCCTCCACCTCAATAGGAGCCCAATCGTTGATTTCGGACATCCATTGGTAAGATTTACGTTCAAAAGTTTTTACATCCGAAAACTTCTTGCTATTTCTACGCCCCTTTACAGTAAAGCGGTAAGTATTATTTTCTTTTCCAGCCTGACATACATAGTCTATCAACAACTCATCCGAACGCAGGTTCATCATGTTATAATTACGGTCGTCGCCCGACTTGTTCATGCGTTCGGTATCGCCATAAAGGGCAAACGTAATAGCCTCTAAAATAGACGATTTTCCAGAACCCACTTTTCCAAAAATACCGAAAATAGACGCTTCGGTAAGTTGGGTAAAATCAATAACCTGCGTTTCTCGATAAGAGTATAATCCTTTGAGGGACAACTTGATAGGTATCATAAGTAGCGTAATGAGTATTAAAGCAAATATTATTCTAAGCGTTTTATCTTAACAATTATTGGATAATCAAACTTCTAATCACTCAAGTATCAATACACTTATTTGCTTCATAGCTTTTCTATATTCATTTATTGTCTTTCTATATTGATGTAAAGTTAAAAATTTAAGAAGTTCTTCTGTCGGTCACGCGTTTTTTTAATATTACACCCTACATAGAAACATTGCCAAAAACCAACCCTCAATACTTTTCTAACATCAAATCAGGTGCAAATTAGTGCTAAAAAAGGAATAATAGGAATTATTGTTTTGACAATAAAATCAAAAAATAAGAGTCGACAGGGCAAAAGCAAGGTAGTTTTGAGTATAAAAGTATCTACCTTTAACTTGATAATAGAAATATTCACCCAAATTTTCTAATCCATGAAAAAAGTACTTTTAATGTTTTTGAGCCTCACTTGTTTTACAAATCTCAATGCTCAAAATCGCTATCCGATTATTCCTTTACCGAGCCATTTAGCACCACAAAAAGGGCAATTCAAGCTCAATGCAAAGGTAGGAATACAGGATTTGACCCACAACCCTATTACCCAAATCGCCCTCAAACCGCTCGTTGAAAAATGCCAATTGGCGGCTGGAATTTCGTTGAAAAAAGCCCCAAATGGAGCATCTAGCAACATTATTCGGATTACATTCGACAAGCACATTGACAATCCTGAAGGGTATCTACTACAGGTAAGTCCAACCAAAATAGAAATTAAAGCCAAAGAACCTGCGGGGGTATTTTATGCGGTACAAAGTATTTTGCAACTTTTGCCACCGAGTATCGAGCAAAAAGAAAAAGTAGTATCGACCCGTTGGGATATTCCTTGTGTAAAAATTGAGGATTCACCACGCTTTGGTTACAGAGGCATAATGCTCGATGTGTCGCGTCATTATATGCCATTTGATTTTTTGAAGAAATATATCGACGAGTTGGCAAGCCTCAAAATCAACCGTTTTCATTGGCACTTGACCGACGGTCAGGCATTTCGTTTTGAAAGTAAAAAATATCCGCTTTTGCACACCGCCAAGTCGCCACAATGGCCAACCAACGAAGGCTATTATTCGCAAGATGAAATGCGAGCATTGGTTAAATATGCACAAGACCGCTTCATTACTATTATTCCCGAAATAGACGTTCCTGCCCATTCAAATGCGGCCTTGGTAGCCTATCCGCAGTATGCTTGTCAGGATAGTACAGGCAAGCAACTGTTGTATCAAGGCGAATTTTGTCCGAAAGAAGAATCAGTAGCTTTTGTGAACGATATTATCGACGAAGTTATTAGTATTTTTCCAAGTGAATACATCCATATTGGAGGCGACGAAGCCAGTAAGCAAGCTTGGAAAAAATGCCCTAATTGTCAAAAAAGGATCAAGGAAAGAGGCTTGAAAAGTATTGAAGAATTACAGAGTGACTTTGTGGCTAACCTAGAAAAGCACATTAACGAGAAAGGACGTAAAATGATTGGCTGGGACGAAATATTGGAAGGTGGACTTGCTCCTAATGCTACCGTTATGGCGTGGCGAAGCTTGGAAAGTGGCGTTGAAGCTGCCAAAATGAAGCATAATGCCATTATGTCACCTACATCGCATTGTTATTTAGACTATTATCAGTCTGAAGACCCCAACGAACCCATTGCTTTTGCAGGTTTTATCAATCTACCTCGTATTTATAGCTTTGAACCCGTACCCGATGGCCTAACAGCCGAAGAAGAAAGCTATATTTTAGGCCCACAAGCCAACCTTTGGACCGAGCAAGTACCTGTTGGCTCGCATGCCGAATATATGACTTTTCCAAGGGGTGTTGCATTGGCAGAAGTAGGCTGGTCAAAAAAAGAGGCTCGTAATTACACAAATTTCCTCGACCGTTTGGGGAGCTACCTCACCCGCATGGACTACCGACAAGTGAATTATGCCAAGCATTTTTTTGAGATAAAAACCTCGACGACACGAGCAGCCGACCAAAGTATCCAGTTGGCTTTGCTTTGCGACAACAACAATGCTCCTATTTATTATACCCTAGACGGTAGCACACCAACCGTACAATCGTTTCGCTATGAGTCGCCAATTCCTATTAAGCAAAACACCAATATCAAGGTGGCTACCGTAATGAAAGATAGGATTGTCGATGAAATCAGCCGAACAATTACTTTTAATAAAGCTACAGGATTGCTTATGCAACTGACTACACCACCAAGCAAACGTTATCAGCGAGGGGGTATTGCAGCACTTACCAACGGAATGTTTGGGGGCAATGGTCGCTTCAACGACGAAGAGTGGCTTGGCTGGAACAACCAAGATTTTGAAGGAGTACTGACATGGCCTAATCAACAGTCTTTTAGCAAAATATCGCTTCGCTTTTTTCACAAACCCTCAAGCTGGGTGTGGATACCACGTTTGGTAGCCGTTTGGGGCTCGAACGACGGGCAAAACTTTGAACTTATCCACGAACAAAATGTGGCAGTTCCTAGTCAAGAAGGCGTACTAACGCTTGATTTGAATGTTGGGCAAAAGAGCTTTAAATACCTTAAATTTAAGGCCAATGTATACGGAACCATTCCTGCCAATTATACAGGTGCAGGCGACCCTGCATGGTTATTTGTGGATGAAATAGTGGTAGAGTAACCTAATCCCCCTTGCAGGTTTTTTTACGCTGCAAGGGGATTTATCTTTAAGCCACAATCTGAATAATCTTTACGGGACAAGCCTCCAAAGCTTGTTGATTTTCAGGAAATTCGTCTTCAGAAAGGGTTATTTGGTAAATCCCTTTCTTTTCAGTAGCTCCTAATAAAACAGCCTTTCCATCCTTTTTCGACATTCGCCAACGCTGAAAAGCTATTTCAACGCAAGCGTTGCAACCAATACAACGATTACGATAATGAATAAGCTTAAACATGAGCTGATACAATTTTATAAAGTTTATCAGAGGGCCTAATTTTTTCCTGAATAGGAATCGACACGGTATTGCCCTTTGCGGCCTTTTCAACCGAAATCCCCGACGCTATTCTGATTTCATGAGCTGTAGTTGCTACATAACCCGTTGTAGGCCCTGTTATAATCAGCTTGTCGCCCAGCATAATTTCGTTGCTTTCTAGTAAAAACTCGCCAACACCAATTTTTTCAAAATACTTTAGCCCCTTGCCCAAATACACCTTTTTTTGAGTAGCTACTGAGCCATATTGATTACTCCATTCACCCATTTTACGCCCCAAATAATACCCATCCCAAAAACCTCTATTATATACCTTGGTGAGTTCTTCTTGCCAGGCTGCTATTTTATCGGGTGTATAAGTACCTGTTTTTATGGCATCTACGGCCTCACGATAGCATTTTGTTGTACTATAGACATAGTCGGCGGCACGCCCACGACCTTCTATTTTGAGAACACTAACACCAGCTTCGACAATCTTATCCAAGAAATCAATGGTACACAAATCTTTGGCCGACATAATGTACTCGTTGTCGATTTCTAGCTCAATTCCCTCCTCTTTATCAATAACCGTATATTCTCGGCGACAATTCTGGATACATGCCCCCCGATTAGCCGAAGCGTTGTGCGAATGTAAACTCAGGTAACATTTGCCCGAAACCGCCATACATAAAGCCCCATGAGCAAAAATTTCGACTTCGACCAAACGCCCCGAAGGCCCTGTTATTTGATTTCGACGAATCGTTTTAACTATATCGCCTACCTGTTTGAGGGTAAGCTCACGAGCCAATACCACAACATCGGCATAATCTGCAAAAAGCTCGACAGTTTCTATATTGGTAATATTTGACTGGGTAGAAATATGCAACTCCATACCCCTTTTACGACAATAGTTCATCACCGCCAAATCTGAGGCAATCACAGCCGTAATACCAGCCTCTTTGGCTTGGTCGATAATCCGACGCATCAAAGATATATCGTGGTCATAAATAATGGTATTGAGGGTAATATAGCTTTTCACCCCCTTTTCTGAGCAAATACGAGCTACTTCGGGTAGGTCATCAACCGTAAAATTATTGGTTTGTCTGGCTCGCATATTCAATTGTTCTACACCAAAATATACAGAATTTGCTCCGGCCTTGATAGCTGCCATCATGGCCTCCCAAGAGCCCGCAGGAGCCATGATTTCGATGGTTGATTTTGTCATTTTTCAGATACTGATTTAAGGCAAAGCCTTTTGAGAAAGTCAGTTTTACCACTGATTTACCTTTTTAAAAACTTGCAAAAATATCTCAATCATCATTTTAGAAAAATAAGTTATACACAGCCTATACAATGATATTTATCAATCTTGTTTTTACCTCAATAACCCTTTTGGGTTATTTCCTCGTCATCAAAAATCAATAACGCACTTATTTACAATCATTTGGCACACCTATCAGGTAATTGTGGAAGCCTTGCATTTGGTCTAACTTTACGGTATGCCTTGTGACAGTAATAGTAATACCTTTAACAGCCGATATGTATGAAATCTCTTTCCATCCTTCCTTTATGTTTATTGCTTGTATTCATAGCTGCATGTAGCAAAAAAGTAGTCGAGAACCCTACCCCAACCGCCCAAGATATAGTGGGAGTACAAAGTGCAAAAAGCTATCTTTTTGAAAATAAAAATAGTACCGTAGGGCTTATAGTTATCAACAAAGAGGCTGGCTACACTTTTGTCATTTCGGGCAACAAAACCAACAGTGGGCGGCTCAAAAGTATAAAAGGCGTTATGGCAATTAGGCAGGCCGACCAACGCAAAATTTTGTATTGGCTCGATAACGAATATAGGCTTAGCAACATTATTTATAGCACTGGCGAACGCCTTGTTTTTAGTAATTATAACCTAGCCAAAAGCACAGTCGACCTACAATTTTATGGGTATAGTAATGCCCAATACGGTTTATTGGCACAAAAACAAGGCTTTGCTCTTACATCCGACTACTTCCAACTGGCTCTTTCCTACAAACAAATCACTACGATGGGTGTCAATAACTTTCCGAGTGGCAGAATTGCCGCACCCAATACCTGTAACGATGCCGTGTACAATGCTGTAGCAGGAGCATATATTGCCGCTGGGCTTGAGAGTTGTGCAGGTAATTTGAGTTCGGCTTTTGGGGGTGCTGTTGGTACAATTTTGGGTAAAAAGGAGGTTATTGATGCACTAAAAGGCGTTGGCTCTGATTGTGGCAAATTGGCAGTAGCCTTGGGGCGTGCAGCCGACGGCAAGCCAGCAATTGCCTGTGGTGGTAGCTCGGAGGCCTCGCCACCGCCTTGTGTTGACAACGCTTTTAACTTGGCCGAACAGGCCGTTAATGGGGTTGTTCCTTCGGATCCAGAAATGGCTAAAAAATTAGTCAATGCTCTCCAAGAAAACTGTGATACAGGTGGCGGTGCTATGGATGCCTTGGCCGACGCAGCTTGTCAATGCAATCCCGACGACAAGGATATACCAGAAGAAAACAAACCCGCCAATAGTGCTGGCGACCCACACATCAGAACTTTGGATGGCCTTGGTTATAGCTTTCAGGGATTTGGGGAGTTTATTGCAACGAAGGCTTCTAATGATAATTTAGAAATACAGGTACGCCAACAACCTTGGCAAAATAGTACCAATACCCTAGCAACTGTCAATACAGCCCTAGCAATTCGCCTCAATAACGATATTGTTTCGGTATATGTCAATCCTGCCAAAATCATTGTCAATGGCCAAGTATTAGACAATTCTTTTACCACAAAAACCCTAACCAACAAAGCCTATATTGCCAAAAATAGCTACGAAATCCATATTGTAACTGGCAATAAAGACGAAGTCGTGATTAGGCCCTACACCTATCACCTCGACTATCTGGTATCGCTTAATAGTACTCGGAAAGGCAAAGTAAATGGTATTTTGGGCAATTTTGATGGCAATACCACCAACGACCTACAATTGTCGAACGGCAAGGCTATTAGCTATTCTTTTGGCGAGTTGTATCCTAGCTATGCCGACAGTTGGCGTATTCAACAAAGCAATTCACTGTTTGTGTATGATGCTGGCAAAAATACCGATTCTTATACCAATAAGGCTTTTCCACAAGCTCCACCTAGCTTTTTGGCCAGCCAACAGCAGCAAGCTACCAATACTTGTAAAGCCGCAGGAATTTCAGAAGAGCCTTTTCTTAGCTATTGTGTCTATGATGTTCTGGTTACAGGCGACAACAGCCTCGTAAAATCTGCCAAATGGGCTATGGAAATAGAACCAACGGTTGTTTCGGCGATAAGTACCGATTTAACTCTATTCCAAAATGTTAGAATAGAAACGGGTAGTTCTCAGAAAGACACCGATGCCCTTTGTGCTTTGGATTTAGATAATGGAAAAGTCTACAGCCTTGCTACAGGTGTTGGGCAGAGTAAAAATATAGATTTGCTTGTTGTACCTAACTGTAATAGCAACTTGATGATGAGTATTTATCCCAAAACATGTGGTAGTTCATGCGGAACATCGGTTATTAACCAAACCTTACAATCGCTCAATTGGCAAGCCTACAAAACAGGACAAATTCGCTATTTAGATACCTCCAACCCTGCCAATACCTTAGCTCTAAGCCAATGGAACAATATTCATTCGCCAACAGATATTAGCAACTTAGTAAAGGTGTCGCTCAATGCTTCCGAAACCTTTACCAATACCAGCGTATTTCTGGATGCCTCCACGCAGGGCAATGCGTGCAAACCAAGCATTTTACAAAATCAATACTTATATGCCTTTATTACCCAAGAAGGGAAAAAAGGTGTATTCAGAATTACAGGCACGGGCGATGTGGCAGGCAAAACAGGAGCAAGATGGTTTATGTTAGATATTAAAATTCAAAAATAGCTTGTGAATCAATGCAATAAAATCCCCCCCTATTATCACGGTTTATTTATTAGTTGTAAAAACACTATGGAGATGCTAAATCACTACCTATTCCTATCTGTAAAATCAACTATTGAAGTACATTGAATACAAAAAATGTTCATTACATTTCGCTGATTTTGGCAGATTTCTTAAAAGAATAATTGCAACAACTTAAACCGTGATAATGTATCAATGGGGTTCTCAAAGCTTTTACCTACGCTCTCTTTATTTCTATTTACTATTTACCTTATCCACTCAGCCCTATTTTACATTGGCCCATTGTAAACATACTGGCATAGACACTTCAACCGACGTTCCTGTATAGGTAAATTTCCCTGTGGCTTTATCTCTTTTGAATATAGTAATATTATCGCTGTCTTGGTTGGCTACCAAAATATAGTTTCCTGTTGGGTCTATCGCAAAGTTTCGTGGGGTTTTGCCTGCTACATTGGTGTTATCAACCCAAGTAAGTTGACCTGTTTTGGTATTAATGGCATATACGGTAATACTTTCATGAGAACGATTAGAGGCATATAAAAACTTGCCATCGGGCGAAATATGAATATCAGCACACCATTTTTTGCCTGTATAGTCGGCTGGCAAAGTAGAAATCGTTTGAGTAGCCTTCAAGCCTCCTTTCTGATAACGATAGGCTGTAACGGTAGCCGAAAGCTCTTCGATGACATAAGCCCATTTGCCATTAGGATGAAAGGTAAAATGACGTGGCCCCGAGCCTGCTATAGAACTTGTATAAGCGGGTTTACCTTCATTCAAGAGTCCTTTTTGCGTATCTAATGAATAAGTATAGATTTTGTCGACACCTAGGTCTGGTACAAAAACATCTTGATTGTTGGGAGCTACGTTGATAGAATGAACGTGAGGTTTTTCTTGGCGACTTGCGTTGACCGAGTGCCCTGTATGTTGAATCGTTTGGGTAGCTTTTCCGACTGTACCATTGCCCAAAATTGGCAAAATACTCAAACTACCTCCGCCATAATTACCCGCTATTACCCATTTGCCTGTACGGTCGGTGGTAATATGGCAAGGCCCAGCCCCACCAGCAGACTCGCTATTGAGGAAAGATAAACTTCCAGACTGTTTGTCAAAACTAAAGGCATTGACAGTACCATCGCCATCGGTTTCGCCTACCGAATAGGCAAATTTTTGATTGGGCGAAAGCGTAATAAAAGAAGGGTTTTTAACGCCACTTACCACACTCGAAAACTGTAGTTCGCCTGTAGCTGTATTAAACTTATATACATAAATACCTTTACTAGCTTTGGAAGTGTAAGTGCCTACCAAAACATAAAACTCTTGAGGTGCTTGAGCCAATATAGCCGACGACCAAACCAAAAATAGGCTTAATAAAATTGATATTTTTTTCACTGGATAGTTGGGGGGTTAGCATGATTATAAATACCCAACTAAGTTAGTATGCTATTGGTAAAAAATGGTATTTTATTACAGAAAAAACCACGTTCTATTTTTAGAACGTGGCTGAATATTGTTTTTATAGAATGGCTTTCGCCCAAAAATCAATGACCTTTGCCTTTGCCCTTCCCTTTGCCACGGCCACCGTTCATTGGCGGTACATCGGCAACCTTCGAGAATGTACCTGTGGTATCAAATACCAAAACTTTTCTATCTGTTCCATTATTGATAGATACATACAATGTACCATCGGTAGCCGTACCGGCATGCTTAATGGTATACCCTGCATAATTGGTAGTAATATAGCTTGTTACCGACGTAGCCAAAGTTGTAATATCTACCTCTGTAAGCTTGGCTTTGCGACCATAATGAGCCAAAGTTTGTTTGAATATGCCGCTGGCATCGAACAACAACCCTGTATGAACTTTATTCAATAAAACACCCACAACATACTGACCTAATGAATCGGTTGCTGCAAATTTTACTTGAGCACCAGCATAATTTGTATTGATATAGGTAATTATAGCACTCGGTAATGCAGTAGAGTCGATTGGCGTAAGTTTTCCTTTACATTTTTGCTTGGTTACAGTATCGGCATCGGCGGCAGTACGAGCAGCCGAAACCTGAATTGCTTCTAAATCGCCATCGGTATTGTCAGAAGGTGACACTTCTTGCGACTGACAACTAATTACAAATAGGCCTGCAATAGCCATCATTAATAATAACAATTGTTTTTTCATCTGTACTTGGGTTTAACTATTCTACAATATGGGAAAGTGAAACGTTTCATTAGTACATGACTGTATGTCGACAAAAAGCGTTGCTTGCTCTACAATAATTATTCATAAATATCTAAAGATTGTATTTCCTTGAATAAATTCATAACCGAATCGCTGGGGGTTTGTCCTTTACCCTCTTTGCTATTTTTGAAGTATTCGATAAACAATTCTTCCATCGACTGGAATTTTTCGTCTAGCAAAACCATCTTACTATTTTGGGCATCTAAGTGCTGTTTGTTTTGTTTTACTTCTGGTACAATTGGCAACATCATGGCATGAGCATCCATCAATCGTTTTTTATCGCCCGACTCCAAATAGTTATCTGTTACCATTGTGATTTGTACAATGGCCTCTTGATGAACCTCTAACCAAGCCAAGGCATCGTCGACAGCCGTAAATTTGGCACGCATCAGTTTTTTCCCTTTTTCTAGGGCAATAGGCATAGTTACCACCTCTGTGGCTGGTTCGGCTTCTATCAATACCACATATTTGGTTTGGTTGGCTTCCGAAAAGCTATAGGCCAACGGGCTACTCGAATACACAATCGGACACGGCGATGTATCTACGGTTTGATACCGATGCAAATGCCCCAAAGCTACATATTGGGTTTGGGAAGGGATATTTTCAGAATAAATAACAGATGCCCCTCCAACATGCAAAATAGGCTTTTCGTCGTCGGGTTCTTCGGGTTGTTCACCTCCTTTTTTCATCATAAACAAATGTGTCGCCAAGATATTGACACCTTGCTCGTCGAAATACCGATTGGCCAAATCCTGCCAATGTTGCTGAAGGTGTTCTCGTAGGCCACTGTCGGTATTGTCTACCCCCAGATACGTTTTTAGCCTTAGTTCGTTGGCATAAGGCGTTAATATTAATCGTAAAGGTACTTTTTGATTAGGTAGCTGAATTTCGACAAAACCCTTGTCGGCCTTTGTAATAACCAAGCCCGCTTGTGTAGCAAATGGCTGAATAGCCGTATTGGGATAGCCCACAAAAATAATTCCGCAAGCCCGTGCCAGTGCGTCGGGTACTTCAATGCGTTCGGGCGAATCATGATTGCCTGCAATAGCAATTACGGCCCTAGTGCCATTGTGCGAAAGCCGATGCAAGGTACTGTATAACAACTCGGTAGCCTCGGCAGATGGATTAAAGTTGTCGAACAAATCGCCTGCAACTATCACTGCGTCTACTTGTTGCTGTTCGGCAATTTCACAAATTTCGGTGAGTACTTCTTTTTGTTCTTCTAGCCGTGAAAAGTTATCTAAACGTTTTCCTAAATGCCAATCGGCAGTATGTAATATTTTCATGATTGTTCCTTTTAAATACTAAGGCACTAAATTGCTCAAAAAAGGTAAGTGAATATGATGCTTGGAATACAACCCAAACAGAAAACCCCCTATGCCCGAAATAAGGCCAATACAAACTGCCGTAGCCAATATCACCAAAAAAGCCTTACCGATACCTCGCCAAATGTTTTTTTCTTCAAAAAATTGAATATAAGCCCAAATAATATAGGCACTCGTTAGTAAAGATGCTACGATACCATGTACAATTAAGAGGATTAAATGGGCTTTCCCGAATATCTGAAAAGGAAACAACAGCAATTTAATGAGTTCGGCATGAGACAGTAGAAAAAGGTTGAGGACAACACCTTCCGTAAAATTGTATCGACTATTACCCAAAATTCTACTCGAAAAAAAACCATACATAATAATACTAATCATTAGCTGATAGGTATAGTTTTCAAAGGCAAAGTGTAAAATTTTTTCTACAAAAGGTAACACCATTTTCCTATCTTGGGCAGTCATTGGGCCTACTAAAGATTTTATATCAAAAAAGTTACCCCAAAAGGTTATATAAATCCAAGTACTAAGCCCTCCTATCATTAACAAATAATTGACAGGATGAAAATGTACCACTCTTTTACCCTCAACATATTCACGGATACTATGCCCAGGGCGTAAAGTAAGCTCTTTGATAGTAAACAGTATTCCTCTGTTTAGGTAAGTAAAGGCATTGAGTAATTCCGAAAATATGTCATTAAAATGGAGTCGTTTGGTTTTGGCTTTTTGTCCACAATTGGGGCAATAATGCCCATGAAACTCATTTTTACAATTTTTACACTGAATAGCAGTATGGGTATGACTCATAGAATAGGTTATTAGCCGGTTTAGCTTGCAAGATAATTAGTTCATCAGGTTTTAGAAAGAAAGATGGGCTATTTTATCCTATACGATTCTCTGAATTATCTCCTCAATTCATTTATTCAGGAGGTGTTTTATCGTCTAAACTTTCTTATCTTCACCCTAGCAACTCAGCCTAATACCATAACACTTATGAAAACGATAATCTACTTATTATTAATGGTTTGCACGCATATTTCTTTTGCCCAAACCATTATTTTTGTACAGGCCAATGCTCCTGCTGGAGGCAATGGCACAATAGCTAGGCCTTTCAACAAAATTGCAGATGCCCTCTATACCGCCCCCAACGGCCAGCCTACTACGATTTATTTGAGGGCTGGAACTTTCAAAGAAGCCGTCTTTATTTTCAAGTCGGGCAATATTTCGGGGTTTCTATCAATTGAACCCTACCAAAATGAAACTGTTATTTTGGATGGAACAGAAGTAAGCAATTCGCCCAAAGAAGGTGTCGTAATTGTCAATCAGTCGTATGTAAGAATCAAGGGTTTAAAAATCAGGAATTATATTGGTAATTACTCAAAAGGTATTGCTATTATTGAAGCCTCGCATCATATCGAAATTCTGAATAATGAAATAGAGCAGATTCATTTTTCGAGTAATGATGTTTCTCCTTTACAAAATTACTCGCTCAATACCAATCCTATTGTAGTACGAAATATCAACACAATACCAGCTCATACGTTTTTGATAAAGGGCAATAGAGTACACGATTGCCGAACAGGATATAGCGAGGGGATTCAGGTAAGCGGCAATGTCGATAATTTTGTTATTGAAGAAAATATCGTATACAATATCAAGAATATAGGTATTGTGGCAGGTGGTTTTCATGGTTTAAATACCTATGCTCGTCGGGGCAAAATCTTCAATAATGTGGTTTATAACTGTAAAAGTCCTGTAGCTTTGGCGGCGGGGATTTATATTGATGGAGCTAGGAATATTACCGCCGAGCGGAATAAAGTATACAACTGCCAAAGGGGCTTTGCTATTAACTGCGAAACGCCTAATCAATATGCCTCAAGAGATACCCTCAGAAATAACATAGCCTACAACAATACTAGGGCGGGCTTTAGTATGGGCGGGCTTAATAGTGCCTACGGAGGGTGGGTTGATAGCTCGGCTATTGTTTATAATACCTCTTACAACAATTTTCAAAATACCCTAGAACCCGAAGAAACAAGCCCTACCGACTTTGGCGAGATCACCTTGGATTTTTCTAAAAATTCGGTCGTCAAAAACAATATCTTTCACAATGGCAACCGTTCTCGAATTCTTAATTCATATAGTTCTTATATCAACTTACAACTAAATCATAACCTTTGGTTTTCGGACGGAAGCCTGTCAAACTTACTATTTGTTTATAATTCAACCCCTTATTATGCTTTTAGCAATTATCAAAACGCTACAAATCAAGACCGCCAGTCGGTTGTTGGCCAACCAAGCTTTATGAATGCTGCATTGGGAGATTTCAGGTTATTGTGTAATTCTAAGGCCATCGGAATTGCCGATTTGGCAGTGAACCGAGGCAATACTGACTTTGGTGGAGGAAGCCGCCTATACGGAACATACCCTGATGCGGGTGCCGACGAATACGAAAACACCATTATCAAAAGTATATCTTCGGGGGCTTGGCACAGTACTACTACTTGGGACTGCAACTGTATACCTATTGCTTGCGATACCGTAATGATTCAAAATAGCCACATAATTAGTATCCAAAGCCTTGCTAGAGCCAAGCAAGTATTCAATTATGGACAAGTCAATATCGTAGCCAATGGCAATCTGGTATTAGGTTTATGATTTTGTATACTCAGCCTCTATTTTTGGCAAAACCCATATTTTTATTTATTTAAAAAACCTTATCGAAATAGCCAGTATTTTAACAAAACAGCAATACAAAAGGCATTTATTTATTATTTTTCTAAAAAAATAAACTGATTGTTAATTATTTAAAAAAAAGTTAGCTTCACAAAACAACATCAAGTAATTTTGTACAATTTTTGGAGGTATTGATACAATCTCAAGCCTCAACATACTTTTTCATAATCCGAAATAACAAAAACAATGTCTGTCGAATTATTATCAAGTCGAATCAACGCATTAGAAGAGTCGGCTACGTTGGGAATGACCAAAAAAGCTCGTGAATTAGCAGCACAAGGTCATAAAGTTATCAGCCTTTCTGTAGGTGAGCCAGATTTTAAAACACCCAAGCATATTTGTGATGCAGCCAAGGATGCTATCGATGCTGGCTTTCATGGTTATTCACCAGTAGCTGGTTATCCTGATTTGCGTAAAGCAATTGCTGATAAACTCAAACGTGACAATAACCTTGAATGGGGTGCTGAAAATATTGTAGTTTCAACAGGAGCTAAACACGCATTGGCTAATGCTATTTCGGTATTGGTTAATCCAGGTGAAGAGGTAATCATTTTTGCACCGTACTGGGTATCGTACTCAGAAATGGTAAAATTGGCCGAAGGTACTTCGGTAATTGTAGAGGGTTCTTTTGAAAACAACTTCAAAGTTACTCCTGAGCAATTTGAAGCAGCGATTACACCAAAAACAAAGTTGGTGATGTTTGCTTCGCCAAATAACCCAACAGGGTCGGTTTATACAGAAGAAGAACTAAGAGCTATTGCAGCTATCGTTGAAAAACACCCTAATATCTTTGTTTTGGCTGATGAGATTTACGAATACATCAACTTTACAGAAGGTGGGCATTTCTCGATTGGTTCGATTCCTGCTATCAAAGACCGTGTTATTACTGTAAACGGTGTTGCCAAAGGTCATGCTATGACAGGTTGGAGAATCGGCTTTACGGCTTCTGCCAAATGGATTGCCGAAGGTTTAGAGAAATTACAAGGGCAGGTTACTTCAGGTACATGCTCGATTGCCCAAAAAGCAGCCGTAGCAGCATTCAATGGCCCTTTAGACGAAGCTTACAAAATGAAAGAAGCTTATGACCGTCGTCGTAAGTTGGTAGTAGGCTTATTGCGTGAAATTCCTGGTTTTAAAGTAAATATGCCCGACGGAGCATTCTACGCATTCCCAGATATTAGCTATTATTTTGGCAAAACCGATGGCGTTACTACCATCAACAACTCAGATGATTTCTGTTTGTGGTTATTGGCCGAGGCGTTTGTAGCTACTGTAGCAGGTTCGGGCTTTGGTGCACCTAACTGTATGCGTATTTCTACGGCTGCTGCCGACGAACAGTTGGCTGAAGCTTGCGAAAGAATTAAAGTAGCTGTTGCTAAATTGAAATAATCACTCTTTTAGAGAATTACCAATAGAAGTCCTTGCCAGCCTAGTGTTGGCAAGGACTTTGCTTTTCTAAGCTCTTTCGCTTTTATTTGTCTATTGGTTGATAATCAAAACTCATTCCTATGTTACTTTCTATCATTCTTATCTTTGTGATTGGCTATCTTGCTATAGCCCTCGAACACCCTATCAAAATCAACAAAACAGCTACGGCTTTGCTAACAGGAGTACTTTGCTGGACGGTCTATGCTATTGGTAGTCAGCATGAGGTCGACAACGTCGTAGCCGATTTATCGCACCATTTGGGCAGTGTATCCGAAATCCTTTTCTTTTTGTTAGGAGCTATGACCATCGTCGAGCTTGTCGATGCTCATCATGGTTTTAAGCTTATTACCGACCGTATCACAAGTAAAAATAAGATTACATTACTCTGGATTGTGAGCGTTATTACCTTCTTTTTGTCTGCGGCCCTCGACAATCTTACTACGGCAATCGTTATGATTTCGGTAGTACGTAAACTTATCAAAGACCCAGAAACACGCCGACTTTTTGCTGGTGTTGTTATTATTGCCGCCAATTCAGGAGGAGCTTGGTCGCCTATTGGTGATGTAACTACTACTATGCTTTGGATTGGCGGTCAGATTACGCCAAGCCATATTATTAAAGGGTTATTTTTCCCTAGTCTAATATCGTTACTTATTCCTTTAGTGATTATTTCGGCTCGTTTGAAAGGGACTATAAAGAGGTTACCTCAAGATGATTTTGTTGAAGAAAACAAGCATCAACTTGTGCTAAAAACCCAAAATTCTATCATTATGTTAGTAGTAGGTTTGGGAACGCTTTTGTTTGTACCTATTTTCAAGACGGTTACTCATTTACCTCCTTATATGGGTATTTTGTTGGGTTTAGGGGTTGTTTGGATAGTGTCTGAAATACTTCATAGTGGCAAAGATGAAGAAGAACGCAAGCCTTTTTCGGTGGCTTATGCTTTGAGCAAAATAGATACCTCTAGTATTTTATTTTTTCTTGGTATTTTAATTGCTATCGGGGCTCTTGAGTCTACACATTTGTTGAATAACTTAGCTGTTTGGATGGACAAAACCATTGGTAATCAAGATATTATTGTAATTGCCATTGGATTAGCTTCGGCGGTTATCGACAATGTGCCATTGGTAGCGGCATCGATGGGAATGTACGATTTAGCTCACTTTCCTACAGATTCTAAAATTTGGGAGTTTTTGGCTTATTGTGCTGGTACAGGTGGAAGTATTTTGATTATTGGTTCGGCAGCGGGTGTTGCAGTAATGGGTATGGAAAAAATAGATTTTATCTGGTATGTTCGCAAAATCAGCTTACCTGCTCTTATTGGCTATTTTGCTGGTATTGGAGTTTATTTACTTTTTAGCTGAAGTGAGCTAGTGAATTAGTGGTTATTTTTGACTATGATTTTCACTAGTGGAGATCCAATGCTTTGTGGCTAAAGATGTGTCATGCTGACATTTAATATAAAAAGGCGTTCGAAATCAGTTTTTCGAACGCCTTTTTCATGAATAGTAGCTCAATCTTTCTTATTTGAGCAAAGGCTAAGCCTCATCAAAGTCCACTTGACAACCTCATGAATCCCTGTCAACACAAATAGGGGGTCTCTTTTACTATACCTAAAATTTAGGATGACTTATGTTTATAAGCTTAAAATTAAATAATATTATTTTTTTGTTTAATTAATTGTTGGAATAATTCTATATTTGGGTGTTTTTATAATAGTCTATCATATTGTATTACCGCCAAATAGCTTATTGTAAAGAACACTTGAACCCATAAATATTATTCCATCAAACCTCAATGAAACAAGTAGTAAAGTATTTAACTATGACAGGATTCCTGTTTTTAGGGCTATCCTTCTGTGCCCTTGCACAAATCAAAACCCGCTCCAACAAAGAAATTCTCTTCACGATTCAAGTCAACGAGGGTAACCGTGCGGTTCTTACATGGGTTACTAGCGAAGGCCATAGGCCAGCTCGGTTTATTGTTCAACGAAGTAAAGACAATGAAACTTTTTTCGACATCCGAGAAATAGAAGTAAAAGAGTCAATAGCTGATGAGCGACTCCAATTTACTTTTATAGACTCTAAAGCCATGCGAAACACCGAAAATTATCGTATTGTAGAGTACGAAAGCGATGGGAAGTTTTATGTGTATGCACCTTTACAAGCCAAACCCAATAGTCCTGTTTCGGTACTTAAACAAAGCGATAGGGATATTATTAGTGTAGCTGTAGACAATAATACCAATATAACTGCTTTGGTAGGTACAGAGTCGGGCTTGGGTGTTCCTTGTGAGTTGGAGCTTACCAACGATAATAATGTAGTTTTAAAACCCCTTTATACCCTTACGAGTGGAAGTTATGTAGTAAAATTGCGTTCTCCTTCGGGCGAAAAAATGTATAAGTTTTCCGTAAAAAGTGATGATATATTGTCGCAGTAGAGATTGAATTGTGAATGGGTGATTTAGTGATTTTTTAGAAAAAAAGTTAGTATTTGAAAAACTCAACATATTGAGATAGCCTTGGGCCTATTCACTAAATCACAAATCACTAAATTTGGGATAACTTATGTTGTAGTCTTTTTAAAGGTAGCCAATACCTTAATCCATTATTGAATCTCAGAAAATAATACTTATCATTGAGCACTTCAATTTAGCTCTTTGTATTAGTATTTTTATTTTAAGACACAATACCTCTATTTTTTCTGTCTTTGTATTTTCACATATTCGGGTTTGATAGCCGATGCCGTGTTGCCAAAGCTACTTCGTACATACGTCAGTACTTCGGCAATTTGTTTATCGGTTAGAAAGTCATGAGCAGGCATTTCATTTGAATAACTATCGCCATTGATTTCTTCACCTTTTAGCCCCTTCAATACCACATTGATTAATCGTGCTGAATCGCCCAAAACCCAGTCGGTTTTTATCAGAGGAGGGTTCATATTGGGTACACCACTGCCATCTTCCTGATGGCATACCAGGCAATATGTTTCGTAAATAGCCTTTCCTGAGTCAGCCATTGCATACTGATACTGTGTTTTGGCACTAGGAATGGGGGTTGTTTTTGGAGAAATCATTGCAGTACTTATCAAGCAAAGCAACAATCCTAATGTAAAAAGTGATTTCATGATTGAACTGAAAATAAGAATATAGAAAGCAATTGAGCGATTAAAATTACATTTAACCGCTCAATAAGAATTTTAGATCACTACTTGTTGTATATAACTCGCCACACCTTCCCTTTTACCGAGTCGCTGATATAAATAGAGCCATCGGCACCTTGTGCCAAGCCTACAGGACGAGCCTTGGCATCGCCAGGATTTTTTATTTCAGCACCACCCGCAAAGCCTTCTGCAAATACTTCGTATTCGCCCGAAGGTTTTCCATTTTTACCAAAAGGAACAAATGCTACAAAATAGCCTCCTTGCTTTAATGGGGCACGATTCCATGAACCATGAAAACAAATAAATGCTCCGTTTTTGTATTTGGCTGGAAACATATTCCCTGTATAAAACATCAAAGCATTGGGAGCCCAGTGAGCAGGAAAAGCCATAATAGGTTGGTCTTTTCCTTCACAACGCTCTTGAATTTTGCCATCGCCACCATATTCGGGTGCTAACACTTTTTTGTTCTGAAAACGGTCATGATAACAATATGGCCAGCCAAAATCAGAACCTTTTTTTACCAACAAGAATTCCTCAGAAGGCAATTCAGCACTTTGCTCGGCATTGTACAAATTAGGATACAAAGTAGTAAGTTGGTCACGACCGTGCTGCATAGCATACAATTCGCCTGTTTGTTTGTTCCAATCAAGTCCTACTACATTTCTCAATCCTGTGGCATAACGCAATCCATCGGCTTGTTTTTGGTTCTTTTTGTTGGCATCAAACTGCCAAATTCCACCATGCCAATCTAAAATAGGACAAGGGTCCATGCCCTTAGAGCCTTTCTGACGATTTTTTTCTTGACAAGCGTTTGATGGTGCACCAAAAGTTACATACAAATGTCCTTTATCGTCTAGTTCAATTGACTTAGTACCATGTTCGCTGTAAAGTTCCAAACCTGTAACGATGGTTTCGGGAGTTTTTTCGTCAACTTTTCCATTTTTTATCGGATACCTCACTACCGACGAGTCTGAAGAGGCATACAAATACCCATTGCCAATAACCACACCTGTACCTGTAAAATTACCAAAAGTAGTAGTTTCGTCGGCCTTACCGTCGCCGTTGGTATCTTTTAGCAATACTGTACCGTTTCCTCCGCTTAGCTTGCTCAAACGTACATAAATATCGCCATTGCTATTTACCGTTAAATGACGGGCTTTTCCTACACCTTCGGTTACTACCAATGCACCAAAGCCTTTGGGCAACAACAAGCCTCCATTATCAACATCGGCCTTTATTTTTGCCACTTTTGTTGTTTTTTTAGGGCCTGTTTCCGCTTGAATATTGATAGATGCTAATAAGCTAAGCAAGGAAACTACAAGAATAGATTTTTTCATACTGAATTTAGTTAGTGTTTGTTCTAAAGGATCTTTAATTGGATTGTACCTAAGTAATCGAAATTTGTATTTCGTAATCGTTTAATATTCCTTTTCAAAACTACAAATTTGCCTAGATTGTTCTATTCTTTTTTATTGGTTAAAATAAAAACAGGTATTATCTACCCAAAACCTTTCTATTTGGGTCTTATTTTATTTTCAAAAATAAAACTAATCCAAACACCGATACCACCAATACACCCAATGCAGAAATTAGCGTTACCATGTCTCGAATATCTTTGCCAGCCCATTCCATCAAAAAATATTTATGCAATACCGCAAAACTCAACCCTTCTCGGCGGTCACTATTCTCTACTTTAGTAGCCAAACGGCCTGTAGCTGTTTCGATATAATAGGTTGTATTGTCGGGCGTATTGTAGGCCAGTTTTACAACAGGTAATCTTTTATTGACAAAACCATATTCACGGTCAAACTTGGTTAGATAGTCGGTTTTGAGCAAATTTGCCTCATTAATAGCAACATTAGGAACATCGGCTGTAGGCTCGCAGCAGTCAATACTTGCATCCGACTCTAGGGGTTTTGCCATGTTAGAAAACTTGTTGGCTAAGTATTTGGCATATTCGATGGTTGCCCCTTTGAGTTCTGTTCCTGTGGTAGCATTAACAAAAATAGGCTGAGGGGTATTGTCGTCCTCTTTTTTGAAAAATACCTGATAATATACTTGGTCTTTGAGTTTGGCTAGTGAAAGGTTTACCACTTTTTCCCAAGGTAAATTTAGCCCTAACGAAGCCTGTTGTATTTGTTCTGTTTTAAAGATAGGGTCATAAACAAACTTTAGACGCTCGTCGGGAGTATATTTTTTGGTAGCATGATACGCTCCAGAAAAAGCAAAAGTAAAGGTAACAAAGCTTACCCAAAGCCCAATTTGTCGGTGATATTTACGAAGAATACCCACTTGGTCTTGTGTGTTGCGAGGCTTTTTGAACTTTCCCCACATAAACCCATAAATAACCAAACCCGAAAGTGTCGAGATAATAATAATGCTTAATAGTAATATCATGACGGTGATACGTACCCAATTGTTGGCAATAGCCTCTAAAAATGACCAATTATGAAATACATCAAAAATCCAGATAAAGGTTTTTCGGGCATTGGTATTGAAGGTGGCCATTCGGGTAGATTCTGTTTCTACAAATACATCAAGGCCATCGGCACGTTCAAATTGTACTTTATACACAGGTAATAAACGATTGACAAATTTGTACTGATTATCAAATTCGCTTTGAACAGTAATAGCCTTTATTGTAGATGTAGAATCTTGCGAAAGTTCACGAGCCATCCATTCGGCATATACCAAATCGCCATTGGGTAATTCACGACCAGTAGTGGCATTCAAATAAATCAGCTTATCGGTTACACGCTTAATTTGATAATAGGTTTGATGCTTAAAGGATACCAAGCGAAAGTTTTTGAGCTGAGTAATACCATTTTGCTGAAGTACCTCTTGCAAAGACAATTTGATGGCCTCTTTACGAATAGGTCTGGCAAGGATAAACTCTTTGGCAATTTTGGGCTTAAACCAGTGTGACATAAATGGGTGCATAAGCCCCGACAATGTCCAGAATATCACAGGAATAACCGTTATAAGTCCGATAATTCTGTGCCACTGATACATATTTCGTTGAACTACTTTTTTGAAGCCTCCTTTTGGGGCTAATTTTTGTTCAAGCGTTGTTTCCATGATTGATTGTGTTATTTGGGGTCTGCTCGTACAAAATAGCTTTGTACGAGCAGACACTTTATTAATGTTTTCCTGTAAAGTTGTATTGAATACCCCACACAAATGTTCGTGGAGCAGAAGCCGTGAAGGTAGTACGGTCGGTAGCATTATTGCCTCGGCTAGCGCTATAGGCATACAGCTCGTCGGTTAGGTTCATGATATTGGTAAATACCTCGATACCCTTCCATTGGTAGCCCGCACGGAAGTTGAATATTCCATATCCTTCATACGAAACAGTATTGATTTGGTTTTGAAACCAAGAAGAAACCTTTTGATACTCTAAGCCCACACGTAATCCTTTTACATAACGAGGTTTGTAAATCACTTCGGTATTAGCTATCCATTTAGGAGCTTGTGGCATATCAAAGCCATCTACGTTTTTCACCAAATCGGTAGCTCTAGTACTGAGGGTAAACTGTACAAAACGGTGAATAGCATTGGTACCGCCAAATCTTACATTCCATTCGGCATTAGGCTTGTAGGTAATACTGTATTCTAAACCTTTGTGCAAGGTTTTTCCTGCACTTTGGTAATCGGTAGAGTTGTCGGGTTGGCGAATATTCAATAGCTCGTTGCGACCGTCCATTTGGTAGGCTGCCCAGTCGATATACACTTTGTTGTTGAACAGCGAAGCCCAGCCTCCTATTTCATAGTTGTCGAACGAAGCAGGTTCGAGGTTATAATAAAACTGTGAGCCATCGGGTGCTGGCGTTGGACGTTTAGTAAAAATAGACGTTAGTCCTGGAGGAGAAAAGCCCTTTGAATAATTGGCATATACACCTATTCCTTTACCCAAATCGTACGTTGCCCCAATTTTTGGGGTAAATTGGTGATAACTTTTGCTACCATTGGTATTGGCCAAATAGTTGTTGTAATCGAACGACATATTATCGAAGCGACCACCCAATACCAATTTTAATGCTGCAATAGGGTTCAGTTCAAGCTGAGCATACACTGCCGAGTTATATAAATTGGCATCGTAGTTGGCCAAATAAATATCTGGTCGTTCTTTGAGCAAGGTGTATTTCTCAACCGATTTTTTGTCGGCACGAAGCTGTGCCTGGAGGTCTATTTGATAAGCCCAATAAGTGGTTGGTGAATAATCATAGCTTGTGCCTAACAATAATTTGGCATTGGCAAAATCAAACTTCTTGGTATGTTGTGCCACAAAACCATAAGATTTAAAGCTATTTTCATTGATTTGTCCAGTAGCGGTACTAGCTCCCGATGTCCAACGAATACTATACGATGGGTTTTGCCCAACGGCATTATCACGATAAAAGGCTGTCAAAAACGACTCATTTTGGCTATTCCATTGGTGTTGGAGCTTGAGAGAAGCTCTTGTAGCTTTTACTTTTCGGTAGGTAAAATCTGTTTGACTTGTGTACGCTCGGTTATAAAAAGCAATACTATCGACACTGCCCCCTGTTTGTGAATTGTAGTCGTTATGGCTAAGTGTTCCAATAAGTTTGGTTTTATCCGAAAAGTTATAATCTGCTCTGAAGTTCAACGAAAACTTATCATAGTCTGAGCGAGTTTGCCAGCCATTGCGTTGTTTGGCCACAAAACCACCAACAAAAACCCCTAACTTATTGGTAATCATACCACCTGCAGCATATTGTACACGCTTATAACCATAATTATCGGCCTGAACGCCAATTCTGGCTACAGGTACGGCTGTTGGCTTTTGAGTTATTACATTCACAGCTCCGCCCACTGCTTCGGGGCCATACAACGACGAAGCAGGCCCTTTCATTACTTCGATACTACTTACCGAAAACACATTGGTTTCGATTAAAGCATTATGGTTAAATACACCCATCGGACGCAGTGGTAGGCCATCTTCCAAATACAAAAAATAAGCGTTGGTAGTAAACGGCTGGCGAATAGCCATTTGGTGCTGTTCGTTGTTGAGGTTGACCATCATTACTCCAGGCACTTTGTTCAGTAGTTCAAACATCAGCGTAGATTTAGCATCGGCTATTTGTAGTGGGGTTAGCTTGGCAATAGCCACAGGAGCATCTGTACGTAGGCTGGCTTCACGGTTAGCGGTTACTACAACTTGCTGTAAATCATTAGATTGCTGCTCTAGGCCAATCCTAAGGGCTTTATTTCCTCCAACGGTCATTGTATTCCTTTTAAAACCTACGAATGAAACCGTAAGGGTAGAAGGTGTACTTTTCAAGCTAAAATTACCGTTGATGTCGGTGGTTGTTCCTACACTGCCCGCCTCGATAGTAGCCCCTACGAGGGGTTCTTTGGTGAGGCTATCAAATACTTTACCAGTAACTTGGGCATGCAATATGGCAGAGGCTGTGCATAAAAGCATAGCCATGAAAATGCGTAATAATTTCATGAAATGATATATCTTTAAAATGGAAAATTGCAAACCTAATTAATTAGGTTTTGTAATAGAAAATACGGTCAGGTATGGACACAATGATTCATGCCTGATTTTTGATTAGGTAATAATAAAAGGAGGAAATTATACCGCTGGAGGGCGAAAATGAGAAGAGGAATATTCTGATGAATAAATAATAGAGTAATTAGGTAATTGTGGTGTGATAGATTCTGGATAAAAATCAAACTTAACGACTGATTTTGCAGGAATATAATAAGGTATTTCAAAAAGAATATGAGCAAAGGCTGCTCCCTTTTCGGTAGTTTCTCGCTGTTCCGATAAGGCTATTCTTTTGGCCAAATAACATTTACCATTACAATTCATTTGGGGTTTTAGGCGGTTTTCACAAAGGTTTTGTACAATATAGTCTTTGCGAAGGTTATAATCTAAATACAACAAAGGAATAGCCATCATCCTGATTACCAGCATAAAAGCCATTATTAAAGCTGCTATATTTATTCGACTGCTCACCTAAAAATACAAATTTGACTACAAAGATAATGAGCTTCTATATTCCCAACCTATATTTCTTTGATTTTTTATCAGTCAGTCACTTCGTCTTCTAAGGCCATAAAATTGACCAATTCGTATGATTTATTGAACATCGGGAAAATTTTGATACGGCATTTATACGCATCGCCATTTTTGCGATAGTTGGTCAGTATAGCTTCTACTGGAACTTTCTTTTGGATATGTTCTTTTAGTACAGCTCGGATATGACTTTCGGTATCTTTTCCTTGCAAAAACTTGGGCGTTTTTCCTCTAGCAAACTTGGGCGTATAGCCTGTCATGCGTTCAAAACCTGCACTGGCCAAAAGAATTGTTTGGTGTACGTCTGTGACAACAACAGCGTTATTGATACCCTTTAGATGAGCCCGAAAGTCGGCCCATTGAATCCAGCCTTGACGAATAGCGTATTTGCAAAGTAGGTCGTAGTCGCTTTGGGCCTCTTCTGAAAGCTGAATACGAGGACTCATAAACTCGTTTCCTATAAGTAATGGGTGAATTAAGTCAATATTGGCAAATGTGTCGGAAGTTACCTTAGACGAATGGTCAAACATAAACTATTTTGTTTAAGAAGTGCGTATCTTTTAGAGACAAAAATGGCAGAATTAATGTATTTATCTTCAGATTGTTGTAGTATTTTGTTATTTAGCTTAAACAAGCAATAAAAACACAACATACTGACTATCAAATCATTAAAACATAAATATATAAAATTTGTGGCTTAATAAACAAATTTGACACAACGCTTTTGGAAAAATCCTCCAAAAAAAAAGTCGTACAATAATACCTACTGTACGACTTTTATACTCCTTTATTTGGAGTTAATATTTGATACTCAATGTGTTATTCTAGCTTATAGAATAGCCTTAAAGTACAAATAATCTATACGTAAAATACTTTTTATTCTACAATAGTAACAATCTTACTTAAATGCTTCCAGAAGCTTGGGTACGATTTCACAACAACATCTGGCTCTTCGATAATTACCTCTTCGACCAATGCCAACGGAGCAAAAGCCATAGCCATACGGTGGTCGTCGTAGGTATGAATCGACACAGGTGCAGGCAAGCGTTCTACGGCATTGGGTGTTAATAGGTACTTATGGTTGGTTTCTACTTCTTGTAATGTTGCTCCCAATTTGATTAACTCATTTTGTAAAGCCATAATACGGTCGGTTTCTTTTACTTTCAACGATTCTATACCTGTTAAGGTTAAAGAAATATTTTTGGCAGCGGCCACCACACAGATGGTTTGTGCTAGATCAGGACAGTTGGTGAAGTCCCATGCTAAAGAAGCCTCAGCAGGGATTTTGCTCAATTTAAAGCCACGACCTGTATATTCAGATTTTACGCCCAGATGGCTCATAATGTCGGTTACAACCGAGTCGCCTTGTAGGGAGTTTTCTTTCAAACCCAACAGTTCTAAAGACGCATCCTCGTTGTCGGAAAGAGCTACCACCGAAAACCAATAGCTAGCACCCGACCAGTCAGATTCTACTGCATACGGAATAGGCTGATAGCTTTGTGGCAATACAGTAATGATTTTAGTGTTCCAATCGGCCTGAGCTACAACACCAAATGCCTCCATTTGCTTGAGGGTCATTTCGATATATGGCTTTGAACCCAATTCGCCTGTAATTTCCAAAACCAAACCTTCAGGCAACAAAGGTGCTACCATTAACAATGCCGAAATATATTGCGAACTAACATCGCCACGAATCGCCAAATGCTTATTTCCTGCAAAATGAAATCCATTTAATTGCAAGGGAGGGTATCCTTCGTTGTTAAGATAGGTAATGTCTACCCCTAAAGCACGCAAAGCATCGACCAAAATACCAATTGGACGCTCGCACATACGAGGCGTACCAGTCATGGTTTTGTTTTGCCCCGATACCGCAAAGTAAGCTGTCAAAAAACGCATGGTTGTACCAGCATCAATAACATCGGCAACGGTATCGTTTGAAGCCAACAAACGCATCATGGTTTGGGTATCTCTAGCTTCTGCAAGATTAGATAAGTTATCCACACCTTTTGCCAAAGCGTTGATAATCAAGGCACGATTTGACTCTGATTTGGAAGATGGCAGTGGTATTTCCGTTTGGAAAGACTTTTGAACTTTTTGAAGTAATAGCTTTTTCAAGGTCGAATATCAGATTGTGGATTTCAGAAAATACTTCCTACATCACATTTTGGTTAATTACCATAATCTATGCAAAGTGTATAAATTATGGTGAAAATATTTTTCAGAAGAAAGACAAAATTAAGCCATGAGAAGAAGGTTTCAATAAGATTTCGACATTTTGTTATAAGAAGCGTATTTTTAGGGGATGTTTTTGATTGATTCGATAACTTGGGCTTGACAACTTATTCCCCAAAATACCAATGCCTATCGAAGCAATACTAATACCTACCAGCACGGGGCTTACTTGTACGGTTGTATTGCGTTGTACCTGATTGAGGACATCGATACCCGTAAGTACAATACCCGCCAAGGCAATCTGGCTAGCTCCTTGTGTTAAGAAAGGGATATAGCGTTTGCCCGCATATACTTTGCTTATATTACTTAGCTGTATTTCCTGTGTTTCGAGGGTGTTGGCATCGGTAAAAAAAAACGAACTATCCCTAATACTTTCTATTTTGCCTTGGTACTTTGTTTTGCTGTTTTTTAATCGAAAAGCAATCGTAGATTCTTCAAAAAAGCGTAATCGCTGAGCATATCCAGTTTTGCCAGCAATAGCCAAAAACTTAATGGGCGTATATTTTCGCTGAGTGGAGTCGTGTTGGCCAAACGTCAATTGATAGCAACAGCAATACAGAAATACAATAAAAATAAGCTTCATGATGAAAAAGGAGGTTTTCGTACAACAATCCTAATCAGAAATGTTGTACGAAAGTACCATTGAATTACCTTCCAATGAAAAATAGCCGCTATTATTTAAGTTTTTTTAACTTTTAGGCTACTGGTCAATAGTATTATTGGCTTTGCTTATGATATAACAGGTTTTCTGGATAAACATTGCTATTCTTGGGTAAGTTGTGTAGGAATCCACTTATTAAGAATATAGCGAATGAGGTTATAAATGAGTTATCAATAGAAAACCCATGTCTCCTAGTTATTTATTGTGGAAACTGCGATTTATCTAATCCTGGAATAATTTTCAAAGCATTTTTGTAATATACTTTTTTCAGCACCTCATCCGACAAGCCCAAGCCGTACATTCGCCAAAAGGCATGGTATTTTTTATGATATGGAAAATACTCGTCGTTGGTTTCTAATACCCTAAAATAGGTGGCATATTCGGCAGGAACCCACGAGTCTTTACCAAATAAAATACGGTCTTGGCGTTTTTCAAAAAAACGTTTGGCAGTATGAGGCTGACGGCCAAGCTCGGCAATAACTGCACCAATTTCGACATACATATTAGGCATTTGGTCGAGTAGGCTGTCTAGCTTGGGTAAGTTATTGGGATACCACCCCATGTGAGCTGCAATAAAGGTAGTTTTAGGATGCTTTTTAAAAACGTTGTGCTGTTGTTCTATAAGCTGTTCCCAAGTATATTCGTTGCTATTGGGTGCTGAGGCATTGCGTTTACGATCGGGGTGTAATTTCAGTTCTAACCAACGCTCATTAAACTGGTCGATAGGTCGCCAGAATGGTTCTGGGTCGGCGGTATGAATCAATACAGGAATACCCAATTGTCCAGCTTTTGCCCAAACGGGGTCTAGTCGGGGGTCATCTACTTTTACTAATTTGTTTCCATCCTTTACCGAAAAGCCTAGGTTTTTATAAATTTTCAGTCCTTTTGCTCCCCTCAACTTCACGTCATCTTCTAGGGTTTTTACGGCTTTTTCTGTCCAGCCTTTTTCGGCTATATTTTCAAAATCCAAATTGGTAAATACCACAAATCGATTAGGATAATACTGTTTGATTTGTGCAATTTGCTTGGTAAGAGTTTGAGTACTTTTAGCCTCATCGCTTGTCCACCCACGACCACTCAGATTGACCATCATACCCATATTCAAGGCATTCATAGCCGCAACAAGTTTATCGAGGTTGTCTTTTTCTTCGTGCAAATTCCACTGATGATTATGTACATCTATAAAAGGGAACTTGGCTTTTGTGGTAGGGTGTTCGGGTACAGTGAGTGTGGATTTGGGTTCGTATTCTTCAAAGTTTACGGTGATTTGCTGGGCTTTGGCCATACCAACACTTAGTACCAAAGCAGTAAATAATAAGCCTGACTTCATAGTTTTTTATTGAGAGATGATAAAGGTAGTTGTATAAACTACAGGCTGCCCGTAGTTTATAGAAGTGAAACGGTATTTCTAAGAAGAAAGTTCTGACTCATCGTCGGGTAAAATCACCGCCGTACCGTGTCTGAATCGCCCTTGGTAGATTTCTAGTAGGTGTTCGAGCTGCCAAGCACTAATAGCCAACTGGGCCAAAGGGATTTCTTGAATACGACCATTATTGACAAACACCAAGGTTTCGGTATAAGTATCTTTTTTTACATCGGGACGAATCTGTAGTGAATGAACCAAAGCCCACGATACAAATGGCTGCCCTACCAGCTGAATACCTTCCAAACTCAGAATCAACTTAGGGCGAGGACTCGACTGCTTCATATAACGAACAGTAAGCCATGTTGCCAAAATCAACAATACCAGCCCTACCCAATAGTTGGCTTGATTGAAAAAATAAACCACGTATATCAACGAACCTAACGCACCAAGCAACAACACGAGGTTTTCGCTCGATTTGGCTTGAATAATGGTAAGCTCTGGTACAGCAGGGTCGTCTTCAAAAATCAGTTGCTCGTTCGGGTCTATCATTGTGTATGTTTTAGTGGGCTTAGGCTATGGCAAATAGTTATGACAGGCAAAACCTCATGGTTACTACTTAATTTAAGCGTGGGTCGGTTGGATAATTGGCCATTACCTTAAAATCCCCCCCCATTTTCTTGAGAATATTTCGCCAAAAGTCCTGAATAGGAGTATCAAAAATCAGCTCGGACGTAGCGGGCGACACAATCCATGAATCCTGTTTGAGTTCACCGTCGAGCTGTCCTCCACTCCACCCCGAATAACCAATAAAACAACGAATATCATTGGGACTTAATACGCCATTGTTCAACAAAACTTTTACCTGCTTGAAATTACCTCCCCATATTAGCCCTTTTACAAGCTCTTGTCCGCCATCGATCAAATCGGGGCGGCGATGCACATAGTGCAGGGTATTTTGCTGAACAGGGCCACCTACATACAACGGAATGTCGGGATAAATGTTATCGTCTAAAACATCCGCTAGCAAAAGGTTGGATTCTTGGTTGAGTACCAAACCAAAAGAACCATGTAAGTTATCGTGTTCGCAAATAAGCACAACACTTCTTTCAAAATTAGGGTCTCCTAAAAAAGGCTCAGAGATGAGCAAATTTCCACTTCGTACATTCCTATTCTTCATAATTAATCAATGATTGAGAGCCCAACTTGATAGATTCTTGTGATACATATCTTAATTTTGTAGCAAAATTTGGGAATACTGTAATGATTCTGTTTTTGAACAAAAGACACAAAATGATTTAAAATTTTATCGTTAGTGAGTGGTAAAATCTTAAAAAATTTATGGTAAGACTAGTTTAATACCTTTTTGATTGGTCTTGTATACTTACGTTGTGTGACTCAAAAAAGACTCGAAACCCGCAATATATCATTCTCAATTCGCAATCATACTTTAATCAAATCGTAAAAGGTGTAATATCCTCTTTTTTGTTAGCTAAGAGGCAAAACAACATTTTCATCTATTACTAAAAATAATATGCAAGAGCCAAAACTCCAAACCGTTTATTTGTCATTAGGCTCAAATTTGGGCAAAAGAGAAGAAAATCTTCAAAAAGCAATCTATAAAATAGAAGAAAAAATAGGCTCAATCATTTCTATCTCAAATATTTATGAAACAGCTCCTTGGGGCAACTTAAATCAAGCAGGTTTTTTAAATTTAATATTGAGTGTTACCTTACAAAATGCCAATCCTATTGATATTTTGGCAGATTTACAAAAAATAGAACATGATTTGGGAAGAATCAGAACTGAAAAATGGGGAGAACGAATTATTGATATTGATATTATTTATTGGGATAGCCTTCTGCTCAATCACCCACGGCTTACTATTCCACATCCTTTTATGCACGACCGCAAGTTTGTGCTTGTTCCTTTGGCCGATATTGCCCCCGCTTTCAAGCACCCAGTTTTTGGCAAAACAACCTTAGAGCTTCTAACCTTGTGCACAGATACAGGTGAAGTACTCCTAAAACAAGCAAGATTATAAGGCTTTAAACATGAGTCATCCCGAATTTTGGGATAATTTACAATAAAGACCTCTTGTTTGCATTTATTGGCTATTAATCAAACAAGGCGGTCGAAAAACTAATTTCGACCGCCTTGTTTGTTCTAAATACTCGGGATGACTTATGTTTGTATAACTGCTTACAAATTTTCAGATACTTTTGATTTATCCATCGTGTCCATTGTTCCAAAAACATAATCCCACAAAGGAGACGAAACACCAAATACAGCATTACCGTCTTTGTAATGATGTACAGCATGATTAATCCAAAGCTGTTTCAAAAAGTTTTTAGGTGGAGCATACGCATGTACAGCATAGTGTACCAATAAATAGCTAGCATATCCCCAAATAAATCCAGGGAAAAACGCATAAGCAGCTTCGCCCATCAAAACAAAAAACAAAGAAAAAAGCGTTAGGGCAGCAATCACCGCAATTACAGGAGGCATAGCCAAACGGCTTTTATCTTTTGGGTATTCGTGGTGAACACCATGAGCTATATACTGAAACTTGGCACGGCCTTCGGTAGTTGGCTCAATATGGTAAATACTTCTATGAACCCAATATTCGATAAAGGTAAAGGTGGTTGCCCCTACTAAAAATAATAATCCAATTAGCCCATTTGAAAGTTCGGTATAAGTAAAGGCATACCACCCCAATACTGCTCCTGATACAAAGAACATTGATACAGGAATGGCAATATGTGTTCTGGAAAGTTTTTCTAGTATTGGGTTGTCAAACAGCTGCTTTGTACCACTGTTTTTGGGTCTCATTTTTTTCTGATTCGCTTCCATTATTCTTTATTCTTGATGAGTTGTCCGTTAATTTTGTTTTAGATTAAAATTGCACTTAAACAATAAAATAGTTCTTTTAGAGGTATATCCGTTGAATTATAGCAACAAAGATACAAAGTTTTGAGGTTTGGAATTTGTAAACCTCGTTGATTTTTATCATAATTTTCTAAAATTTTGAAGAAAGCCTCATCTTCTCTTCCTCAAAATCAATCGGTTGTCTTTGGCGACTTCTGTTTGATTATTAATCTAAGCGACTGGTCATAGGTAATGTAGTTCCAGAGCCAGTTAATAAATATCAATAGCCTATTTTTTACTCCTACTATCGACATCAAGTGTACAAACATCCAAGTAAGCCAAGCAAAAAATCCTTGAAAACGCCAAAATGGCAAATCCACCACAGCCAAATTGCGTCCTACGGTAGCCATTGAGCCTAGGTCTTTATACGAAAACTCCTTCATAGGATTTCCTCTCAATAAACTCGGGAGGTTTTTTGAAAGCAATCTTGCTTGCTGAATAGCGGGCTGGGCTACTTGTGGGTGTCCGTTGGGGTATTTTTCTTCGCTCATTAGGGCTACATCGCCAATAGCAAAAACATTATCGTAGCCCTCTACCTGATTATAACGGTTTACTTTTAAACGACCACCCCTTACGAGTGTGTCGGGATTGAGCCCTTCGATAAAATTAGCCTTGATACCTGCCGCCCAAACAAGATTGTTGGTTCTGATTTGCTGGCCGTTGTTGAGATAAGCATATTTCCCATCAAAATCAGTCACTCTTGTATTCAACATGACCTTGACACCTAATTGTTCCAGATACTCCTTTGATTTAATTTGAGCATTTTTTGACATAGGCCCCAAAAGCTCCGCTCCCGACTCTACGATATACACTTTCATCAGGTCAAAGTCTAGCTCAGGATAATCTTTTGGCAACACATGGCGTTTCATTTCGGCTAGTGTTCCTGACACCTCCACGCCTGTAGGGCCACCTCCTACTACGAGTACAGTCATCAAACCTTGGCGTTCGTCATCACTGTCAGACACAAGGGCTTTTTCAAAGTTTTCTAATAGCCTATTCCTCAACCCCAGAGCCTCGCCTACCGATTTCATAGGAAGGGCTTTTTCTTGGATATTTTTTTGTCCGAAAAAGTTGGTATCCGCCCCTATAGCCAAAATCAAATAATCATAAGCAATATACCCCAATTGCGTTTCGATGGTTTGGTTTTGGGTATCTAGCTTGGTTACTTCGGTAATTCTTACATGAGCATCTTTATAGTCATGAAAAGCTAGCCTCAATGGAAACGAAATAGCTGAAGGCTCTAAACCCGCTGTAGCTACTTGATAAAACAATGGCTGAAATTGATGATAATTGTTTTTATCTATCAACACTACTTGAAAATCTTCGCTATCGGCAAGGCTACGTGCTATTTGTAAGCCTCCAAAACCAGCACCAATAATCACTACTCGCTTTTTGTCCGTTTCAGGAATATTTGGGGTCATAATTATATATTTATTATTGGAAATTAGCGATTGAATTAACTGAAAAAGAGCGAATTACAAATAAGTAATCATACATTTAAGATTATGCCATTAGGCTAACAACTACAAAAAATGATTACTAGCATATTAGCCATAAAACACATACACCTAGTTGTATTATTTTAATGAACGAATATAACAATACCCACCTCACAAGTCACTAATTCAATCTACAAATACCTTTTCAGGAAACTTCCAACTTTTTGAGGTGATTTGCTCGTAGTAGCGCTCGTACATCGGCAAGATATTGGCAATATCAAACTCTTTTGCACGATTGAGAGCATTCACTTTGAATTTGGCCAAACGCTCGTCACTTTCCAATATATGAATCGTATTGCGAGCCATATCATCAATATCACCAATATTGCTCACAAATCCTGTTACACCGTTGATATTTACTTCTGGAATTCCCCCTGCATTGGAAGAGATCACTGGTACTTCGCAGGCCATTGCCTCCAAGGCGGCCAAGCCAAAACTTTCTTTTTCAGATAATAGTAAAAAGACATCCGCCAAAGAAAGAACCTCCTCGATTACATCAAGTTTACCCAAAAAGCGAACATCGTTTTGTACGCCCAATTCTCGACAAAGCATTTCTATACTGGTTCTTTCGGGGCCATCGCCTACCAGCAAAAGTTTGCTCGGAATCTGTTGGTTTACCAAATGAAATACCTTTACTACATCTTCAATCCGTTTTACTTTTCTAAAATTGGATGTGTGCATCAATAGCTTTTCGCCATTAGGACAAATCGCTATTTTGAAATGGTCTTTTCTAAGCTTTTTAAATCTTTCTAAATCAATAAAATTAGGAATCACCTCTATTTTACTGATAATTTCAAACTCATCGTAAGTATCATTACGTAAGCTTTCAGATACGGCCGTCACCCCGTCCGACTCGTTGATAGAGAATGTAACAACGGGCTCAAAGGATGGGTCTTTGCCCACCAAGGTTATATCAGTACCATGAAGCGTTGTAATAAATGGAATATGTACCCCTTTCGATTTCAGAATTTGTTTGGCCAAAAATGCCGCCGACGCATGCGGAATAGCATAGTGGACATGCAACAAATCAAGCTTTTCGTTCAATACAACATTGACAATCTTGCTAGCCAATGCCGACTCGTAAGGCAAATACTGAAACAATGGGTAACTCGATATACTTACTTCGTGGTAATAAATATTTTCATTAAAAAAATCTAATCTTGATGGCTGACTATATGTAATAAAATGTACTTCATGACCTGCTTTGGCTAATGCTTTTCCTAGCTCTGTGGCTACTACACCACTACCGCCGTAGGTTGGATAACAAACTATTCCGATTTTCATTGAGTAAATTGAGATTGAGTGTTTGATGGTCGTCTATTTGATGCCGAATAATAGTTATTTCGCTTTTTAGTTCAAAAAAACGAACTAGCTTTGTGTTGCTAAAGTTATAAAACCTGTACGGTTTTAGCATTTCAAAGACCCAAAGTATACCTCTATTATCGGTTAATTTCACAAAAAAGATAGATAGTCGTAGGCTCAAAAATATGATTGAATATCACTTTTTTTAAGCGTCCTTTTTAAACAACACGTAAATTGTAAAAAATTCTCCCAAGCAGTCATAAAATATTACAAACGGCCATAACTCATTTCATGATCAGTTGCTATTTTTGGTCTTTTTGCGTATTTGTGCCCATAAAGCATATAATTTTGGCACTATGAAAACTAGCCACAAAATCACTTTTTCGCAGTCTAGCCTCGCATTTGCTCGTCTTATTCGCTGGCCTAATTTATGTATTATTGCATTTACCCAATATTTTACCCGTATTTTTTTGATTCACGAAAGCGATGCCTCTTTGGATATTATTCAAGATACTTTTTTGGAAAAAAACCTTTTCCTCATAACGCTTTCTACAATTTTGATTGCTGCGTCGGGCTATATTATCAATGACTATTATGACATCAAAATTGATTTGGTCAATAAGCCTCATCGTGTGGTGATTGGACGATATATCAAACGCCGATGGGCCTTGGTTATCAATCAGGTATTCAATGCTTCGGGTATTTTGTTGGGTTTGATGGTCAGTAGAAAGGTATTCCTTGTCAATTTATTAGCAGTTTTTTGCTTATGGGTATATTCCAATCGCCTGAAAAGACTAGCCTTTTGGGGTAATTTTTTAGTGGCTATTCTCACGGGTTTTTCATTGCTCATACTGGCGGTATATTACCCTGGCCATCAACGAGAGGTCTGGATTTATGCCATTTTTTCGTTTGCTATTACCCTGATTCGCGAGATTATTAAAGATATGGAAGACCTAAAAGGTGATGAAAAGCACGGCTGTAGAACCCTGCCTATTATTTGGGGAATAGCACGCACCAAAACGTTGTTGTATGTATTTATTGCTGCTTTTATTGTTACCTTATTTGTATTGGCTACCCAACTACCCCATTCACGTATTGGGTATGTATTTTTGGTTTTGATGCTTCCTTTGGGCTATTTAACCTACAAGCTAGTATATGCCGACAAGCCTAAAGACTTTGCTTTTTTGAGCAACGCCTGCAAAATCATGATGTTATTGGGTGTACTAAGTATGGTTTTTGCCTAAAAAAATAGCTCGGTCATGTAAGTGACCGAGCTAAGAATAAAGCTAGCCCATAAATTCACCAGCTACCAGAAAAGTACTTATTGGCCACATTAGCATAAATTCAAAAGCTTGCCTAAAAAACTTTGACTTCACGCCATATTTCAGGACATTCACCCCTATTTATTCTGCTACTAGCTTATCTATCAATCGCTCAAAATCAGCTACCCATTGGTCATAATATTTGCCTGTACCTGGCCCCGAAAAGCCTGTGTGTATTTCACGAGCTTTCCCTTTTTTGTCGATAATAATTGTGGTAGGAAAACCTATAACTTTGTTGAGCATTGGTAGGGTTTTGGAGGCTTCGGCCTTGTCGTTTGTACCTGCCAGCAAAACCTCGTAGTCTATCTCAAAACGCTTCTTCATTTTCTCAATTTTAGGAGCAGATTCTTGCAAATCAGCACTTTTCTCATAAGCTAAACCTATTATTTCAATCCCTTTTTGCTTATTTTTTTTGTACCAAGGCGACAAGAAATTACTTTCGTCCATACAATTAGGACACCACGAACCCATGATTTGTAAAATAACCACCTTGTTTTGATAACGGGTATCAGACAATGAAACTTTCTTGCCCGTCAAATCAGGAAATGAAAAGCTAATACCATTATAACCTGGTTTGATAAAAGTTAAGCTATTAGCATCGGGTAGCTTAGCCTTATCGTCTTTACGGGCAGTCCAGCTTTCATGTCCTGAAGCACCCGCATAAAAATCGCCTTTCATTGTATTATCCGATATTTTGGCTTTGAACAAAAAAACGTGCGAGCCATCAAAACACGATAGCTTGAGGCTATCGCCTACCACATTTCCTTGCAAATAACGATAATCGCCCGTTGAGGTTAAAAATGTTCCTGTGAGCTTTTCATTTTGTTGTTGAAAAACCCCTACAGCAAGGGTTGTATCGCCTTCGTCGCCAATAAAAGTAGTGGCCCATGTTCCCGAAATATCCTTTACACTTGGTGGAATAGGAGTTTCAAATCGACTGGCACTATTGAAAGTAGCTTTTAATGGCAAACTGGTATATTCCGTTCCTTTACGGCGTTTTTTCCAGTAACCCTCAAGGCTATTATTGCTGATTTTAGCCACAATTTCGGCCTCAAAAATCTGGATAGGAATATGGATAGAATCGCCCTGTAGAGTTACGGTATCCATCTTGAGGCGTTCGTCGCCATTGAGTACAACAGCCGTATAAGTAGCCGAATCGGCATTGGGGGTAAGTTCTAGTCCAAAAGGGAGTTCGCCTCCTGGCGATGCCAATACTACACGCCAAAGTCCTGCATGGGGCTTGAGGTTAGCGGTATTTTGTTGACAAGCCCAAAAAGAAAGGCACAATAGGATAACACCTAGAAAGTTGTTTTTTTTCATGTTGATGATTGGTTTTCTAAACAAAAATAGAAAAAATAGGCAATTTTTGCCGATTTCTGTCCAAAAACCTTTGCATTTTCATTAAAGCCCTTGGCCTTTGTACTTAATTCAATGAAGTTCTGGAAAGCCAAACAGATTTTCCGTATTTTTGTCAATATTGCATTTTTGGATCTTGGTATTCTACATTCCGAGTAGACACTTTTAGTACCAAAAGTAGGCTGGGAATAGCATTCCATATAGCCTAATCACGCATAACTTTGATAATTCACAGGGCAAATCATGATTGCCCAAAGCCCTATAAAAACAATGTATCACGAATCAGTAATGCTCAATGAGTGCTTGGATGGCCTCAATATTCGCCCCGATGGCGTTTATGTAGATGTCACTTTTGGAGGAGGAGGCCACTCAAAGGCAATTTTAGCCCGTTTGGGCGAAAAGGGCAAATTGTTGGCTTTTGACCAAGACCCCGATGCCCAACAAAATGCTAAATTAATAGACGACAAAAGATTTACTTTTATTGAAGCTAATTTTAGATATATCAAAAAATACCTTCGTTTGTATGGCATTAAGCAAGTAGATGGGATTTTGGCCGACTTTGGTATTTCGTCGCACCAAATAGACGAACCTACAAGGGGGTTTTCAACCCGTTTTGATGGCGATTTAGATATGCGTATGAACCAAAAAGCTGAAGTTTCGGCCTTTACGGTCATTAATAAATACCCCGAAGACCAGCTTCATAAGATTTTTGGGATGTACGGCGAAATCAAAAACGCCAAAACCTTGGCTTCGGCCATCTGTTCGGCTCGTATGAACGCCCCCATTCAAACGACTGGCGAGTTGAAAACTATTTTAGAGAAATATGCCCCTAAGTTCAAAGAGTTTAGGTACTTTGCTCAAGTATTTCAAGCCATCAGAATTGAAGTAAACCAAGAGCTAGAGGTAATTCAAGAGTTTTTGGAACAAACCCCTGAGCTACTCCGTGATACTGAAAGCCGTTTGTGTATCATGACTTTTCATTCGCTAGAAGACCGTTTGGTGAAGAACTATATCAAAACAGGTAATTTTTATGGCGAACCCCAAAAAGATATTGTATATGGTACTATTACCAAACCCTTAGATGCAGTATCACGCAAACCTATAGAAGCATCGCAAGAAGAACTAGCCCGAAACAACCGTTCAAGAAGTGCCAAATTGCGTATCGCTACTTTGTCGGAATAAGCAACAAGCCCAAGTATTCTAATTGTATAAAATCAATGGCCAGAAACGTATCAAAACAGCAACCTAAGCGAGCATCAAGCCACAAAACCAATCGTGGTATTTTTGATTTTTTTGACAGAGTTTTCAACATGGACCGTCTTTTGGGGGGCGAATTCCCCGCCTATCAGTTACGGTATGTACTGTGGGTTTCTTTACTGATTGTGATGTATATCGCTTCGTCGCTGAATTCGGAGGGCTTGATTCACCAAATAGATAAAAGTAAGGCCGAGCTCGAAGAGATCCGAGCCGATTATACAACCCAACAAGCCGATTTTATGAAAGCTGGAAAGCAATCGGAAATTACTAAGCGTGTTGAGCCTATGGGGCTAGAAGAAAACAAGACTCCCCCTACCAAAATCATCATAAAAGACTGGTAATCAACAAACAATATTGTACCTTTTACCAAAGGGTTACCTGTCTTTTTTTTACTTATTTCTAACATTAGTATTCTATTTATCCATGAATATCAAAAAAGACATAGTAATACGTATTCGTATTATGTTTTTATTTATGTTACTTTTTGCCGTAAGTATTATCGGAAAAATATTCTATTTACAGAATATTGAGGGTGAAAAATGGCGAGAAAAAGCAAATATGTCTTATGTAAAAGAACGTACTATCGAGGCAGTACGAGGTAATATCTATTCGGACGATGGTAGCTTGTTAGCTACTTCACTTCCAAAATACAAACTAGGTTTTGACCCTTTGGTAAGTATCCGAAACAAAAAGAATCGTAAAATTTATGATGAAGGTATCGACTCGCTCTGTCATTTGTTAGCTAATTTTTATAAAGACCGCACCTATAAAGAATATTATGCCGAAATAGACTTAGCTCGTCGCAAAAAAATCACTTATATCGTACTCAACGACAAACTGATTGATTTTCAGGTGGTAAAAAAAATGCGGCAATGGCCCGTTTTTCGTTACGGAAAATTTAAGGGTGGTGTTGTTTTTGAGAAAGTAAATGTGCGTTATAACCCATTTGGCAAAATGGGTGCAAGAACCATCGGTTATAAAAAAGATAAAGACAAAGTAGGTATCGAAAACAGCTTTGATACCCAATTGGCTGGCACACCAGGCAGAGGTATTTTTGAAAAAATCGTAGGTGGAAGCTGGCGACCTGTAGAAGGAGGCGAACAGAGTATTCCTGTACAGGGGCTAGATGTACATACAACCCTCAACGTAAATATCCAAGACGTTGCCGAAACCTCGCTGATGCATGCCCTTAGAAAGTACCGTGCCGACAAAGGTTGTGTAATAGTAATGGAAGTAGCCACTGGCGAAATAAAAGCCATGACCAACCTAACACGTGTAGGCCGCGATACAGCTGTATATGCCGAAACCTATAACCATGCCGTATTAGGCCGTACCGACCCCGGCTCGGTATTTAAACTGCCCTCGATGATTGCTATTATGGAAGAATCGGGGCTTGAAAATACCGAAAAAGTAGCCACTGGCGATGGTACAATCAAAATTGGAAAGCTACAAACTGAAGATTCCAAAAAGGGAGGACACGGCACGATTTCGGCCGAAGAAGTTTTTGCGGTATCTTCAAATGTAGGCGTTATGCGGCTGATGCAAAAGTATTTTGGCGAAGCCAAACAAAAGAAATACTATGAGTATCTCCAAAAGTTCCACCTCAACGAACCGCTCAATTTCCAATTACGGCCAGATATGCCTCCAATTATCAACTTGCCCAAACGAGGCGATAAGTCGGCTATGTACTGGAATTCTATTGGCTATGGCGAGCTAATGACTCCGCTACAAATGCTTACTTTTTATAATGCTGTGGCCAACAATGGCAAATGGATTCAGCCTATTATTGTAAAAAATACCAAAATAGCTGACGAAGTTGTAGAGGACTACCACATGAATCAAATAAAATTTGAAGACCCTATTTGCTCAGAAAAAACCCTAGAGAAAGTTCGAAAAATGCTTGAAAGTGTTGTTGAACATGGTACAGCCAAAAATATCAAAAATCCTTTGTACAAAATTGCAGGCAAAACGGGTACTTCTCAAAAGCTTATTGACGGAAAATACCGTGAAGGGATGTATTATACCTCTTTTATTGGCTTTTTCCCTGCCGATGCCCCCAAATACAGTATTGCTGTAATGATAGACAACCCAAGGGGGGTATTGCGTGAAGCCCTTTATGCCAGCGATGCCTGTGCTCCTGTTTTTAAAGAAATAGCCGACAAAATTTATGCCTGCGATATTCAGATGCACAAATTACTTATTGCCGAAGAAGGACACAAAACCAACTATGCAACTCGTAAGATTATTGCTCACTCATCTGATATTAATACCATTAATAAAGAACTCAATATCAGCAAAGTGCCTCAAACAGAAGGCTGGACAATGGTAAAAACTGACGACTCGAACCGTATGGAGTTTGAAACTAAATTCAATAAAAAGAATAAAATTCCTGATACCCAAGGAATGTCGCTCAAAGATGCCCTATTTGTCCTCGAAAACAAAGGTATCCGTGTCAACTTTAAAGGTGTAGGCAAGGTTGTAAGCCAAAGTATTCCGCCTGGTACGATTTTCTCGAAAAACAGAACTATTGAGCTTACCCTCAAATAAATATCCTGATAATGTGGATTATATCTATAAAAATCCACATTATCACCCTATTTTTGTAAGGTTGTTTCAATATATTTATCCCACCGAATAATAGCTTTTGATTAATTCTATCAAAAATATTTGTATTTTTAGTTCAATTTCTATCAAGTACTATTATTTCGTCGATAATCACTATCTCAATCAATCTATGGCTTCTTTTACTGAGGACACAAACGATTCTGCCCAAGTATCAAAATTCAAATTATATCGCAATGGAGCTTTGGCTCTTATCGGACTTGCGGTTGCCTATTTGGCTTATCAGCAATATATTCAGGCACAAGTACAGGTGAGCCAAATACAGCTCAATTCTGAAGAAATCAAAACTATTAATACCGATTTAGGAAGGTTACGAGACGACATTCAAGACAACCGTACGGGTATTCAAGAAAAACAACAAAAGATTGATGAGCTAAAGGCTCAACTCGATGCCGTTAAAAATGAAGCAAAAAAGCAAAGTGAAGAACGCCAAAATGCCATTGTAGAGTCGCTTCAAAAACAAATTTCTCAGCTTTCGGCCGAAAAAGAACAATTACAAAATAGACTGAACAAAACGATTGGCGAGTATGAAACCAAAATTACTAGCTTTCAAAAAATCGTTAAGCAAAAAGATAGCATTATTGCAGGCCAGCGTACCACTATCGGCCAACTAGAGGTTGTACTGGCTCAAAAACAAAATGAGGTAAAAAAACTCGAATTTGAGCTAAATGAAACCAACGACGTAATTGAATCGCTCGACGATAAACTTCACGTTACAATTACTGACGTTAGTTTTTATGCCAATGGTTTTGACGATACCGACGACGACCTAAATAGTACAAAAAACAAGAAAAATATTACAGAATTAGGGATTTTTTATTCTTTGAGTCGAGAAATCAAAACCAATGAAAAGATTTTGGTAGAACTTTCGTTACCCAATCAGAAAATCATTGGCAAGAAAGAATTTACGAATAAAGACATAGATGATATTCAAAAACAAGCCAAACAAAATGGCGTTGAACGTCCTCTGAGCATCAAAATCCAAAAAGGCTCGTTCGATGTGCCACTCAAAATCAATTTTTACGTAAAAGTGGGTAGCCACAAACAACGTTTATTTTTGATAGACTCAAAGTTAATCCCAGCTATTAGAACAAAAAAATTGTTATAAACTCCCCGAAAAGTGGCAGGCTACAACTCAACGGCCTCCTTTTTCTACTGACACAATGAAAACAGTTACAGAAATCCTTCAGCATGTAAACACAGTCTCTATTTCAGGAAATCCAGCCATAGAGATTCAACACTTAACGATTGACTCTCGTCAGGTTGTGAAAGATACTCTATTTGCAGCCCTCAGAGGAACGCAAATAGATGGACATACTTTTATAGAAAAAGCTATTGAATTGGGTGCATCGGCTATTCTTTGCGAAGAACTCCCCGAACAAACCCATGAAAACATAACTTATATTGTTGTAGAAGACTCATCGGCGGCTTTAGGTGCAATTTCTTCTAATTTTTATAATAACCCTTCGGCCAAGCTGAAGCTAGTAGGTATTACAGGTACTAATGGCAAAACCACTACGGTTACATTACTGTTTCGCTTGTTTCGCAAATTAGGCTATCGTTGTGGGCTTATTTCTACCGTTCAAAACCAAATCGACGAAGAGGTTATTCCTTCTACACATACTACCCCCGATGCCATTAACCTCAACAAGCTATTGGCACAGATGGTAGCAGCAGGCTGTACGCATGCTTTCATGGAGGTAAGCTCGCACTCAGTGGTACAACACCGTATTACAGGGTTAACTTTTGCAGGGGGAATTTTCTCGAATATTACACACGACCACCTCGATTTTCATAAAACCTTCGACAACTATATCAAAGCCAAAAAAGGCTTTTTTGATATGTTGCCCAAAACAGCTTTTGCCCTTATCAATATCGACGACCGCCGTGGGGCTGTCATGGTACAAAATACCAAGGCAAATATCAGTACCTATTCGCTCGAAACCCTTGCTACGGTAAAAGGTCGTATTATTTCAGACAGTATCTATGGCCTTGAAATGGAAATCGACAACCAAGAGATTCATTTCCAACTAATTGGCACATTCAATGCCTACAACCTCATGGCTATTTATGGAGCAGCTATTTTGCTGGGCGAAGACAAAGAGGAAGTTCTCATTAATATGTCGAGCTTACAAACTGCCCCTGGGCGTTTTGAACAACTGGTATCGCCAACTAACAAAAAAGTAGGTATTGTAGATTACGCCCATACACCCGATGCCTTAGAAAACGTTTTGAAAACCATTAATCAAATTAAAAATGGTAATCAAAGTGTTATTACAATTGTAGGATGTGGGGGAAATCGTGATGCTACCAAACGCCCTATTATGGCCAAAATTGCCTGCGAACTCAGTGATAAAGTAATACTCACATCGGACAACCCACGCTTTGAAGAACCCGAAGAAATTTTGGCTCAAATGCAAAAAGGTGTTCCGCCTATCGACTACAAAAAAACCCAAACCATTGTTGACAGAAAAGAAGCTATCCTTTTCGCTGTCAATCACTTATCGGCCAATGGCGATATTATCTTGGTAGCAGGAAAAGGCCACGAAACATATCAGGAAATCAAGGGTATTAAGCACGACTTTGACGACCGAGAAATACTCAGACAAGCATTTGGGATATAACTCATAATCTGATAGTTAGTGTATAATTCATAAAACTTAATCATCATTTGTAATCGTTTATTCATAAAAAATTGTGAAATTTGAGGGCTTAAATCATACCTTATTTATCAACAATTTTCTATCCACTGAACCATGCTTTATTATCTTTTTGATTATTTAGATAAACATTTCAATTTTCCGGGTGCGGGTGTATTTCAATATATCACATTTCGTGCATTTGCCGCTACGCTTACTTCGCTAGGGATAGCCGCTATTTGGGGAAAAACCGTTATTAATATGCTTCGCAAATTACAAATCGGCGAAGATATTCGTGATTTGGGGCTTGAGGGCCAAATGCAGAAAAAAGGAACACCTACAATGGGTGGATTTATTATCCTTTTATCGTTATTAGTTCCTACCCTCCTTTTTGCCAAACTTCACAATGTCTATATTATTTTGTTGGTAATTACAGCCGTTTGGTTGGGTGGAGTTGGTTTTTTAGACGACTATATCAAGGTATTTCGGAAAAATAAAGAAGGTCTTTCTGGGCGTTTCAAAATTGTAGGACAAGTTGGCCTTGGCCTAATTGTAGGGCTTACGATGTGGTTCAACGACGACATCAAAGTTCGTACTTATGAAAAAGCTAAAATTGCAGCCAATATTGGCGAAATCCAAAAATTCACCGATTCAAAAGCTCTTATCACTACTGTTCCTTTTCTCAAAAACAACCAGTTTGATTACAGCTATTTAATTCCTGATGCTTTTGACCAATACACTTGGATTTTGTACGTAATCGTGGTGATTTTTATTATCACAGCCGTTTCAAATGGAGCCAATATTACCGATGGTATCGATGGCCTTGCCGCTGGCACATCCGTAATTATTGGTATTGCCTTGGCTATTTTGGCCTATGTATCGGGTAATAAAGTTATTTCGCAATACCTCAATATTATGTTTATTCCTAATTCGGGAGAGCTGGCCGTTTTTTGTGCGGCCTTTGTGGGGGCTTGTGTGGGCTTTTTGTGGTACAATGCCTATCCTGCACAAGTATTTATGGGCGATACGGGTAGTCTGATGCTTGGGGGAATAATCGCCACTTTAGCTATTGTAATCAGAAAAGAATTATTGATTCCAGTACTGTGTGGTATCTTCTTGGTCGAGCTACTTTCTGTGATTATCCAAGTAACGTATTTTAAATATACTAAAAAGAAATTTGGCGAAGGGCGTCGGGTATTCTTGATGTCGCCATTGCACCACCACTACCAAAAAAAGGGTTATCATGAAGCCAAAATTGTGACACGTTTCTGGATTATTTGTATTCTCTTGGTAGTAATGTCGTTGGTAACTTTAAAGCTAAGGTAACAATAATGACAAAACGAAGTTAGAAGATTCAATAATAGACCTTAAAAACTCATATTGTATGAATACCTAATTTTGGCATTTTTGTATAATAATCGTCTCCAAAAAGAGTTTGTAAACAACAAGCTCTTTTTTTTATGAGCATAGGTTTTACAACCAAGACAAGCAGGATACATAATACTTTTGATATTCGTACCTTACAGTGGGTATTTTATGGGTTTTATCAACCATTCATAAAAACTTACAAAAATTACGCTTTGTCAAATGAACTATTGATTAACTTTGGTGTCAAAACAAAACGTAGTGATGAAATCTAAAAATCATGACTACTCTATTGAAAAACAAAAACGTGTACCGAAATGATGAAGTTCTTCATAATACTAGCCTTGATTCTCTTCGTATTTCCACGATTATTGAAATGGGCACTAAGAGGCTTTGTAGTTTCTCAAATCAACAAAGCACAACAAAATTACCAACAACAGCAACAACCCAATTATCAAAGCTCTCATAAAAGAGAAGGCCAAATCGATGTTGATTTTGTACCTCCAAAATCTGGAAAATCATCCGATGATTTTAGAGGTGGCGAGTATATTGATTACGAAGAAGTAAAAGATTAAATTTAGCTACTAGCAAATTGAACAAAGTAGGATATTTTTTAGTTATACCAATACTCCTCAATTTGCTAGTACAATACCAAAATTATAGATTTATCATAATTTCATCTTACAAACAAGCATTTTGAGATACTATTTTTTCAGTTTTGTCGAATTTATAGCTTATATACTGGCTTTTTCCAACCTAAAAATAGTAATTTTACAAAAAACAAGGTAGTGATAGTAAAGAAACAACATATAATTTTTTTCCTCACATTTTTTATATTAATGTTGGCTAACATTAATATTGCAAAAACTCAAACTATCAAAAATTGTATTAAAGAAAGAATTTATACGTCAAAACATTTACACAATAAAGTCTTTTTTAGTCCACACAGCCATCAACATTCACAGCACGACTCTTGTAATATAGACTACTCTTCATCCGACAATGAAGATAGTGAGAAAGATTACTCTAATTCGGATACCATTCTCAAAATCCAAGACGATGATTTTTTGTACTGGTATCTATACACTTCAACCTTTAATAACAAATACGCAGACAATTACACAGGTATTGTGATAAGCCTGCATACACCTCCTCCCCAATACTAACATTTTCCATATTTTTTCTTTCCAAAACAATCAACCTACATAAATATCTACCACGAATCTATGACAACTAAGCGTTGTGATAGACTAGCGATATTTTTTGAGTTATACTTCATTCAATTAAAATCAACAAACAAAACTAGTTTGGAGGGTATTCTTAGGAGTACCTTCCTCCAAACTAATTTTGAATATATGCTCAAAGGATTATTGGCTCTGGTCAGGTCAATACGACAATAACCACTATTGGAAGAAAACAAGGGAAATCAATCTAGCCGAATTTCTCATTACTTACTGAAAATCAAACAACTGGTATTGTATCTTGATACGATACCACCATATTATCCTGTGCGATTTTTGGTATGATTTTTTTACGAAAAGCACTCTTATAAATTTATAGCAATCTCAAAATAAAAGAAAAGACTCATACTGTATTATCTATCTCTGGTATGGCCTCGTCTGAGTTTTAAGAATGCTCAAATCAGACAAATAGAAAAGTTATGAAAAAATTAGTGTTAGCAGCAGTAGTATGCTCTTTTTTGGCATCCTGCAGTCAAAAGGACGAAAAAGCAGACATTGTAGTCGAGAACTACACGGTAACATCGCCTGTCGTAGTAGATACCTTTCTGCACACCGACTACGTAGCCGAAATTAACGCCGTTCAGAACGTAGAAATCAGAGCCCGATTGAAAGGATATTTAGAAAAAATATACATCGACGAGGGTAAATACGTACAACAAGGACAAGTACTATTTAGTATCAATAACCCCGAACTCAAGGAAGAAGTAGTAAAAGCCAAAGCGATTGTAAGGAGTATGCTTACCGAGCTAAAAGCCGCCGAGCTAGACCTCAACAATGTAAAGAAATTGGTAGATAAAAATGTGGTTTCTAAAACAGAACTAGAACTAGCCCAAAACAAAGTAGAATTGGCTAGTGCCAAAGTTGAAGAAGCTCAAGCCAACGAATCTTTTGCCAAAATCAAACTTACTTATACCCAAATCAAAGCCCCTTTTAGCGGGCTCGTCAATCGGATTCCTAATAAACCTGGGAGTTTGATTGAGGATGGTACGTTGCTAACTACCATTTCCAAAAACGATGAGGTATTTGCTTATTTTGATGTTTCGGAAAAAGAATATCTTGATTATGCCGACAACCTAAAAACCCAAAAAACAGCAAGCCCCCAAGTAACCCTATTGTTGGCCAATGGCGAAGAACACGACTTTAAAGGACGTATCGAAACCAGCGAAGGAGAAATAGACCAAAGCACGGGTAATATTGCCTTTCGTGCCCGCTTTGCCAACCCCGAAAAAATCTTGAAACATGGTGCTAGTGGTAAAGTACGCTTATTGCAACGCTACAGAAATGCCATGCTGATTCCTCAAAAAGCTACTTTCGAGATTCAAGACAGAATATATGTTTATGTAATTGATAATAAAAACAAGGTGAAGTCAAGAGCCATCAAGACTACCAAGCGTTTGCCTCACTTCTATATAGTTGATTCGGGTTTAAGCATAGACGACCGCATTATTTATGACGGTATCCAAAATGTGAAAGAAGGAATGTTGGTTAATCCACAATTCCTTACCATGAGCAAAATTGCAAAAGAACTTTCGAAAAACGACTCTATTAAATAGGCCCAGAAATTATGTTTACTAACTTCATAAATCGACCTGTGCTATCATTGGTTATCTCCATTTTCATTGTGATTTTGGGGATATTATCCATGACTAGCCTTCCAGTAACGCAATACCCCGATATTGCACCTCCAGCAGTAACCGTAACTACCAAATACACAGGTGCCAATGCCGAAGTATGTGCCAAAGCCGTAGTGACTCCTCTTGAACGAGCCATCAACGGTGTACCCGGTATGACCTATATGACTTCGGTGTCGGGCAACGACGGTACGAGTATTATTCAAGTATATTTTGAGGTAGGAACCGACCCCGACGTAGCTGCCGTAAACGTACAAAACCGTGCTACTACCGTACTCGACGAGCTTCCAGAAGAAGTAATCAAAGCTGGGGTAGTTACCGAAAAAGAGGTAAATAGTATGCTTTTGTATATCAACCTTATCAGTGAAGATACTACCCTCGACGAAAAGTTTATCTATAACTTTGCCGACATTAATGTCCTTGCCGAACTCAAAAGGATTAATGGTGTAGGTTTTGTTGATATTATGGGTTCTAGAGAATACGCTATGCGTGTTTGGCTAAAACCAGGGCGTTTGGATGCCTACCAGATTTCGGCAGAAGATGTCATAAAAGCCCTTAAAGAACAAAACGTAGAAGCCGCCCCCGGTAAAATAGGCGAAAGTTCGGGTCGTCAGGCTCAGTCGTTACAATATGTATTGCGTTATACAGGTAAAATGACCGAAAAAGAGCAATATGAAAACGTAGTTATTAAAGTAACTGACAGTGGCGAAATGTTGCGACTCAGAGACGTTGCCGATATAGAATTTGGCTCGCTCGACTACGATGTACTTTCTAAAGAAAATGGAAAACCTTCGGCGGCTATTGTACTCAAACAACGCCCAGGCTCAAATGCCAGTCAGGTTATTGCCGATATTAAAGCCCGTTTGGAATACCTCAAAGAAACATCGTTTCCTCCAGGCATGACCTATACGCTCAGTTATGACGTATCTCGTTTTCTTGATGCCTCTATTCATGAAGTAGTCAAAACTCTTTTTGAAGCCTTTATTTTGGTGGCATTGGTGGTATTTATTTTCTTGCAGGATGTTCGCTCTACGCTAATTCCGGTACTGGCTGTGCCTGTGTCGTTGGTCGGTACATTTGCCTTTATGCAACTGTTTGGCTTTTCTATCAATCTACTTACCCTGTTTGCCTTGGTACTAGCCATTGGTATTGTGGTCGACGATGCCATTGTCGTAGTAGAATCGGTACATGCCAAAATGGAAGAAAAACACCTAAGTGCTAAACTAGCCACGATTGAGTCTATTACCGAAATCAGTAGTGCAATTATTGCTATTACCTTGGTAATGTCGGCGGTATTTATTCCTGTGGCTTTCTTGGATGGCCCTGTTGGGGTGTTCTATCGACAGTTTTCGGTAACAATGGCCATTGCTATTGTCATATCGGGTATCAATGCCCTTACACTTACGCCAGCCTTATGTGCCTTGATTTTGAAAAACCCTCATCTTGGCGAAAAGAAATCCACTTTTGTAAGTCGTTTTTTTGATGCTTTCAATACCAAATTTGACCAACTCACAGGCCGATACGCAAGCTTACTTCGTATTATTGCCAATCGTCGTTTAGTTACAATCTTGGTATTGGTGGGCTTTAGTGTTGGTACTTGGGGGGTTGCTCAGATTTTGCCTACCAGTTTTATTCCTAGCGAAGACCAAGGTACAATCTATGCCAGTGTTACTACACCTGTAGGGGCTACCCTCGAAAGAACCGAGGGTGTTATGAACGAGATTGATAAAATTGCACAGACTATCCCTGAAGTATCTTCTATTTCGAGCTTATCGGGCTTTAGTATGATGACCGATGGCGTTGGGGCTTCGTTTGGGATGAGTACTATCAACCTCAAAGGCTGGGAAGAACGTAAGGCTACAGCCAACGATATTATTGCTATTCTTATCGAAAAAACCAAAAATATCAAAGGAGCAGACATTCAGTTTTTCCCTCCTCCTGCCGTACCGGGTTTTGGTAATGCCAGTGGTTTTGAGATGCGTTTGTTAGATAAAACAGGAACAGGTAACCTCCAAAATACCGCCCGTGTTGCCGACAAGTTTATTGAAGACTTAAAAAAACGCCCTGAAATCAAGGATGTGTTTTCAAGTTTCAACCCCAATTTCCCACAATATTTGATTCATATCGACCAAGATATGGCTGCTAAAAAAGGGATTTCGGTCGACAACGCCATGAGTAATTTACAGTCTTTGATTGGTAGTTTTTATGCAACCAACTTTATTACTTATGGTCAAATGTACAAAGTAATGGTGCAGTCTGACCCTAAATTTAGGGCTCAGCCAGAAGATATCATGAAGCTGCGTATCAAAAACAAAAAAGGAGAAATGGTACCCTATTCTATTTTTAGTAGAATAGAAAGAGTATACGGCCCCGAACAGCTTACTCGTTACAACATGTATATTTCGGCCATGCTCAACGGCGAGCCTGCCGCTGGCTACAGTACTGGCGACGCTATCAATGCGATTAAAGAGGTAGCCAAAACAAGCCTTCCTCGTGGCTATATTTACGAGTGGTCGGGTATGACCCGTGAAGAAGTATTGTCGGGCAATCAGGTTGTAGCTGTATTTTCAATTTGTTTATTATTTGTTTATTTATTGTTATCGGCACAATACGAAAGCTTTGTTTTGCCGTTGGCCGTTATTGTATCGCTTCCAATGGGTATTTTCGGCTCGTTGTTTTTCTTGTATATTTTTGGTCTTGAAAACAATATCTATGCCCAAGTTGCTATGGTTATGTTGATTGGGCTTTTAGGCAAAAATGCTATCCTGATTGTCGAATTTGCTATTCACGAGCAACAACAAGGCAAAAGTATTTTGCGTGCCGCTGTAGGCGGTGCTGTAGCCCGTTTCAGACCTATCCTAATGACTTCATTTGCCTTTATTGCGGGGCTTATTCCGCTCATGTCGGCATCTGGAGCTGGAGCTATCGGTAACAGAACCATTGGTACTGCCGCCGCTGGAGGTATGCTATTCGGAACAGTTTTTGGGATTATTATTATTCCTGGACTCTACGTAATTTTTGCAAGCCTTACCAAAAAGAAGAAGAAAACCAATAAAACCTTAGAAGAAGCTTATGTTTAAATATAAAGGTATATCTCTTTTAATCTTCACCGTCTTTATGGCTGGATGTAAGATAAAACAGGAAATTCCACAGAATAAACCTTTATTGGCAATGGCCAATAAATACACTGCTCTGTCAGACTCAGCACAGGTAACATTACCATCTATCCAAACTTTTTTTGCTGACTCTACTTTGATTAGCTTGATTGACACGGCACTTCACAACAATTTTGATATGCAAATAACCTTGCAAAGAATTGAAATGGCTCGTGCTGGCGTAAGGTTTGCTAAGGGGCTTGGCTTGCCCGAACTTTCGGCCAATGTAGCCGCTGGTGGGCGTAAGTTTGGAAAATATACTGTTGATGGTGTTGGCAATTATGATACTCAATTTTCTACCAATATCGACGACAAACAACAAATTCCATCGCCATTTATTCCTGACTACCTCGTTGGTGTACAATCGGCTTGGGAAGTCGATTTGTGGGGTAAACTAAAAAGTCAGAAAAAGGCTGCTTTATCACGATTTCTGAGTGCGGGTTTTGGGAGAAATCTGGTAGAAACAGCCCTTATTGCAGAAGTTGCCAATGCTTATTTTGAATTGTTGGTATTAGACAATGAATTGATGTTTCTTGAAGAAAATATCAAGCTACAACAATCATCGCTCGACATGGTGCGTATTCTAAAACAAGCTGGTGAAGCCAACCAGTTGGGCGTTGAGTTACTCAAAGCTCAGTTGCTTAGCTCGTCGGCACTCAAGATAGAGGTAAATCAGCAAATCATTTTGAATGAAAGTAAAATCAATTTCTTGCTTGGACGTTATCCTCAGCCTATCAAGCGGCCTGTTTTTGCTTGGGAAAATGTAATTCCGCCAACTTTATCGGCAGGAATACCATCGGCTTTACTCCAAAACCGCCCCGATATTAAGCAAGCAGAGCTTGAGCTTTTGGCCAGTAATGCCGACTTATATACAGCCAAAGCGGCTTTTTACCCTTCGCTCAATATTACGGGAACACTAGGCTTGCAGGCATTCAAAGCATTATTGCTGGTCAACCCTGCTTCGGCAGCTTATGGTATAACGGGTGGCTTGGTAGCTCCTTTGGCCAACCGCCGTCAACTCGCCGCAGGACTTATGAGTGCCAAAGCCGAACAACAAATTGCTTATACCAATTACCAAAAATCTATAGTGAACGGTTTTACAGAAGTGTATAATTACATGAACCTTATTCGTACTAATGCCGAAATTTATAAGCTCAAATCGGAAGAAGTAGCATCGCTTCGCAATTCAATCGGTATTTCATCTGAACTATTCAAATCGGGGCGAGCTACCTATTTGGAAGTAATTACGGCTCAGAAAAATGCTCTACAAGCACAAATTGAGCTTATTAATATTAAAAAACAACAATATTCAGTAGCAATTGGCCTTTATAAGTCGTTGGGGGGCGGCTGGAAAAATAACTAAAAGCCTATCATTGTCAAGGCTCAATATAACTTTACAATTAGCTGGCGAATGTATTCGCTAGCTAATTGTAATTTTCAAGCTAAAACAAGTTAATGTCACCTATTTCGCCAACAATCCAACCATTTTATCAGAAATCCTATTTCTACAACACTTTGTGTCTTGCTGTTTATTACTGTTCGCTTTTCACTAATTGTTCTACTACTTCTGGAAAATGTTTATGTTCTAAAACCTGTCCTTTTTTAGCAACATCCTCAGGCGAATCGCTTGGTAATACAGGGTATGAAGCCTGAAAAATAACCGTTCCTTCGTCATAATGCTCGTTCACATAATGAATCGTAATACCTGATTCTGTTTCTTGATTGGCTACCACGGCTTCATGAACAAAATGTCCATACATACCTTTTCCCCCAAATTTTGGTAATAAGGCAGGATGAATGTTCACAATACGATTGGGATAGGCAGCTACTAAATTTTGCGGTATTAGCCACAAAAAACCCGCCAATATAACCCAGTCGATTTGGTTGTCTTGCAATATCTCTACAATGGCATCGGATTTGAACTGAGCCCTATCAAATAACACCAAGGGTACATTCAAACGTTTTGCCCGCTCAATTACACCCGCTTGAGGATTATTACACAGAATCAATTTGATATTAATAAAATCTGAATCACGAAAATACTCAACGAAACGTTCAACATTCGAACCCGAACCTGAAGCAAAAAGGGCAAGATTTTTCAATTTGTAAGAGTTTTTGATATTTTAATAACTTTTCAACAAAGTTAACGTATCATTTCCAACCTTTCTAGTCTAAAGGTAGTCTTTATCATAACAAATGTACCTCATATAAGTAGGTGTACCGAACCTTGGGTTCAAATAGTTTTGTACAATTACTTACTAACTTCAATCTCAGTATTTAACAACCAGTTTTTGCCCCATGAAAACATATTCAATTGTAGCCATCGCCCTTGTATTTTTGTTGAGTGCCTGCACTCGTGAAAACGTAGATGCTTCTGCCAAAGAAAATACCTCTGGTATTGCGGCTATCAAAGGCTCTTGGAAACTCGTCAATGTATTTTTGAGCGATGCTATTGATAGACCTTGCGGACAAGATTCGCTATCAAAAGACATAACGCTAGTAGTTACCGACGAACCAAGCAATAGTACCCCCAATACCTTTTCTATCAATGGGCAGTCGGCGGTTAATTTGTTTTTTGGCTCGGTAACAATTACCTCTTACGACAACAATACACATATAGGAACTGTAAAGATGAGTGCTTTAGGAAGCACCAAAATGGCAGGAACACCAGAGATGAATCAATGTGAACAAGGTTACTTTGATAAACTTTCGACAGCAACAGACTTTAGCCTTGCCAAAGATGCCTCTGGGAAAACCTTGCTTTACTTGGGTATTTTCAAGAAGAACAATACCCCTTCACGCGATGGAGGTGTATATTTAATTTATGAAAAAATCAAATAGGGATTAAACCATAAGAGATTATTGTGTCTATAGCATTAAATAGACTTTGTCAGCTATAAACAAGCGGTTAAATCTATTTTTCATCCCTTGCAAATGATTCATATCATATACAAACATTACACCTTTGGGGCAATAAGCCTCATAAACCATGTAGTGATTTTCCCCGTTAAACCATCTAACCTATTTCATCGTTAGGCTGTCGTAAAACGACGGCCTATTTTTTTGTTCAAAAAAATAGGCCAGAAACAGTTTCTGGCCTATTACTATTATGATACTATTAAAACAGCTTCATTGTTATTTCTTCTATACAGCTAACTTTGGTACTTGACGTTTGGCCAATTCAAATGCACCAAACATTACTCCCGAAAACAATAGATTGCTCAACATGGTGTTTCTCAAAAATGGAAGGGCGTTTCCATAACATTCTACCAAACCATTCATATCGGTAGTGTAAAGCTGACCACCCAACCATACACATAAATTAGATACTATAAAAAAGCCTAATGTACCTACCACATTAGCAGCTAATAGATTGGTAAGTGTTACTTTTTTGAGCAATACTACACCAGCCGTAACCACAACGGCAAAGCTTACAAATGTACCCCACTCAAAACCCATCGAGAAACTCGGATAATATTCTTTATAAAATACGTTGTTCAATACTAAATTAGAAAGCCACAAGGCCAATACTGGCAAAGCATACGCCCAACGCTTGTTAGCAAAATAAGCTCCACCAAACAAAGCCATTGCTCCGACAGGAGAAAAGTTGGCCAAAGAAGGTGTTAAAAACAAAAAACGACTGACTGCTGCTATGGCAATCATGCCTGCAATTACCCCAAAACGAAGATTTATTGAGTTTTTCATGAAATGTCTTTATTTGAATACACAACAAATTTAATAACCTTTCAATATTTAGCAGTAATTTTGGGTCACAAATAAACACGATTCTTGATTTCGTGCTACAAATCATGCCAATATTCTCGAAAAATTTCAAATTAGGACTTTTAGGTGGCGGCCAATTAGGACGCATGTTGCTCCAAGCTGCCATAGATTTAGACATTCACGTGAAGTCGCTTGACCCCGACCCCGATGCCCCTTGTGCCAAAATAGCACCAGAGTTTGTTTGTGGGTCGTTCTTAGACTTCGATACGGTTTATCAATTTGGACAAGATTGTGAGGTTATCACCATCGAAATTGAAAATGTAAACCTCGAAGCATTGAAGAAACTTCAAGCAGAAGGCAAAAAGGTTTTCCCTCAGCCCGAAGTACTTGAAATCATCCAAGATAAGCGTGTACAAAAACAGTTTTATCGTGACCACCATCTGCCAACGGCCGATTTTGTGCTAACCGACAACCAAGACGCTGTAGCAGCCAATACCGCTTTTTTGCCAGCCTTCAACAAACTAGGCAAAGGCGGCTACGATGGCCGTGGTGTACAACGAATCAGTACTGCCGAAGACGTACATTTGGCTTTTACAGAACCAAGCTTGCTAGAAAAAGCGGTTGATTTTGAAAAAGAAATTGCTGTTATTGTTGCTCGCAATGAGCAAGGCGAATGTCGCACATTTCCAACGGTAGAATGTGTGTTTCACCCTGTACACAACTTGGTAGAATACCTTTTTGCTCCTGCCGAGGTTTCGGAAGAAATCAACCAGCAGGCCAAAGATATTGCGATTCAGACAGCCGAAAAACTTAATATTGTTGGGCTTTTGGCAGTAGAGATGTTCTTGACCAAAGATGGACAAGTATTGATTAATGAAGTAGCCCCAAGAACTCATAATAGTGGGCATCATACCATTCGAGCTAATCATACATCTCAGTTTGAACAGCACCTCCGAGCCGTATTGGGCTTGCCATTGGGCGACACCACCGCACACAGCAAAGCCGCAATGGTAAACCTTTTGGGCGAAGACGGCTATTCGGGCGATGTGCAATATGTGGGTATGCTCGAAACCTTGGCAATCGAGGGGGTTTTCCCTTTTCTATATGGTAAAAAAATCACTAAACCATTCCGCAAAATGGGACATATTACGGTGGTCGACGAAAATATTGATTCGCTCAAAAAGAAAGTAGCGATTGTCAAAGAAACCCTCAAGGTGATTGCCTAAAACAAAAAACTAGTCAATTAATTTTAATCAATGCTCAGCTTGGTCTGAGCATACATCTTTACAAATTATGGTAGGTATTATTATGGGCAGTATCTCAGACCTCAAGGTTATGCAAGAGGCTGCCGACGTTATTAAAGAATTGGGTGTAGCTTACGAAATCGACATTGTGTCGGCACATCGCACACCTATCAAAATGGTAGAATATGCCCAAACTGCTCGTGAAAGAGGCATCAAAGTAATTATTGCAGGTGCGGGTGGTGCGGCTCATTTGCCGGGTATGGTGGCATCGGTAACTACTTTGCCTGTTATTGGCGTTCCTGTCAAATCTTCTAACTCTATTGATGGCTGGGACTCGGTGTTATCTATCCTCCAAATGCCATCGGGTGTACCCGTAGCCACAGTAGCACTCAACGGAGCTAAAAATGCAGGGATTCTAGCAGTACAAATGTTGGGTATTGAAAATGAAAACATTGCAACCACTTTGGCCGATTATAAAAAGCAATTGAGTAGTAAAGTGGACGATATGGTAGTGGAATTAAAAAAGGCCGTTCAATAAATAATATTGGTAATCTTCTTTCACTTACAGCACGAATTGTTATATTAGGTCAAGAATCCTTATTATTTGTCCTGCTAAACGCAAGCAAGCTTATTTGCTGAAGGTATCGTTGCACTTACACGACCTTTAAAAACTTTACGAAATGATGGAAGATAAAAAAAATCCTCGTCCTGCTGAAGAAGGCTCCCAATTGCCTACTGTTACATTATTGGTGCTTCTAGCCCTTATTGGTGTACTTTTATTTGTAGGCTGGCAGTACCTTAAAGATGATTCAATTTCTGACAATGAACTGACCAATGCTGGAGCCGACAGTATTGCCGTTGTTGGTAATGCCAATGAATTTCCTGTAGTAGCAGAATCTTCAGATAAATCCGAAAAAGAGGAAACTACTGAGGCTTCAAAAGCTACTGAAAAAACCAAGAAAGAAGAAGAAAAGCCTTCTAAAAAAGCCAAAAAAGAAGAACCCAAAACAGAAACAACAAAGGTTGTTGACCTGAATTCGGTTAAAGGCGAAATCATTACTCATACCGTACAGGCTGGCGAAACATTCTTTGGTATTGCCAACAGGTATAACCTCAAATGGCAATCTTTACAAAAGCTCAATCCTTCGGTAAATCCAGATGGTATAAAAGTAGGTGTAACCAAACTCAAAGTAAAAATCCAGACAATTCATACGGTTGGGCCTGGCGATGTGCTTCGTGTGGTAGCCCAAAAATACGGGGTCAGCAAAGCCCTGATTATGCAAGCCAATAAAAAGACCAAAGATTTTACAGAAAGAGGCGAAAAGTTGATTATTCCTTTGAAATAAAATCGCTTATTACTATTCTGATTTCTGGAATTTTGACTATCGAGTTATATAAAACCTAAACATAAGTCATCCCAAATTTTTAGATCAAAAAAGTGCGGTCGAAATTAGTTTTTCGACCGCACTTTTTTGATTAATAGTCAATAAATGCCTAACGGTTGTATGCTTTTTTCCAATAAATACAAACAGGTCTCTATCGTAAATTATCCCAAAATTTGGGATGACTCCTATTTTAGGTTAACTTGTCCTGCATCGACTAACTTCAATCGCCCAAACAAGTTACCAGTTTTTCTTTTTGTATCCAATCGTAGCAAAATATAAGATAAACAAATAAAGTGGTATCAATAATGAATAGGCTTTTTGAGCTCCAAAGCTATCGGCAAGTGTTCCGTACAACAAAGGCAAAATAGCCCCTCCTGCAATCATCATCACCAATAAAGCCGAACCTATTTTTGTGAATTTGCCTAGGCCATCAATAGCCAATGGCCAAATAGCTGGCCACATAATGGCATTTGACAAACCCAACACTGCAATACAAACAACCGACACATAACCTGTTGTAAATAAGGATACTAAAGTAATAGCAATACCCAAAATAGATGACAGCTTGAGCCATGTTTGCTGTGAAACGTATTTAGGAATCAATACAATACCAAATACATAACCCAACAACATCGACCACAAAGTATATTGCCCAAAATCCTTAGCTTCTGATTCAGGAAAACCCAACGATATACCATAACTGATAATAGTATCGCCCGAAATTACTTCTAAACCAACATAACAAAATAACGTAATCAAGCCTAATACTAGGCTAGGAAAGGCAAATACACTGGTTTTGGTGCTATTCTGAGCTTCGTTGCCGTCTTGTTCTTCACTCACTTCTGGCAAGCCTTTCGACAGCAAAATCAAGATAGCCAATACTACCAAAACACCTGTCAAAATAAGGTAAGGAACAGTTACCTTATCAAGTTCTTGCTGACTTGTTAGGGCTACTCCTACCGAGCCACCTGCCAATAAGATACTTCCAAAAAAACGTTGGCTCAAAATACCTGCTATTTTGTTGGCAATACCCATAATACTAATACGCTGAGCAGCACTTTCACGTGGCCCCAAAATCGTTACATAAGGGTTTGAGGCAGTCTGTAACAAGGTTAAGCCAATACCAATGGTAAATAACCCAAACAAAAAGAATGGATACGAGGCCATTTTGGCGGCAGGTACAAAAGTAAGTGTGCCGACTGCCATAATACCCAAACCTAAAGCCATTCCTTTTTTAAAGCCTACTTTTTTCAAAATAATAGACGAGGGAATAGCCATAACGGTATAAGAAATAAAAAAGGCAAAAGTTACCAACAATGAACTCGTGTTGTCGAGATTAAAGGCTTTTTTGAAAAAAGCGATGAGGGTTCCGTTTACCCAAGTAACAAACCCAAAAACGAAGAAAAGCACTCCAATAATAATAAGAGGGCCAAGGTAATTTTGTTTAGTATTATTTGACATTTTTAGAAAATTGGGGTTAAAGGTAATATATTACTGTATATAGCTAAATATATTATTCACAAGCATTGATTAGCCATTTTATAGATATTGTAGCAAAAACCCAAAGGTCTTTTTAGCAGATTTAGCCTTATAATTGATGATTCTTATCTATTTTTACACTACTCAAACTTTATGCAATATAAAGAATTGTTAGATTTATTCCCTATTTTCCTTTAAAACTCCTACTTTATTAGCATAAATTCTTAATTTAAAACAAGACAATAAGTAATATATTTCTTATTTATAAGAAAATACCACTTAAAACACTATTTCTTATAAAGCTCTAGCCTATAGCATTATACAAAAAAAGGTCGTAAACCCTAAAAGTTTACGACCCGTATATCTAAAGACAAAGCATTCTTACAAGTTTTTCTCCAAGAAGTTGGTCATCATAGTATAAAGATGCCAACGGGTATTTCCGCCTGCAATTCCGTGATTTTTGTTTGGATAATAAAATGATTGAAATTGCTTGTTATTTTTGATAAGAGCATCTTCCAAAGCTACAGCATTTTGAAAATGTACGTTGTCGTCGCCAGTACCGTGTACTAATAAGAAATTGCCTTTCAAGTTTTTGGCATGAGTTACAGGCGAATTATCGTCGTAGCCCGCAGGGTTTTCTTGTGGCGTACGCAAAAAACGTTCAGTATAAACAGTATCATAATAACGCCAGTTAGTTACAGGAGCAACCGCAATAGCAGCCTTGAATACCTCTGCCCCTTGAAACAAACAATTAGAAGCCATAAAACCACCATACGACCAGCCTTGGATACCAATTCGGCTTTTGTCAATAAATGGTAAATTACCAAAATATTTGGCTGATTCTATTTGGTCTCTTACTTCGAGCTTGCCCAAATTCAAATAAGTACATTTTTTAAACTCTGCACCTCGCCCACCAGTACCACGGTTATCTACACAAGCTACGATATAACCTTTTTGTGCCAAATGCTGATACCAGTAAAAGTTTGTTCCGTCGTATTGATTCATTACTTGCTGACTTCCTGGCCCACCATACACAAACATCAAAAGTGGATATTTTTTGGCTGGGTCAAAATTAGTAGGTTTAATCATCCAAGTATTTAGCTCTACGCCATCGGCAGTTTTGATAGTCGTGAATTCTTTTGGTGCTATATTATAGTCGGCCAAGCGTTTTTTTAGGTCGGTATTTTCTTCTAATACTTTTACTAATTGTCCTGTAGTGGCTCTATGCAAGCTTACTTTCAAAGGACTATTCGAGGCAGAGTTTTTCAAGATATAATATTTAAAATCTGGGCTAAAGTTTGCAGCATTTACACCTCTATCTACCGATAGCTTTCTTTTGGTTTTGCCGTCCAATGAAATACTAAATAAATGACGTTCTATTGAAGCTATTTCGGTAGAAGTAAAATAAAGTGTTTTGGAGGCTTCGTCGATGCCATAAAAATCGGCTACTTCCCATTTTCCAGAGGTAATCTGACGAATTTCTCGACCCGACATATCATATTGATATAGGTGCTTGAATCCATCTTTTTCCGACGACATAATAAAGCTTTTGCCATCGGCCAAATAGGTCATATCATCGCCAAAGTTTTCTACATCTACATAAGTTCTACTTTCCTCAATCAATACAACTTCGGTTTTACCTGTCAAAGCATCTGCATGAATCAACTCCATTTTGTTCTGATTGCGATTCAAGCGATTGATAGATAGCATATTGGCACTTTGAGTCCAACGAATGCGAGGAATATACACATCTTGCACTTTTCCTAAATCTACTTTTATCGTTTTATTATCTGACAAATGGTACACCGAAATAGCTACTGTCGAGTTGGGTTCGCCTGCTTTAGGATACTTATATCGGTAATCGGTTGGGTACAACTTACCCCACATTTGCATATTGTATTCGGGAACTTTGGTTTCATCGAAAATATAAAAAGCAATTTTACGGCTATCTGGCGACCACTGAAAAGCCTTTGCAAATGAAAATTCTTCTTCGTACACCCAATCAGATACGCCATTGATAATGCTATTCCATTTACCATCGGTAGTGATAGCTCGCTCGGTCATGGTAGCAAGGTCTACCACAAACAAATTGTTTTGACGAGCAAAGGCTATCTTGGTGCCATCTGGCGAGAAAGTGGCAAACAATTGTTTTCCGCCATTTGATAGCTGAACAAGTTTCTTGGTTTTGATATCATACACATAATTTTCGGCACGAGAACTACGTCTATAGATAGGCTCAGTTTCGGTTGTAATCAAGATTTTTTGTTCGTTGGGCGAAAGGGTGTAATCTTCGATGGTAACTTTTTTACCAAGATTTTCAACACTTACCCCTTCATCAAACAATGTTTCAACGGCTGCTCCGTCGGTTACTTGGTGCTTTACAATTCTACCGCTTTCTAAAGCCGTATAATAAGAACCATCTTTCATCCAATTCACACTTTGTACCTGTTTTTGAACGAAGGTAAATTTCGACCAAATATCTTCAAGTGTAATATTCTTTTTCTGAGCAACTAAATCGCAACTGCTTGACATGAGTAATGTGGCTACTAACAAAATGATGTGGGCTTTTTTCACTGTTTTTATATGGGTTTCTATGTTGTTGATATTCTTTGGTAAAGTGGTAGCTTGGTATAGTTATTGAAACTAATCCAAATTTATAAAAAATAGCCCAGACTTTAGTCTTTTCGTCTAGTCTGTTTTCGGTAATTTAGTTCGATAAATGACAGCTCCAAACTCGGCTTTTTTGCCATATTTTTGCATTCCATCGCAGGAGTTTAGTACCGCTACCACTTCTAAATCTTTGGTTTTGAACTGCTTCAGCTTTTCTATATCTACTTCCTGATTATCGACAATATACAAAGGTAGCTCGATGGGGTGATGTTCCCTTAAATGTGTTAGGTCGGCAATAATATTGCCCATACTCGAAAATCTATTGACACTATACCCAACCTGCTGCATTTTTATGAAGATAGTATCTATGCCCATTGTCAGCGTTGGCTCTTGACCATTTTTAGCCACAATATCTGCTTTTTTGATAACAATAGATTCTACGTGGTCTAGATTGATACTTTTTCGATTGATATATTCCGTTTCAAAATTACCATCAATCAAATACACGGGCATATTTTGTTGCGTGATTTTGGCTAGTCGATAAGAACTGAAACTCTCCATATCGTCGAGGAGGGTATCGGCTGTTACTATCCAATTACCCTGATTTTGTTGGGTTTCTTCTAGTACCCTAATTTTGAAAGCTAATTCTTTTTGTTGATGAGATTGCTTGGTTTTGATACTTACTAATCCTTTTTTAAAGCGAATACTAAAAAATCGCATCGCATCTTTTGGACTAAAAACATTAATACTAACAATATCATTGAACGGAATAGAGCGAATATCAAATTTGAGTGCTTGTAGCTTACCATTTACCAAGTATCGGGGTACATCAAAAACGGTCTCGGAAGTTGACGAAAATACATCAAAGATAGGCTGTTCGGCCGCACAACGATACCGAATACTTTCGAGGGAGTAGGGTTTTACGGCAAAAAAATCGGAAGGGAAATCTGGATGCTTTTGCATAACCATTGTCGAAAGCCCCAAGAGTTTCACCTTAGTTCGTTCTTCTTTTCCAACTATATAATATTGTGCCGTATCCGAGCGATTGGAGAGAATTCGATAAGAAGGCAGTTTTTGAATATATTTTTTATCAGAAAACCAAACATCATTTATTTGTACAACAGCCTGATAATGAATAGAGTCGTAGCTAATATTTCGGTAAAACCCATTGGCATAAGATACCCTCCTAGTAGGCATACGTGGCACAGTCTTGCTGTCTGTTCGTAGGGCTATCCAAACAGTATCAACATAGATATTTCCACCATCATAATACTGGTCGATAGCCACGGCATAATCGTTTTTTGTGGTTGGGTTTTGTGCTAGCGTAGCTAGCATGTTGGTCAATAAGCCTACCCAAAGCAATAAGTTTTTTTTGTTCATGGCGTAAAAATAGCTTTGTATCATAAAAAAAGGCATAACAACGTTATGCCTAGCGACAAGCCTATAATTTACAAAACTCCTGAAATAAAGCTTGTTAATAAAAAGTTAATTAGCAAATAATACCAACGGCACCGACTGCACAACATTACTTTTGTGCAAAGCCCTATCAATAATCCAAATATCAAATCTTACGGTATCTTTTTTACCTGTTAGCAAAGGAATACCCTTAAAGTTGTTGTAGTCAAAATTCATCGAAAAGTCGATAGTACCTTCAATTGGGCCAGGTTTGTCGCCAGGCTTGTATCGTTCAAAGTGATTCCCCCCCAACGGAAAGCTTGGCTGTGTTTTTACAAACTGCCCGTTTTTTTGTACATAAATATCAACATCGAAAGTACGTAAATCGGGCATATTTAGTTTCTGAAAGTCATCTTGAGTAAGTCCCAAATCGCCATCACCATCTTTAAAATCAATTGTCAATATCACCGAGTCACGTTTGGTGGTATTACCCAAAATATCAGCCGACTGTTTGGTAAGTACTTGTACTCGATTAAAGCCTATTTCAGGAATAATACTAAAATCTGGCTCAGAAATACATGAAATCAATCCAATAAGAGCCAGCACAAATAGTGTAATTTTTTTCATCTGATTATTAGTTCAGTTATTCTGTAAAACTTTGGCTATCGTTTTAGGGTTAAAATTTATGAAAAGACAACAAAATAGAAGTACTGGTGAAACGAAAAATAGCCTTAAATGTTGTTCTTTCGCTTTCAAACTTCCGTAAAGTTAATCATTTGGGTTAATTTTGCACTTTCAATCTATAAAATCATCCAACTATTATGGTAACTCAATCGGCCGAAATATTAAAACAAAGCGTTTTGGAAGTTAATTCCTCTACTTTCGATGCTTTAGCTCTTGATATTTTCAGATTTCAGGCCGAGCAGAACCCTGTTTATCGGCGTTATTTACAGTATTTAGGTATTGATCCTTCACAGATCAATAGTATTTTATCTATTCCCTTTTTGCCTATTGAGTTTTTCAAAACCCAACAAGTAATTACAGGAAATGTTCCTGCAAAAGTCGTTTTTGAAAGCAGTGGTACTACTGGCCTACAAACAAGCCGCCACTTTGTACATGACCCTGATTTTTATATAAAGGTTGCAATTCAGATTTTTGAAAAGTTTTATGGTAGCCTCAAAGATTTTCAAATTCTGGCTTTGCTTCCTTCCTATTTAGAGCGGAACAACTCGTCGTTGGTATATATGGTAAAGCATTTTATTGAACAAACGGGTTCTGAGCATTCGGGTTTTTACCTAAATGAATACCAAAGTTTGTTAGATGCCCTCCAAAAAGCTCATACACAAAACCCCAAAGCCAAAGTACTTTTGATTGGGGTAACTTTTGGCCTACTCGACTTAGCAGAATCTGGACTCGATTTTTCGTTTATGAAAGATTTTGAACAGGTGGTTGTTATGGAAACAGGCGGTATGAAAGGACGTAGAAAAGAAATGCTTCGCGAGGAAATACACGAAATATTAACGCAAGCATTTTCGGTCAATAGTATTCATTCAGAATATGGTATGACCGAGCTACTTTCGCAAGGATACTCCTTTGGAGAGGGTATTTTTGAGCTTCCTGCTTCAATGAAAGTGTTATTACGCGATGTCAATGACCCTTTTGCTTGGGTAGATTCGTCGGCACGCTCGGGCGGAGTCAATGTGATCGACCTTGCTAATGTAGATTCTTGCTCGTTTATCGAAACCAAAGATTTAGGGGCTTTTTTACCCGACAACCAGCGTTTCCGAATTTTGGGTAGATTCGACAACTCAGATATACGAGGCTGTAATCTAATGGTACTATAATATGGGGATTTGTGGTATTGTTCTGTAACCTCATCGCAGATTGATAAACAAAAAACACTCGACTACTAGACAATCCATTTTCCATTAGCTGACAACTATATTTGTCAGCTAATGGAAAAACATAAAAGCTAAAATACTATTTCGGAATGCTGCTTTTGGAATGACTGTATTATTTACAAAATATCTCTGAAAAGTAATCTACCAGCCATAATTTTCGCAATCCTATTGATAGCTCAAATTCACTACCTACTCAGTTCCTAAGCATGTGCTTCTAGCCATTCTTCACCATTTTCGTAAACCTCTTTTTTCCAGATAGGCACAACCTCTTTGAGCGTATCGATCAACCATTTACAAGCCTCGAACGAAGCCGCACGATGAGGAGTAGCCACGGCAATTACAACCGCTACATCGCCAATAGACAACACTCCTTTGCGATGAACCATCACCACTTTTTCGATGTCCCATTGCTGGCAAGCCTGATCGGCTAAGTCCTGCATTTTCTTGACAGCCATAGTATCGTAAGTTTCAAACTCCAAACGTACAACAGCCTTTGATTTATTATGATTACGAACCGTTCCAATAAACACATCGACAGCTCCTGCCCTTTCTGACTGAGCGGCATCTATACAAGCCTGTATATTGATAGGTTGATCTGAAATAGCTATCATGGGTTTTATGCGTCTTTTTTATGATAAGTAACAAAAGAAAAAGGAACAGCGTGTTTTTCGTCGATCACAAAATCGGTACGCTCTATTTCTTGCCAAACAGTTGGCTCTAATGAAGGGAAAAAAGCATCGCCTTCAAAGCCTTGTAATACCTCGGTCAAATAAACTATATCGGCCAAAGGCAAAGCCAAACGGTATATCTCGGCACCTCCAATAACAAAAGCTTCTGATGGCTCAATCTGTTGTGCTTGGGCAATGGCCTCCTCCAACGACCCCACCGTAATACAGCCTTCTACCCGATATTCAGGATTACGACTAATAATAATGGTAGTTCGGTTAGGTAAAGGTTTGCCTATTGATTCAAATGTTTTGCGACCCATTATGATTACATGTCCTGTAGTACGACGTTTAAACATTTTGAGGTCTTCGGGCAAATGCCAAATCAATTGGTTGTTATGACCAATTACGCCATTAGTGGCAGCGGCCACAATAATAGATAGTTTCAAAGCAATATTTTTTATAAAATGATATACACAAAATTACGCATTTTCTCTAGGCAATAGGTCAAATACACCTATTCATCCTAAATTTGTCAAGCTATTATAAAACTGTACCGTAGCAGATACTACAACATTTTATTCAATTGTATTATGTTATAATATTTATAATTATTTTTTAATATAACAATATATGCGTTTATCCCTATTAAGTCTCCTTAGTGTATTTAATTAGAATTTGTTCTAACAAAAAAGTATAATTGAATATTGAAACTTTGACTATGACAAAAATAGGTAATATTCATAGGGCTATTTCAATACTGTTTTGTAAACTACAGTACAACTTACAAATATTAATATAGGTAGAACTCAAAATGCTGGTGGAGGTTTCTGTCAGCTTTTTTTTTAGCCTATTGCCTTTTGTTTTCCACGAGTATATTTCTAAAAAATCACCGTATTTAGATGAAAAATATATTACGCAATATATTTGGCCCTTCCAAAGAAGAAATCTGGTCGCAACTAGAACAGCAAATCAATGCAAGAGTGGTACATACCCAACGGTTTTTATCGTCGGATATTAAGGTTTTGGTAGAACATAAAAACTGGACGATTGTATTGGATACATTTCATCGCCATGAAGGAAAAACCCAAATACCTTATACACGAATGCGATGTGCTTATGATAACCGAGATGGGTTTCGTTTTATGATTAAGAAAGAAGGCTTTTTTAGTGACTTAGCAAAATACTTTGGGATGCAAGACATAGAAATCGGCGACCGTATTTTTGACGACACTTTTATATTACAAAGTAAAAATCCTGCTCAAATCAAAACTTTATTAGAGCTTGACAGTATCAAACAACACTTTATGGCTTTATCTGAGCTGTCGCTTTTTATGGTAAAAGTAAAAGATGATGAAGGCTATTGGGGACAAACTTTTCCTGAGGGTGTCGACGAGCTTTATTTAGAAGTTCGTGGTATTCTAAAAAACCTAGAACAACTCAAAGTGATGTTTATGCTATTTGCTGAAATAATGGATAGGCTTTGCCAAATTGGTTCGGCCTACGAAACACCCCCCAATATTATATTAAAATAAAAACCTCCGACTGCCGAAAGGCAATTGGAGGTTTTTATTTAAGCATTCAAGAATCTATCTTGACAAATACAGGTTTCGTTCGCCGTACACTTTGCGGAAAAACTCATCCTTCAAAGAATCAATAAAGTAAATAGCTTCACCCGTTGATTTCATTTCTGGGCCTAATTCCATGTTCACATTCGGGAATTTATTGAACGAGAATACTGGAATTTTGATAGCCCATCCATTTTTCTTTGGTTGGAAGTTGAACTCGCTTAATTTTGCTCCTAACATTACCTTCGTAGCGTAGTTTACGTAAGGCTCTTGGTAAGCTTTACAAATAAACGGTACAGTACGAGATGCTCTTGGGTTGGCTTCGATAATATACACAACCTCATCTTTTATGGCAAACTGGATATTGATAAGTCCTTTTGTTTGGAGTGCCAAAGCGATTTTCTTAGTGTGTTCTTCTATCTGACGAATTACATTTTCTGACAAATCGAATGGAGGTAACACCGAGTGTGAGTCGCCCGAGTGGATACCCGCAGGCTCGATATGCTCCATGATACCAATAATATATACATCTTCTCCATCGCAAATAGCATCAGCTTCTGCTTCAATAGCATTTTCGAGGAAGTGGTCAAGTAAGATTTTATTACCTGGAATATCACGCAAAATATCAACAACGTGTTGCTCTAATTCCTCTTCGTTGATAACGATTTTCATCGATTGTCCACCCAATACATAAGAAGGACGTACCAGCAAAGGATAGCCTAATTCACGACCTAACTCGGCAGCATTATCTGCGTCTTCGCATACACCAAATTTAGGGAAAGGAATATCGTTTTCACGCAACAATGAAGAGAATGCACCACGGTCTTCGGCCAAGTCGAGGGCTTCAAAAGAAGTACCAATAATTTTGATACCATATTTAGAAAGTTTTTCGGCCAATTTCAAGGCTGTTTGTCCGCCCAATTGTACGATAACACCTTCTGGTTTTTCGTGCTGAATAATGTCGTAAACGTGTTCCCAGAAAACTGGTTCAAAGTATAATTTATCAGCAATATCGAAGTCGGTCGAAACGGTTTCGGGGTTTGAGTTAATCATGATAGCCTCGTAGCCTGCTTCTTTAGCAGCCAAGATACCATGCACACAAGAGTAGTCAAACTCGATACCTTGCCCGATACGGTTAGGACCAGAACCCAATACTACTACTTTTTTCTTGTTGTTGGTTACAGATTCGTTGTCTAACGAAGCCGAACCTTGCGAGAAAGTAGAGTAGAAATAAGGTGTTTTTGCTTCAAACTCGGCAGCACAAGTATCTACGCATTTATAAACACGTGTAATACCCAAGTTTTTACGACGTTCGTACACTTCAGATTCCAAACAACGCAAAGAGTAAGCAATCTGACGGTCGGCAAAGCCTTTGTGTTTAGCTTCTTCTAATAGTTCTTTTGGAACAGAGTGAATATTATATTTTTCTAATTCGTTTTCTACTCTTACCAAATCCTCCACTTGGTACAAAAACCATTTGTCGATTTTGGTAACATTACGAATTGTTTTGAACGAAATACCCATTTTGAAGGCATCGTAGATATGGAAAAGGCGATTCCAAGAAGGATTAGCCAACGACTTCATAATAGCGTCTTGGTCACGCAAGCCTTTACCATCGGCACCCATACCATTGCGTTTGATTTCGAGCGACTGACAAGCTTTTTGAAGAGCCTCTTGGAAATTGCGACCAATACCCATAGCCTCACCTACCGACTTCATTTGTAGTCCGAGGGTTTTGTCGGCACCGTGGAATTTGTCAAAATTCCAACGAGGAACTTTTACAATTACGTAGTCAAGAGCAGGTTCAAAAAATGCAGAAGTACTACCTGTAATAGCATTGGTAAGCTCGTCGAGGTTGTAACCAATAGCCATTTTAGCAGCGATTTTGGCAATTGGATAACCAGTTGCTTTTGAAGCCAAAGCCGACGAACGAGATACACGAGGGTTGATTTCGATAGCAATGATATCGTCGGTATCAGGATTCAAGGCAAACTGAACATTACAACCGCCTGCAAATTTACCGATAGCATTCATCATTTTGATAGCCATATCACGCATTTTCTGATAGATAGTATCAGGCAATGTCATAGCAGGAGCTACCGTAATTGAGTCGCCAGTGTGAATACCCATTGGGTCGAAGTTCTCGATAGAACAGATAATAATTACGTTTCCGAGGTTGTCACGCAATAGCTCCAATTCGTATTCTTTCCATCCCATAATAGACTGCTCTACCAATACTTCGTGAGTTGGCGAAGCGTGCAATCCTTTGTTAAGAGCTGCATCGAAGTCTTTGGGTTCATTCACAAAACCGCCACCAGTTCCACCCAAGGTAAATGAAGGGCGAATTACCAATGGGAAGCCTGTTTCCTGTGCAATTTCTTTACCTTCCAAGAAAGAGCGAGCAGTACGTCCTTTACAAACGCCTACACCGATTTCTAGCATCTTTAATCGGAATTTTTCACGGTCTTCGGTAGTTTCAATGGCCTTGATGTCAACACCAATGATACGAACGTCGTATTTTTCCCAGATACCAGCAGCGTCGCAATCAATAGCTAAATTTAATGCCGTCTGACCACCCATAGTTGGTAAAACGGCATCAACGTTATGTTTCTCTAAGATTTCAATAATGGACTTTTTCTCAAGCGGCTTCAGATATACATGGTCTGCATTGAGAGGGTCTGTCATAATCGTGGCAGGGTTCGAGTTAATCAAAATAACTTCGATGCCTTCTTCACGAAGAGAGCGAGCCGCTTGCGAGCCAGAATAGTCAAATTCGCAAGCCTGACCGATGATAATTGGACCTGAACCGATAATGAGAACGGACTTGATGGATGTGTCTTTGGGCACGGCTGTACTTATGTTAGTTTAAATAATTACGATTTATATAATATTAAATAACTGAGTAGTTTGTAGTATGCCTATTTATTTATACATTGCTTTTAGCAAGAATGAATAGGATAGGCTCAAAAATTGCACAAAGTTAATAGATTGAGCCGAAATAAGAAGGCTAGATTCATATTTATTGAATTTTTAAAATTAATTCTCCAAATATTCCATTTTACAATTTCTTCATTTTCAGGTTATTATCATACTACTGTAAGTCAAATAGACATTAGAATTTAGCTATTGTCTTGTTGAGCATAGTATTCAAGTATCTGTATGAGTGGGTTACTCATACTGCTAGTAAATAGCTAATAATCAATACAATTCGGTTATTGTACTTACGAGTTTTAGTTGTACTAAAGCTTGTTATAAATCGTATTATTTCAACTTTTGTGTACCCTGAGCCAGCTCCCAAGCAATATAGAATACGAGTTGAGCTCTTTTTTGAAGTATATCAAATTGAATTTTTTCAACATCATCACTTGGTTTATGATAATCTTCGTGTTCTCCGTTGGTAAAAAAGATGATAGGAATATTATGTTTGGCAAAATTGTAGTGGTCAGAGCGGTAGTACAATTGTAGAGGGTGCATCTCTGAATTGAAGCTATAATCAAGCGACAAATGGGTATATGTTTCGTTGATTTCAGTAAGAATTTTATCGAGCTTAGGGCTAATTTTGTCTGACCCAATTACATAGACATAATTAGAGTCGTTTTCGGTAATATGATAAGAGTCGACACGGCCAACCATATCAATATTGAGGTCACAAATAATTTTTGAGAGTGGAATAACAGGCTTTTCGGTATAATATTCCGAACCTAAAAGTCCCATTTCTTCGCCTGTAACTGTCATAAATAGCAAACTTCTTTTAGGTTGAAAGCCGTCGTGCAGAGCTTGTGCAAAAGCCGAAGCAATGGCCAATACAGAAGTTGTACCCGAGCCGTCGTCGTCGGCACCATTATTAACTTTTCCGTTTTGTGTACCTATGTGGTCGTAATGTGCCGTAATCACAATTACCTCATCTTTGTGTTCGCTTCCTTCTATAAAGCCCAATACATTTTCGGTAGCAATAACACCTCTTCCTTTTTTATTTTTGGCTGTGGGGTTATGGATAACGCTGTATTGTTCGCCAAAATATTTTTTGATATAAAATGGCTGAAAATATGATTTTTGCTGTAGGCTATCTGCTACAATGGGTAAAAGGCCATTGGCTTGGAAGTGGTTTGCAATATAAACAGCGGCTTTTTTTTGCCCAACCGAACCCGTAAAACGTCCTTCGAGTTGGTCGGAAGCCAAAAAGGTAAGATGTTTTTTTAGTAATGGTTGACTAATTATTTGAGCGTATTTGATAGCTATTGAGTCTTGTGCTTGTGTAATGAAGGGAACAAAGAGAAAAAGAAAAGGTAAAATTTGTTTCATGAAAATGATGTTAAAAAGGTAAAAAAGTAAAAAACAAAGAGGTAAAAGTATGGTACTATTACCTCTTTGTCTACAAACTTGTCAACCCAACTAAGGCTTATTAGAATCTACCACAATTCGTTTGTCACGGTTGGCCAACTCCCAAGTCATGTAATAAACCAATTTGGCACGTTTTTCCATTTTGTTAAATTCGATTTTCTCAACGTCGTCGGTTGGTTGGTGATAATCTTCGTGAACGCCATTGAAGAAAAATGCTACTGGAATCTTATTTTTGGCAAAGTTGTAATGGTCAGAACGGTAGTAAAAACGATTGGGGTCGTTAGGGTCGTTATAACGGTAATCCAACTCCATTTTGGTATAAGTATTGTTGTTACTTTCCATGATTTGGTGCAATTCCGACGAAAGTTTATCAGAACCAATCACATAAATATAGTCGGGTTTGCCTTCATGCTCTTTGTCGGTACGGCCTACCATGTCAATATTGATATCACAAATGGTATTTTCGAGCGGAAGCACAGGGTGTCTTACATAAAACTCAGAACCTAATAGACCTTTTTCTTCGCCTGTTACGGTCATAAACAAAATACTTCTACGAGGTTTTTTACCAGCTTTGGCAGCCTCGCCAAAAGCTTGAGCTACTTCCAATACCGATACCGTTCCAGAACCATCGTCATCGGCACCATTATAAATTTTTCCGTCATTTACACCTACGTGGTCGTAGTGCGACGTTACCACGACAATCTCCTCCTTTTTGTCTGTTCCTTCCAAAAAGCCCAATACGTTATAGGTTTCTACAGGCACAATTGTTCTTTCGATTCTCAGGGCAGCAGCTTTAGGCTTTACCAAACTTGCTACCGATTTTTTGGTTTCTACGGTTTTTGCTTTGGCGGCATCCAAAGTAGCCACGTCGATACCCAGCAAATCGGCTCCCATAGCATTGCTAATATTCAGTACAGCAAAGTCTGCTCCTTTGGGTTCACCATCTTCTCTGAAACCCATACGAGCATTTCCAAAACGCTTCATCATTGTTTGGCGTTGCTTGATAGTCTTTTCAAAATCTTCATCCGACGACTTTGTGATTATCAACATAGCTTTAGCTCCTTTTTCTTTAGCTACAGCCATTTTATCTTTCCAGCTATCGGCTTTGCCCCATTTAGACATCTCGCTAGTACCCGAAAGCATAAATGAACCATCGGCCAAGCGAGGTTCGCCATCAATTACTACGATAACCTTACCTTTAACATCCACCCCTTCAAAATCGTTTAAACGAGCGTCGTCGATGCCATAACCTACAAAGACAAGTTCAACTTGTTCTTCGGTATTGATAGGAGCTGTATTGCTTGTAATAAAATCCTGAAGATAGCGATAGGTTTTGTTAGCAGACTTGACATAAAACTCACCCCATCCTCTTTTTACTAAATCTACCAATTGAAAATGTGATTTTTCGGGACCAACAATTCCTCTTAAGCCGTAGCTATCAAAATGTTTGGCAATATATTCGGCCGCCACTTTTTGTTCTGGCGAGCCAGTGTCACGCCCTTTTAAGCTATCAGAAGCAATAAAAGTGAGATGTTTTTTTAAATCCTCGGCCTTGATGGTATTCGCAAATTTGGTAATCGTCTTATTTTGAGCATTCAGACTACCGACGCTTGCGAATAATAGCACAAACGGAACAATTATTTTTTTCATATAAAGGTAATTTTGTTGATTGATTTCACGAAGATAAGCATTTTTTGGTTGAAGGAAGTAGCTCCTATACAGCACAAAGCACATCACTACAAATCAGACTTGCCAGATAGCTACACAGCTTAGCAACATCATGCCTCTTCATAAGAAGTCTTGAATAAAGACACCCATAAACCACTCATTTCTAAAAACCTAATAATCAATCAAATACAAAAAAACGTAGTATTTGATTAATTACCAAACAATTTTACCATACCATAATTATGACAGTTTTTATCAGAACACTTTTCAGTATTTCTTCTTTATAAAACCCCGTATTCATTTCGTAACTACTCAATTACAAGGCTTTTATGAGTGATTTTATAGCCTCTTGGCAGTAGTAAATTAGTCCATTTTTCTCTCAATTATCTTTTACCAATAACTATTTGTCAAAGATAATTTTCAACCCGCAAATACCCCTGTAGTGCTATAGATTTAGATATTCAAGAAGCTATTTGGTTTTTGTACTTATCCAAGAAAAAACATCATCTGCAAGAAAGCTACAGATAAAGCAAACAAAATAATTTTACAAGAAGTTAGAAGTATAATCATTGAGTAGCATCATGTTTTGGCCTATAAGTATTTATTGTTAGGCATTTGTAAAGATATACTTGCTGTTTTGCTAATAATTCTAATTAAATTTGTGTCAATTTCCGACAAAATATCATCAAATCACCCATTTAATGAAAATCAACTTTCAGTATCAGGAAAAATTTGAGAACCGTCATAACAACTCAAACGAAGCAGACCGCAAGGCCATGTTGGAGACAATTGGCGTAGATTCTATCGAAACACTCATCAATCAAACAGTACCAGCAGCGATTCGTCTGCCCCAAGCATTAAACCTTCCGCAAGCGAAATCTGAGGCAGATTTTTTGAAAGATTTCAAGAAATTGGCTCAGTTAAATGATACCTACAAGTCACATATTGGAATGGGGTATTATGATACAATTACGCCTGCCGTGATTTTGCGAAACATTCTTGAAAATCCATCTTGGTATACAGCTTACACGCCATATCAAGCCGAAATTGCACAAGGACGCTTGGAGATGTTGCTCAATTATCAAACCATGATTATTGATTTGACAGGCATGGAAATTGCCAATGCTTCTTTGCTTGATGAAGGTACAGCCGCCGCCGAGGCTATGACAATGCTTCATGGGCAAAGGAAGGGCAATAAGAAAAATGCTGAAACGATTTTTGTGTCTGAGCTTTGCCATCCACAAACTATCGACGTATTGATTACACGTGCAACTCCACTAGGTATCAAAGTAGTAGTAGGCGATCACCGTACTGTCGATTTGACCCAGGAAGATATTTATGCGGTTTTCTTGCAATATCCAGCTACAGATGGTTCGGTATTTGATTACACAGATTTGATTGCGTCGGCACACGAGTTAAGTATCAACGTTATTGTTGCTGCCGACCTTTTGGCTCTTACCTTATTGAAGTCGCCAGGTGAAATGGGAGCCGACGTTGTGGTTGGTTCGTCTCAAAGATTTGGTGTACCAATGGGCTTTGGTGGCCCTCATGCAGCTTTCTTTGCTACAAAAGATGAATTCAAACGCCACATTCCTGGTCGTATTATTGGGGTGTCTGTCGATGCTGAAGGAAACCGTGCTTTACGTATGGCTCTCCAAACACGTGAGCAGCATATCCGTCGTGAAAAAGCTACTTCCAATATTTGTACAGCACAGGTATTGTTATCGGTAATGGCTTCGGCTTATGCCATTTACCACGGCCCTGCAGGTATTAAGGCTATTGCCGAAAAAGTACATGGCTTAACAAAATTGACAGCTTTGGCACTTGAAAAATTGGGCTACAAGGTAGAAACTGAAGCTTATTTTGATACGATTAAAGTATTTGTCGACGAAGACGAGAAACGTTTGAGAATGGAAGCCCTTGCCAATGGTATCAACTTCCGTTATTATGAAGACTACCGTTATATTGGTATTTCGTTGGACGAAACTTGTACTTTAGAAGATGTAGAAACGATTATTTATGTATTTGAGAAAATCGGTAAAAAAGAGGTAGAATTACCAACCCTTTTCGACCAAGTAGATTTTGCATTTCCTGCATCGTTGAAACGTGAGAGTACTTATTTGACACACCCTGTTTTCAATAGCTACCATTCTGAACATGAAATGTTACGCTATTTGAAGCAACTCGAAAACAAAGACCTTTCAATGGTGCATTCAATGATTTCGTTGGGCTCGTGTACCATGAAGTTGAATGCTACTACCGAAATGATTCCTGTAACTTGGAAGGAATTTGGTAATGTACACCCATTTGCTCCCAAAAATCAGGTAAGTGGTTATTTGAAAATGATTGAAGACCTCAACGCTTGGTTGTCCGAAATTACGGGTTTTGCCCAAATGTCGTTCCAACCAAACTCTGGTGCTCAAGGCGAATATGCTGGCTTGATGGTTATTCGTGCTTACCACGAGTCAAGAGGTGATTTTCATCGCAATGTAGCCCTTATTCCATCATCGGCACATGGTACAAACCCAGCATCGGCTGTTATGGCAGGAATGAAGGTAGTTGTTACTAAATGTGACGAAAATGGCAATATCGATGTGGCCGACCTTCGTGCAAAAGCTGAACAGTATGCCGATACGTTGTCGTGTTTGATGGTTACGTATCCATCTACCCACGGGGTATTTGAAGAATCTATCAAAGAAATCTGTGCTTTGATTCATGAAAATGGTGGTCAAGTATACATGGATGGTGCCAATATGAATGCTCAAGTAGGGTTAACGTCGCCTGCCACTATCGGAGCAGACGTTTGTCATTTAAACCTACACAAAACATTCTGTATTCCACACGGTGGTGGTGGCCCAGGCATGGGTCCAATCGGCGTAGCTGCACACTTAGCACCATTCTTGCCTTCGCACGCAGTAGTAAAAGACTCGGGTGGTAAATTGGGTATTTCGGCGGTATCGGCTGCACCTTACGGCTCAGCTAGTATTTTGACGATTCCTTATGCCTATATTGCCTTGATGGGTGGCGATGGCCTAACACGTGCTACAGAAACAGCTATTTTGAATGCTAACTATATCAAAGCTCGTTTAGAATCATACTATCCTGTACTTTACACAGGTTCGGAAGGACGTTGTGCTCACGAAATGATTTTGGACTGCCGTCCATTCAAGCTATCGGCAGGTGTGGAAGCAGAAGATATTGCAAAACGTTTGATGGACTACGGTTTCCATGCTCCAACTCTTTCTTTCCCTGTAGCTGGTACGTTGATGATTGAGCCTACTGAATCTGAATCTAAAGCTGAATTAGACCGTTTCTGCGATGCTATGATTGCTATTCGTACCGAAATCGCTGAGGTAGAAAATGGTACAGCCGATAAAGCTAGCAATGTATTGAAACACGCCCCACATACTCAGTCGGTAGTTTTGACAGAGGAGTGGACTCGCCCGTACACTCGTGAGAAAGCAGTATTCCCATTGGCTTACGTAAAAGCAAACAAATTCTGGCCAACTGTTTCAAGAATTGATTCAGCATTTGGCGACCGTAACTTAGTTTGTGCTTGCGTCCCTATTGAAGAATATGCACAATAGTGATGTTATTTATTGAGTGATTTTATTTATTGAGTGATTTAGTGAGTTGTGATTTAGTGATTTAGCGAATTAGCGAATTAGTGAATTAGTGAATTAGTGAATTAGTGAATTAGTGAATTAGTGAATTAGTGAATTAGTGAATTAGTGAATAGGCCGAACGCCATCTCTATATTTTGAGTTCTTCAAATACTAACTTTTTTCAAAAAAATCACTCAATAAATAAAATCACTAATTCGCTAAATCACAACTCACTAACTCACTAAATAACATCACTAAATCACAACTCACTAAATCACTCAATAAATAACATCACTAATCTTTCAACGAAATACCATCATTGTACCTTTTAGCTCAAGGCTTGGCATATTAGGAAATGGAATAATATGATAGTTATAAGCTCCAGCAGGAAGTTGTTTTCCACCTTGTGTGCCGTCGAAAGGGGTATAAATTCCTTTTGAATAAAAAATTACACCTCCCCATCGGTCATATATTTTCACCTCAGCTTCTGGATAAGCATTGATACCTGACAATACCCAAAAATCATTGACGTTATCATTGTTAGGCGAAAACGCATCGGGTATCCATATTTTCTCAAAAACCACTACATTAACATCGGCCTCATCCTGACAACCATAAGGACTTTTTACTCGTAAGGTATACGTAGTGGTAGCATCGGGTTTTGCCTGTGGTGTTGCTAGTGTAGCATCGTTTAAATAGCTATTAGGCAACCATTCATACAAATAGCCAGGGTCGGTAATATTACTTTGTAATATTGTAAATGCACCTTTCCACATAAATATGTCTCCAGCAAATTCTACCTCTGGTATACGCTGAATAACAACCTTTTGAGAAACCGTTCCATTCAAACACGTCAATGCACCTGATATTTGGTATTTTACCTCGTGTGTTCCAATACCCAATTTGGCGTAATCAAAAGTAGAAGCAGGCTGTTCATTCACCCTAAAAACCCCTCCTACTGGTAAACCCACCAAAGGCACTGCCGCATGATTAGTACCACATACTGATGGAATAGAAGTGATGGATGGTTGTACTTGGTTTTCAAAAGTAGCCATAAATGGCGATGACTCTACGGTACAATTGTCAGAATCTTGCACCTTTACCGAATAAGTCCCATTACTTGTAATAGCAAGTTTGGCCGTAATTTCGGGCAATACAACACCATCTTTTTTCCATTCATAAGTAGTAAAACCAGTGCTTGCTTCTAAGCTAGCTGGCTGACCTATACAAAACTCGTTGCCTCCTGTACTTGATGTTATTTTAGGTTCTGGATTATTGACCTTTACTACAACTGACTCCACAATATTGGGACAACCATTATTTTGGGGTAATGAATAAGTAACCGTATGTGAACCCACTCCAGCAGCAGAAGGTGAAAACGCCCCCACCGTGGTATTGACAATACCCGTACCAGCAAAAATACCTCCTGTAGGGTTGGCATTAATATTGAAGGTAGGAACGGAAGTAGCACATACCGCAGGAACTGGCGTTATGACTGGATTGAGTGGAGGAAAATACGATATTTTATAAGGAGCAGATGTGGTTACACAGCCTGTTGTTTGGTCTATTACTTCTAAAGTATAATCACCTTCTTCTTTTGCATTGAGTGTTGGTACTGTGACGTTCAAAGCTCCAGCATTTAGCCTCCAGTTGTAGTACACACCTGTTTCAATATTGCCATTTAATACCAAAGCATCGCCTTTACATATCTGATGCACTGGATTGGCTGGAGTAATAATAGAAGGAGGAGATGTAAGATTGACAACTGTTACGGTATTAAACACAACATTTGCTCCACCCGACTTTGGAACGGCAATCAACCGATAATCACCCGCATCGCTTGTACTTAAATCATACGAATTAGCGGTACTACTTCCATTTCTATAGCTAGACCAAGAATTTGAGGTTACATCAAAAATTTGCCAGCTAAATCCTGTATAATCATTGGGGTTGTTTATATAAAGTCTAATAGAACCATTGGGACAAATACCACGGCCATCTTTTTCTATTGTCTGAGAAAACACGTTACTAGCCGATATTACTAGAAGTACCGCAAAGAAAACGTATTTCGCTTTTTTTAACATCATATTAAAAATATTCACTAGCAAACTGATAATCAACTAGAAAGTAAATTTACTTGAAATAACGTTGTGATACAATCAATTATTTTGATGACACTGGTGTTTAGGCATTCATGTATTTTCAATGGATTCTATCATTCATTGAAAATACCATAAACTATTTTGAAAATGAAAGCTTTTACCAAAAAGAAACCCCTAAGCCATAGACTTGAGGGGTTTGCTAATATGGGATAAGATTGGGTCTTCGCTCGCGATGAAAACTTCCTATACTTTTGGTCCCATTTATTCTTATTATCGTTGCTATAATGATAAAATCATTATAGGTAAATTATCTTCCTATTCTTTGAATTGCTATTGGGATACAGATAAGTGGCCCACATTCACAAGTTACAGCTTGAATCGTTACAGTCTTATCGGTAAAGCAATTATTTGTATTGAATACCCGAATAGTGTACGTTTTATCCGTAGTTGGGTTAGTAATATTCGACAGCAACATACCATTGGAAGGAATAACGGTAGCATTAGCAAAAGTTTTTCCTCCGGTATAAGTGCTTCCTTCTACTATATCGTATTTATTGATAGTATCAAAACCGATAATTTTGATATAGCCATTGTTGGCTGGAGTATTGTTATTACAAGTAGAATTAGCTAACACTGGCACAAATACTGGTTTTTCGTAAACCGTTACCGAACTTGTGGCAGTAGCAGTACATCCATTGTTATTCACTGTTACTTCATACACACCTTGCCCTGCTTTTGGTAAGTGGGTTAGTTGTGGGTTTTGAGCCGTCGAAGTAAATCCGTTTGGCCCTGTCCAGCTATATGAAGTTCCGCCTGTTGCCGTCAAAGTAATACTACCCTCTTCACAAGTACTACCACCTGTTGCTGTAGCTGTCGTAGTATTTTTGGTAACACTTACTGAAGTAGTAGCTTCGCAGCCTTTATCGGATATAACTTTTACGACATAGTTTCCTGCCTCTGTTGCAGTAATTGTCTGCGAGGTTGAAGAAAATCCATTTGGCCCTGTCCAGCTATAAGTTTGTCCAGATACCCCCGAATTGATGGTTAAATCAGTAGAAGTATAAGAACAGAAAGCAGTTGCTCCTGTAATGGTAGCCGTTGGTTTTGGATTTTCGGTTACATTAAATGACCCAAACGAAATACATCCATTAATATCTATAACAGTTACGGTATAAATTCCAGAATTGGTTACTTCAATCGATGATGCTGTAGAACCTGTATTCCAAAGGTAGCTGGTATAATTATTTACCGACAATACAGCTTTAGAACCTTGACAGAACCCTACAGTATTATTAACTGTTGGAATAGGCTGTACGGTTACATTTACGGTTGCCGTAGAAGCACATCCAGAATTACCTTCTACTGAAACAGTATATACACCCGATGATGCTACCACTACGTTATTCAAGGTTGGGGTAGCCTGTGTAGAAGTAAACCCTGCTGGGCCAGACCACGCATAAGATTTGATTCCTGAACCTACCGTAGCATTAACTCGTAAGTTGATTGTACCACCAGTACAAGTAATATTTGGAGAAGCAAAAGCCGCCAAACTAAATGTTTCTGTAGTGAGAGCAATCGTTCCAACAGCCGAGCAACCATTATTTGTAACAGACACCTGATATGTTCCTGGATTACTTACGTTCACACTCGATGTAGTTGCAGTAAACGAATTTGGCCCTGACCAACTGTATATTCCTGTTGCATTAGTACTAAGCGTTACCTGACCTGCTGGACATATTACGGTATTTCCTAAAATAGTCACTACGGGATTTTCTTTAACCGTCAGCGTAGCAGTTGCCGAACCAATACAACCCAACGAGGTAGTTGCTACTACAGTATAAACACCGCTGAGGCTTGTACTTGCACTATTGGCAACGATTGGTTCTGCAATGGTTGAACTAAAGCCATTTGGCCCACTCCAAGCATAATTACTACCACCTGTTGCTACAAGTTTGGCTACACCACCAACGCATACTTCTATGTTGCTAGCTGTAATTGTTGCTGCAGGATTTACAGTTAATGAAGCCGTTGCAGTAGCAGTACATCCATTGGTATTAGTACCCACTACGGTATAAATCCCCTGAATATTGACAGAAGGCGAAGCTCCTGTTGCAGTAAAGCCATTTGGCCCACTCCAAGCATAACTTGTAGCTCCTTGGGCATTAAGGTTTGTTGAAAGTCCAGCACATACTACTCCTCCTGTTGCTGTTACCGTTGGTAATGGATTTACAATTACATTGACAGTAGCAGAAGCACTACAGATATTTCCATCCTTAACTGTAAGTGTATAAACACCTTCATTAATCTCATCGACATTGGTAATGGTAGGATTTTGTTGGGTTGAGCTAAACCCTGCTGGGCCAGACCATCCATAACTATTACCAGAGCCATTTCCTTTCAACTCAATAATACCACCTTTACAAACTTGTGAAGTAACTACTGTTGCAGCAACTGTTGGCTGAGCATACACCACAACATTGACGGTAGCCGTAGCTGTAGCAGCACAAGCGTTATTGGCTGTTACAGTTAAAGTATAAACACCACCTTGGGTAGTACTTGCAGAAGCAATAACGGGGTTTTGAACCGAGCTAGTAAATCCAGCAGGACCAACCCATGAGTAACTTGCTACTGTTGGCGAACCTGTTACCACTGTCGACAACTGGATTTGAGAGCCTGCACAATATGAGTTTTTATCAGCCGAAATAGCAATATTAGGAGCAGGACAATTGATACCTGCATCAATGGTTAAATTGATTGTGCCTGGCACTGTAATACTAATAACACCTGTTTTACCATCGGTGTCTACATCACTATCTTTGGTGCTGTCACCTCCTGCATTTTGTGGAGAGAATACATACGCAGGTGGCAAGGTAGTTTTATCGAATACTACTTTATAATCACCCAAACCAAGATTATCAAACAAATAATAACCCGTGCTTGAAGTTGTAGTAGTAGCCAACTCATTACCCAAAGCATCGGTCAAGGTAACTTTCATACCGCTTACTCCTGTTAATGTTCCATTCTGGATACCATCTCTATCTATATCATACCATACATAATCACCAATTTTTGAAGGTTTGAATAACCCAAAATCAACAGTAAGATTCGAGTTATTATCGCTGTCTCCATCGTTAGTTGGCTCAGAGAAATTAATAAGTGTCACTGGTTTTGTAATAATTTCTAAACCTACTGTACTACCGTTATCATCATCATTAATATCATCGTCAGGGTCTGGGGTATCAATACCCTCGTAAGGGCCAGTAGTATTTCCATTTTTACCTGTCGATGAAACATAACCTGCAGGAGCAATAATAGCTACCAAATAATTATCAGGCTCTAATCCTACAAATAAGTAATTCCCTGTACTTGAAGTGATTTTAGTATCTAATGCCGAGCCATCTGGCGTTCCATCGTTATTGGTATCGCGATAAAGCTTTACAGTAACACCTGCTATACCACTTTCACCATTGTCTTTAATACCATTATTATTCAAATCATTCCAAACTAAATCCCCCAATCTCAAGCATTTATCAAGAGTAATACTAATGGTAGTTGCTGCCGCACAACCATTGGCATCTGTAATGTTTACGGTGTAAACCCCTACGTGAATAGGCGATGCGTTGTTGATAGTTGAATTTTGAATTGTTGATGAGAAACCAGAACCCGCAGGGCCAGTCCACACATAACTACCACCAATACCCGCCCCATTGGCATACAAACTAATTGGAGCTCCTTGACAAATAATATTACCACCTTCGCTACTTGCTGTTGCAGAAGGAAGTGGGTTTATCCAAACAAATACTTGTGAAGTAGCAGTACAGCCAAAGCTATCAGTAGCCTTTACGGTATAGAATCCTTCATTTGCCTCAACTGCATTTGGAATAGTTGGGTTTTGAGAAGTACTAGCAAAAGTACTTGGCCCTGTCCAATCATAAGAGGCGATTGTTGACCCGATAGCAGGCGTACCTGCTGCATTTAATAAAATAGAGCTATTGGTACAAACAGTACCATCTATTACGGTTGCTGTTACGGTTGGTTTAGCTTTTACCATTACTTCTACTGTTGCAGTACCGGCACAGCCACCTGCTCCAGCTACCGTTACGGTATAAATACCGCTTGTTGCAAGAGCAACATTGGTAATAACTGGTGTAGCAGAAGTTGAGTTAAAACCATTTGGTCCATCCCACGAATAAGTAGTACCTCCTGATGTTGATAGATTCAATGTGCCCCCAACACAAATCGGTGAATTACCTATAGCAACAGGAGCTGGTTTATCATTGTAAATCACCTCAACGGCTCTTCTATTTCCTGCTGGTGTTTCGCAACTCGAAGCGATATTTTTACATGCTACATAATAGGTCGCATTCGCTGTAACTGCAACCGTATAAGTATTACCTGTTGCCAAAACAGCTGTTGAGGTTTGAGAACTATACCACACAGAAGTCAAATTAGCATCGTTACAATTTGCAGTTAAAGTTAAACTTCCTGTACCGCAAACAGAGCCTCCTTGTACATTACTCGAACTCGGTGAACTTGGAATAGGGTTTACTGTCCCTATTACACCTTGACGACTGCCTGTGGACGTTTCGCAATTTGATGTAGTATTTTTACATGCAACATAATATGTTGTCGTAGTGCTGATATTGGGACTATAACTTGTGCCTGTGGCCAATACCACTGTAGATGTTTGACTTGCATACCATTGTACCGTTTCGCCTACTCCACAACTTGCTCCGAGAGATACAACGCCGGCTCCACATATTGAACCATTCGTGATGTTGCCTGCTACAGGGGCACTTGGAATAGGATTTACTGTCCCTATTACACCTTGACGACTGCCTGTGGGTGTTTCACATCCTGTTGTATTGTCTTTACAACCTACATAGTACGTCGTCGTGGTGCTGATATTGGGACTATAACTTGTGCCTGTAGCCAATACCGCTGTGGATGTTTGACTTGCATACCATTGTACTGTTTGACCTCCACTACATACTGCACTTAAACTTACTACTCCTGTACTACAAACTGAACCGCCTTGGACATCACTACTACTTGGGGATGGTAAGTTAGGGTTGATTGTACCTGTTACACCTCGACGACTGCCCGTTGGTGTTTCGCAATTTGATGTAGTATTTTTACATGCTACATAATATGTTGTCGTGGTGCTGATATTGGGACTATAACTTGTGCCTGTGGCCAATACCACCGTTGATGTTTGACTTGCATACCATTGTACAACTTCTCCAGCACCACAACTTGCTCCGAGAGATACAACGCCAGCTCCACATATTGAACCATTCGTTACATTACCCGAACTTGGTGAACTTGGAATAGGGTTTACTGTACCTATTACACCTTGACGACTGCCTGTGGGTGTTTCGCAATTTGATGTAGTATTTTTACATGCTACATAATATGTCGTCGTGGTGCTGATATTGGGACTATAACTTGTGCCTGTGGCCAATACCGCTGTGGATGTTTGACTTGCATACCATTGTACAACTTCTCCAACACCACAACTTGCTCCGAGAGATACAACGCCAGCTCCACATATTGAACCATTCGTTACATTACCCGAACTTGGTGAACTTGGAATAGGATTTACTGTACCTATTACACCTTGACGACTGCCTGCGGGTGTTTCGCAATTTGATGTAGTATTTTTACATGCAACATAATATGTTGTCGTAGTGCTGATATTGGGACTATAACTTGTGCCTGTGGCCAATACCACCGTTGATGTTTGACTTGCATACCATTGTACAACTTCTCCAGCACCACAAGTTGCTCCGAGAGATACAACGCCAGCTCCACATATTGAACCATTCGTTACATTACCCGAACTTGGTGAACTTGGAATAGGGTTTACTGTCCCTATTACACCTTGACGACTGCCTGTGGGTGTTTCGCAATTTGATGTAGTACTTTTACATGCTACATAATATGTTGTCGTAGTGCTGATATTGGGACTATAACTTGTGCCTGTAGCCAATACCACCGTTGATGTTTGACTTGCATACCATTGTACCGTTTCGCCTACTCCACAACTTGCTCCGAGAGATACAACGCCAGCTCCACATATTGAACCATTCGTTACATTACCCGAACTTGGTGAACTTGGAATAGGGTTTACTGTCCCTATTACACCTTGACGACTGCCTGTGGGTGTTTCGCAATTTGAGGTAGTATTTTTACATGCTACATAATACGTTGTCGTGGTGCTGATATTGGGACTATAACTTGTGCCTGTGGCCAATACCACCGTTGATGTTTGACTTGCATACCATTGAGCAACTTCTCCAGCACCACAAGTTGCACCTAAAGCTACAATACCAGTACCGCATCTTGCACTTGGTGTTACAATTGGAGTTGATGGAGTTGGGTTTACTGTCACGGCTATAGAAGCAGAAGATGAACAGCCATTATTTCCTGATACTGTAAGCGTATAAGTACCAGTAGTACTAGCACTAATATTTTGACTAGATGATGTAAAACCACCCGGCCCAGACCATGAATAACTCACACTAGGAGTTTCGACAGTCATCGAAATATCATCTAGCGCAAAATCATTTCCTCCTGAATTAGTATTCTCATTTCTAATTTCTAAAGTAATTGCAGTATTAGTACCCGAATTCCATGTAGTTGTTAATTGTTGCCACAGACAAGTGGTGGCCGACAATGTTGCTGTTGTACCAACTTTCGTACCATTGATATATAGCGCTAACTGCGATGGCAAGGTTGATGAAATTGATGAAGCCCAAGCCGACAAACGATATGTTGTATTAGGATTCACAACTATTCTTTGAGACCATACTGTCAAGCTTGCAGTAACACCACCATCGGCTACGAATATATTTCCTGTACCTGCGGCTGTTCTATCCTGACATGCCGATGCCCAGTTAAAATATGAATTAGCATTTGTGACAATTCCATAAACACCATAACCGTTGTTCTGGTTGCCATAATTGGTTGTGAAGCCAACATTTCCTGCTGAAAAGTCACCATTATATACCAAATTAGGATTGGCAACGCTACCTGTTCCATTGATTTGAATTGGTACACCACAAGCTGAGGTATTGCCTCCTGAGGCTGTTGCTGTAACACCCGATACAGAACCATTAACAGTTAATGAAACAGCTTGCCTGATGCTTTCGCAAGAATTCAAGGTACAAGTAGCAAATAACGAAAATGAATTTGATTTTGATGTTGGGGTATAGCTTGCTCCTGTAGCTAGTGGAGTAGTCGAGCTTAATGACGAATACCATTTGACAGTACCTCCTGTACAACCTGTTGCTGTAAAGGTAGATGTTCCTGTACCACAAATAGCAGCACTCGATACCGTTGGAGCTGGCGTGCAATCGGTTTCAGTTAAACACACATCGTCGATACCTACACCGTCGCCTTCTTCGTCACGAGGAGTAATATAAAACTCTAGGTAAGATGCTCCTAGTGGTGCTGTTATTTCTACACAGTATTGTTGCCAGCCCAAAGTTTCCCATTTGCCATCGGTATCGGCAGGCACAACTTTGAGAATCTCGCCCGACGATAAAATACCCTGACTTCCATCGTTTCCATTTCTGAATTTATATTCAAAATACACATCTGCATTGCCTTGAACACCCGATGGGTTGAAAGCCGCCATATAAGCACAGATGGTATATTTTTTACCAGGAGTAACAGGTAAGAATACTTGGTTTGAGTTATTGCTAAATACGACACACTGATTGTAACGACCATAGATAAATCTGTCGCCAGAATTGGCATTTCCTGTTACACTTGCATCAATATAATATGCACCATTTTGGTTAGCATAGTCGTTTACATTTGTTCCAATGCTCCAATTGGTCGGCGATGCTCCTCTATATATATCTGTATTAGTAGATGTACGAGTAATATATGAAGCTGGCGATGATTGAAAATACACAGGGAACTTTTTTCCTCCGTAAGTTCCGTTATCGTCTGTTTCAAAACTAGCATTAGTTACAAGGTTATTGGCACAAGGCGTAACAGTACAGTTATTTTTCAAAACTACCAAAACAGCATTTGATTCTGCTACAAAATCAGAACAGTTAGCTCTTTTGGCTGTTCTGATATAACAGGTTGTTTGCGTTATAGCTCCTGGTGTATATTCCGACGAAGTAGCTCCGCTAATGGCTGTATATTTATTTGACCCTGATACGTTGGTTGGACAAGCCCCATTTTCTAATGAAGTAGCTCTGTACCATTGGTAACTAATACCCTGTCCTGTGTCGCCACCAGAAGGAAGAGTTACGTTGGCAATTTTAGCTGGAGTACTACTTACATTTTTGCACAATACCTGATTGGCCCCAATAGTACCACCGCTTGTTAAGTTGTTACAAGTATTATTAACGGTTAAGCAAAGGTTATCTAGTTTTAGCCAGTCGCCACTTGCATAGCCTTCTACTCTCAAATAAGATGTTCCTATCGGAGCAACTCCATTTAATACATATTCTTTTAGTTTTGGTTGACCTGCAGGTACAATATCTACATCCCAGTCAACCTGTGCTTCTACAAAACTCAATAATGTTCCAGCACTATTATAAAAAGCCAAACGATAACGGTGGTTATAGCTTGGTTCGTGAGTTCCTCCATAAGCCGAAAGCGTATAGGCTGTTCCTTCAGTAATATTATTTACTTTTTGCCACATAGCAGCACCACTACTCTTGGCATATAAATAAGCATTGTTAGCATCACAAACCTCAAACCCCGAACCTGTCGTTAATGTTGCCTCCGAGTTCCATTCCCAGTTGCGTGTTTTGTAACTAGCATCATAACCTGCTCTGTTTTCTTGTAATTCAAAACCAGAGTTTAATAACAAACCACCGGGGCAGTCACAAGTTACCGAGCTATAAGTACTACAGTTAAGTGTTGTACCAAAAGGTTGGTAGTGAACTTCGCCTTGATCGTGGTTGTAGTTCAAGCAAACGATTTGTCCTTCAATATTTCCAGAGCCTAATTTAGCCACATGCGAATACGGAGCGAATACTGTACCAATGATTGTTCCGCCACCATTCAGGTTGACTGTTGTTGTACTTCCGTTGACAAAGTTGAATAAGATATACTGACCTGCAGCATTAGGTACACCCGGAAAATTAGGGATATTCCAGTTGTAAGTGGTTAAAGAACCCAGATCGACAGTAATAACCACTGGGTTGGTAGCCGAAGGTACAATACTAAATTTTATCTCATTGAAGTTGGCTAAGGTAGCAGCCGATATTTTGTAAAAATTAGTACGTCCTGCCGTAACATTAAATGTATAAGAATTAACAGATGTAGATACCGTAGTATTGGAACTACAGTTTTTATAAGTATCTGAATAGCTTCTCAATGTAGCAATAGTACCATTAAAATCGAATACATCGGCATTGATTGAAGCCTGTGTTTGGGTTGTCGACAGGTTAATACGGGGATTGGCATCCTGCGATGATGCAGACGAAGAGGTTAATCTAGTTGGGTTGGTAGCCCAGTATTTTGACGTGCTAAAATCTTTTATCTTCACAAAGCCATTGCTGAGTACATTGATACCCGACCCTGCCTGATAATTCACATTTCCTTCTACAATCAATACTGTATTGTTGGCATCGCCAGAGGCTTTGAATGTACCCGTCGAACTCATGGCAAGGGAAAAAGCTCCTTTGGTTGTTAAATTACCAGAAACAGCAAGCCCTCCGTTGAAGTCACCACTATTCACGGTGGCATTACCATAAGAAAAGACATTGAAGCCTTGAATAGGAGTTAATGGATTTACCTGTGCATCAGATAAATAGGAAGCGAAAATTAAGGGTACGATAAAAAAATACCAAAAGTTTGAGAACTTTCCTCTGGCATGATTTTTGAGGCCCGCAGATGGCTTCTTTTTTTGTTTTGAATTAGGCGTACACGTGTTGATAATGTACTCCCCTACTAGGGTGCGTAATGAAGCAGTAAAGTTTTTCATTGGGGAAACTTTATTGATTTTAAGCGGCGGATATAGGAAAAAATTTATATTCCAGTTTGAACACAAACTGAACTGATAACTGCATTGATGCAATTAGCTCGTAGAAATTTGGCGGGAAATACGAATAGTAATTACTAAAAAAACTATAGCAAGAAAACCCGTTTTGTTGGCATATAAAACAGCATGACTATAATCTTTTTACATCAAAGACAGCTAGGATATACAAAGCTAAAATAGCTCAAGACTGTTAGCGGGCGGAAGTCTTGAATGATAAACCTGTTTTTTTTGATTTTAACTACTGAAAATTTGATTTGAAGGCAAGGTGGCGTTCCTTACTTAGGCAAAACAATACAAAAAAATGATAGTTTTTTATGGAAATATCTCTGGGGCGGCTGAGGTATTTTCCTATGATTTGTTACAAAATTATGAAGCGGCTTTGGTAACAATCATACAGTAATAAACATCTTAAAACTAAATTATGGCTCTGTTGTTGTCGGCGAACAACCGCAGATTCTAACATACTTTGAATCCTATAAAATTGTACAAGAATGTTTGCGGCATTGTACTTTTACGGATTCCTTAATTTTTTAATGATTATGTCTAATAATAAACCTCTTTAATATAAGCCAAAATCATGCCAAAATCATATTGCTGATGTATCACTTTTTTTTAACTTTTTAAACGTTTTTTTTTATTTCTTTGGTTTCTTCGCAAATTATAGAGCCTTACCCTATCTATCAATAGCATATAGTTGATTTATCAATCAACTATATGCTATTGATGTGTTTCATAAAATACTTTCAAACACTCCATTTTTTAACATACTCAACCCAACGGATGTAATCGTATCCAAAACAATTCGATACATCTAAGGTTTTAGTTATTCCGTAGTTTATTGAATCTTATCACATTCAATTCTTCCTCAAAATGTCACGACAATTTATTTCTTTTTTTTATATATTAGCCTGTCTATCATGTGCTAATACCGAACCATCTACGGTTATGCCTAGCACTTTACCCAATCCTATGAACAACCCTATTTTACCCAAAACTTTTTTAGCCCTTGGCGACTCCTATACCATTGGCGAAAGTGTACCCGAAAACGACCGTTGGAGCGTTCAGCTTATCAAGCTACTTAGCAGTGATTTTCAAATTACACAACACGATATTGTTGCTAGAACAGGCTGGACTACCGACGAATTGATGCTTGGGATTCAGTCCAGAAATTTGACAGGAACATACGACATGGTATCGCTATTGATTGGTGTTAATAACCAGTACCGAGGCCGTAGCTTGGAACAGTACCGAACACAGTTTAGAGAGCTGCTTGTTATTAGTACTCGTTTTGCAGGCAATAATGCCCAAAAAGTAATGGTTCTTTCGATTCCTGATTGGGGGGTAACGCCATTTGCTAGCACCTTGAACAGAAATAAGATTGCTGATGAAATAGACGCTTTTAATAGAGTTGCATTGGAAGAATGCCAAAAAATGGGTATTGTTTATATTGACATTACCCAAATATCACGCACACACAATGGCGACCCAAGTATGATAGCCTCTGACCAGTTGCATTTTTCGGGCAAAATGTATGCTTTGTGGGCAAGCCAAGCCTTGGATGCTGCCAAGGGGATTTTGAAAAAATAATTATCAACATAAGGCCGTAACATCAATAAATTACGGCCTTATGTTGGTAATGGCTACTGCCCTGTTAGCTCTGCAAAATAATCGGCATTAACGATGAGTGTTAGTGATATGCCAGCTACAACTCCTGATAGTATCAATGTCCAGTCATGTTTTTTGGCCTTGAATATTTCTAAAACGATAAAACTTACCATTAAGGCTATCAATACAATCAATAACTGCCCCACTTCTAAGCCTAAGTTAAATGCCAATAGGGGTTTCCAAAGACTCTCCTCTTTTCCGAGTAGGCTACGCAAATAGTTGGAGAAGCCCATTCCATGAATCAAACCAAACAACATTGCCATTGGATAACGTAGTTTAGACGATGCTTCTTTGGCTGTGCGGATGTCTGTTGATTTATGAAAAAAATTGAGAATACAGGTTAATACAATCGTTATGGGAATCAAAAATTCAATAACATCGGTACGATAGGTAATTAATTGTAGCGTAGCAAGAGCCAATGTAATCGAATGCCCAATCGTAAAAGCCGTTACTAAAACAGCTACTTTTTTCCAATCGCTTATTCTATAAACAGCACACAGAGCTATTACAAACAAAATATGGTCGTAGCCTTTAACATCGGTAATGTGTTGATAACCAAGCTGGAGGAATAATGAAAAATCAGACATGAGACAGTTATTAAATAAGATTAAATAGTTTGTTTGAGTATGAATATTAACCACAAATTTAATGCAATTTCCCTAACAAAGTAACGATGCGTTTTGAACACTATTGGCAAAAACAAAATCTTGAAAAATAATATACGCTATTGTTGCTCGATGCTGCATTGATTTTCCTCTAAATGTAGATGTTCATTGGTGTCGTAAAAAGTTTTTTATTCAAAGTGTTGATGGGTGTATCCATATTAAAAAAGCGATTTTTAGGACAAAAGCTACTACGTTTCGCCTCAAATGTTCATGTTTTAACCCCCGCTTGATTTATACTTTACAATCAATTAACAATCAAGTATTTACTACAAAAACCATCTATGATTTGCTGAGAAACTTCAGGAAAAAAGCTGATATTTATAACCTCTTAGCCAAGAGATAAAAGTTACTTTTGTGTATCAAATAAATCTCATATACAAACCATGAACAATATCCTTATTGCTACCGACTATTCAGAGAATGCCGAAAAAGCATTACAATATGCTATTTTGTTGGGTAAAGCTTACCAAGCAAAAATCTATATTATTCATACTTATTTGCCTCGCTTTGTAGAACCAGGCATATATGCCAATGCCGAAATCATGCAGCAGTCGCTCAACGAACAGCACGATGCCTACCAAGCCAAGCTTGTGCCTTTGGCCAATCAGGTAGAAGAGGCTGGCTTAGTATGTGAGGCTATCCTAGAATTGAATGATGTGGTATCGGGGGTATTCGATGCCATTGAGAAATACGATATTGATTTATTGGTAATGGGCAGAACAGGTTCGGGTGGTTTTCTTAACAAACTGATAGGTAGCAACGCTGCTCATATCACAGCCAAATCTAAAATTCCTGTATTAGCCATTCCTCATCAAGTAGAAAAAGTAGCTATTGAAAAAATCTTATATGCTACCCAATTAGAATTTGATGAAAACCATATTCTTTCACAAGTTTTTGAGATTGCACATAAGCTCAAGGCTGAAGTAAATCTTACCAAGGTAAACGCTTCTTTTGAACCTGATATTCAGTCAGACAAACAGTTTATCGACCAAATTAATACGGCTTTTGTCAAAGAAAACTTTGTGATTGATACTATCACGGCCGACAGCGTTACAGAAGGTGTTTTTAGGGCTGCTGCCACACATCAATCCGACCTCATTGTATTAGCGGCTCATCATCGTAATTTTTTGAGCCAACTAATAGATCCTAGCAAATCAAAGCAAGTTATTATTAGCTCACATTTGCCAGTTCTTACTTTTCAGTGCTAAAACATGAGTCGTCCCGAATTGAGTGAATAGCGATTGAGTAATTATTCTTTATGTATAATTTGCAGTAATAAAGACGTAAGATTTTGTGCCTAAAAATATGCGTCATCCCGCATTTTGGGATAATTGACAATAGAAACCTCTTGTTAGTATTTATTAAAAAATGTACATAATTGTTAGGCATTTATTGACTATTAATCAAAGAAGGCGGTCGAAATTAGTTTTTCGACCGCCTTCTTTATTCTAAATACTCGGGATGACACTATTTTGCTTGAATATGCTGCAAAAACTCCTCTATTGCTGTATAGATATATTGTAAGTCCTCTTCTGAAATACAATAAGGTGTCAATAAATAAATTACATTCCCAAGAGGACGCATAAGTATTCCTTTTTCCAAAAAGAAATTATAAGCTGTATCTCTGATATTACTAAAATACGACGTACCCTCCGACGTTTGAATTTCGATAGCCAAAATAGTACCTCTAATGCGTACATCAGCAATTGCCTTGCCATATTTTTCTTGCAAAACCTCTTTAAAACACTGATGGCTTTGATGAATCATCTGTATTTGAGCCTGTGTTTCGGGCAATAGCAACAAATCTAAACTAGCCAACGCAGCAGTACAAGCCAAAGGATTTGCCGTAAAACTATGGCTATGGAATAAAGTTTTTCGACGGTCGTCAGATAGAAATGCCTCAAAAATAGTCTGCGTACTCGAAGTTACACCTAAAGCCATTGCTCCACCCGTTAAGCCCTTCGACAAACAGAATATATCGGGTTTATGTTCGATATAATCGGTAGCAAACATCTTGCCTGTTCGCCCAAAACCCGTCATAATTTCATCGGCAATAGTCAATACTCCATGGGCTTTGGCCAAAGCAATTAGCTCGTTCAAAACACCTGGTTCATACATAACCATTCCGCCCGCCCCCTGAATCAAAGGCTCGAATACAAAGGCGGCAATTTCGTCGGCATTTTGCAAATATTCTTGCATAGCCTCCAAGGCCCTAGTTTCATGGCCTTTTGTGGGTACAGGCAAATACAAGGTTTCATACAAAAAAGGCTCGAAAGGAGCGTTAAATGCACTTTTAGCACCTACAGCCATAGTACCAAAGGTATCGCCGTGGTATCCATTGGCAAAGGCAATAATTTTGTTTTTCCGAGTATTCCCTTGGTTATGAAAAAACTGAATCGCCATTTTTAAGGCCACCTCCACAGCCGTAGATCCGTTGTCGGAATAAAATATTTTGGCCTGATTATTGGGTAAAATATCTAACAGCCGTTCGGCCAAACAAATAGCAGGTTCATGTGTAAACCCTGCAAAAATCACTTGTTCGAGTTGTAAAAACTGCTCGGCTACCTTTTGAGCAATATATGGATGAGCATGCCCATGTAAATTAACCCACCAAGAGGCAATTGCATCGATATAACGTTTGCCATTTTCATCAAACAAATACGCCCCTTGCCCTTTTACTACAGGAATAGAATAAGGTGCTGTATAATGCTGTGTAAAAGGATGCCACACAGATTTTGCATCACGCTCGCTCATGGAAGTAATCACAGGATTTTCCACGTTTTCTACGGGGTATTCCAAATGCTCATCAATAGAAAAATCTTTTTGCATAACAAGAAAAGTTATAGCCCATTGTCGGCTAAACTATTGGCTAGTTTCAAAACAGTTGCTTGGTCAATTTCGGCCTGTGAGGCTATTCTTCCCAAACACTTTACTTTTGCATAATTTAAAATAAAACTTTCGGTAGAAACATTACTAATACCATTGAAAATAATGCCTTCAATAGCAATATTTCTAGCCCGAAGTGCCTCTATAGAAAGAAGCGTGTGATTAATACTTCCCAAATAATTTTTGGAAACCAAAACAACAGGCAAACCTAATTTTTGTACTAAATCTATTACCAAAGTATTGTCATTGAGAGGTACCATCAATCCACCTGCCAACTCTACTATCAAATTATTGTTGGTTTGAGGCAAATTAATCTGGGCTAATTCTATAGTGATACCGTCGAGAGCCGCAGCAGCATGAGGCGACAATGGTTCGTTGAGGCGATATGCTTCTGGGAAAAAAACAGATTTCTTATTACTAATTAAACTTTTTACTACGTCTGTATCAGAAAACTCTAACCCTCCCGACTGAATAGGCTTCCAGTAATCTGCTTGCAGAGCCTCCACCAATATACTTGAAATAAAAGTTTTACCAATTTCAGTTCCTATTCCTGCTACAATCAATTGTTTTTTCATAAATATTTAGTTAATGGTATGTTCCTATTAATTTGGATGTGCCAGCCGAATACATTTTTTACAAACAAAACATACTTAAATAGATATGCCTGTTTATGTCCAAAAGCTGAATATGTAAAGTACAAATGAGGTTGAGTTACTAATATCAACAATTATATGGTACACAATTGTTTAATTTTAAGGCTCGCTCTTACTTATATTGAACGAATAATGTCGAAAATCTTTTCTATTTCCTCCTCTGTATTGTACTGATGAATACAAATACGTAAACGCTCTTTTCCTTTTGGCACTGTTGGCGACACAATAGGCCGAATATCGAGGCCATTGGCTTGTAAAGTTGCAGCTACCGCTCGGCAATGTTGATTACCCGGTACCACAATACATTGAATAGCCGACCAGCTATCTATGGTTTCATAGTTGCCAAGTGTTTCAGCTTTTTGTTTAAAAAATTTAATTAATTCATGAAGGCGTTTGTTGGTAAAATCGCCAGAAGCAAGAAGGTCATACGCACATTTTATGCTAACATGCGTATGTAATGGAGCAGCCGTTGTATAAATAAACGACCTTGCAAAATTGATTAAATAATCTCGTAATAAACGACTTCCCAATACCACCGCACCATGACAGCCAAGGGCCTTGCCAAAGGTTACGATTCGGGCAAAAACTTGTTTTTCGAGATTGAGTTCATTGACTAATCCCCAACCATTTTTGCCAAAAACACCCGTAGCATGAGCTTCATCTACTATTAGCAGAGCCTTGTATTGCTCACAAATTTGGGCTATTTCAGCTAAATGGGCCGTATCACCGTCCATAGAATACACCGATTCTACAGCTACAAAAATACGAGCATCAGCAGCCTGACTGAGGCAGTTTTTTATTTTTTTCTCTAAATCGTCAATATTGTTATGAGCAAACTTATAGCGGGTAGCATAACTCAGGCGGGCACCATCAATCATACTAGCATGAATAAGCTCGTCGGTAATCAAATAATCACCCTTTTGTGGAATACTTGCCAAAACACCCACATTGGCATCGTATCCTGAATTAAATATAAGTCCAGCCTCGGTTTTATGAAAAGCCGCAATACTTTGTTCGAGGCTTTCGGTATAGGCATAATTGCCCGCCAATAATCGTGAACCTGTAGCACCAATCAAATGCAGACCGTCGGCAACTAGCTTGTTGGTTTCTTGTTGGATACGCTCTTCCAGATTTTGGGAACGGGCAAAACCCAAATAATCATTAGAACAAAAATCTATTAAGCTATTGGCTGTTCTAAGAGAACGAAAAAGCGATTGGTCTTTTCGTTTTTGTAATATTTCTAGAAAAAAAGTATCGAGCTTATTCACAGTATCAACCTATTCTGTATAACTTTTTGTTTTGTTAATAACCACAAATATAACAACAAAACCTGATGGATACGGTGCAAAGCTAGTTATTACCTTTGGCTATGAAGATAATAATAGAAATGGTCATTATCTTTTTGGAAGCCCAGTTTGTCATAAAGAGCCTGAGCCTTTACATTTTCGACATCTGTTTTTAGGGTAAGCCAGCACGCCCCCGACTGAAGTGTATATTGATAGGCCGCCTCTACTAGCAAAGATGCAACTCCTCCTTTTCTAAAATCGGCCGAAACAAATAAATCATTTAGCAACCATACCCGTTGTAGCTTGAGGGTAGAAAACAAAGGGTACAACTGTGTAAAACCCGCTACACGATTCGAGGCTTCGTCTATGGCCAACAAAATAACGGAATCGTTCTGTCGTAGTCTTTCTTGTAAAAACTGGTGAGTGGCAAGCTCGTTGGCTTCTTGCCCAAAATGAGTTCGATAAGCTATTAATACAGGCGTAATAATATCAAGATGCTCAAAAGTTGCTTGAATAATCTTCATAAAAATGATAAAATTTTGAAAAAAATGAAATAAAGCGATGTCATACTCATTGAATACGCCCTTAAAGTTATTAGTATTCCAACAAACATCTTCGCTTAATAGTATTTATTCTACTTTGAAGTACACCATTGGATTATTCGTAATAATTTTTTCTTTTTTTTCACTTTCCTTGTTGATTATTCCATTAATATGTAATAACTTTGCCCTCAATAGGTGTAGAACTATTTACTAGGCTTGCTCAAGTGGTTTCCGCTTGAGCAACTTTTTTTTATAGGATTACAACAAAAAAGACCTTGTCGGTGTGCTGACAAGGTCTTTTTTGTTAACTCAAATACTTGGTGTCATTATTAGTTTTTGGCACCTTGTACTGCTGCACCTGCTTGCTTTTGTTGTTGCATTGGGTTGGGTTGTGCAGGGCGTTGAGCTTTAAATACCTGAAAACGAGAAGGTTGCTCTGGCTCACGAGGAAAGGCATTATCCTCAGTATCAATATCAGCAATTTCTAAGAATGGGTCAAGTACCCATTTAGCTACTTTTTTGTCGGTAGGAATTACTTTTTTCACTTCTTTGTCGTTCAAACGCCAGATTTCTGCTGGAATTCTTACTACTTCGTTTGTTCCGTCTTCAAACACCATTTTGATAATTACAGGCATTGGTAGCCCTCCTTTATTTTTTAGGTTTACCACATAGAAGTTTTTATTGCTTTGTACCAAGTTTTTCTCTTCGTCCGAAAGCCCTGCGGTAGCTTGTTCAAAACGCTTTTTATCAGCTTCTGAAGTAGCATAACGGTCGTAACTGTTATAGAAATCACGCATATCGGGGTTAGCTTCTACGACAGTTTGAGGAATATCTTTTTTGTTGCGGATATTGCTCATGGTTTGGCGTTTTGCTTCGGCATCTGCTTTTGCTTTTTCGTTTTTCTTTTCTGGAGAAAGGTTATCGATGCCAAACCATTCTACATTTTCGATCGATTGGTTTACAGGCTCAACACCATAGAACCAACCACGCCAGAACCAGTCCAAATCTACGCCAGAGGCATCTTCCATAGTACGGAAGAAATCAGCAGGATAAGGTTGTTTGAAAGCCCAACGGCGAGCATATTCTTTGAAAGCAGCATCAAATAATTCACGACCCATTACCGTTTCACGCAAGATATTCAAGGCTGTAGCAGGCTTGGCATAAGCATTAGGCCCAAAAGCCATAATATTGTCAGAGCTACTCATAATTGGTACTTGCTGAGTAGGGTCTGTTTTCATATAAGGAACAATATACTGAGCTTCGCCACGGCGAGAAGGGAAATCTCTGTCCCATTCTTGTTCGGCCAAATATTGACAGAAAGTATTCAACCCTTCGTCCATCCAAGACCACTGACGTTCGTCAGAATTGATAATCATTGGGAAGAAGTTGTGGCCCACCTCATGAATAATTACGCCAATCATCCCAGCCTTTGTTGCTTCAGAATATGTACCATCAGCCTCTGGACGGCCACCATTGAACGAAATCATTGGGTATTCCATACCTCCACCCGATGTAGCGTGACAAGAATATGCTACAGGGTAAGGATACGCAACGGTATGTTTTGAATATGAACGCAAAGTATGTGCAACCACCATTGTTGAGTATTGTCCCCAAAGAGGATTCCCTTCTTTTGGATACAACGACATAGCCCATACTTTTTTACCTTCTACATCTACTTGCATAGCATCCCAAATAAATTTACGAGAACTAGCAAAAGCGAAGTCACGTACGTTGTCGGCTTTATAAATCCACGTTTTTTTACCCGTAGGTTTACCTTTTTCTGCTTGTTCGGCTTCAGCTTGTGACACAATCAACACTGGTCGAGTAGCAGTTTTTGCTTTCTCCATGCGTTTTTGTTGTTCGGCCGAAAGTACCTGTGTAGGGTTTTGTAACTCACCCGAAGCACCAACTACGTGGTCGTTGGGTACAGTAATAGCAACTTTGTAGTTACCGAAGTTCAACGTAAATTCACCTTGACCAAGGAACTGCTTGTGTTGCCAGCCATAAACATCGTTGTACACAGCCATACGAGGAAACCAGTGAGCGATAAAATAGTTGGCATTACCATCCTTTGCATAAAACTCATAACCAGAGCGACCATAATATTCGGTAATCAAGTAATTCCAATCAATAGCAAACGAAACACTACCACCAGCCTTTACAGGTGTTGGCAAATCGATACGCATCATGGTATTATTGATAGTGTATTTTAGAGGAGCCCCCTTACTATCACGTACTGAAGTAATATTGTAGCCATATTTTTTGGGGTCGGTCAAGTTTTTGAACTGAGCCGTACTAGCCTGAGGGCCAATACCACCTGTTTTGGTAGTATTTCCGATAGCATCTTCCTTAAATAGGTTTTGGTCTAACTGTAGCCAAAGGTAGGGCAATTCATCTGGCGAATTGTTGTAATATGTTACTGTTTCAGAGCCCGTAATTTTGCGAGCAATATCATCTAATTCTACCTTAATATCATAATCTGCTCGTTGTTGGAAATAATCCTTACCCGGAGCACCTGATGCGGTACGATAGGTATTGGGCGTTGGGAGTTCTGTACCCAATTGTTCAAAACGCTTGTTGCCATTGTAAGGGTTTGCTTGTTGTGCCAAACTACTAGCATTACAAAAAGCAACCAAGCCAGAAAAAATCAACAGTATTTTTTTCATGTTCGATTTGTTGGTGAAAAATTGTTTTTGACGAAATTAACAAAAAAACTGTTTTATACAGTTGGTTTTTGTATGCTATTTGGCTGGCAAAGTCAGGAATTGAGCGAATTGAGTAGATTTCTGGTAGACTTCCAAACTATAATGTACCATTTTTGTAGGCTTTGAAAAAAGCAAGGGCAACTTCTTGTTCATTTCTTGGTAGATTTGAAATGGCAAGCTTATGGAAATTGTCTGCACTTTCCATGACGAACCATCTCAGTAAAGTAAATGTCCTTTTCTCGTCTGTTTTATGACTATCCAATTTTTGAAATAATTCTTTCATCTCTTCTCTAAACATTTCTTTGGATATGCTCCCTTTAGAAAGCTTTGCAAATATCTTTTTGATTTCAGTATTTACATAGTTATTTATGTAGTCTAACCTATTTAACAAAAGAGGTTGTCGATTAAGATTACAAATACCAATCGCTTTATCACCTCTACCTCCTATTCCATCAATCCCTATTATAGAAACCCCGTTTTTATTAGCATCAATCTCAAATGCTAGAAATTCTTTCGGCTCATCTATTTCTGGATGAAGTAAAAAAGGGGCTTCTTTTGAGTTGAGATAGGCAGCTTTTACTTTTACAGGGTTAATTTTCTGATTATTGGTTAGACAATCAGCATGAGTCAGGTGTTTGTTACTTACAGGAAATTGAGTTCCTTTACTTCCTCCAATTTTATTACATTCATGGCAAGCTGGTAGTAAATTACTCCATTCATAGCATAACCAATAATATCCGCCATGTCTTGAACCTTGTACGTTCCCCTTCGGGCGGTAATGTTCTATGTATATTAGAGTTCGTTCTTCACAATAAGCACATTTCCCATGATATATTTCAGCTAACTTTTCTACAACTTCATCTCCTTTGCTTCCATCTGTTTTAAGATATTTCCCTCTATAAATGTCAGATTTTATCAAGCTGTTATCTTTTGTATCAATAATATTTTGTAAACTGTCTATAGCCTCTTTACTTACTAATGATGCAGGTATATTATTTAAGTCTTTAACTACTTTCCGCATAATTATTTTTCTTTTAATAGGTCTAACAGTTCTTGCTTTCTATCATCTGTCAAAAATTCATCTATTTGCTTATCTAACTGGTCATGAAACAAAACTTCTTTGTAAGTATCCTCTCACCTGTCAAAAAAATCCATTGTGTATCCAATGGGATATTCTCGACTTTCGTGTCTATGATACCTTTGTAATTTTTTATATGAAAGGATTTTAGTGCTATTGGAGGCATATTGGTCGGTTGTTTATCTGTTATAAACGACAAAAACTATCTTTTTACTATACACAAATGTAATCATAAAAACCGCTAATCGCCATAAGTCTACACAAAACAAAAAGCCCAATACAACCAGTGTATTGGGCTAAAAAGTGTTTTTGGATAAGCTTATAAATTACCCATTTTCATTTGTTTTACGGCATAATCTACTGCCCTAGCAGTAAGTGCCATATAAGTCAAAGATGGATTTTGGGTTGAGGTAGATGTCATAGACGCACCATCGGTTACAAATACATTTTTACAAGCATGTACCTGATTCCATTTATTCAAAATCGACGTTTTAGGGTCTTTACCCATTCTTGCCCCACCCATTTCATGAATATCCAAACCAGCAGCCTGTTTTGAATCGCTGAATTTGATGTTAGTAAAACCAGCTTTGGTGAACATCTCGGTCATTTGTTCTTGATAATCTTTCACCATTTTCTCATCGTTATCGTCATAACCTACAGCAATTCTCAACTGAGGAATACCGAATGGATCTTTGAGGCTTTTATCCAGAGCTACATAATTTGATTCCTTCGGAATTGTTTCGCCCATCATGTGCGAGCCCACGCTCCAGCCTCCACGCGTTACTTTTCCTAAATTGGCTTTCAAATCTTCACCAATACCATCATTGCTACGGTACTCGATACGATTAGCACCAAAGCCCGCTGCATACCCCCGTAAAAAGTCTGTTTCTTGTTTATAAACATTTCTAAAGCGAGGGATATAACCGCTATTTGGACGACGGCCGTCGGTAGTGGAGTCGAGCATACCGTCGTATTCTCCCGAAATTCGGGCACGATAATTATGAAAAGCTACATATTTACCCAAAACACCGCTATCATTACCAAGACCATTTTGGAAACGATTAGACGTTGAATTAAGTAAAATTAAATTAGTATTAAGAGCCGCCGCATTTACAAAAATGATACGAGCATAATATTCAATCATTTCGTGTGTATTGGCATCTACCACACGAACTCCGACGGCTTTCCCTTTTTTATCGTCATAAATAATAGAATGTACAACAGAATGCGGGCGAAGAGTCATTTTGCCAGTTTTCATAGCCCAAGGAATAGTAGATGAATTACTACTAAAATAACCTCCAAATGGACAGCCTCTTTCACAAATAGTACGATGCTGGCATTGTCCACGGCCTTGTTGCAGGTGAATAGGCTTTGGCTGGGTAATATGTGCAGCCCGTCCTATAATAAAGTGACGGTCATTATAATTTTTGGCAACTTGTTGTTTAAAATATTTTTCTACACAAGTCATTTCGTGAGGAGGCAAAAACTCACCATCTGGCAAGGTATCTAACCCGTCTTTATTGCCCGAAATACCTGCAAACTTTTCGACATAACTATACCAAGGTGCTAAGTCCTTATAACGAATAGGCCAATCTACGGCAAAACCGTCACGAGCTGGGCCCTCAAAGTCGAAGTCACTCCAACGCTGTGTTTGGCGAGCCCAAAGCAACGACTTTCCACCTACTTGGTAGCCCCGAATCCAATCAAAAGGCTTTTCTTGAATATAAGGGTGTTCTTTATCTTTGGCAAAAAACTGTGTTGTTCCTTCATAAAAAGCATAACATTTACTTACTATGGGGTTTTCTTGTTTTACATCGAAGGGTAATTGGCCTCGGTGTTCAAACTCCCATGGTTGCATCATCGTAGTAGGGTAATCTACCACATGGCGTACATCTCGTCCACGTTCCAGCACTAATGTTTTCAGGCCCTTGCCTGTTAGTTCTTTGGCAGCCCAGCCACCACTAATACCCGAACCTACCACAATGGCATCGAACGTCCGAGCTTTGGCACTATCTATATTGAAGTTACTCATTTCGGTAGTATATAATTAATTTTTTTGGATAGTTTTCTGAAAATATCACAGAAGGCAATACCCTCCTAGCAACGTACAAACTTATTAGCCTTTTACTGGCACACAGCCATAAAAATGCCCCGGTACCATTTCGTAATGAGTAATATTGGTCATTACATATTCAGAATTAAGGTAACCTCGAATAGTCAAGCCTTTTACCAAACCATAAAACTCTTTCTTGTCGTGGTCGGTACTTGTTTCGTAGCCTTTGAGTAGCTCGATACGCTGCGGTGTTGTTAGGCTAGCAAAAGGTTTACTAAAGCTTTTGCTAGCAGTAGCTTCTATACTTGCAAGTCCTTTGGCAAAATTGTCTTGTACAGTTTTGCTGTAACAGTCGGCTATCACTTTTTGGATAAATTGGTCGATACCCAATGCTTTAGCTCCTGGCGTATCAGTAGCAGGAATAATCGTTTCAACGATTTCGGTCAATAACCCACTTGCATTGGCTGATAATAAAGTATTGGGTACAATGGTATTTTTTGACCACCCGTTGGCCCAATCAGGCAGAGCTACTAGCCCTCCTAGCATCATTGCCATATTCTTTAAGGCACTACGTCTTTCCATTCGATTATGGGGTTTATAATTTTATCAAATGCTATTGAAATTGTATTTTTATGAGAATTCTCTTTTGAAAAAAAATTACTTAAAAAAAGCTTCTTTTAGGTATATCAAACCAATACCAGATAGTACTATAATACTATTTTATCTTAAAAGCTGGTAAAAAAATATTAGCGACTTATTATACCAAGGTCTAATTCACAAATTACACATTTTCGGTTAAATTTCTATCCTTCTTAACACGTACTAAATACGAGTCATTTATGGTTTTACTAAGCCTACTACTTGAATAGAATACTAATTTTCGTTATATTCAATACAATTTTAGCTTAGCTAAACCAGTGAACCCATTACCGAGAAAGATGCTAAAATTTCTCAAACAAAAAAACGTACACTTGGTTACAGCAATAACAGAAGTTGGTTTCATTCAAAATTGTTTTATATCATGGCACATGCAAATGCAGAATTAATTCATGCACTTCGCCGTACGGCACAAAAGTTGGCGGGTGGCACAGCGTATCAATGGGGACACATGGGTAGTTGTAATTGTGGAAATTTGGCTCAGGAATTAACACAGCTTACCAAAGCCGAAATTCACCAATTTGCTATGCAAGGCAGAGGAGATTGGCGTGAACAAGTAGAAGAATACTGTCCAACGAGCGGTTTACCGATGGATTTATTGATTGCAGATATGCTCAATCATGGCTTAACTACCACCGATTTACAAAACCTAGAGCGTTTGAGCGATAAACGTATTTTGGCACGTATTCCATTAGAGCGTCGCAATCGCCTGAAGCATAACAATCGTGAAGATGTGGTGTTGTACATGACACAATGGGCTAATATGCTTGAAGAAGAACTTTTGCCACATATCAAATTGGATTTATCATTTATGGCCCAACCCGCACTCATAACAACATAATCAATTGTTCGATAGCCTTTCCGTTTGTGGATAGGCTATTTTAATTTTTCCCAAAACTCATCTACTTTTTCGGGCGAAATACCTGCTATAATACCGCCACGTAGATTTAGGTAGCCTCCATCGCTTTTTACAAACTCTAGGGTTTCGTGAAGGTTGATAATATACGACTTGTGACAGCGAAAAAAATAGGGAATATGCCATAATACTTCTTCAAAGTGCTTGAGGTTGCGGCTAGCCAAAATCTTGCTCCCGTCTAATAGATGTATTTCGCTGTACGACCCTTCGCCTTTAATCATCACAATTTCGGCTGGATTAAGCAACTTATAATTTTGCCCATTAGGCACAACAATTCTTTTTTCCTCCCATGTTTTGGCTACATTCAAGTTTTGTTGTAGGGCTTTTAATTGCTGATTTTGGTTATGTTCTTGTTTTCTGGTAAAACGCCCAACAGCTTCTACCAGTTGGGTATGCTGAATAGGCTTGAGCAGGTAATCAATGGCCGAGAATTTGAAGGCTTGAAGGGCATATTCGTTATAGGCAGTAGTAAAAATAATACCAAAATCGACTTCGTCTTCATCAAAAAAATCTAACAATTCTAAGCCGCTATGACCAGGCATTTCTATATCTAAAAAAATCAAATTGGGTTTATATTTTTTGATGGCTTTGATGCCCGACGGCAGGTCGCTGCACTGAGCGTCTATTTGAACATTGGGGCAATATTGCTCAATAATGGCATTCAGTAGAACTCTAGCTTTAGGTTCGTCGTCGATAATAATACTTTTTAAGATAATGCTCATAGGATTTCAGAATAAGTCTGTAATAAAGGTAGTAAAGTAAGATTTTAGTACCATTTAATGTTTTAGGAAATACCTTTTTTACTTGACCAAAACATTGGCCGATGACTTCATCAATGGGATTCTGATATTGACAAGCGTACCCATTGCCTCGCCCAAATTATTTTGTTTGTCAATAATTTCCATCATAATGCTATATTTTGCCCCTTGGTTCAGAATCTCCAAACGCTTTTGATTGGCCGAAATAGCAAAGCTTTCGTGTTTTTTCTCCTTTAACTTTTTCAACTCGCCCGAGCGTTTTCGGCCTATTCCGTTGTCTTCAATAATCACAAGCAAACAATCTATTTCTTTTCTAAAACGAAGCAATACTTGCCTATTATCACGTTTGTGTAACAGTCCATGTTTGATTGCATTTTCGACATAAGGCTGAATCAGCATCGGGGGAATATACACAAAGTCGGGTTGTAGATCGGGGTCTATTTCGATGGTATAGGACAGTAAATCTTCAAAGCGGATTTTTTCTAAATCGAGGTATAGGGTTAGCGACTTAATTTCTTCGCTCAGTGGTACGCTATCTTTATTACTCATATCTAGGATACGCCGAGTAAGCTCGCTAAATTTCCCTAAATACACTGAAGCATTTTCCTTGTCGTTGGTATAAATATATGCCTGAATAGTATTGAGTGCATTGAACAAAAAATGGGGATTCATCTGGCTTCTAATGCTTGTCAATATACTTTGTTTTACGGCTTGTTCTAACTGTAGTTTGTCGGCAATCAACTGATTTTTTTGCTTAATATCATTGATTCTCCATTGAAAATAGCTGTAAATAATGACGGTCAAAAGTATCAAAACCAGTCCAATAAACCAGCCCTGCCAATAAAAAGGAGCATTGATCCGAAACTGAAGTTCGAGGGGTTGTTTGGTCATCAAACCATCTTCGTTAAATACCCTAATTTGGAGGCGATAGCTCCCAAACGACAATGACGGAAAGCTCAGCATTCGAGACTGAGCAGGCAAACTCAGCCATTTTCCTTCATTGATACGATAGTTGATTTTTAGCTCGTCTTCACTTTTAAAACTTAGCACCGAGAAATAAATACCAATACTATTTTGGTCAGCATTCAGCTCTAATGGGCCATTATAATCTCTGAGCTGGTCGTTGACCGTAAATTTAGTAAGCGATATTAACGGCCTTGTTGTATTGCGTATCGGAATGTGCTTATCAAATACCGCAAGCCCATCGGTTGTAGCCAAAAACACTTGTTGTTTTCCAACAGCAATATCCTTTATTTCGGCACGAGGAAGGCCATCGATACTACTATAATTCATTGTCCGCCCAGTTGGTAAATGATATGCTTGTAGCATTCCTTCTTCCAAGAGCCACAGAGTTTGTTGGTCTTTTTTAAAACGATAAATTGTATTACTAGCCAAACCATCTTTCCGAGAAATCTGTCTTATTACTTTTTGGTTTTGCAATATCAAAAGCCCCTCACTAAAGGTACTCACATAAGTATTGTGGCCTTCGGTTATAATTTGAGAGCCGTAAATATGGCTACCTCTGTTCGTAATAAAGCCTTGTCCTTTGGGCGAAAAATACGCAACACCCATAATAGTCGCCACATACAAAGTGGTATCGGAGGCACTAAAAGCCACATACCTCGACCTACTTTGTACAGCACTCTGAGTAAGAGCATAAAGGCTATTGGCAGCTATATAGGATTCGTGCTTGGTATTTTGTAACCAGCGTGGTACTGCCATTTTTTGAGATGAACGATTCAGCAGATACACCCCTCCAGAATAAGCTACAGCATATAAATTTTCTTGAATTTTGGTAATACTCTTAGCCGCCATTTCAAGGATATTGTTTACGCCATAGTGGCGATTAAGCAACACCAATCTATTACTACAAAACATAAGTTCGTGGCTAGCTTCGTCTTCAAAAATAGAGATTATTTCATGATTGGAGGCCTTGTCATTAAACAGTACTTGAAATTGGCGTTGCTTACCAAAGGTTAACAACTTTTGTGTTTCAGTGCCAATCAAAACCCCTTCGCCTTGCTGGTAGTCGGCTAGGGCGGTTAATTCTAACTGTTGGTACTGGTACAGCCTAAAGCTGATATTAGGCACAAAAAAAATGCCTCTGTTGAGAGTAGCAAACCAATAACACCCCTCACGATCTTTCATCAATTTGCTAATACTAACTCCTTCAAAAAAACAAAAACCCCCATATTTGGGCTTGAAGTCATGGTCAAAGCAATAGGCACCACTCGATGTCAAAACCCAAATTTCATCAGCTAATGTTACAACATCTTGAACGAAGATATTAGGTTTTAGTACCTCGACAGGCCGCCCCCCATGCAATAGCCGCCTAATATAAGGGTAATGATTTTTACTAATTCCATAAACTTCTTTAGAGGTAGCGGTAATAAAAAATGAGTTGTAGGTATTTAAAGGCATAAATGTTCCTTTAACACCATCGGTTTTGTATAAGCCATTGGCACAAAGGGCTAACAAATGGTTGTTAGAAGCACTAATTCCCCAATTAAAATAGTCCTTGATTTTAATTTTCTTTATTTTCTTCGTTTGTAAATCAAATATTCGCAAAGTATCGGCAATACAACTCATTAGTTGCTGGGTATTGATAATAGCCGAAGGCATAAAACCACCTTTCCATATCAAAGATGGCTCTTGAATAAGTCTATCGTGACAAGTATAATAAAAGTTTCCTGCAAAATCTTGACAATAAATAACATTCTGATACTCTATCAAATTGAACAACGAACGCCCCTGCTTGGCTATGCTTTCATAATGCACAAAGCTTTTGCCATCGTAACGGCTCAGCCCTTTGTCGTGAGCTACCCAGACAAAGCCTTTTTTATCTTGCAAAACACTATATATCGTATTGCTAGAAAGGCCATTCAGGTTGTTGATAACTCTATATACAGGGTTTTGTGCCTGTACCCACAAGCACGAGCAAAGTACTAGCAATATTATGTAATATCGAATGGTATTCATATTGTTGGGAATAAAGCTGTTTAAACTTTTGTAACTAACCTATAAATTAGCCTGCGAGAAAAATTTCTTGCTTCTGAGTAGTATTTCTGGAGGTTTGACCCTATTTGAGTAACCTTATTAACTTCTCATTAATTTAAACAGCTTCAATATATAAAAACAAAAGAAGGTCTCCAATGAAACCTTCTTTTACAAAATTCTAACACACTCATTAGCTTTATGCTTGATATACGCTGCATACCTATTTTTGTTTTTTACAAAACCTAGAAATAGGATTGGCCAACCCCAAGAAAGTTGGCTTTATCAAATACGCACATGAGACTTACCTTGTACTTACAATGGTAACAAATCGCCGACAAATTTTTGTATGAGAATTTATCAAAACCTATTTTGCCTCGACCAAAGCACCATTTGGCTATATCCACACCGTTTTTTGTTCTTTGGTAATAGCCCAATGTATCGATATTAGCGAAACTGTCCTTTTTCTGTATTTTTGTATCAAACTTATTTGAGCAAATGTTACAAAATTATCCTCTCCAAATCGACCTTTTTGCAATAATCATCCTCTTGGGTATTGTTCAGGGTTTCTTTTTGGCATTTTTCTTTATTTTTATACCTAAAGGCAATATCATTGCACACCGCTATTTAGGGCTTTTTTTGTTGGCTGTTTCGTTATGTACCCTCGAAGTACTGTTATGCTATACCAACTATATGTTTAAAACACTCCGTTGGGTTGATTTTGCCGAGCCGCTTAATTTTGTTATTGCTCCGTTTGTTTTTTTATATGTCAAAAGCTATCTATCCGAAAAATTTTCAACTACCGATTTACTGCATTTTATTCCTTTTGTTTGCTATTTGGCAGGCATGATTTACTATATCTATCATTTACCTGTCGAATACCGCTATAATTCGTATCTCGATGCGTACCATCCCGAGCTAACGTTTATCAAGGACTCTACGAGGGAATATGGCTGGTTTTTTAGTATTCGAGAATATGTCAATGTTTTGATGTTTTGGCAAATGCTTTTGTATGTTTGTTTAGGGTTTGTATTACTACAAAGGGCCTTTCATCAGGAGCAACTTTCATTATGGTCACGACAAAATCAAAAGCTTAGTTGGTGTCGAACACAGTTACTTTCATTTGCCTCCATTGTATTGATATATCTTATTATTAAGCTTACATTTCCAAGCGATTTGGGCGACCATATTCTTTCGGCACATATTACCTTGGTGATATACACTATTAGTTTTTCGGTTATTCGTCAATCTGTTTTCTTTACCGAAAACCCCACTAAGCCCCTAAGAAAGTATGAAAAGTCGTCATTGACTAACGAAATACAAGACCAAACCCTAGAACGCCTCAACAGCCTAATCGAGCAAGAGAAACCCTATTTGACCGATGTATTTTCCTTGCCTTGGCTTGCCCAAAGGCTATCGGTGTCGCCTCATCATTTATCTCAGATTTTGAATGAAAGTTTGGGACAAAGCTTTTTTGACTATACTGCACAACTTCGTATATCGGAAGCTAAGAAACTACTTCGTTCACCCGAAAAATCCCATCTCAAAATCGAAGAAATTGCCGAGCAAGTAGGCTATAATTCAAAATCTGCGTTTAATACAGCTTTCAAAAAAATTGTTGGGCAAACACCCTCTCAATTTAGGAATTCAGCGTAGGGTTTTGTACTTCCCTATAAAAACGAACGTCTACTTTATCGGCAGAGTTGTGTTATGGGCTATGGCTGTTTTAGTTTTGGGCTATTAATCATTATTTCCTATTACTATGACAACAACTCAGACAACCTCCAGTAAAGACCCCCTACCAACTCGCCAATATTATATCGACTGGATTCGGGTATTGGCTTTTTGTATCCTTATTTTTTTCCATACAGGCATGTTCTTTGTAAAATGGGGATGGCACGTTAAAAACAACGAAATTAGTTCGGCTATCGAAATACCTATGGAATGGCTACACCAATGGCGACTACCTCTGTTATTCTTTATTTCAGGCGTTGGGGTAAGTTTTGCTATGAAATCGCGGTCGGGGTTTCAGTTTATTGGCGAGCGTACCCAACGACTATTTATCCCTTTGATATTCGGTATTTTTGTAATAGTACCTCCTCAAATTTATTTTGAACGCTTACAAAGACATCAGTTTGAGGGTTCTTACTGGCAATTTTACCCAAAAGTATTCGAGTTTGTACCTTATCCCGAAGGTAATTTCTCGTGGCATCACCTTTGGTTTGTGGTGTATTTATGGGTCTTTTCGGTAATATGTACGCCCTTTTTTTCTTGGGTTAAAAATCATGGGCATCGCTTTATTACGGCACTTCATGGATGGATAAATACGCCTATTGGTCTGCTTTCTCTAAGCTTTTTCCCAATGCTATCTTATTGGACATTACACCAACACTGGAGAGTAACCAACAACCTCATTGCCGACTGGTATAATTTCACCCTTTCAATTACGCTATTTTTGTTGGGCTATCTCATTGGCAAAAGCCCCCAAAGTTGGAATCTGATGGAAAAATACCGAGTCCAGTATGCCTTTATTGGTCTGTTTATTACTGTTTTTAGATTTTCTTACGATACTATCTATGGGGGTATTCCCGAAACCACCATAGCCGTTTTGGGTATGAATGGCGTTCTTACTATGGTCGATTTATGGGCTACTATTTTGGCTATCGGAGGTTTTGCCAAACACTATCTAAACTTTAATAACCAGTTTGTGGCTTATGGCAACCAAGCGGTATACCCTTTTTATATTTTGCATCAAACCATCACTGTAGCACTGGGATATTACATGGCCAACTTAGCCCTAAACCTCTGGTTCAAGTTTGTGATTATAGCATTTGGTACATTTTTTATAACATGGGGCATCTACCATTTTTTGATTCGTCCTATAGGTTTGTTTCGCTTTTTGTTTGGCGTAAAAAAGCAATAACCACTCATCTGGCTATAGTACCGTTTATCCAGTAAGTACAGTATCTTACCTAAGCACAAAAAGGCTCAGAATCAGTTTTCACAAAAATTCTGTATTTTCGTGAAAACATCTTTTTCACCAACAAATTCACTATGAAGAAACTTAGCTTTTTTGCGTTTCTGGTTGGGCAATGTTCAATACTGTTTGCCCAAAACCCCTATAATGGAAACGACCGCTTTGAACAAATGGGAACATTATTGCCAACACCCAATACATACCGTGCTGCTTCGGGTGCTCCGGGCAAAGACTACTGGCAAAACCGTGCCGACTATGATATTAAAGCTGAATTAGACGACCAAAAACAGCGTATATCAGGTACAGAAGTGATTACTTACAAAAACTTTTCGCCCGATGAATTGCGTTATCTTTGGTTGCAACTAGACCAAAATAACTTTAAAAAAGGAGGAATTGCCCAAACTACCCAAACGTCGTCGTTGACTGATAAAGCCACCAGTTTTGGTCGCCTTAATGCTGCTGCTGGTGTTTTGAACAACAAAGAATACGGTTATAATATTGCAGCCGTAAAAGACGTAAAAGGGGCTCCGCTTCAGTACACTATCAACGAAACGATGATGCGTGTTGACTTGCCTATTGCTTTGAAACCAGGACAAAGCATAAGCTTTCAGGTAGACTGGAGCTTCAATATTACCGATGCCGTGGCTACTCGTGCTAGAAGTGGCTACGAGTTGTTTCCAAAAGATGGTAATTATGTTTATGAAATTGCACAGTGGTTTCCTCGCATGTGTGTCTATGACGATGTAAATGGTTGGCAACACAAGCAATTTTTAGGGCAGGGTGAATTTACGGTTCCTTTTGGTGACTATAAAGTGGCCTTAACCATGCCAAACGACTTTGTGGTATTAGGTACTGGCGAATTACAAAATCCAGCACAGGTGCTTTCGGCTACTCAAATCAAACGTCTGGAGCAAGCCAAAGGAGCAAAACGCCCTGTACTTATTGTTTCACAAGCAGAGGCCGAACAAGCCGAAAAAGGAAAACCTACAGGTAAAAAAACATGGATCTTCAAAGCCGACAACGTGCGTGACTTCGCCTTTGCTGGTTCTCGCAAATTTATTTGGGATGCTATGCAAGTTGAAGTTGAAGGCAAAAAAGTATGGGCTATGTCGGCATATCCCAAAGAAGCTAATCCACTTTGGGGACAGTACTCGACGATGTTGGTTGCACATACATTGGTATCATATTCAAAAAGAACTATTCCTTATCCATATCCTGTAGCCCAGTCGATTCATGGCCCTGTGGGTGGTATGGAATACCCTATGATTTGCTTTAATGGGGCTCGTCCAGAAGCTGATGGGACGTATTCGGAAGGCACTAAAAACTTCTTGATTGAAGTGGTTATTCATGAGGTGGGTCATAATTTCTTCCCAATGATTGTCAACTCTGACGAACGTCAATGGTCTTGGATGGACGAGGGTATCAATTCTTTCTGCGAGCAGTTGGCCGAGAAAGAATGGGATAGAAACTTTGAAACGTCGTATGGCGAACCTCAAGATATTGTAACTTATATGCGTACCGACAAGTCGCAACAAGTACCTATTATGGCTAGCTCCGACAATATCATGGCTTTTGGGGCAAACGCTTATGCCAAGCCTGCTACAGCCTTGAATATCTTGCGTGAAACGGTAATGGGTCGTGAATTATTTGATGCTGCTTTCAAAGAATATGCTCGCCGTTGGGCATTTAAACATCCAACACCTCAAGATTTCTTCCGTACTATGGAAGATGCCTCTGGCGTAGATTTGGACTGGTTCTGGCGTGGTTGGTTTTATGGTGTCGAGCCTGTTGACCAATCGATCGAAAATGTAGAATGGTTTGGCATCGATAACCTTTCTCCAGAAAAGAAAAACGAAAAAGCAAAAGCAGATGCCGAAGCAAAACGCCAAACCATGAGCAATATCCGCAACAAAAAAGATATTCCTCAAACTGTCGTAGAAGCTAACCCCGATATGCGTGATTTCTATAACAGTTATGACCGTTATACTACTTCAGAAGCTGATAAAAAGCGTTTTGAACAAGCTACCGCAGGGCTTTCGGACGAAGAGAAAAACTTGGTACAAAGCAATAAAAACTTCTATGTAGTAAATTTGAAAAATGTAGGAGGATTGCCAATGCCTGTAATTATCAAAATGGTGTTTGAAGACGGAACAAACGAAGTAGTAAGAATTCCAGCAGAAATCTGGCGTTTGAACGACAAAGAAGTGAAAAAAGTAATTCCTACCGACAAAAAAGTAGCCAAATGGATTCTTGATCCATTCTATGAAATTGCCGATATTGATACCAAAAGTAACTTCTTCCCTCGTGAACCAGAGCAACCTACACGCTTTCAGGTATTCAAACAGCAACAACGCTCACAGCCCAACCCAATGCAACAACAAAAGCAAGCAGGTGCAGCAGTACAAGGTGCTAAAAACTAATCCCTATAACTGAGCCTACCCTAAAAGCCTCACAAGCCCTCGGTTTGTGGGGCTTTTTTTGTTCTATTATTGATTAGCTTTTAGTATCATTTGGGGGTAAAATATAAAAAGAGATAGTTCTTGTTTTCTATGAGAAAAATATCCCATTTTTTACTTGGTTCGTATTCATTTCACCCTGAACTTCAACCCCGAAACATCTCGCTACAAGTTATGAATACTGAAATCCTCTCTCGCATTCAATTTGCTTTCACAGTAGCTTTTCATTATATCTATCCTCCGCTAAGTATTGGATTAGGTATAGTTATGGTTATTATGGAAGCCCAGTACCTTCGCACGGGCCTCAAAGCCTACGAGCAAATGACACGCTTCTGGATTAAAATCTTTGCCTTAATATTTGGCATTGGAGTAGCCACGGGTATTGTCATGGAATTTGAATTTGGCACCAACTGGGCGGTTTATTCTCGGTATGTTGGTGATATTTTTGGTAGTGCATTAGCTGCAGAAGGCATCTTTGCATTTGCCTTAGAATCGGGTTTTTTAGGTATATTATTGTTCGGTTGGAATCGAGTAAGCCCCAAAGTTCACTTCTTTTCTACTATTATGGTGGCTACAGGCTCGATGTTCTCGGCAATTTGGATTGTCGTAGCTAACTCGTGGCAACAAACACCCGCAGGGTTCAAGATTGAAGGCGAAGGCTTACACGCTCGTGCCGTTATTACCGACTTTTGGGCAATGGTATTTAACCCTTCAAGTAGCGAAAGGCTTTCGCACGTATTGATTGGGTCGTTTTTGGCAGGTTCCTTTCTTGTTTTAAGCGTGAATGCCTATTATTTACTTCGCAACAGGCATGTCGAAATAGCCCGAAAGGGTTTTAAAATTGCATTGGTGGTAGCTACTGTTGCATCCTTGCTCCAATTAGTTTCTGGCCATAAATCGGCCGATGGCGTGGCTCATAATCAACCTGCCAAATTAGCTGCTTTTGAAGGCCATTATCCTGCTTCGCAAGTAGCAGATATGTACCTATTGGGCTGGGTCGACACTCAAAAACAGGAAGTAATAGGGCTGAAAATCCCGAAAGGATTAACCTTCCTATTGCACCAAGATACCACTACCCCCGTAACAGGCCTGAATGCCTTCAAAAAAGAAGACCAACCCCACGCTGTAAATTTCGTTTTCCAAACCTATCACCTTATGGTAGCTATTGGAATGCTTTTGATTGGACTTACTTTATTGGCTTCGTTTCTTTGGTGGAAAGGCACACTTTTTCAACAACGCTGGCTTTTACACATCTTTGCTTGGTCGGTATTTCTACCTCAGTTAGCTAATCAGCTGGGCTGGTACTCGGCCGAAGTGGGTCGGCAGCCTTGGGTGGTATATGGCCTATTGCGTACATCCAATGCCCTTTCGCAATCGCTAAAAGCCTCGCAAGTGCTTTTTTCTTTGATTCTATTTACTCTGGTATATATGTTGCTATTAGGTTTGTTTTTGTATTTGCTCAACAAAAAAATCAAACATGGCCCCACCGACGACCATCGTTCTGACGACATCCCAGATTACTCTAAACGTGATAACCCTATCTTTCAATAATGGAAACAATATTCGGTATCGACTTACCCACTTGGTGGTTTCTGGTGGTAGGTGGCGTATTTAGTGGATATGCTATTTTAGATGGCTTTGATTTAGGAGCAGGTGCATTGCATTTGTTTTTCAAGAAAGAAGAAAGCCGCCGTATTGCCCTCAACGCTATTGGCCCCGTTTGGGACGGCAACGAGGTTTGGCTAGTCATTGGCGGTGGGGCCTTATTTGCAGGTTTTCCGGTGGTATATGCAACCGTTTTTTCGGCATTTTACGAATTGTTTATGATATTCTTGGTAATGCTTATTTTAAGGGCGATTTCTATTGAGTTTCGGTCGAAAGAACCTATGATTTGGTGGCGAAAACTTTGGGATATTAGTTATAGTATTTCGAGTATTTTGTTGGCTTTGGCTCTGGGTTTGGTATTAGGCAATATTATTCAAGGCTTACCTATCGACCAAAACTATATTTTCCAAGGCGATTTATCTTTCTTTTTCAATTCCTTTTCTATACTCATGGCTATCACTACGCTATCGTTGTTTATGATGCACGGAGCGATATATTTAGTCATGAAAACCGAAAATAGGTTGTATGCCAAATTAACCATTTTGGTAAAAAACACCACGATTTTCTTTGTACTAATGTTTGCCCTAAGCACGGTATATACTTTGCTGTATTTGCCTCACATGGTCGAGCGGTTCAAAGAAGTTCCATTGATGTTTGCCTTTCCTGTATTAACCATTTTGGGCGTTGCCAATATTACTCGACAAATCACCAAACGAAAATACAGATTCGCCTTTTTATCATCGGCTTTTGTAACAGCCATGCTCATGGGGCTGGTAGCCGTTGGGCTTTTCCCCAACATTGTATTATCTACCCTCGACCCTGCGTTTCATATTACTGTACATAATGGAGCATCCACCAACAAATCCCTTAAAATTATGCTTACTTTTGCGGCCATTGGTGTACCTCTGGTAGCTACTTATACAGGATTTGTTTTTTGGACTTTTAGGGGAAAAGTAAAACTGGACGAAACCAGTTATTAAGCCTAAAAAGATTGGACTTAAAGGTTCTTAAATATCCAATACTCTAAATTTCCTAGTTGTAATACTTGATATATTTTAGAACTGCGGTGATAACCCCTTCTTTCAAGAATAAATCTTTGATTTGGACTGTTATGTAACTTTTATCACGGAAAGGCACTTGGTATTCAGCGAATTTTGGGCTATAATCATTTAGAAAACAACTATAGCTATGTTCGATTTTTTTAAACCCAAGAAAAACTACGAGAACCTGTCGGCAACCGCTTTCAACCAACTTTTGAACGAAATGCCAAATGCAGTATTGATAGATGTAAGAACGCCCCAAGAATTTAGACAAGGTGCCATAGAGAATGCCATTAATATCGACCTTATGAGCAACGACTTTAGTCAAAAAATAGCAAAACTACCTAAAGACAAAGCCTATTTTGTATATTGTAGAAGTGGCAATCGCAGCGGCTCGGCTTGTAAACATCTTGGCAATAATGGCTTTGAGCAAGTGTACAATCTGTCGGGGGGTATTATGAGCTGGAGCTTTTAGCATACCCAATCTTATCACTCAATCCTGTAGAAGTGTTTTTTGCATTTCTACAGGATTTTTGTGTTTAGTACAAAAAACTATTTGGCCCTCCCAAAACTGATATTTATCACATACCTTTTGTGAGGAAAGTTACAGAAGCCCACCTGTCATAGCAATAACTTTGTTCTATCAATTTCAAGCATATTAAATAACTCATCATCATGAAAGTAGAACAAATTTATACAGGATGTTTGGCCGAAGCGGCTTATTATATTGAGTCAGCTGGCGAGGTTGCTATTATTGACCCATTGCGTGAATCAAAACCTTATATAGAGCGTGCCCAAAAAGACCATGCTACTATTAAGTATGTCTTTGAAACACACTTTCATGCCGATTTTGTATCGGGGCATATCGACCTCTCTAACAAAACTGGAGCAACTATTGTATTTGGCCCCACAGCACAACCTGCTTACCCTGCCTATATTGCCAAGGATAATGAAGAATTTGTATTAGGAAAAGTAAAAATCAAGGTACTCCATACGCCAGGCCATACCATGGAATCGTCAACGTTTCTGTTGATTGATGAAAAAGGGCAAGATTACGCTATTTTTTCGGGCGATACCCTATTTATTGGGGATGTCGGTCGTCCAGATTTAGCCGTAAAATCAGACTTGAGCCAAGAAGATTTGGCAGGTTTGTTATACGAAAGTTTACATAACAAAATCATGCCTTTGTCCGATAATGTTATTGTGTATCCTGGCCACGGTGCTGGCTCAGCTTGTGGCAAAAACATGAGCAAAGAAACAACCGATACACTAGGCAACCAAAGGCGATTCAACTATGCTTTGCAAGCCAAAACCAAGGAAGCATTTATCAACGATGTACTTACAGGACTAGTAACGCCACCCCAGTATTTCCCCAAAAATGCAGTTATGAATAAAATGGGGTATGCCAACGTAGACGAAGTACTCCAAAAAGGAACAAGAGCCCTTAGTCCAGCAGCATTTGAAGCAGCCAGCAATGAAGAAAATGCCCTTATTTTGGATGTTCGTCAAGCACAAACATTTGCACAAGGGTTTATTCCCAATGCTATTAATATAGGCTTAGAAGGCCAGTTTGCTTCTTGGGTAGGTACTTTGATTCCAGACTTACAACAGGCTATTGTACTAATAACCGACGAGGGCAAAGAACAAGAAGCGGTATTACGCCTTTCAAGGGTCGGTTACGATAATTGCATTGGTTATTTGGAAGGAGGTTTTGAGGCATGGAAAAACGAAGGCCGAGCAATAGACACTATCGAGTCTATCAGTGCCGAAGAGTTTGCCAAACGTTTCAAAAGCCAAGTCCATATTATGGCCTTTGATGTCCGTCGAAAAAGTGAATACGATTCTGAACACGTAATTGGTATCGAAAATCTGCCCCTTGATTTTCTTAATAATCACTTATCGGCTATCAATCGCAACATTACTACCTATATACACTGTGCAGGCGGTTACCGTTCGATGTTGGCCATTTCAATCTTAAAAGCTCGTGGATTCAACAACCTGATTGATATTACTGGCGGCTTTGCTGCCATTAAACAAACAGGACAATTGGCACTTACCGACTACGTTTGTCCTTCTACTTTGCTATAAATATTCAATACACTTTTATTTAGTTCGCTTATTTATTGGTAGCGTATGTTGTCATACAGCGTTGCAGGATGTTTCTTCAATAGCTTCACAAAAGCCTTTTTATGATTGGCTGTGAATACTTGGCAAACTTCGTGTAACGCTTTGTTGTATTGAAAGTTACGCTACTGTCTATTGAGTTGACAGCCATTCGGATATGCTACGCTGATACCCCAACGAGTTGCTCTTATCAACTTTTCTTCTCAAAAATACGCTTGTGTGATAAAAGTTACATTATGCCCCATTAGTAATATGTACTTTTGTATGCTTTTAGTAGCGAAGGGTTCTCTACAATAATGAACTTTTTATCTATTAATTTATATTTAATAAGTGTACAAAATAGAAAAATGCCCGCTTCGTGAATACTCTGTAATATCATGTTACACTAGCTTTATCGCTTAGCGTTATTTACTTTATAAAATGTCGTATATACATACGTGTAACTTTACGTTCTTTTTTTGCCATTGTTCCATCATCAAAAAAACACTCATTCATTATTGCATTTATCTGTTTATCAAACCATTAAAATACAATTTATCTATTCAGTTGATTACTTAATATGGAAACTTAGTATTTTAAACATTTACTTATTTTATTGAATAAATGTCAGTAAATTTATCCAACAAACTCTATAGAATAGCACGACAAATTAAACATAATATAAATGGAGCTACTTGAATTAATCAAAAAACCTTGGCCTTGGTATGTGGCAGGCCCGCTAATTGGACTTACCGTGCCAACGTTATTACTTATTGGTAACAAATCCTTTGGTATTTCTTCGTCGTTGAGGCATATATGTGCCGCTTGTATTCCTGCCGACATTTCGTTTTTTAAATACGATTGGAAAAAAGAGGTTTGGAATTTATTTTTTGTATTCGGTATATTTTTAGGTGGATTTATCGCCACTAATTTTCTCAAAAACCCCGATACCTTTGTCATTGCCCCCGAAACTATAGCCGACCTCAAGGCTTTAGGTATCAAAGATTTTTCGGGATTGATGCCCTCCGATTTATTTTCTCTGGAAAGTTTACTTAGCTTAAAAGGCTTTATTTTCTTTGTTGTAGGAGGTTTTATGGTAGGATTTGGCACTCGTTGGGCAGGTGGTTGTACATCGGGTCATGCCATCATGGGTATTTCTAATTTACAATTACCTTCGGTTGTTGCTACCTGTTGCTTTATGATAGGCGGCTTTGCCATGACTCATTTGATTTTGCCATTTATTTTCAAACTATTCTAAAAGTACTTTCAGTATTATGAAAAATATAGCAGAAAACCCTCTCAATCAGGTCGAAGAATTTGTGTGCGAAGCACCCAACGATATGAAGAAGCCCGAAAATGGACTTGCCAATCTCAAATACCTTATTGTAGGTATTCTGTTTGGGATTGTGTTTGTCAAAGCCGAAATTATCTCGTGGTTTCGTATTCAAGAAATGTTTCGTTTACAAAGTTTTCACATGTATGGCGTAATTGGCAGTGCCGTAATGGTGGGGATGTTGTCGATTTTTCTTATCAAAAAGTTCAATATAAAAACCCTTTCAGGAGAAAAGGTTGAGTTTCATCCGAAAAAATTTCAGAAAGGACAAATCTATGGTGGTTTACTATTTGGCTTGGGTTGGGCTATTACAGGAGCTTGCCCTGGGCCTTTATTTGCCCAAATCGGCAGTGGGTTCACCGTTGTGATTGTGACTTTACTAAGTGCCATTGCTGGTACTTGGACGTATGGTTATTTCAGAGACAAACTTCCTAATTAAACTACGATCTTGCCTACTTGGCTTTAGACGGTTTGTTGGGTTATGTAACATTTATCACAGAATGATTGTGTTTTTTAAGACAATTTGCAGAAAAAACATAATCATTCTGTGTCATGACTCATCATTTCAACATACTTATTATTGGGGGTGGCAATGCTGGCTTATCGGTAGCCTCTCAATTGTTACTCAAAAATAGTTCTCTTTCGATTGGCATTGTTGAGCCATCAGAAAAGCACTATTATCAACCAGCTTGGACTTTGGTAGGTGCTGGCGAATTTGATATTCGTGATACAGAAAAAACGAAAAAGACTTTATTCCCGACCGTTGTGTATGGCTAAAAGACGCTGCTGATACCTTTCAGCCCAAAGATAACCAAGTAACTTGTGTGAGTGGCCAAGTACTTCGGTATGATGCTTTGGTGGTAGCCCCTGGTATTCAGATCAACTGGCAACAAATCGAAGGGCTCGAAAATACCCTTGGTAAAAACGGTGTAACCAGCAACTATTCATTCCAGATTGCTCCATACACATGGGAGCTTATCCAAAACTTTAATGGAGGCGTAGCTGTATTTACCAATCCCTCCACCCCTATCAAATGTGGCGGAGCTCCTCACAAAATCATGTATCTAGCTTGTGATTATTGGCGTAAAAAAGGAATATTAGACCTTTGCGAAGTCCATTATATTTCGGGAGCAAGCGTTATTTTTGGGGTAAAAGAATACGCCCAAACCCTTGAAGGCGTTGTAGCTCAAAACAATATTCATACTCATTTTGGAGCAAATACTTTTGCTATCGAAGGGGAAAGCAAGTTTGTACGATTTGAACAAAAAGATACCAATGGAGTATCTATCCAAAAAACTATGCACTTTGACTTTTGTCATATCGTACCTCCACAAAGTGCTCCTGATTTTATTAAAAAAAGCCCTTTGTCCGACACCCAAAACCCATTAGGTTATGCTGAGGTTAATAAAAACACAATGCAGCATAGCCGTTTTCCCAATATTTTTGCCCTAGGCGACTGTACCAATGCCCCTTGTAGCAAAACAGGAGCAGCCATTCCTAAACAAGCACCAGTGGTAGTCCAAAATATTCTTGACGTATTGAACCAGCAAGCACCCTCGGCCAGTTATACAGGTTATAGTGCCTGCCCCATACCAACCCAATACGGCAAACTAATGCTGGCCGAGTTTGATTATACCAATACCCCAACTATGACATTCCCCTTTAATCAGGCTGTTCCGAGGTGGAGTATGTGGATACTCAAAAAATATATATTACCGTGGTTATACTGGCATAAAATTCTGAAAGGAAAAGCCTAATCCATCAACTATATTATTGTAGTTTTTTGGCGTAACTTGTCCTACAAACTAGCCGACGGATAAGTTTTAGGACATATCCGTCAGCATGCTTCACAAATAACACGACTATCATGAATCTGACATTTGTAGAAAAAAACTTTACGGGACTTTTTGAAAAAGCTCTTTTAGAAGAATTATCGCAGATTGGTAACTATATGGAACTAGACGAAGGACACGTAATTATGCGACCAGGAGGCTATATTCGTACCGTACCGATTGTATTGACAGGTTCTATCAAAATCCTCAGGCCCGACGACGAAGGCCGAGAAGCCCTATTATATTACCTCGGTGGCATGGATTCCTGTGCCATGTCGCTAACGTGTTGTCTCGACCGCAAAAAGAGTGAAATATTGGCCATTACAGAAGAAAAAACCACTTTGATTACTATACCTGTAGAAAAAATTGAAGAATGGATGTGCAAATATTCTACTTGGCGACAATTTGTGTTTTTAACCTATCAAAGGCGTTTTGAAGATTTGCTTAATGCCGTTGACGAAATAGCCTTTCATAAACTCGACGAGCGGCTATTGAGCCTTTTACAAAGGAAAAGCAAGCAAACCAAAAATAAAACTATTGTTATAACACACGAAGTATTAGCTGGCGAACTAGCAACCTCCAGAGAAGTAGTATCGAGGCTACTCAAACAATTGGAAAAACTAGGTAAAGTGAAATTATCTCGCAACAAAATTGAACTTATGTAACCCTCAAGCACAAGCAAAGCTATAATAACATTATTACTCTTTCTCAGGATTTTGTATTGGAAAAAAAGGCATAGTTTAGCACAAAAACTATCCTTTTTCTATTTTCACCTCTATAAATCTCTTAATAGTCGCAGTATTGATAAAAAAAAAATCAAACTCCTTGACAAATTAAAAGATTGGTATTATCATTGCACTACGAATAACTGTTCAGTGATATTCTCCAGTTAAGCTCCTTACTAATAATTGCTTAACAATCATCTTCCACCTCGTACCAAATTTCCGAATTTTGATTGTAACGTTTATCATCTTTTATACAATTGTAATAAACTTAACCACCAATATCTTTTGAGGCTCTGCAACGCAACAAGCCTTATAATTTACCCGTATGTATAATATTGAAGAATTAGAAATAAAGCTTATTTCAGAGCTTCGTGAGCTTGCCAAAGGGCTAAATATCCAGAATACGATTGACCTACCAAAAAAAGAACTCATCTATAAAATACTTGAACAGCAGGAAAAAAGTAACACCCAAACACTAAAACCTGCTTCTAGCGATGCTATGGAAAATGAACAAAAACCAGAGAGAAAAGTGAGGAAAGAGAGTGCTTCAGCATCAGACAGCCCACGCCCAAAAAGACAACGCATTCAGAAAGGTGACTCTGAGGCCGAAACGCCCGTTGCGGCTATTCCAGAGCCAATATTCAAGCCTGAGCCTGTCAAAACAAAACCTGCTCGTGAGGTAAAACCAAAAAAAGCAGCAGTAGAAGATATCGTATTTGACTTCGATGAAGAACCTATCGTAATAGACCTTCCAGAAGATGTAGAAGACGAATTTGCCTCAATAGACACCTCGTTTATTACAACATCGCCAGAAGAATTAGGCGTAAATGTAAGTACAAACAATTTTCGACCAGAACCAACCGTCGAAAACAATCGTCAAGAGAATAATCGTCCTGCACAAAATACTCCAAATACTGGCGGAAATATCCGCAAACCAATATATAATCAAGCAATTCGAGAGTTTGACGGTATTATCGAGAACGAAGGTGTACTCGAAATTATGCAAGATGGCGGCTATGGTTTCTTACGTTCGGCCGACTACAATTACTTGGCTTCGCCCGATGATATTTATGTATCGCCTTCGCAAATCAAGTTATTTGGCCTAAAAACAGGTGATACTGTACGTGGAGCTATCAGACCTCCTAAAGAAGGTGAAAAATACTTTGCTTTGCTTAGGGTAGAATCTGTCAATGGAAAAACCACCGAAGAAATCCGTGACCGTATTCCTTTTGAATACCTTACTCCGCTCTTCCCTGATGAAAAATTAAACCTTTCTTCTCGTCCTGACCAATATTCAACCCGTATTTTAGATTTATTTGCCCCTATCGGTAAAGGTCAGCGTGGTATGATTGTGGCCCAGCCCAAAACAGGTAAAACGGTGTTGTTGAAAGAAATTGCAAATGCTATTTCTAAAAATCACCCAGAGGTATATTTGTTGATTTTACTTATCGACGAACGCCCAGAAGAGGTTACCGATATGCAACGTAGCGTACGTGCCGAAGTAATATCATCTACCTTCGACGAACAAGCCGAACGCCATGTTAAAGTAGCAAGTATTGTGCTAGAAAAAGCTAAACGTATGGTAGAGTGTGGTCATGATGTTGTGATTTTGTTAGATTCAATCACTCGCTTGGCTCGTGCGTATAATACGGTCGTTCCATCTTCAGGAAAAATTCTTTCGGGTGGGGTCGATGCCAATGCTTTGCACAAACCAAAACGTTTCTTTGGGGCTGCTCGTAACGTAGAAAATGGTGGTTCTTTAACCATTATTGCAACAGCCCTTATCGATACTGGTTCTAAAATGGACGAAGTTATCTTTGAAGAATTTAAAGGTACTGGTAATATGGAATTACAACTCGACCGTAAGCTATCTAACCGTCGTATGTTCCCTGCTATCGACGTTCCTGCTTCGGGTACTCGTCGTGAAGACTTGTTGATGGATAAAGAAACGCTACAACGTGTCTGGATTCTTCGCAAACACATGAGCGACATGAATTCTGTAGAAGCTATGGATTTCTTGTTGCAACAAATGAAACATAGTCGAAACAATGATGAGTTTTTAGCATCTATGAATCGATAACTAAAAAAAAGAGCAGGTATTTTATCTGCTCTTTTTTTATTTGAGAATTCAATGTGTATAAAAGTTGATATATTGAATTTGTATATTTCGGATTTTACTATCTGGTATTTTACAATAATATAAAAAATAGCATCACACAACCATAAACAACTAATTATCAAACTATTATTCAATTCAAAAAACAACACCAAGGCTACTATATCCTAACTACCGCTTTCACAATTCACAATTCCACTAATCACAAATTCTTATTTATAACCATCTGCAAGTTATCTTTGTTTTACTGATATAAAATACTTGATTTCTACCTTCATCCACACGAGGGCTCTACTATTTTTTCACAATTTTTTAAAACACCATGAGAAAACGTTTATTTTTTTTGTTTTTCTGTATCATCTATGGCTCACTTTCAACAAATAGTTACGGGCAAGTCTTCGACAAAGTTACCTTTAGCCAACTCCCTCAAGACTGGCAACTTTACCCTAGAAAAACCAATAACCAAGGTATTATAACAATAAAAGGTACTGTTACAGCCTCTAATATCGATGCTATCTCGTTACTTTTATACAGAAATAAACAACTAATTGGTTACCAAAAAATAACTTCGTTAGCATTAAATAGCTCGTTTTCATTCAAAGACTTGGCCATCAAAGCCGAATTAGCCGAATATGATGTCAAGCTTTATACTTTCAGTAAAACCGACTCCTCGCTTATTGTAGAACGTGTCAATATTGTTGCTGGCGATATATTTGTTATTAATGGGCAGTCAAATGCAGGAGCAAATTTTGGCGATGACCCCGTTTATTTTACCAGCGAATATGCCCGTAATTTTGGCAAACTACTGGACTTTACCTACCTTCCAGCCTATAACCCTGCCGATACTCTTTGGAATACTCAAGCACCTGGCAAGCTCGGCAATGCCCTTCAAAAATTGATAATCGAAAAGCATAAAATTCCTGTAGCTATTCTGAATCAGGCCAATGGAGGCTCGACAGTTACATTTAATGCTATCAGGACTAACCCCGTAGCCAATTTTGGTAATACCTACGGCGTTTTGTACTATCGACTATTAAAAGCGGGCGTTTTGAACGATGTAAAAGGGTATATCTGGCGACAAGGTGAAAACGAATCGTCGGGTGCGGCATCGCTTTGGGGCGAAAATTTTGATATTTTATACAAATACTGGCGACAAGATTACCCTAATATTCAGAAATATTACGTGTATCAAGTTAGTCTTCTCGACTTCCCACTATATGCGGCAGGTCAGTTGCGAGACTATCAGCGACGTACCAAATATATCTATGACCGAGTAGAAAACATCACCGCTATTGGCCTACCCGACTACGACGGTATTCACTATGGCTTACAGGGGCATATCAAAAGTGCTGAAGAGCTTTTCTTACAAATTAGCCGTGATTTTTATGGCTCGACCGATACCGACAATATTACCTGTCCTAATATTCAAAAGGTGTATCGCAACAACAAGGATAATATTATTTTGGAATTTGATAAAGGACAAGAAATTGTTTGGCAAAATGATACAACCCTTATCAATAAATATAATCAGCCTATCAAACAGTACCTACACAATATGTTTTTTACTAAAAACAACAACAGAATGTGGGTACTTTCGGGATATGCTGTAGGTAATAAAGTAATTCTTGATCTGGCCAAAGACCAGTTTTCTTATTCGGTATTGAATTATCTTCCTGCCTTTCATACCTCCGAACAAACCGTGCAGTTTGGTGGGCCTTTTATCAAAAATAAACGAGGATTAAGGGCTTTTTCTTTCCATGAAGTACCAGTTGGTACTATTACCGACAATTTGGCTCTTAAAACACAAATCTCAAACGGTAATCAAGTAGCGCTTTCATGGAATAAACTTAGCTCAGCCGACTATTATATACTAGACCGTAAATCAGCTAACTCGACAGTTACTCATAGTATCAAAATTGATAAAAACCTAAGTGCTTATATCGACACTCTGGCAGCCGATGACACTTTATTTCGCTATGTATTAACGGCTTATAGTAAGGACACAGCCAATAACTTCTCGATGCAAAATGTTGTTATTCCTATTATTAGTCACCCAACAATCACTGCTCAACTGCGAAGCCATAATAGTATTGTATTACAATGGAATCGTGTTCAGCAAGCAAAAACGTATCTGATAGAAAGAACAACCAACAATAGTATCAAAACATATCAAACCAACCAATTGTCATTGGTAGATACTGGCCTAGTGGCCAATGTAACTTATTCGTACCGAATCAAAGCATTAGCAGATATTGGCCAGTCTGATTTTTCGTCATATACCAAAGTAAGTACTTTACCCCTCTTGGCTAGCCCTACGGCAAGTTTGAAGGCTTTGTTCAAAAACAAATTAGAGTTTTCGTTTCAAAACGTACCTCAGGCCGATAGCTTAATAATTGAATATAAAGAAAGTAGTAATCTCAACGATTATACTCTGTTATCAAAACGCAGAAACCTTGCAGGAACAATTGTTTTAAATGATTTGAAAAGCAATACTAGCTACTCGGTACGCATCATGGCTACGGCACAGAACCGCATTTCAGCATGGACAATCATAACGTTGAGTACTCCTGCCGACCTTGTTGCTCCTGTTTTAAATATCGACGAAGTAACTTATAAGTCGGTTCTGTTATCGTGGACAAGTGTTACCGGAGCAACATCGTATTTGCTAGAAAGAAGAAAAGACAATGACAACTTTACACTAATAGACACCTTAAAATCAACCGCTTATAAAGATAGCCTTGTAAAAGACAATACCAGTTATACGTATCGAATCAAAGCACTTGCTACATTATCCGATTCGCCAACAAGCACCAAAGAGGTACGTACTACCACTATTTTGGGAACAGAAGAGCTTATCAGCGAGCCTATTACGCTTGCTCCAAACCCTACTACCGACTGGCTCAGTATCAAGTTTGTTCAGCGACTTACGGGTTCGTTAAGTATTTACAATACCTCAGGCGAGAATGTTTATCAAGCCAAATTCAACGATACCTATACCCTAGAAATTTCGTTGAAAGGCTTACAGAAAGGCCCATATTTTGTCAAGATTTCAACCGCAAAAGGACAATTTACCAAAAGATTAATAATACTATAAACAACAAAAAAGCCTGTTACCTCTAGGGCGACAGGCTTTATCCTCTATCTAAAATTCAAAATGATTACTAAAATGTGTAGTTAAGTTTGAGTTCGCCTCCCAATCCATATTCTTTTCTATAATCCACTCTTGTTTGTTGAAACGAATAGGTTGGTGCAACTTGAACTGCAAAGTGGTTAAAACGTTTCTCGACACCCACCGAAATCATATAATTATTAAACAATTTGGTATCGAGTTTTGAAGAAACGTTATCCACCGTTTGATAAACATTTTTATCTTTGAAATCAAAGCATACTTTCTTTGTTCCTGCAATGTCTAAGTCTGTTCCTATTTTCCCTAAAACATAAAATTCACTTGGTAATGGTAAGTAGTAACTAATACGTATTGGCACTTGCCACAAAGTACGTTGCTCTTCAATGTTTTTGATAGGAGCACCAAACGGTACTTTTGGTGCAAACCGAACACGGAAGTCAAAATCATTACGCATTTTGAAATGCTCGTCAGTATTATATTTCTCGTTACCTACATTTACGTATTGCAAACCAGCACTAATACTAAGTCGTTTGTCCAAAAACAGCTCGGCCTGAATACCTCCTCCTAGCTGCTGAGGAGCCAACATACCTGTTGCACCTACCCTCAAATAGGCATCGGCCAATGAAAAACGCATTTTTTTCTCAGTCGAATCTTGAGGTTCATAGTACGAGAAATCCGTTTTGGTAATACCCGACGACGCAATCTGAGTAGAGTCTATCACCCAACCATGAGCTTTCAAGTGTCTCCAAATTATCGGAGCAGCACTATTTCCACTATTTGACTGAGACATAGCATATAGCTCTTGGTTTATACCAGTACCTCCACCATTATTTGCATCAGCCATACCTCTATTTCTATTAGCCCTACGAGAACCAGTCTCTTTTTTTCCAACATTTGCAAATGCTGTATGAGCTTGTCTTTTTGTATTTTTGGCAACACCCCAATTACCTGTTGCAAAATCTACGTTTTCGTTATCTACAGAAGCTTTCAGGTTGGGTCTTACGGCAATATCTCGACCTGGCAAAGCTCCTACTAACCCATCTTGACGACTGTCTAATCCCTGTTTTTTATCAACATCAATTAGCTTTTTATTATCTAGCTGCTGATACAATTGAGCAATAGATTGTTTTTGGCTATCCAACCGAGCAGCAAGTTGCTCTTTATTGAGCATCAAGCTATCTCGTTGTTGGGTCAAAGTGATTACTTCTTGCTGTAAATCTTTTTTTGCATAGTATTGGGTTAAGGTGACAAATAGTAAACCTACGATAGTAATAGCTGCGGCCGAATACATCACTTGTTTGCTCACTATAATTTTCCAGTAAGGAACTTTATGAGCATTGGCAAAAGCATTAAATTTTTCCCAATCTTCCTCTTGAAAAGTGGGCTGGATGCCCTCAAGTTTTTTCTTGATTGCATCATCGAATTGATCAGTTTTCATAAAGTTTGTTGGTTAAACTGACCGCGAATAAATGCGGGTAATATGTCTTTATCATTTCTTGAAGCTTTAAACGAGCTTTCATAAAATTAGAACGAGATGTCCCTTCGTTGATACCTAACATTTCGGCAATTTCTCGGTGGTTATATCCATCCACAACGTGCATCATAAATACCGTTCGGTAAGATGTTGGAAGTTTTTGTACCAAGGCCAAAATATCTTCGGCTGCCATTTTATCAATTACATTTTCATCATAAACAGGCATACTTACATGCTCCACCTCTAGGCTATATAAGTTTTTTTCTCGCTTATGATAGTAATTGATACTAGTATTCACCAAGATAGTACGAAACCAAGCCTTAAAGGATTGTATATTTTCGTAACGATGTATGTTCTGGAATACCTTCATAAATCCATCGTTCAGAATCTCTTCGGCATCTTCTTGGTTGGCGGCATACCTCTGGCAAATATTTTTAGCATAACTAAAGTACATCTTAAATAGCACTTTCTGAGCTTCTGGATGTTGCTCACGACATGCCTGTAAGACACTTTCGAGATTGTCTTTGTCAAATTCAGTATGTTTTTTTTTGAAAAACAACGGCTTAAAAAGTTTTATAAAGCTAAAATTAGAAATTCTTCATCAAATTCAGAAGTAATGTACTGATTTTCAAGACCCTCTACCCCTTAAATAATCATATATACTCAGCATTGAGACAATTTGCCAATGAGTGTTTAATGATTAGTTATAACGCTTTTCATTTGCTCCTGGCCTTTACTCAATCTATACGTTCTATTTATGATGACTTGTAGAAAAAACAAAACGTTGCCTAATAAAAAAAATATTTTTTAGGCAACGTTCCTGTAACACCCTGTGTCATACTATTAAAACAGCGAAAAGGGTTGTTGAGAAAAACAACAGCAAGCAAAACAATAGATGAATAAGGAGCTTTTTCGCTCAATAATCATCAGCAATGAACGGTTTGTAGAAAGCTTGTTTACTTAACCATTAATAGAACCATTTTAAACAAAACAAAATATGAAAATAATCAACAGAAATGTATGTTTAGTTCTCTTGTTATTAGTAAGTCAGATAACAGTTGCACAACAGGTAAAAAAAGATTCTAGTAAAACAGAATATATCTTTAAAGGAATAGGAGCTCAAAGAATTACCCAACTAGGATTATACATAGCCCCCGAAACACAGGTGAGTTCTTTAGGAGGAAAATTTTCACCTTTGACAGGGGGGGCGGTAATGCTACTATTAAATCAGCGATTGGGCATTGGGGTTAGTGGTTATACAAGTCTTCGTAATCGCCATAAGAGTAACGATATTGATACACGCTATGGTGGTGTGAGGGTAGAATATACCTTTAACCCCAACAAACGATTTCATATAAGTGTACCAATATTGATTGGTGTGGGTATGGCCAACAACGATTCTACTAACCGATATGGCGGTGGCCCCAGAAGAGGCGGGTATGACAACGGCCGCAATCGATTCGATGGCTCAAATTATTTTGTAGTACAACCTGGTGTGAATATCGAAGGTAATTTATTTAGATATGCCAAAATATTTGTAGGAGCAAGTTATCGTTTTGCCAATATCACCCACGAGCGACACAACAGCAGTACAGATTTGTCGAGCAGCCAGCTTAGTGGAGTGTCGTTCAATGTCGGGCTAAAATTAGGCCTATTCGATTACTCTATCAGAAAGAAAAAAGATTAACGTATAGTAAAAATAGTTCATTTCTATAAAGCTATATTTTTCACATGAGAATCTTAGTTATTGGCGGATGCCATGTCTTCGGGTACGGCATCCAAAATTCACAAGGGTTTGTCGAAGTATTCTCAGAAAGCATGAAAATACTAGAAAATGAACCTATACAAATAGACAGCTATGTGCATTTTTCAATGGAAAAAACCGTTGAACTGCTAATGAGTATTGGTAACAAAATCTCGAAATATGACCTAGTACTTATGCAGATAGGCCATGAGGAGTTAATGGCTGAAGATTCTATCATAGACCTAGTGAATACCCAAGATATTTATTTCAAAAATAGCTATAGGGCCGACACAAATCATGATCCTGTAGCACCCTCAAATACCCAGCTACTCAAAGAACTATACGACGAGGCAACAGAGTATATCGACGAAGCCAATATATGGGAATATTGTTTGACAAGCCTCAAATTGAAATGTTTGAAAAGTATTCATAAAATCGGTAAACTCGGGCGTTTGGCCTACTATCAGCGATACCACAAAATTATTTTGTCGCTTCTTACTCCAGTAAAAGAACAAACTATTTTGATTTCGCCGATGCCAAGCCTCAACCCTTGCAATAACTATATGCGACAAGAAGGACGTAAGATTTTTGAGGATGAATGTACAAAACAACAATTCAAATGGCTACAGTCTATAGATTTTATTGAAAAACACCCTTATTTCTTTTTGTCGGATGGAAACCATCTTAATGCACTAGGGCATCGTGTATTGGCTAGTCAGTTGCTAAGGTTTTACCGTCACGAGGTACGAAAGCATCAATTTTATTTTCATTTATGTTCTAATTAATTATTATGGTCAAGCAGAATCAAAATATAAAATCGCTTATTCGGATAGGACTTCTGGGTATCCTATTTTTCTTCTCTTATTGCTCTAAGAAAGAGGACACTACGGTAACACCCGTTACAACAGACAACACCGCCGAAATCAATAAATGGGTGTATGATACTATGGAGGATGCCTACTTTTGGTACGACCAAATGCCTACGCTTGCCACTTTAGATACTCAGGCAAAAACAGAAGATTTCTTTGAAAAATTGATTTATCAAAGAGAAACCACCGACCGTTTTTCGCTTATTACCGACGATATTGATGCTCTTGAAAAAGAATTTAATGGTGTATCTAAAATCTTTGGTATACGCTATTTGCTTGGCTATACCGACAACACGAATACCAATATTGGTTTGTTCTTGAGTTATGTAGTACCCCAAAGCCCTGCAGCCAATGTTGGGCTTCAAAGAGGTGACATTATCCTAAAAATCAATGGGCAAAATATTACTAGTTCTAATTTTTCTACCTTGATGAACAACGATAATGTTACTTTTACCCTAGGTAAAATATCAAATAATAGCATCGTAGCCGATACCAAAACCCTTGCTGTAGCCAAGGCCGAAGTAACCGAAAATCCTGTTGGGTTTTCGAGTATTATTCAAAAATCGTCGGCCAACAAAACGATTGGGTATTTGCTATATACTCAGTTTGTACCAGGCCTAGACCAAGGCGATACCCTAAAGTACGATAACCAACTCAGAAAGATTTTTGGAGACTTCAAAGCAGCAGGAGTCAACGAACTAGTACTGGATTTGCGGTTTAATCCAGGGGGGTACATCAGTAGTGCTACTACTTTGGCATCGTTGGTTGTCAAAGACCTTACGTCCAATAAAATCTTCTTCAAAGACCAATACAATAGCAAATACCAAGCCTATTTCAAACAACAATACGGAGCTAATATTTTCAACAACTACTTTAGTACTGAACCTAACAATATTGGCAACAACCTCAGTCGGGTATTTGTACTAACCTCTACAGGCACGGCTTCGTCGAGCGAGCTAGTGATTAATGGCTTACGCCCCTACATGGACGTAATTACTATTGGCGACCATACTTATGGCAAAAACCTTTTTGGTACACTAATTAGCGACGACCAAAACCGCTGGAAATGGGGCCTGTATGTGATGTTGGGTATTACAACCAATGTCAACGGCGAATCGAGCTATGGCAATGTCAATGGTATTTCGCCAACTTACCAAGTAGATGATAATTTGATTCCTTTTAGTCCATTTGGCGACGATACCGAACCGCTGTTTAGAAAAGCCTTAGAAATCATGGGTGTTCCTTTGGCAAGTGGCACTGGTGCAAGGGTAGCTGCTACCAAAGCCATCAGCTTGCCCAATCATGAGCACTTATCTGATAATCCAATCAATAACGAAAAACGGATGATTCAGAAACAATACCTGAAAATAAGTCCTTAAAAACAAGGCACTTACCAAGGTTAACTAAGTACCTTGGTAAGTACTACCGTTCCTTTTTTCAGATTCCATAACCACAACAAACCATGACTATTAATCAATTAGATATCGAATGTAGAATTATTTCCGATACCGACTATTCGGATACAGTGAAAACTCAGCTCAATCAATGTTGTACATTAATAACTCACGACCTTGGTATTCAACTCTGGGAAGGCATAGAAGTTGTCGTTGAAGAGGCTCAGTCTCAATTGATTTTTTTGCTCGACAACATTCAAGCAGATACAGAACACACCATCTATCATTTTCAGTTTGTAAAATATATCCCCATTCCTAGCATAATGACTCACTATCAATAAATGATACTGTTATATTTTACGGTACCAGACTATACTGTTTTTGTTGTTTTCTACAAATAGACAAGTCGGCTATCTTACCAATCCAAACAGCTAATTACCCAATCTGCTTAATATATTACAGTACATATTGAACTATACTCTTAACTAAATCAATTGAATATGACACGATACGACTTTTTAAAGTCTATGGGATTTAAAGGTGGAGCTTTAATGGTACTATTGGCTTCATGTCAGAAAAGTACAGACCCATCCCCTTCTGACGACACCACTACCACAACGGGTACAAGTTCGGGAACAACCACAGGAACAGGTACAAGTACAGGTTCGGGAAGTTCAACAACTCCAGCTACTAGCACATTGGCTAGTATTGATTTAACATCGTCCACTTATGCAGCTTTATTACAAAATGGAGGATATGTAATTGTGAATAGTATTGTGGTGGCTCGTATATCTGAGGGTACGTATGTGGCTGCTACTCAAACCTGTAGCCATGAACCCAAGAAAAAAGTGATATTTAGAAGTGGCGAATTTTACTGTACCGAGCATGGTGCACGATATAGTACCACAGGCACAGGCCTCAACAGCTACGGCAGTAAAGGCATCAAGGTGTATACAGTTACGGTAAGTGGTAGTACGCTCACGATTACCTAGTGAATCAATGTGATATGAGTTTGGAGACATCGGAATGTGAAGTAAGTCTAATAAATCCGAAATCGAATACCCGACATCTAAAATTTTTCACAATTCAACAACCATTTTATATTTATGACACGCTTTGAATTTCTAAAATCGGCAGGCTTCGGTGGAGCAGCCCTCATGACATTATTAACATCTTGTAGCAAAAACTCGGAGGTTTCGCCCACAACAGGCAGCACAGGCTCTGTTGATTTTACCCTCGACCTCGCCGCTACAAGCAATGCCAGCCTAGCTAATAGCGGGGGGTATGTAATTAGCAATGGGGTTGTTGTAGCCCGAACCTCGCAAGGAACTTACGTTGCCGCTACCAACACTTGCTCGCATGAGGCCAAAAAAAAGGTAATTTTCTCGAATGGCGAATTCTATTGTACAGAACACGGTGCACGCTATAGCACAACAGGTACTGGGCTCAATAGCTATGGAGCTAATGGATTAACTGTGTATAAAACCGAATTGACTGGTACTTCGCTAAGAATTTATTCTTAAAAATATCTTTTGTATCAATACGAAACTGATTTGAGGTATTTCGTTGTTACTAAGTTCAATAAGCATATAACTCTTTAATATATCTTGTCAAATGAAACTCATATCATCCTTATTTTTCGCTGTATTATTGGCACTTTCGCCCGAATGGAAAACAGATTTTGCCAATGCTCAGAAAGAAGCTATCGATAGCCACAAATATATTTTGCTCAACTTTTCTGGCTCTGATTGGTGTGTACCTTGTATCAGAATGACGAAAGATGTTTTTGAAACAGCCGTTTTTCAAAAATTTTCTCAAGAAAACTTAGTCCTTGTTCGTGCAGACTTTCCTCGTTCGGCCAAACACAAATTAGAAGCCAAACAAGTACAACACAACGAAGCTTTAGCCGAAAAATATAACCCTGAAGGCAAGTTCCCGTATACTATTTTATTAGATAGCAATGGGAAAGTCCTTAAAACCTGGGACGGATACACCAATACTTCTCCCGAAGACTTTATTGCACAAATAAACAAAGTATCGAATGCTCGTTAGTCAGTCCTCCAATACTATTCATAAACAAGGGCATCGCTTGATGGGCAATTACTTTGAAATTAGCGTAGTGAGCCCCGATGCTCAGTACGCTAATACATGTATAGATGAAGCTGTAGCCGAAATTCGCAGAATAGAAAAGTTATTTACTACTTTCGACAACAACAGCCAAACCAACCAAATCAATCAGGCTGCAGGAATAGCTCCTGTTGTAGTTGACCAAGAGGTTTTTGACCTTATCAGTCGTTCTTTGCGTATTTCTGAGCTTACCCAAGGGGCTTTCGATATTACCTATGGTTCGATCGACAAAAGCCTCTGGAACTTTGATACTACCATGACCTCGCTTCCTTCTCCCGAAATTGCACTCGAATCGGTAAGGTTGATTAATTATAAAAATATCGTATTGAATCCTACTAATCACAGTGTTTTTTTACGAGAAAAAGGAATGCGAATTGGCTTCGGGGGTATTGGAAAAGGCTACGCCGCCGAAAAAGCCAAAGAACTTTTGAAAGCCAAAGGATTCATAAGTGGTATTGTCAACGCCGCTGGTGACCTTACTACTTGGGGTAATCAACCCAATGGCCAGCCTTGGACCATAGGTATTGCCAACCCCAATGCCGACCATAACCCTTTTTCTTATTTGTCGATTAGCGACGTAGCCGTAGCTACTTCGGGCAATTATGAAAAATATGCAGTAATTAATGGCAAAAAGTATTCGCACACCATCGACCCAAAAACAGGATTACCTGTTACTGGTATCCAGAGTGTTACAGTGATTAGTCCCAATGCCGAACTCTCCGATGCCATGGCAACACCTATTATGGTAATGGGTATCAAAGTAGGCTTAAATTTGATTAATCAGCTTTCTCAGATTGCCTGTATTATTATCGACGACCACAACAAAATATATACCTCCCACAATATCAAAATCAAATAATCATGAAGCTGTCCAATCGTTTACTAGCAAAAATATGCCTAACCTTCATAACAGGCATTTCGTTGTCGGCGTGTACGTCGGTAAAACCATACCAAAAGGCTTATTTGAACGACTCCGAAATGGAATTAAGTTCACGCAAAAGCGTAAAATTTGAGCAAAACTTTCAGTTGTACCGCGAAGGGGCATCTGGAGCCAATGGTGGAAAAACTGGCGGAGGCTGTGGATGTAACTAATCGGCCTGTATCGTTATGTCTAAAATCTTTTTGTATATCTGTTTATTGTTTTGTACCACCAGCTACGCCCAATCGTCAGTCAAAAAAGCGAAGATTCTGGTAACCACCAACAAAGCAAAACCCCAAATAGGCGAAATCATAGATTTGGTGATTGAAGCTCATATTTATCCACAGTGGAAAATGTTTTCGAGCAACAAACAGGTTTTTCCTGGCCCCAAAGCTACGGTAATTCAATTAGAAAAAAACGATTCGTTTCAGCTACAGGGTACACTGCAATCAATTGCTCCTATTGTCAAAAACGATACTTTTTGGAAAGGAGAAGTCTCTTTTTTTAGGCATAAAGCAAGGTTTATACAAAAAGTAAAAATCCTAAAACCACAGGCTCAGTTAAAAGGTGTAATCATTTACCAACTCTGTACCATACACGACGGCACATGTATACGTTACCAAGATGCCTTTCGTGTATCGCTTCGCTAATACGCATAAATACTAAATTAGATGAAAAAAATAACACTAGCCATTGGCCTATATATCGGTATTCTCACGGCATCGGCACAATCGAGCCAATCAACCGACTCTACTAATTACCAAAACCGAAAACTGAAAGTAGAAGAAATCAATTTTGTGTCGAGCTACTATCACCAAAACGGCAACAACTCGGCTGTAACAGGAGGTATTGGCACCGAAAAACTCACCGACTTTGGTAATACCATCGAGTTAAGGATGTCGAGGTGGGACAAAAAAGCTCGTCAGCATTTCTTTTCTTTTGAATTAGGCGTAGACGCTTACTCATCGGCCTCTTCCGACAAAATAGACCCAGGAACAATTTCGTCAGCTTCTATGACCGACAAGCGTATTTACCCTTCGTTGGCATGGAGTATCAATAACCCTAAAAAGGGTACTACATTTGGTATTGTAGGGTCATATTCAACCGAATACGATTACAAATCGTATGGGGCAGGGCTAAATTTCACCAAAACGTCTAAAGATAACAACCGTGAATTTGGTGCAAAAGTTACTGCCTTTTTCGATACTTGGAAAGTTATCTTACCTGCCGAGCTACGAACCTTGCCCGATGGCTCATTTTATGGCTCTGGGGGTGAACACGACCCTTTTCCTGTAGACTACAAACCCCGCAACTCATTTAGTTCGTCGTTTTCGTTGGCACAAGTAATCAACCGCCGTACACAAGTGCTACTTACTATTGACCCCGCTTACCAAGACGGTTTGTTGGCAACCAAATACCAACGGGTTTACTTTACCGACGGTACGGTAAAATCAGAAGTTTTACCCGACACACGTTTCAAATTACCTATTGGGGCGAGGCTCAATTATTTTGCAGGAAACAAGGTTGTAGTACGTACTTTTTATCGCTATTACCAAGACAACTGGGGCGTAAAAGCACATACATTCGAGCTAGAAACACCTATTAAAATGACACCATTTTTATCGGTAAGTCCATTTTATCGGTATTACACCCAAACCCAAGCCGACTACTTTGCTCCGTACATGAAACATAGCCTTAGTGATACCTACTTTACGAGCGACTACGACCTATCGAAGTTCAATAGCAATATGGTAGGTGTTGGCGTAAGAATTACCCCTCCACATGGTGTATTAGGTATTCAGCACTGGAACTCGTTGGAGCTACGTTATGGCCACTACGAACGCTCGAATGGCCTTGCCTCGGATGTACTAACCCTTTATGCTAAATTCAAATAATAGATAATAAATAGGAGTGTCAATATTTGGGTTAATACAAAGATTATCAAACGCTTAATCTATTGCCATAAAACAACGTTACACTTCTATCTTTCTCTTTATATCGTGCGGATAAATCCTATGGGGCATTCCGCACGATATAATATTTTATCAGCCACATATTTAAGTTAGAAAAGCCAACCTCAGAGATAAAACATTCATTATCAGACAATTATTTTGTTTCAAAATCTAGCAATTGCCATTCATAACTCTGATGTTATGACCAATTACTCATTTATTCCCCAAAAGAGTCGTCATTTTCATAGACAAATAAAATAATCAAAGCGTATTTTTGTTATCATTATAAGAAAAAGAAGTTTTCTAGCCTTTGTATTCCTGCTATAAAAAGATGGTAACACCCTGCCTTCTTTCAAAATATCCCATCATTTTATTATCAGAAACAACAGGCTCTAAACATATTCTTGTTAGATTAACTTCAAAATTTAATCAATCATTTATTATTATGAAAAAGACCAGCTTATTGATAGGGTTTATGTTTGCCCTTATCTCACAATTGAATGCACAAACTGCCGACGAGATTTTTGACAGATATTATGATGCCACAGGAGGAAAAACCCTTTGGAATGGCGTAAAATCGTATGTTGTCAAACAAGATTTTGTGGCTAATGCCCCTACAGACTTCTCGCAGGAAATCAAGGTTTCGTTAGAACATAAGGCTATTCTCAAAACAAAAACCATTTTGAAACGTGACTTTATTTATGGCGTAAACACTTCAGAAGCCTTCTTTAAAGTTCCGACAGGTAGCCGTGACAAAAACGTGGTGTATGAAACCAAAGATTTGAGCGATAAAGACAAAAATACCATCAAGCGTGAAATGACCGACGGACTAGTGCCATTTAGAGACTATCAAGAAAAAGGCTATATAGCTACTTATGTAGGTTTAAAAGCTGACAATGGCAAACCTGTACATCAGGTAGAGTTGAATGGAAAAGATATTAAATATGATTTGTTTTTTGACGCTACAACCTATTTATTGTCAAAACAAAAGGCTAAATTAGCTTCTGGAGAAGAAGTTACACAAGAGTTTACGCAATATACCAAATCTCCTTATGGTGTAAGCTACCCTTCAGCAGGCACTTATTATAGTAGTGTTGAAAAACGTAATACAAAGTTAAGCTCGAATGTGACTTTCAACGATAAAATTGAGGATTCTGTTTTCAAAAAATAAGCCCCAAAGCCATAGTTAGCTCAACACCTAGTTGGCTACCTTATTCTAATAAAAGAATTATGATTTTAGTAATGACCCATTTACTTCATTACCAAATCATAATTCTTATTTTATATTACACATGAGACCATATTTACGCATACTACTATATTCATTCATTGTTATTCTTGTACTCTTGGGAGGGCTTATTACCTATACCCAAACTTCAAGTGGTCAGGCTTTTATTACCCAAAAAGTTACAAGTTTTTTAGCAAGAAAATTTGGCACAAAGGTCTCTGCCAAAAAAATTTCCTACAAAATTCCCGACTGGATTGCCTTAGATGAGGTTTTTATTGAAGATACCCAACACGACACCCTTGTGTCGGGTAAGCGTTTGTATGTAGATATAGATATGTGGGCTTTGCTCAGAAGTGAAGTGGCTATCAATAAAGTGGAAATGCAAGATATTAGGGCCAAAGTAAAACGTACCTTGCCCGATACTACTTTCAATTTCAACCAAATCATACAGGCCTTTGCCTCTACCGATACCAGTCAGGTATCAAATACCTCTAGTTCAAAGCCTTTGGCCATGAATATTAAGCAAATCACCTTGAACAATATTCATGTATCATACCAAGACAACGTAATTGGTACTGATGCTGAGGTGATTCTTAATCAATTTACAGCCAAATTTGATGCTTTAAATCCTGTAACCTCCGTTTACAAAATCAATGATATCAGTCTTATTGGTTCGCAAATTGACTTACATACCTACAAACCGCTTAAAGAAGCTAGTTCAAGTACATCGAGCGACACCCTCAATTTGCAATTAGGCCATTTACACCTTGAAAAAGTAAACGCTTCTTTCAACGACCAAGTTTCGGGACTAAATAGTAAGGTAAATATTGGTGTATTAAGTGCCGAAGGCGAAACTTTCTATTTAGATAAACAACTGGTTAAGCTCAAAAATATTTATCTCGACAACTCGCTGGCACAAATAACCCTCAAGCCTGTAAAAGTAGTAAAAAATACACCCGAAACAGCCTCAAAACCTTGGGATATACGGGTTGGAAAAATATCATTCAAAAAAAATAGCATTATCTTCGATGATAATACGAAACCTCGCCAAACAAAGGGATTAGACCCTGCCCACCTCAAAATTACCCCTTTCAATCTGGAAGCAGAACGATTTGTTTTTGCTCCTAATGACATTTCGGGCTGGTTACAAAATATTTCGCTCAACGAGAAAAGCGGTTTTAAATTGATAAAACTCCAAACTGACTTTGCTTATACCAATAAAAAGGCTTTCCTCAAAAAATTAACCTTCCAAACTCCTAAAAGCCTTATCCAAGACGAAGTTAGCCTAAGTTATAATTCGCTTGAACAACTCAACAAAAACCTAGGTGCAACAAGGGTAACTGTCAACCTCAAACAAAGCAAACTTGCCTTTGAAGATATATTATTACTAGCACCAACACTTGCCACAACACCACCTTTTGTGGGCAACAACAAAGAGATTTTACGTTTCAATGGTAAGGCTACAGGTACAATTAATCGGCTTAGCATTCCTAATTTTAGTGTAGAAGGATTCAATCATGCCAAAATCAACCTTAACGGCGATATTGTAGGATTACCGAATATCAACAAAACTTCTCTAAAAGTAGGTATCAAAGAAGTATCGGTTACCAAAACCGATTTGGTCAAAATGCTTCCACCCAATAGCCTTCCTCCCGATATAGAACTGCCAGAAAAGGTACTCATGAAAGGCTCAATCAACGGTAGTATCAATAACCTTTTGCTCAATACCAATATTGTATCGGATTTGGGCGAAGCTTCTTTTAAAGGGAAATTGGTCAATATTACCGCCAAAACCAACCAGCAATATGAGGGTTTACTAACCCTAAACAACTTTGACCTTGGCAAACTTCTCAAAAAACCAGAACAATTTGGCAAAATCAGTATAGAAAGTGATTTTAAAGGCACGGGTTTTGACCCCAAAACCATGCAAGGGCAGTTTGCAGGCAAAATAAAGCAAGCCGTACTCAATGGATACGACTACCAAGATGTACTATTTGAAGCTAGTATTGCTCAACAAATAGCCCATATCAATGCCAAACTAGCCGACCCCAATGCCAATTTTAGCCTTGATAGCAAAATTGATATTTCACAAGAACATCCAGCTATTGTGGGCGATATGCTTATCAAAGAACTGAACCTCAAAGCCCTCAAGCTATATCCAGACGACATTGCCCTCAAGGGTGACATCCATATCAATATACCACAGGCCGACCCCAACAACCTCAACGGTTTTGTCACTATCGACCAAGGTTTTATTTATCAAAACGGTAAGCCTATTCCTTTAGACGATGTACGATTGGTAGCCCAAAATAGCAGTCAAAAGAACTCATTCACAATCACGAGCCCTTTTCTAAAAGCTGATATGAAGGGTACATTCAACTATACTCAGCTAGCCGACATTATCATTGGCGACATCAACCGCCATTTTACCATTCCTGATATAAGTGCCAAAGCAGTTACACAACCTTACCAAATTAGTATCAAAGCAGTGGCCATAAGCCACCCAGCAATACGAGCGTTTTTACCACAGCTCACCCGCCTAGATTCGGCCAACTTTGTTGCCGAATTAAGCAGTACTATTGGTCATAGCATGAGTATGTCGCTCGATATTCCTTTTGTAGAATACGACACCATCAGAGCCTACAAGATTAACTTCACAGCTCAAGCCGACTCTAACCAGCTTAGCTATACAAGTAGCTTAAAACAACTTACTTACAGTGCATTCAAAATGCGTAATACCACCCTAAATGGCATTGTAAAAAATAACCTTGCTACCTTCAACTTGGTATTAAAAGACTCCGTCAATCAAGAACACCATCGTGTGGCGGGAAATGTGGCCAATTTTTCTAATCAATTCAGAATTAATTTATTAGAAAATGGGCTGAAACTCAACTATGAGCCTTGGCAAATCGACTCTTCGGGCTTTATTCAATATGGACAAGCGGGCTTGGTTGTAAGCAACTTTTTGCTACAAAACAAAGAACAGCATTTGTTGGTAAATACCCCCGAAATGACCCCAAATGCCCCAATTGATATTACTGCACAAAAGTTAGATTTGCACAAAATGATAGCATTGGTCTATCCTGATTCGACCATTGCCGATGGTACACTCGACGGCAAAATCACACTGGCAAATTATATGCAGTCGCCTTCTTTTACAGGCGATATAACGGTGTCGGGCTTTACCTTCCAAAATACACCTATCGGCGACCTTGTGGCTCATGTCTACAACGAATCGCCCGAAAAAATCACTGTAAATACAACTTTGGCTAATAGCCAAAACAACATTTCTTTGATTGGTAATTATATGCTAAATGCCAAAGAACCACTCAATTTCAACCTAAAAATCAATAAGTTAGGCACAGAAACAATACAGGCATTTAGCTTTGGGCAGCTTCGCCGAGCCAAAGGAAGCCTCAATGGCGAAATAAGCGTTAAAGGTGCCGTAGACAAGCCTTTCTTAGATGGATTTATAGGTTTTGACAAAGTAGGCTTCGACGTGTCGCAGTTGGGAAGTAGATTTTTAATTAATCAACAAAAAATCACTTTCAAAAATCATGAAATGCTATTCAACAATTTTACCCTAAGCGATACCCTCAACCAACCGTTGAAGGTAAATGGGAAAATTTTGTTCAATAAACTACCCGAAGTAGAATATGACCTCAATACTTCTACCAAAAACTTTATGGTGCTTAATTCAACCCGAAAAGACAACGACTTTTTCTATGGAAAAGCTTTTGTCGATGCCAATATTGGGTTGAAAGGCACAACCAGCTCGGTAGCTGTAGAGGGCAATGTAAAGCTCATTGAAAAAAGTAAAATCAGTGTCTTGATACCCGATAATACAACCACTGAAGATGCTAATAGCGACATTGTAGTATTTGTTGACAAGAATAAAAAAATCACAGAGAAAGACTCTACTTTAGCCCAAAATACAAGGTTCAACAATAATTTTATTTCGGAAATGACGCTATTGCTCGAAGCCGACGAGAAATCAGAAATGACTATTATTGTAGACGAAATCAATGGCGACAACCTCAAAGTAAAAGGGAAAGCACAGCTTAATGTAGGTATTACCCCAAGTGGACAGCCTTATATTTTGGGCTTGTACGAGCTTACCGAGGGAAGTTATGACCTTTCGTTTGAGCTTCTCAAAAAGCAATTTACCATTGAAAAAGGAAGTAATATCTTGTGGATGGGCGACCCTATGAGCGGTAAAATCAATATTACGGCCATTTATCAGGTAAATACCTCAGCAGCCGATTTACTCAATTCTACCGAAACGCAATATCGCTCTAAAATCCCTTTTGAGGTTCTTCTTAAATTAGATGGGCCAATGCAAAAAATTGAAACGTCATTTGAAATACGCCTTCCCGAAAAACCCGCCGTACCAATCGACGACAATGTAAAAACGAATGTTAATGCCAAATTAAAAGAGTTAAATACCAATACCACCGACCTCAACAAGCAAGTATTTGCTTTATTGATTTTAAATAAATTTTTCTCAGAAAAATCTTCCGATTTTTTCTCGACTATCAACCCTGAAGCCATTGTTCGCCAAAGTGTGAGTAAGCTCTTGTCTGACCAATTAGAAAAACTAGCTGGCGATGTTATTAAAGGAGTTAACTTGAGTATAAACCTCAATTCTACCCAAAGTACTTTTGGCAAAGAATCGTCTTCAAGAACCGACCTAAACTTAGGGTTATCAAAAGCATTTTTCAACGATAAGCTCAAAGTTGAAGTAGGCAAAAACTTTGAATTAGAAAATACCAATGGTATTCAGAGAAATCCAACTGAGGTATTTGACAACGTAAGAATAAACTATAACCTTACCGACGATGGCAGATACCGATTTATAGCCTATCGTAAAAATCAGTTTCAAACAGTACTTGAAGGTTTTGTGGTAGAAACAGGTGTAAGCTTCACCATCACGTTTGATTATCAGTCTATTAATGAAGTTTTAAGAAAAAAGAAATAAGTAAGCATTTATGCCCACGAAAATAATTATATACCTCATTGTATTACTCATCATGAGTAGTTGCTCTGTTTCTCGCAAATTACCTGCGGGCGAGAGCCTCTATACAGGTGCCGAAATTATCGTACAACCAGACTCTTCTATCAAAAAAGCAGATGTTGAGGCGGTTAAAGTTGAACTTACCGAATTTGTACGTCCTAAGCCCAATAGCAATATCTTTGGCTTTCCTTATCGTGTTTGGCTGTATTATCTGATGGGCGAACCCAAAAAAGAAAAAGGTCTTAGAATGTGGTTTAGAAAAAAATTTGGTGAACCCCCAGTATTAGCAAGTAAAGGAGCTACAACAGCCAATGCCAAGCAAATCAACTCTTTACTCAATAACCAAGGTTTTTTCAGAACAACAACATCGGGCGATTTGGTTGAAAAAAGCCGTATGGCAAAAGCCGTTTATAAAGTTCGTTTAAAAGCTAGATATTATATTGATTCTGTTACCTTCCAAACCGATGGCGATACATCGGCCTTTGGGAAGGCTTTTGCCGATACACGAAAAAATACTTTATTGAAAAAAGGTACGCCTTATCAGTTTGACAAGTTGCTGGAGGAACGTACTCGAATAGAAAGGGAACTCAGAGTAAAGGGATTCTATTACTTTAGGTCCGATTATATTCTTTTCAAGGCCGACTCAGTAAGCCACAAAGAAAAAGTAGATATTACCGTAGAAATAAAAACCAACGTTACCCAAGTAGACAAAAAGGTTTACCGTATCAACGACATCCACGTAATTGCCGATTATGGCGAAAACTTAGCTACCAATACGTCGTCGGCTGTACTTGCCAAAACTTTTAGAGGTATTCAAGTAATTGACCCACTGGGTGCTTATCGTCCCAAAATATTTTCAGATGCTATTGGTTTCCGACGCGGCGGCCGCTACAGTAGCCGTAGTCAAGATATATCATTATCGAGGCTTATCAACTTAAAAAATTTCAAATTTGTCAAAAACACTTTTGAATTAGTACCCCGCTCCGATTCGGCTTTACTCGATGTTTATTATTACTTAACGCCACTTAAAAATAAGTCGTTTCAAGCAGAACTAAGTGGTTTCTCAAAGTCCAATAACTTTAACGGTACAGATATATCACTGAAATGGCAACATCTAAACCTCTTCAAGGGAGCTGAAATATTTTCCTTATCGGCCAATGCTGGTTTGCAGTTTCAAGTAGGTGGTGGTGCCAACGCCATCAATAACTCAACCTTCGGAATAACATCGTCGTTGACATTACCACGCTTTGCGATTCCATTCTTGAAGTTTAATCCAGCTCGAAACCAGTCGCTTCCTTCTACAACATTCAATGTGGCCTACAATTATATTAGACGTGGGGGCTTGTACAAAACAACCTCATTGACCACATCGATGGCTTATGATTGGAGTCAGAATGCTACTTTCCGTAATACAATTACACCAATTTCAATTACGTATGTCAAGAACTTCGATTTTTCATTTGATTATATAGAATACATTCTTACTACCGCCCCCGAGCAATTAATCATCCTTGAATCAAACACCATTATACCTAGTTCGAGTTATCAGTTTTCCTATACCCCAAGGCCAAGTATAAAGGGCGAATCCTTCACTTTATCAGGCAGTTTGGAAGTAGCAGGAAACCTAGCAAGTATAGTTTCCAATTCGGCACATTCCAACAACGAAGCCCAGACAATCTTGGGTGTGGGCTATGCCCAATACGCCCGTGCAGATTTAGATTTTAGGTACTACAAAAATATCAATTCCAAAATTAAATGGGCCAATCGTGTAATGTTGGGTTTTGGCTTACCTTATGGCAATTCAAAGTCATTACCATTTGTCAAACAATATATTGTTGGAGGTAGCAATAGTATCCGAGCCTTTGTAGCACGTTCGGTAGGGCCAGGTACTTATAAATCGACAGTAGATAACCCAACAGCCTTTTTGGGGTCTCAAACGGGCGATATGAAACTAGAGCTCAACACCGAAATACGAGCCAAACTTAATGGCTTTATCCAGGGAGCAATGTTTGTCGATGCAGGTAATGTGTGGATTTATAAAAATGAAGATTTATATGGCAAAGACGGTTTGTTTGGGTCAGATTTTTACAAACAACTTGCTATAGGAGCAGGCTTGGGTATTCGCTTCGACTTTACGTATTTGCTACTCCGCTTTGACCTAGCTACGCCACTACACAAGCCCTATTTGGCCGAAGGCGAGCGTTGGGTTATCAAAGATATCGACTTTGGGAGTTCGGCATGGCGAAAAGAAAACCTAATTTTGAACATAGCAATGGGCTTGCCTTTCTAATCGAAGGATTTGTGAGACAATTAGTCTAACTTAGAATAGTGATATTATTACGGATATATCATATTTGCGAAAAAAGGCGTTTAACTTTACAATAAACTTTTTTAATTAAAAAACTGCGACTATTTTTGTAGTCTAGTTTCTGATAACGAGTATAATAAATATATAGCAATGAATCGCAAAAATATCTTAGCCATCGCGGCAGTAGCCTTGTTAGCTGTAGCTTGTGACTACCAAAAAAACAACAAAATCAAGCAAAAAGATCTTCGTCTAAACGATGAATATGTTTATGGCGTTCACCCTGATAGTGTTGCTCGTCAAACGAAGAATACTTATACTGCAAAACCTGAAAATGAGGTAAGAGCAGCTAAAATTCGTGAAAAATTATTCGGAGCGTCAGGTACTGTTGCTCAGGGTAACTAATCCCAACAAGGTGTATTCTCTTAAAATATATACTTAAAAAGCGTTGCGACCTGTGTTTGTAACGCTTTTTAGTTTGAAGGAAAAAATTGTCTATCTGTACTTACACCCATTCCTTCAATTGTTTAAACCCCCTCTGTATCAAATATGAATATTGCACTAGTAACAGGCTCGGCTGGATTAATTGGTAGTGAAGCCGTGTCATTTTTCTCTGAAAAATTTGACCTTGTCATTGGTATTGATAATAACATGCGTCAATATTTTTTTGGACAGGAAGCATCTACTGCTTGGAATCGCAATCGCCTTGAAGAACAATTTTCTAATTATAAACACTACCAAGCAGATATTCGTGAAGTGCCTCAATTAGAGGTTATTTTCAAGGAATATGGTAACGACATCAAGTTAATTCTTCATACTGCTGCACAACCCTCGCACGACTGGGCTGCCAAAGAGCCATTTACAGATTTTACTGTAAATGCCAATGGTACACTAAATATGTTGGAAATGACTCGCCAACACTGCCCTGAAGCTGTTTTCATTTTTACATCAACCAACAAAGTATATGGCGATAACCCTAATTACTTGCCGTTGATTGAAACTGAAACTCGTTGGGAAATTGATGCCAGTCACCCTTATTTCAAAAATGGTATCGACGAGCAGCACAGTATCGACCACACCAAGCACTCGTTGTTTGGGGCATCGAAGGTAGCAGCCGATATTTTAGTACAAGAGTATGGCCGTTATTTTGGCATGAAAACAGGTGTATTCCGTGGCGGATGCCTTACTGGCCCCAACCACTCAGGTACACAATTGCATGGTTTTTTGGCATACCTAATGAAGTGTGCTATCACGGGCAATCACTATACAATTTTTGGCTATCAGGGCAAGCAAGTGCGTGACAATATTCACTCGTACGACCTTGTTAATATGTTCTGGCATTTCTACCAAAACCCACGTGTAGGCGAGGTCTACAACGCTGGTGGTGGGCGTTTTGCCAACTGCTCGATGCTTGAAGGTATTGCTATTTGTGAAGAAATCACTGGCAAAAAAATGAATTATAGCTACTCAGAAACCAATCGTATTGGCGACCATATTTGGTATATTTCTGACCTTTCTAAATTTAAAGCTCATTATCCAACTTGGAACTGGACGTTTGGTTTGCACGAAACCCTACAACAAATCCACGATGGTATTTCGAGTAGATTGTAGGAATATATCTATCAGCCAGCCATAGGCTCGTAAGTGAGTATATAATAAGGTGATAGGCAAGCAAATAGCACACAATAGCGTATTTATTGCCTATCACCTTTAAAAGGCTCACTGAAATTATTTACCTAAAAGCACTGCTTTTAAGCACCTCTACCGAGCTATCCTACAAAAGCTATTCTATTTTCGTTCCTGACCAAGCTTTACGACAACAGGCTATTTGATGACACATGCGTATTGATGCCCCTATGCCATACCGAAAACACTATTTAGCAAATACCTTGCAATATCCAAATACCTCATTTCTGTTAATATCGGTTTATCATCATAAAAGTATATAATACATGAACTTCTCAGCTAAGTCTTCACACTTCCCACAGATAGATGCCCTACGAGCATTTGCTATGCTTGCCGTTTTGGCATTCCACTGGCTACCCGAGTCGATGCGTATTTTACCTTGGGGAGGTATCGGAGTAACGCTTTTTTTTATTATTAGTGGTTTTTTGATTACTCGTATTTTACTTATCGACAAAGAAGCCTATTTGTCACAAAAAGCTACATTAGGTAAGCTCTACAAAAACTTTGTGGTAAGACGTGGCCTCAGAATTTTTCCGCTGTATTATGCCTTTATTACTTTTATCTTATTAGCCTATCCCAACAACTCGTTTATCGACGAACGCCCTTGGTTTTATTATGGTTATTTCTATAACTTCGACTTGGCCAATACTCACGAATGGTCAGATATTCTATCGCCATTTTGGTCGTTATCGGTTGAAGAGCAATTTTATCTTTTTTGGCCATTGTGCATTTTTTTGATGCCACATAAGTGGACACCTCATTTTATTATTCTGACGATGGCATCAGCTTTTGTGAGTAGAGCCATACTGAATCCACTCCCACTCGAAAACGGTATTCTAACCTCCTCGTGTGTAGACTCCTTTGCCATGGGGGGGCTTTGGGCATTTATTGGTATTTATAAGGCCAATTATGTCAAGCAGTTTACCAAGATAGTAACGTGGGCAACACCCGTTTGTCTGGCTATATTTCTTTATATTGTACTTAGTGGTAACAAAGGGCTTTGGGCCAATGTGTTTTATCGTTTCTTGATGTCGGTGCCTTTATTGCTTTTGCTGATACAAGCCACCAAAAGCGAAAAGAATAAAATCTTATCTCCTATTTTGGACAATGTTTTTATCAAATTTATTGGTCGAATTAGTTATGGGATGTATGTTTTTCACATGGTAGTTCCCGAAAAACTATTTCCATTCTGTATGGGTCTTATCAATCGTTTTTTATCTATTACGATTCATAGCACCATTATACCAATATTCTTGAATTTTGCGTTACTGGTTGTGGTATCTACGCTTTCATTTTATTGTTTTGAAAAGCCTATTACCAACCTAAAAAAACATTTCAATTAATCATCAAAAGGCTTTAATATTCTGTAAATTAGTAAGATATAAAAATACACATATCGTTGTGTCGAGTAAAATAGCTAGTAATACCTCGATACCAATGAACTGTTATATTGCATATTTTAAAATATCATGCCCAATTCCATTAAAATTCTAATTCCTTCATACAACGATTGGGACGCTCTGGCTCTCCTATTACAACGTATTAAAGAAAAAGTAGAACCTCATTTTTTTGATCAACTTTCCTTTGTTATTGTCGATGATTGCTCGTCGATCCCCTGCGAAGTCAATAAATTTGCTGGTTATCAACTCGAAATTATCCGCCTATGGCGCAATGTTGGCCACCAAAAAGCCATTGCTTTAGGATTAGCATTTTTAACCAAAGAGCGTAATTTCGACTACGTAATTGTGATGGACTCGGACGGCGAAGACAGACCCGACGACCTAGAGGCCTTGTTTGAAGCCTGTTCAAAATCACAAACTATTGTATTTGCCAAAAGAGCCAAAAGAAGCGAAGGTATTGTTTTTAGAATGGGCTATATTGTATATAAACTACTATTTGGCTTATTGACGGGTAAAGTAATTGAGTTTGGCAATTTTAGTATTTTGCCATTCAAGCAAGCTCAAAAATTGGTATATGTTTCCGAAATATGGAATCATTTTCCTGGAGGTATTATCCGTTCTAAATTACCCTATACCTCTATTCCCATTATTAGGGGAAATAGACTGGCAGGGCAGTCAAAAATGAACTTGGTATCATTAATATTGCACGGATTAAGTGCCGTATCGGTACATCTCGATACCGTAGCTGTCAGAATTTTGTTAGGGTCGCTGGTACTCACCTCTCTTTCAGTAATTGTTGCCATTGTCGTTTCAATTATTAGGCTTACTACCAACTGGGCATCACCAGGCTGGGCTACAACCCTTGTTTCGACGGCTATTATTGTAATATTGCAAGCCTTTTTGAGTTCGCTTTTCTTGATTTTTACGGTATTGAATTACCGAACTCAAAAGCACTTTATCCCTGCAACAGAATACCAAGAGTTTATCGAAAAAATTGAATCTACCGATATTTAAGAACCTCGGTGATAAAACCCATAAAATCCCTTTTTCCAATCATGAAATTAAGTGTTGTCATTCCTGCATATAACGAAGAAGAATCTTTGCCCGAAACCCTAAAAACCCTCTATACTACCCTTACAAAACACCAAATTGAGCATGAAATTTGTGTAACAAACGACAACTCGAAAGATGGTACAGAGCTAGTATTGAAGGCATTGCAACAAGAAATCCCAACGTTGGTATATTTTACCAACAAAGGCCCTAATGGCTTTGGCTATGCTGTACGCTATGGATTGGAAAGATTTACGGGCGATTGCGTTGCTGTAATGATGGCCGATATGTCGGACGACCCCGAAGATTTGGTTAAATTTTACCGCACCATGCAAGAAAAAAATGTAGATGCCGTATTTGGAAGCCGTTTTATTAAAGGAGGGAATGTATATGATTACCCACAAGTAAAGCTGGTAATCAATCGGGTGGCCAACTTTATTGTAAAAGTATTGACAGGTATCAAAACCAACGATACCACCAATGCCTTTAAGCTCTACAAAAGAGAAACCATCGAGGGTATTAAGCCATTTTTATCGCCCCACTTCAACCTTACTGTAGAACTCCCCCTCAAGGCATTTGTACGAGGTTATAGTTATGCTGTTGTACCCAATAGCTGGACCAACCGCAAATACGGTGAGTCGAAGCTAAAAATCAAAGAAATGGGCAGCCGTTATTTCTTTATTTTGATGTATTGTATGATTGAAAAATATTTTTCACGGGGCGATTACATGAAAAAATAATCAAACAAACAATGTTTTGAATGCTGTAATTTGATAAAGCAAATACGTCAAAACGATTCCCCATAATACCGCAAATAGCAACATTGTGGATAATATTTTGGGAATAGACACTCGAAACGACAAAGCTAATAGCGTGCCTCCAATCGGTGTAAAAAACAAAGGTGTAAAGCACGCTATACCCAATATACCAACCTTTTGCCACAAATTAACAGCAAATCTTGTTCGGCGAGAGAAGCGTTTTGGAGGATTCTTTCTGTATTTTTGTATAAGACGGCTAATAGTTGTTCCTAAAATTATAACAATTATTACCGTAAGCATCATTCCTATAATGGTACATATTGTGGTTTCCCAATAAGTTAGCCCTAATACGAACCCCGCAATGGGCCCATTCAAAAATTTAATAGAAGTGGCAACCATTACGGCAAAATATTTTCCAATTGGCATAATATAGCGTTCAACGTTTTAATAATCTTGCAAATTTACGACCTAATAAGCATTATTAATGTGTATTAGTATTTTGTTCTTCAAATCCCGCATCATTATGGCTAAAACTCGCCTACTTTTTGTGGCTATTTTACTACTTGGTTGTTTTACCTCAAAAGCACAGAGTGTATTTGCCCCCTTAAATCAAGATTATTATGACTTGATAGACCGCTATGAAATAAAAAAAGGGAGCTTTTCTAAGCATTTTCATACAACTATCAAGCCCTTTACTCGACAAGGAATTGCCTTGTTTGTCGAAGATATTCTGAAAGATTCTACTGTCAAGCTTACCCCAACCGACCATTTTAATTTGGCCTATCTAACAAACGATAACTGGGAATGGGCTACTCAAGAAACCCCCGATAGCAAAAAACCTATTTGGGGAACATTCTACAAAAAGCCGTCGGATGCCTATTCGATTCATAACGACGATATTGATTTGCATATCAACCCTGTGATGGATGTACAAATTGGAGGAATATCGGGAGGTGAACAAAGTTATATTTCTCTCAATACTCGCGGTATTGAATTGCGAGGAATGATTAACAAGAAAATCGGTTTTTATACCTACATGACCGATAACATATCGCGTATTCCAGACTATATCAAAACCTATACCGATTATTTCAATCAAAATAATATTCGTATTGGCGGGCGACTACCCGGTATGCCAGGCGAAGGGCTTACCAAAAATTTTAAGAAAGACGTACTCAGTACTGATTTTTTCTCGGCTCGTGCCTATATCGTTTTCCAAGCTACCAAAAATATAAGTATCCAGTTTGGACACGATAAGAATATCCTTGGCAATGGCTTTAGGTCGATGATTTTATCGGACAACTCAGCTCCATATCTGTTTTTAAAAATCAACACTAAAATAGGGAACTTTCAATACCAAAACCTCTTTGCCGAACTCATCAATCCTGGTACAATACCTATCGACAATGTATTTCCTAAAAAATACATGGCTATGCACCACCTCAGTGTCAACCTATCGTCGAAACTCAATATTGGACTCACTGAGAGTATTATCTTCAAAAGAGATAGTACCAATGGTGTAGGAGGTTTTGAGCTAAATTACCTCAACCCTGTGATTTTCTATAGGTTTATTGAAAGCTTTCAAGGTAGTGGCGATAACGCCCTTATTGGCCTTGATTTCAAATATAACTTTGCCAAAAAGTTTTCGTTGTATGGCCAAATGATGTTGGATGAGTTTATTATCAAAGAAATTTTCTCAAGCGATGGCTTTTGGACCAATAAATACGGCTCGCAACTAGGACTCAAATACCTAGATGTACTCGGAATCAATAATGTAGATTATCAGGTAGAATATAATATGGCACGACCATATACTTATAGCCATGCCAAAGATGGCCTACACTACACGCACTACAATCAGTCATTGGCTCATCCGCTTGGAGCAAATTTTATAGAATGGTCGCATACCCTAAGGGCTCAGCCGTCAAAACGCCTACAGTTTGTAGCCCGCTTTATTCATGCCAGCTATGGCGACGATGCCAATAGCACCGCAAACTGGGGTAAAAATATTTTGTTGGATTATAATACCAGAAGCAGACTTATTTTGTACCAAGACAATTATGGCAATGTAACAGGGCAAGGTGTAGCCACCATTACTAATACTTTCGACCTTAGGGGTTCGCTACAGATTAAACACAATATGTTTATTGATGCCCATTTCTTAACCCGTAATTATATTAGCCAAAATCATTCACTCGACAATACAACTACCTTGTATTCGATTGGGCTACGATGGAATGCCGCTTTCAGGCAAATGTATTATTGACAGAATATGAGGGAGAATTCCACAAATTATAGAATTTTGAGCTTTTCCAATTATCAGGAAGTTTGCCTGATAATTGGAAACTCACATACAGGATAGGTTATTCTTCAACAGGTTTACTCTCCATAATTAACGACTACCATGGTTGGAAGTGATTCGTTATGAAGCCTATCAAAAGACGTTACGGCATAAACATAGCCACGTGCTTTTTCGGACGTATTATCTAAAAACGTATTGTCTCGTCCAATATACAAGACCTTTTCTATTTTTTGTAAATTGATTTTTTCGGCTTTCTCAAAACGATACACAGCAAAATAGATATTTTCGTTGCCATCAGAAGCAACTTCTCCTGGTTGCCACACCAGTTTGTTTTGTCCTTGTTCCTTCAACAAAATAACCCTCTGAGGCTGTTTGGGAGCAATACTGTCTTTCCAAGGCATAGGTGGAATAAAAGCAGGATAACGATAAAAATCGGTACGTAGCGAGTCTTGAATACCGCCGTAGTTTTCGGTAAGACATTTAGAGCTAAAATACATTCCTCCCTGAACACTTAAATTTTCACGGTCGATACGAATTTGGCTTGGCGTTTCGGTATTAGTCCAGCCCGATTTTATTTTATAAATACCATGCCCAATATACAAGTGGCGGCCAAAGGTATTTTGTGTCCACCAATTTACCAGAGTTTTGTAAGGTACTTTATTGTGACTTCTTTCAAAATACACCTGCGGAGCCATATAATCTATCCAGCCTTTTTCTAGCCATTTGCGGGTATCTGCATAAAGAGTATGGTACGAGGTTGTTCCAGCCTGAGTTTTTGAGCCTTGGGGTGTAGTAGCACTATAATTTCGCCAAACCCCAAAAGGACTAATCCCAAACTTAACATAAGGCTTCATTCGCTTGATAGTATCACTAATTTGGGCTATCAGCAAATCGGTATTGTTTCGTCGCCAATCTTCGATATTTTTAATGCCATTATTATACTTCCTAAAGGTTTCTTCATCTTTCAACTGCTGGCCAACCACAGGATAAGGATAAAAATAGTCATCGAAATGAATCCCATCGACATCATAATGCTTGAGGATTTCGGCTACTACTTGCACGATATAATCTCGCACTTCGGGAATACCAAAATTCAGTATTTTCTGCCCATCGTAAGTCAACATCCATTCTGGCCGAGTTACACTAATATGCTCAGGCATAATAGTGGAAGCTTTTCTGAATGTAGCCCGATTAAGATTGAGCCAAGCATGGAACTCCATATTGCGTGCATGGCTTTCCTGAATCATAAAATCGAGAGGGTCGTAGAATGGCTCTGGAAATTTGCCCTGTGTACCTGTCAAAAATTCAGACCATGGCTCAAGCCCTTTAGCATAATAGGCATCGCAGGCATCACGTACTTGTACCATGACAGCATTAATATTAGAGCGTTTATGTTCGTCTAATATTCTAATAAAATCTTTTTTCTGAAGGTCGGAATTATATTGTCCTCGCTGAGGCCAATCAATATTTTCAACGGTAGCAACCCAAACAGCTCGAAACTCATATTTGGATGGAACACTAAGAGAGCGATTTTTTTGAGAATGACAACTCGAACAAAGAAACACACAGAACAGGCATACCTGAAAAATTATCTTACACATAAACATTAAAAGGGTGTGCTGATTAGCTACATGAATTCTCAAAGCACTTTAATTCAAAATAAGGGTTTAATAGTATTTATCATGATTGGGTGCAGCACTTATCAAATATATACAATTGATTATCAGTAAATTACCAACAAACTATTTTTTACAACGATATTACTGCAGTACAACGTAGCAAAGGATACTTATATTACTTCAATCCTTCTTGGTACAATACAATAATTATGCAAGTTATTCAGAAAAAGGGGAAAATGTATGCTGATTAAGAAGTTTCGATACAAAAATCCATGAACGGATGCCTATTAAAGCAAAGCGGTTATTACCAACTGGAGGTAATAACCGCTTGAATAAAATCGGAGATATAAGCTGAAGAAAAATTATATATTGAATAGTCTCTTACACTATTACTTCAAATACTGGCCATCTTTGGGAAGGTATAACGATTAAGAGCCACAAGCTTTTTGCTAAATAATAGTAAAACGCTCTGTATTTTTTACAACGTTCTACATTCACAAACAATACACCATGTGTACCAATAAATTATTGATAAAAATAGCTAAAATTTAATTGGTATCTACCGAAAACATATAGCCAACACCTTTAAGGGTTTTGATATAATACTCGGGTATCTTTTCACGAAGTTTTCTGATATGTACATCTACGGTACGTTCTACCACGTACACATCCGAGCCCCATACTTTTTCCAATAGCTCGTCTCGGCTAAATACTTTATTGGGATGATGTGCCAAAAAAGATAGCAATTCAAACTCTTTTTTAGGCATCACCAAAGCTTTACCATCGTTGAGTACCGTATAATTTACACGATTAATAAATAACGCTCCTATTTCTAGTTTATCCTCGGCTTCTGTTTGTTGCGAATCCCTTCTTAGTATAGCTTTCAAACGACTCAACAAGGCACGAGGCTTGATAGGTTTTACAATATAATCGTCGGCCCCTACATCAAAAGCAGCCACCTCGGTATATTCTTCTGCACGAGCAGTTAAAAATAAAATATACGTATCTTTAAATTCTGAGAGTAGCCTAATTTGTCGTGCGGTTTCGATACCATCCATTTTAGGCATCATTACATCCAACAGGATAAGGTCGGGCTTAAATTTCTTTGTAACCTCCAATGCCTGAAGCCCGTCGGTAGCCGAAGCCGTGTCAAAACCCTCCTTGGTGAGGTTGTACTCTAATAATTCAATAATGTCTGGGTCGTCATCGACCAATAGGATTTTTGGGTTTGGTAGCGTATTGCTCATATCTTTGGGTATTAGTCGTTGAGTGTTAGTCTAACTTCGTTTAAAATCCAATAAGATTTGATTTTTCAAAGTTTTGGCTACTTGACTAACTCTCAAAAGCCGATACAAAATTAGTTATCTCAATATTAAGGAATTGTTAATTCTTACGTACTAAAAATATTTCTCCTTGTTCATTGGTAATCAAAACGTCTGTCTCATTCAAATAAGCAATAGCTTCGGTTTGTTTATGCGGAAATTTCAGGCAGTATAATGGAGAAGAAAAATCTATTTGCTGTTTATTAACGGCAAAGTAATAAATCTTTCCATAACTTATCAATACAAACTCACTTTTATTCGGATTGATAGCCGCTCCTGTTATCAAATTTCGCAATTTAATACTTGATTTAGGCACAAGTGTATGTATTCCTTTCCGATTCGACAATCCGTACAATTGTACCTTATTTTTATACCAATTTTTGGAAAATATATACAGCGAATCGCCCAAAGCTAGCATTGCTTCGGCATCGTAACTTACTTTTTGCTGAGGCTTTCCCTGTGGCTGTACTTTGGTATATTGTAATTGAAGTGTATCCAAACGTTGATTGGCTTGAAGCTTATAAATAGTTAAATCTTTTCGCTGATGACTATTATTGCCAAAATCGCCAATATAAATATTCCCAGAATCATCTTGTGTAATTTCTTCCCAATCTATATTTTGGGTATGGGCAATTTTCTTAGTAGCTAATAATTCGCCCTTCAGGTTTAGATGATATAACATGGCTTTTCCACCACCGTCGTTGATAGTCCAAAAGGTGGAATCTTGTAGATTGACAATCAAGCCTGAGCTTTCGTTGATTTCTTGGGGCAAGTTACCCACTTTTTGTACAGAGAATGCCTTTTTACCTTGCTGAAAGCCCTGATTTTTTATTTCCGAGCCACAGTTACACAACGACAATTTTAGGTTAAAGAGCCACCAAAGAATTTTATATTTTATCATTCAAATAAAGTATTTTAACTATTTTTGACAACAAACCATCTTGCACGTAATACAAGAATCAATCCGGCAATAGGTTTTTCACTTAATACATCCCTTAAATTATGTTATCAGAAATAAAGCTTCCCCCGTCGGCTAAAATACTCATTGGATTACTTTCGGTATCAATCATTATTTGGTGGATGTACGTCCTTCAAGAAATTTTGATATTGATTTCGTTTTCGGTATTATTCTCGATGTTGTTATATCCGTTGTGTCATCGCCTCGAAAAATGGCACTTCCCACGTACACTAGCCATTTTTGTTTGTTTATTAGTCACCTTTGGGATTTTGGCGGGGCTTATTTCGTTGACAGCTATGCAAGTTGCAGATTTTTCGGATGCCTTACCTAATTTCCAGAAAAAAGGTGAACATTTAATTAACGAACTGCAATCGTGGGCATCGCAAAACTTCCATATTAGTCGCAAAAAACAAGTAACCGAAATCAAAAATCAGTCGATGATTTTGTTAAAAAGTAGTGGCAATATCATTACCAATGCTTTAAGCACAACCCTCAACTCGTTATCGTCGGCACTTTTGATTCCGATTTTTGTTTTTTTCTTTTTGCATTATCGTGATTTTTTCCGTCGCTTCTTTTATATGTCTTTTGGGCGTGGCAACCGAAATAGAATCGATCTAATATTTAATAAAATCTATTCGGTTGTGCAAAGTTATCTATTGGGGTTGCTTACTGTGATTATGATTGTGGCAGCACTCAATACTTTTGGCCTTTGGATGTTGGGTATCGACTATGCTATTTTCTTTGGTACATTGGCAGCATTTTTACTACTCATTCCTTATATTGGTATTATGATTGGGTCGATATTACCTATGTTAATGGCTCTTATTACCAAAGATTCGCCTATGTATGCTTTGGGCGTGGCGGGTGTATTTTTATCTGTACAGTTTTTGGAAGGGAATTTTATTACGCCTCATATTGTAGGCTCAAAAGTAAGTATCAATCCACTGGCAGCTATGATTGTCTTGATTTTGGGAGGCCAGCTTTGGGGAATTTCGGGGCTGGTATTGGCATTACCATTTATTGCTATTCTCAAGGTAATTTTTGATAATATCGAAGCCTTAAAACCTTTTGGGTTTTTGTTGGGCGAACCAGAAAGAAAGCGAAAAATCAGCAATATGCTATAAGAATCTTATCTGTGGCTTTTATCTATTAGCAGACTTATACACTTGCCTGCTAATAGATAAAATATCAAGTAGTTATAAACTTAATAATTCTTTAAATCGAATAGCTTGGCGACGAGATATTTCTATTTTATCGCCACTTTCTTTGAGTGTTACTTGTAAACCACCAGAAAACCAAGGTTCAATCTTTTGAATATATTTCAAATTGATAATGTGCTTACGATTGGCACGGAAAAATACTTTAGGGTCGAGGCGTTCTTCAAGGGCATTCAATGATTTTAGGACTAAAGGTTTTTGGTCGTCGAAATAAAGGCGAACATAATTGCCCATTGATTCAAACAGACGGACATTGCCCAATCGTACAAACCAGCACTTTTCACCATCTTTTACAAACACTTGGTCGTTTTCGCTCAAAACAGTAGCACCTTCTTTGGCCGATTCGGTAATTTGTCGCTGACGGTCAAACTCCTCCTCTACTTTCTGTATAGCCTCGCTCAAACGGTGTAATTCAATTGGTTTCAGCAAATAATCAAGAGCATTAAACTCAAAAGCCTTGATAGCGTATTCGTCATAAGCTGTTGTAAAAATCACCTCAGGCACATTGCCGTCCAACTCGGCCAATAAATCGAATCCTGTTTTACCTGGCATCTGAATATCCAGAAATATCAAATCAGGATGAAGTTCATCTATCAATTGAATGGCTTCGTCGGCATTGGGGGCTTCACCAACTATATTAATTTTAGGGAAATTTTCGAGCAAGCGTTTCAGTTCGTTTCTTGCTAATCGTTCATCATCAACAATTATTGCTTTCATGTATTTGGAGTAATTGAGTTTGGCAACCAAGCTTTTTAACTTACAAAGTGACTGTACATACAAGCACTCAATAAAGGGGTATTTGAGGTACAAAATAGCTTCCTATAAACTTTCGTCTATTCAGAACAACACTTTCGTTCCTGCTATTTTACTTATACTTTCAGATTCACAATTTGGGTAATCTTGGCAAAAGGGTTTTCTTTATCTTCTACTGTTTGGGCAGGAATAGGTATTGTTATTTCTGCGGTTACGACATCTTTGGATGCTTGGTATATTTTGAATTTCGACTCTACACCAAACAGCAATTCAAGACGATGAGCTGTATTTTCCAAACCAAAACCTCCCGAATCAGTAGTTTCCAGTACACCAGTATTACTAATAATAATCATAACTTTATTGCCATTCATTTTGGTTTCTAGGCTTACAAAACCTCCTTTTACTGGTTTTGAAACACCATGCTTAATGGCATTTTCGACCAAGGTTTGCAGCAACATCGGTGGTACTTGGCAACTGAGTGTTTCGGGATAGATATTTTTACGAATTTGCAAACGCTCTTCATAACGAATTTTTTCTAAAGCCAAATAATCTTCTACCGTTCTGAGTTCTTCAGAGAGCGACACCGTTTTGCGTCGGTCGGCCAATAATGAACTCCGCAAGATATTCGATAGCTGAGTTACTGCTTTTTGGGCTTTTTCGGGTTCTTCCAAAATCAAAGCACGAATACTATTGAGGGCATTGAACATAAAATGTGGATTCATTTGAGCTCTTAATACCTTCGATTCTGTTTCACGAATAGACGACTCCAACTTTACTTTTTCTACCTCTATTTCAGACTTACGCTGAAAATAATGAGAGGCATAATAAAATAATGTCCAAATCGTAAGAGGTTTCATAAAACTAAAAATATACTGTAACATAAAAAACAAAGACCAAAAATTGGCATGTTCTTTCTCGCTCAAAAGGTAAGAATCGAGTGGAATATTGACCAAAGCCATAATTACCGACATCACAAATACCGATATCAAAATTCGAGGTATGACTTTATTGATAGGCAGCTCTACCCAGCCATATTTTTTGATAATCTTCCTAAAATTGTGGGTAATCAAAATAGCAATAGCGGCATTGAGGTCGGCAGCTATGAACCAGTCGATAGACCAGCCAAAGGTATTTACATAAATAAGAGCTTCGTTAGCTAGCCATGCCAACCAACCAAAGATTTGTAATGTCCAATATAATTTTAGTCTTGGCATATCTAAATGAGTGTATTCTCGTTTTAAAATGTACTATATAAAATGGTAAGGATAGTTGAGCATGCTGAAAGTAACTATAGCCCTTCGCTACTAATGATTCGGTTCAAATTAATAGTAAAGAAAGCACTTTTAACCCATAAAATCAGTAAACGGAATAAGGAGATGATAAATGGCTTGCTATTGGGTTGAAAAAATATTATAAATCTGAACACTCCGTTTTGAATACTTTTCTATTTTTTGGAAAAATTATCCAAAAAAGAAGGGAAGATACCTTTTGAGTACCTTCCCTTCCTTACAAAAATCAGTTGTTATACAACTATTACAAACCAAATAAATGTGAAGTATCGCATTCTAGTTCGGCAAAAAAGCTTTGAGTTTCGTAATCATAAATAAGTTTGTACAAGCACAAATTGGCATGTTCAAAAGTATCCATTTCTTGCAAAGGCTTATCGAGTAGCATTGTCAAAATGATTCGCATAGCTCTACCGTGCATGGCCACCAATACGGTTTCTTCATGAGGGCGAGACAATATAGTTTCGATAACAGGTTTTTGGCGTTCTATCACTTGCAAGGGGCTTTCGCCACCTTCAGCCTGCATATCGACCCCACCCGACACCCAGCTATCTATCAAAACCTTATAATACTCATTATCTTGGTCGTTAGGGACACGGCCTTCTCTGACACCCCAGCTAATCTCATTAAGCCCCGCATGCTGTTCCCAAGGAATACCCGATTCTATAAACTTTTTCACAGATTGGTGAGTTCTTTGTAAAGCCGAGGTATAAACTTTATCAAATGGAATATGTTGATAATTTTGATAAAATGCTTCTGCCTGAGCATGGCCGAGTTCGTTCAACTCTGAATCAACTCCACTACCCTGTACAATGCCCTGACGATTAAAATCGGTTTCTCCGTGACGAATTAGATATATTGTTTTCTTTAAAGGAGTATTTTGTTGGGAGTTAGACATTCTGTTCTGTTGTAATTAGTAGTACCAAGTAGCTTTAAAATTGTCACAAAAATACATTTTTTAAGCAATATTCGTATTAAGCTCTTTAAAAATACCTATATCTTTATCGATAAATATAATTTTCACACATAGTTGGTTATCCACACGTTATGATAAACACGTCCTATTCGTTAGAACAAATTAATGCCATGAGCCACAACAATATGTTGGCTCATTTAGGAATAGAATTCATAGAAATCACCTCTGAGCATATTATTGCTAAAATGCCCGTAGACCACCGTACCAAACAACCGATGGGCCTGCTTCATGGTGGGGCTTCGGTGGTACTAGCCGAGTCTATGGGAAGTGTTGCATCTTTCCTTAGCCTACCCGACCCCCAAAAACAAACAGCTGTGGGCGTAGAAATCAATGCCAATCACCTCAAGTCTGCTAAAAATGGGTATGTCTATGGCAAGTGTACGCCTATTCGATTAGGAAAGAGTATTCAGGTTTGGGAAATCAAAATTACCAATGAGGCCAACGAACTAATATGTGTGAGCCGTTTAACAACAATGGTTATAGATATTAAGTAAGCTTGCACATTTTCAACATTAACAGATTAATGATCGAGCCATTATTTAATCTTAGAATGCAAAGATGAGCCACTCAGCAACAAATCGATCGGCATGTTACTCAATTATGTATTATGGTGTTTTGGTAAATAAATACTCTATTTTTAGAAACAAGAGGATTCTAAATTTTGTTATATTTGAAATAAAATTACTATCAGATATTCAAAATAGAATCAATTATCTGATTATCAAACAGTTAAATATATCAACAACCTTATATAAATATCGTAAAAATATGACTCCAACTTCGGAAACTCATATTTCTGTCAAAGCCCTACAAATGGAATCTTTCTGGCATACTGCTATTTCGGAAGGACTCCCTGTAGCTATATGGAGACTCCCTAAATCGACTGATAAACAGCTACTTATCGACCTTGCTGGACGAATAAGCCACACTAAAATTGATTTGGAAGAACTCCCTTCGGGCTTTGCTATGAGTCCTTTTATAGGCGAATCGCTCTTTTTAAAAGGAGATTTATATTTTCAATTTGATACTCAAAATCAAATCATAAACGAATTTCAAAATCAGTCGGACGAAGCCCAAGAGTTTGCAAGGAAAGTTCAATTGTTTTATGATAAACAAGAGGACTTGGACTTTAGCTCAAAACCAGCCGAACAACCCGAGGTTAAGCCTAAAAAATCTTTTGAACACCCTACCGAAACGTCATTGTATAACGAAATGACCTATGCCGAAATGGTTTCGGGAGCTATAGATTCCATTCAAAGGGGCGATATGCAAAAGGTAGTTTTGTCAAGAACCAAGCAAATAACCCTGCCTGCCGATTTTGAGGTAATCGACGCATTTAATAAGCTTTGTGTGGCCTATCCCAATGCCTTTGTGTCGTTGGTATATTTACCACAAGAAAAAGCTTTGTGGCTAGGAGCAACGCCCGAAACACTGATAAGCATGGACAAAAATGGTATATTCCGTACTATGTCGCTGGCTGGCACACAATCGGCGATTGGTCATAATGGCGAAAAATACCACCCTGCCGAAATTCGTTGGTCGTGCAAAGAAATAGAAGAACAGGCATTTGTTAGTCGCTATATTATCGAATGTTTCAAAAAAATTCGTTTAAGAGAATATATCGAAATAGGCCCCAAAACAGTTCAAGCTGGCAATTTGATGCACCTTCGTACCGACTACACGGTCGATACCAACGAGGTCAACTTCCCTCAATTGGGTACAGTTATGACCGAGCTACTGCATCCTACTTCGGCTGTCTGTGGTACACCCAAAGAGCCCGCGTTACGCTTTATTGCCGAAAACGAATTACATTCTCGTGAATACTACAGTGGTTTTTTAGGGCCTGTAAATATCCAAAACGAAAGCCATTTGTTTGTCAATCTGCGAACTATGAAGATTGTAGGCAATCAAGCCACCTTATTTGCAGGTGGTGGTATTACCGAAGACTCCAATCCTGTAAAAGAATGGTACGAAACAGAAATGAAAAGCCAAACGCTTTTAAGGGTAATTTTATAAACATGAGTCATCTTGAATAATCAAACAAGGCGGTCGAAATTAGTTTTTCGACCGCCTTGTTTGATTAATAGTCAATAAATGCCAAAAAGTTGTGTACTTTTTTCCAATAAATACAAACAGCCTCTTATAAATTACCCCAAATGTGGGATGAATCATGTTTCTTGAATGTATTTGTTTCTTAATGTTTCATCGAAAAGCTTTCTGATTTTTTTTCTATATCGCCAATAATAGTCAACTTTACGGTATCTATTCGGGCATCTATCATTTTCAAAATTTGAAAATTAAACGGATGCAAAATAATGGTTTCGTTCTCTTCTGGAATATCTTCATTGATACTAATAATCATACCTCCAAGTGTATCGTAATCACCTTCTGGCAAATTCCACTCGTATTTTTCATTCAGGTAATCTATTTCCAAACGAGCCGAAAGTAGATACGTCTTGTCTTCGAGCTTCTTTTCTATCAAATCTTCGTTATCATCGTATTCGTCTTCTATTTCGCCAAAGATTTGCTCCATTACATCTTCCATACTAATAAGCCCAGCTGTACTACCAAACTCATCTACTACCAAAGCCAATGATTTACGTTCTTTAGAAAACCTAAACATAAGGTCTTTGGCAGGCATAGCTTCGGGTACAATCGGAATAGGCGTTAAGATACTTTGAATATCTTTGGGCTTTTTGAAAAGAGCCAATGAATGACAATACCCAACCACATCCTCCAACGATTCTTTGTAGACTAATACTTTTGAATGACCGCTTTCAACAAAGGTTTTCTTGAGTTCTTCTATGCCCCCTTCTATATCCAAAGCCACAATTTCGGTACGAGGAATCATACAATCACGTACTTTTACTTGCTTAAATTCTAGGGCATTATTGAATATTTTGGTATCTACTTCTGCTTCTTCCTCAGTCGATATTTTACGATTGAGGTTCTGCATATAATGGTTCAAATCGGTCAGACCAAAGGCAGGTTTTTCTTCCGAATATTCTAATCGAAGTATGTGTTTGATAAACCAGCTCGATAACCCTACAATAGCCCATACTAAAGGATACATCAAGGTATAAATAATCCAAATCGGAATAGCTAGCACTTCCAGAAAACCATCGGGATTCAATAAGAAAACACTTTTGGGGGTAAATTCGGACGTACCCAATATAATAACCGTACCAATCAACGAGGCTATAATACCAGGAACAAGCCCTGTGCCGAACATCGGCAAGTAATGCTCGATTTGATGATGTAAATAACCTTCCATAAATATACCATAAGCTACCAACGACAAGGTATTACCTATGAGCATTGTACCTATAAATGTAGAAGGGTTTTTGATAAATCTAGAAATAATTTGTCCAGTGATAACACCTTGTTTGGCCTGAAGCTCAAAATACAGCTTATTGGCTGAAACAAACGCCATTTCAACACCTGAAAAGAATGCTGAAAAAACCATTGATACTATAATTCCTAATGCTTGTTGGGAGTCCATCTCGGATTGATTTCAATTAAGGTTAGAGATAACCGATATACTTTAAACCTGAAAATAAACCTTCTCTAAACTACAATTTGCATTTTTTTGGTCAAATTTCAAAAAGAAAGAGCGATTTATCAAACCGCTCGACCCAAAATTTAATATATGTCCTGTTATTTCTTACCTTTTGTCAGGGCTTTTCGCTGTAACTTTTTGGTGTCTTGAGCTGCCTTAGTATTTTTTTCTTGGTTACTTTCTTCTTCTTTTTTTAAGCGAATTTGTTTGACATACTGAAAGTAAAACAAACAGCCAACGGCCATCATCAACCAACTATAGTGGTAGAAAATGCGTGTCCAAAAGGTATCTATTTCGGGCGGTGTACCTGCTCGTAAATCTAGTACCCAAATAATGATAAAACCTATAGCTGCCGAAAGCAGGAGTATTTCTTTTTTACTCATGAATAAATACGAATTAGATATGGAGTAGTGCCATATTGACAGGTACAAAGCCTTATAGGAGGCATTGTACCTGTTCAATTTTTGCACAAAATATTGCGATAATACCTTATGACAACCCTTTGTCTCGCATTAATCTAAACTCACGATAACGACGTATGATAGCCATTACAAAACCCACAATCAAGACCAGTGTACCTATCCACAAAAGATTGATAAGAGGTTTTTCGTAAGCTTTCAAGACAATAAAGTCGCGCTGAGTTGTATTAATAGCAAAGGTGAATTTACCTGTTTTAGGATCGATATTAGTAAATCTTGCTCTTACTCCTACCTCATCGTTTTCGACAGGAGGCATGGCTATCATCCCATCACGAATCACAAATACAGGTTTTACTTCGTAAGGGTGAAAATCTTTACCAATAATCAAAATTTTGGCCTGTACAGCAGCATCGTTGTTGGCCAATGGCTTTCCTTCAAATGATTCTACACGACGGACATCGTCAAGTACCGCTACGTAGTCGTTCAAGAAGAAGGTGTCTTTTACGGCCACTGTAAAGTTTTCGGTTTTGCTCCACTCTTTTTCTTCCAAATTAGGAGCTAAAGCCACATACGTGTACAAATCGCCCAAAGCTGTATGCTTCAATGCTGGCGAGGCAGCATTGCCCATTTTCTTGTTGATTTGGAAACGAGGGAATAGAGTAGTTACCTGCCCTTGTTTATCTCTAAAATCAATTTCGTAATATTTATTTTCAGGGAACACAGGCAATGTATCGCCTTTCGAATAATACTTTTTACCCTGCTGCTGAATATCTTCTAAGGCTACTGCATGAAAATCATTCTCAATCATTTCTACCTGACTTGGCAATAAGTATTCAGGTAGTTCACGTCCTTCTACTCTTACACCTTTATAAGTAAGGGTATATTCGCCCATTTCCTGTGGGGTATTGAGCCACAGCAAAACATTCTCTTTGTTTTCTTTGTCATTGTTTTTGGTAAAAGCTTCATCTTTATTAGAAATGGCAAAACCACTGGTATTCAACGAAACAACTTTTGAATAACCCGACGAAAACAAGATACCCAACAACATCAAAGCAATACCGATGTGAGTAACGGCACCTCCCGATAATTTGTAATTACCACGCATGATATTCAACAAAATACTAGCGTTGGTAATTAGGGCAAAAATACCTGCAAACATCAAGGCTATATAAGTAGGGTTTTCAAAAAAATCGCCTAAACGCAATTTGGTAGTAGCAAAAATACCCAAAAAAGTAAGTACCAACGAAACCAATGTAGGCGTAAGCAAATGCTGGCTAAGGCTTTCTTTTTTCACTTTTTTCCACCAGAAAAACTGTCCTATACCCGAAAATATCGCTATTCCTACAGCAAACCACAATTGGAATTTTGAATAATAAGTAGCAGCGTCGGCTGGAGGGGCAAGGTTTGATACAAAACCCAATGCTTCTACTATTTTGTTATATACAGGCAATGAAGTAGCAGATAAAATCTGAAAAGAAGACAAACACAACGTAGTTGCTCCCATAAAAATCCAAAACTCACGACTATAAGTCGAAACCTCCTTCTCGTCGGTTGGGATATTTTTCCAGCGGTAGGCCAACAAGGCTATTGAGGCTACCAAGAAAAACAAAAGATATAACAGCAACTGACCCGACAAACCTAAATCGGTAAATGAGTGAACAGAGGCTTCGCCCAATACACCACTACGATTCAGGAAGGTAGAATATAATACCAAAATAAAGGTTACAATAACCAAAATAAACGAAATACGCAAAGCAGATTCATTGGTTTTGTAGACAATCATACAGTGAATAGCCGCTACCAATACCAACCAAGGTACTAAAGATGCGTTTTCGACAGGGTCCCAGTTCCAGTAACCGCCAAAATTGAGGGTTTCGTAAGCCCAATACCCCCCCATAATAATACCAACACCCAGTACCAATGCCGAAAACAAAGACCAAGGTAAGGCAGGACGAATCCATTCTTTGAACTCACCTCGCCACAAACCCGCAATTGCATAAGCAAATGGAATCAATGTTGTAGCAAAGCCCAAAAACAAAGTTGGCGGGTGAATAACCATCCAATAGTTTTGTAACAATGGGTTTAGGCCACGGCCATCGTCAGGTACAAAATTGGCATTCATTTTCCAAACAGGCAGGTCGGGCATAGCTTCACGCATCAACAAAAATGGCGATGAACCAATTTTGAAATCGATAACAGGCAATACAATTCCCAAAATCATAGAACAAAGAAATGCTTGTACCGAAGCAAATACCACCATTAAAGGTGCTTCCCAATTACGATTAGTTTTGATTAGGATAACCCCTAAAACAGCATGCCAGAAAATCCAAAGTAAAAAACTACCCTCTTGACCTTCCCAAAAACACGATACGATATAATAAACAGGAAGAGCTTTTGAAGAGTGCGACCATGCGTATTGATACTCGAAATAGTGGTTATAAATAATAGTATAAAGAGCGGCAATAACACCTACTACCGAAATACCATGAAGATAAAAAGTATATCGAGAAAACTTTCTCCACGATTCTTGTTCACTTAAATCTTTTGTTTGCAGTGATTTAAAGTAGCCAATTGTAGCAATCACCGATGTCACGAATGATATAATGATGCACAAATGACCGACATTTCCAATACTTGTATGTAACATTGCTGATTGATGGGTTTGGGGAGATAGACCCTAGTTTTTAGACAAATACGACTCCTTTACTCATAAATCAGAGAATGGGAGTCGTATTTTAAAGACACTTATGTAGCTAATTGAGTTACTCAATTGTAGCTATTGTTTTTTATAATTTAGCAACTGGTTTTTCTACTTCTTTGAAATCCACTTTGCCGTCTTGGTATTTAGAAGGACATTTCAATAAGATTTTTTCACATTTAAAAACCTGACCTTCCATATTACCAATAATTACAACTTGTTCTGAACGGTCCATATCCTGTGGCTTAGGAGCATCATATACAACTTTTTGTTCACGTCCATTGTTATCAATTAACATAAATTCAAAGTGGTTAGCATCCAAAGCAGCATTATAATTCATTCCAGTTACTTTGCCACTTGCATCCTTTTTCAGCTTACCAACCACATGTACTTTGTCGGCACTTCCTTCTTTTGCCATATTTTCGGCAACGCTAAAGTCTACGTAAGTACTTGCATCGGTACCTGTAGATACCAAAATTACTACTGCAATGGCAATAATAATGAGTCCGAAGATGTGTGTTTTTTTCATGGTTCTTGTTGCGTAATTTGTTGAAATATCTTCTCAAAAAAATAACCTACCTTATTTTTTCAGCTCTTTTTCAAGTTTTGAAATCTTTTTGTCGAGGGTAATCAAATAAATAACCACGCCTACAAAGATAGTAACTACCACAGCAACAACGGCATAAATTCGCCCATCGGCATAAAGCCTATCTGCCATTTCGGGTTCTCCTGCTGCATTATCCTGAGCAAAGGTTGTTACTGCCATTAACAATAGTGTGATTAGGGATAATATTTTTTTCATGATGCTTTATTATTGGGTAATATTTTTGCTAAAAGTGGGCTTGTTGATTTTCGCTCAACTCAGTATTATGTCAAAACGCACAAAAACAGCACTTTAGTTTTCATGTACAAGGCGTTCTACGTTTCTGATACGCAGCCGAAGGTTAGTTATCCAAAATCCTAGGCAAATCCAGCCAATAACCGCAGGATAAAAAACCATACGCATAGTACCTTGGGTATCCATAGGTTTAAAACCTGGATTTCCACCATTTCCTGGATGAAGCGAGTCGGTCATTCTAGGCAAAATAATCAGCAACGGAATTAACAAAGCGATAGCAAATATGTTATAAATCGCCGAAATTCTGGCTTTTTGTTGTTCATCTTCAAACGACCCTCTCAAAATAGCATAAGCAAAATAAATCAATAAGCCTATAGCCGCCCCATTGAGCTTTACGTCGTTGGTCCACCAAGTACCCCAAGTATACCGAGCCCAAATACTTCCTGTTGCACACCCTACTACCCCAAACAAAATACCCGTATAGGCATAACAAGAAGCCTTATCGTCGGTAGAAGCCAAAGGGTTTCGGAGGTATTTGATAGAATTCCAAACGGAGACGCTCAACATAATAAACATAGCAAACCACATTGGCACATGGAAATACAAGTTACGAGCTGTTTCATGAAGTACTGGCTGACGTGGAATCGTTCCCAGAAAGCCCCAAACCATTACATAAGACAGCATCAACACTGCCAAATACTTATACCAATTCTGTTTCATCTTATCATTCATTAACTCTGTGTTGAATAGCAGAGTTTTGCTCAAACTTAACTTTCTTCTTTAATTAATATTTTTAGTATGGAATAAGGGTATTTTATCGGATGTATTCATCAAAAACTCACAACTCATTCCATAATTACCATTAGCTTCTCCACAAAAACGGAAAAAGAATGATAGATAGTACCAATACAATAGCATCGATTGCCAATAAAATCATCACTTCGTCGAGGCTCTCGCCTCTATCGAGGCCATCAAGTGCATTTTTTGATATTTTTATCAACATCAAAAGCATCGGAATAATCACAGGGAAACTCAACACTGCCATCAATGTAGCACTATTTTCTGCTTTTGAGGCTATCCCTGCTATCATGGTAAGTGTGCTGGCAAAACCAATTGCCCCAAGTACCAATGCCACTAAATATAATCCTACATCGCCTACGGGGTTGCCCATTACCAAAGCATACACCCCAAATCCTACCAACGACAACACCAGCATGAGCATAGTATTGTACACAATTTTTGATACGATAATACCTACAGGATTGGCAAGCGTATAATAGTACAAAAGCCTTCCGTAACGTTCTTGTGTAAAACTTTTGGCAATGGCATTTACAGCCGTAAAAAGAATAATAATCCAAAACAGCGTATTCCACGTAATTTTATCGATATGATTGGTTTTTAGCCTAAAAGACAAATAACAAACATACACTGTGCTTACGATATAAAGTAACATTCCATTGATAGCATACTTCTGTCGAAGTTCGAGCCGTACTTCCTTATCAATCAATGCTTTAATCTCTTTAATAATCATTCTTTTTGGGCTATAAGCATTCGGCTACAGGCTTTGGGCTTTGATGCTACCAAAAGTGTTCGCTCAATCTATTTTTCTAAAATTTTCCGCAAAGTTACGACACAAATAAACTGTAAACTCAAAAACTAAATAATATTTTGCCATACACTACGGGCAAAACCAGTCAAAGTCTTTACCACAACAAATAGACGGTAAAATGCAAATCTTCAAAATGATAAAAATCATATTACACAAGAAAATTTGAGGTTTCATTGTCAAATATTTCTTTAAACAAGGAACTCTTTGTTTATTTGCACTTGTTTTGAATAAGTCTAAATAAAGTGCTTATACTTATCGTATTTATGATTTATTTTGCACAGTATTTTAAAAACAGCAAGTATATTTATGAGAACTGTAGCGGATTTAAAAATTGGGGAACGTGGTGTTATTGTGAGTTTTAGCGACGAAGTTCTATCGCTAAAATTACTAGAAATGGGCTGTTTGCCAGGAACGCAAGTTACCATGACCCATATTGCTCCCTTTGGCGACCCTATTGCCGTGAAGGTATCTGGTTATGTTTTGTCGATGAGAAAAGAAGAAGCTTCAACAATTGTTGTAGCGTAGTATATAGTAATGTTCTAGGGTTGTTGAACCTCATACAGCCCCGAACATTAAAAATTGGTAAAAGCCTTGAAGAAATCACCCAAAATAGCATTAATAGGAAACCCAAACGCTGGGAAATCCTCTTTATTTAATAGTCTCACGGGGCTCCGTCAGAAGACAGGCAATTTCCCGGGTGTTACTATGGATAAATTAATTGGTAAATGGAGTCTTGAACCAGGCACTGAAGCCGAAATTCTGGATTTACCCGGTATTTATAGTATCTATCCTAAGTCGGTCGACGAACAGGTTGTCATCAATATATTGGCCAATCCTCAGCATCCCGATTATCCTGATATGGCTATTGTGGTAGCCGATGCCTCCAATCTTAAACGAAACTTGCTTTTGTTTAGCCAAGTGCGAGATTTGGGTATTCCTACTGTTTTGGCTCTTAATATGATTGACGTAGCCGAAAACTCGGGTATTGTTATCAATTCTGTAAAACTTTCAAAAGAGTTGAATGTAGAAGTAGCCGAAATCAATGCCAAAAAAGGTATTGGGCTCAATGGCCTACGCCTATCGGTCAACAAAACCTTAGAAAGCCGCTATAATTCTAACGACTCGCTCCCTGTTGAATACGCTCCAGAACTTGTTGATGAAATCAAAGCACAATACGGCGATACCGACGATTATCATGCCTTGCTTTGGCTTTCTGAACACGATAATCTAAAACAATTCAATACCGAACAAAGGGTTGGATTTGACAAACTTCAGGAAAAATATGGCTGGAATTCACAAAAATTTCAGGCTCAAGAAACCGTTTCTCGGTATGCTGTTCTAAACGAAATTGTAGACGGATGCCTTCACCAAATGCCTGTTGAAAGTAAACCTGTAACCACTTGGACAGACAAACTTGATAAAATATTTTTACACCAATTTTGGGGATATTTTATCTTTTTGGGTATTCTGTTTTTGATGTTTCAAGCTGTTTTTACTTGGGCTTCGTATCCACAAGACCTTATCGACAATGGTGTGGCTTGGCTCAATCAGTACCTCAAAGATTCTCTTCCCGAAAGTCAGTTGGTCAATTTACTAACCGATGGCCTTATTGCGGGGATTGGTGGTGTAGTGGTGTTTGTACCTCAAATTGCCTTCTTATTCTTGTTTATCTCTTTGCTTGAAGAAACAGGCTATATGTCACGTGTAATGTTTATCATGGATAAACTTATGCGGCGTTTTGGCCTCAATGGCAAATCGGTAGTACCACTTATTTCGGGTGTGGCTTGTGCTGTGCCTGCTATTATGAGTACTCGAAGTATTGGCTCGTGGAAAGACCGTATCATTACTATTATGGTTACACCCCTGATGTCATGTTCGGCTCGTTTGCCTATTTATACAGTTTTAATTGCATTAGTTGTTCCTGAAAAAAGTACTCTTTTCGGAATATTCGGCTTACAAGGGGTTGCCTTATTTGCCTTATATCTCTTGGGCTTCTTTATGGCTATTTTATCGGCTTGGATTCTGAAAATTCTTCTTAAAACAGAAGAAAGAAGTTATTTTATCATGGAACTTCCTTCTTATAAAGGCCCAAGATTTCAACATATTATGATGACCCTACTAAACTCGACCAAGGCATTTGTGTTTGAAGCAGGTAAAATCATTGTTGCTATTTCTATTGTGCTTTGGGTATTGGCTAGCTATGGGCCAGGCAATGCTATGCAAGAAGCTGAAACCAAAGTAAAAACTGAAAACCCTACTTTATCGGGGATAGATTTGGAAAATAAAATAGCCTCACAAAAACTTGAAGACTCGTATGCTGGTCACTTTGGGAAGGTTATCGAGCCTGTTATCAAGCCATTGGGGTATGACTGGAAAATCGGTATTGCACTCATTACGTCATTTGCGGCCAGAGAGGTTTTTGTTGGAACGATGTCGACGATCTACAGCCTAGGAGGAGAAGTTGACGACGAAAATACAACCGTAATGAACAGAATGCGAGCCGAAATAAACCCCGACACAGGAAAACCTATGTACGACACCGCTCTAGGGTTTTCGTTGATGATTTTTTACGCATTTGCCATGCAATGTATGAGTACCTTAGCAACAACCTACCGAGAAACCAAATCGTGGAAATATCCAATGATTCAATTGGTTTATATGACAGGCTTGGCTTATATTTCGGCATTTATTGTTTATCAGATTTTAAAATAAATACCAATTTTGTAGCTATCAAACATGAGCCATTCCAAATTTGGTGAATGGTGATTTTGCAAAGGTAAATCTCTAAATGAATGATTATTTTTGAATATGATTTTCACCAGTAGAGGCACTATGCTTTGGGCTAGAGATGTGTCGTTTTAACATTTAAGATACCAAAGGCGTTCGAAATTAGTTTTTCGAACGCCTTTGGCATGAATAGCCCCTAAATTTTTCTTATTTGAGCAATTGATAAGCCTCCTCAATGTTTCACTTGACAACCTTATGAGTCTCAACAAACACAAATAGGAAATCTCTTTTAATATTACCTAAAATTTGGAATGACTCATATTTTGCTTGGGTTATTCTTTCGGTATCGTTAGTATATTTCAATTTTTGTTTCATAATCTACCTTGTTCAATACTTATTTTCCCTATTTTGCAGTTCAAACAATCCTATTGACCAATATGTTTTAACAAAAACCCAAACCGTATGCAAACTTACTATAACCCCGACGACCTCAAACAATTTGGTAAAATTGGTGAATTTGGAGGCAAAGAATTAGCAGACAAATTTTTTAGCTATTATGGCGAAGTTTTTAAAGATGGTGAACTAACCGCTCGTGAAAAATCGCTTATTGCTCTGGCCGTTGCACACACGGTACAATGCCCTTACTGTATTGATGCCTACGCTGCCGATAGTTATGAAAAAGGCGTTACCGAAGGCCAAATGATGGAGGCTATTCATGTGGCGACCGCTATTCGTGGGGGGGCTTCGTTGGTACATAGCGTACAAACCATCAATAAAGTAAAGGAAATAGCTATGTAATTGAGGATGTGTACCATATAACAAATACACGATACCCCATTGATTATCAAGCACCAAGCAATCAAATGCTTAGTGCTGTAGTCAGTTTTTTCGACAAACTATGAAATCGCTCAACGCACAACAACACCAACTTGCCGACTCAACCTACCAAATAGCCTTACTCGAAAATGAGCCTATTGTTTCTTTTAGTGAAAAACTCAAAACCTTTGGTTTGTATCCACTAAAACCCACAGGCTTACAAATTTTTCAGGTAAATATTGGTAAAATGTGCAATCAAACTTGTGTACATTGCCATGTAGACGCTGGCCCCGACCGTAAGGAAATCATGACACAAGAAACCATGCAGGTTTGTTTGGATATTCTTGCCAAAGCAGCTATCCCGGTTATAGACATCACGGGCGGTGCACCTGAAATGAACCCTCACTTTAGGTGGTTTGTAACTGAGCTAAAAAAGTTGGGAAAACACATTATTGTGCGTTGTAACTTAACGATTATTGTAGCCAACCCCAAATACCATGATTTACCACAGTTTTTTGCCGAAAATCAAATAGAAGTGGTATCGTCTTTGCCCTTTTATGAAGCTTCCAGAACTAATCGGCAACGAGGCAATGGAGTATTTGAAGACTCAATAAAAGCCCTTGGGATGCTCAATGCCGTAGGCTATGGACAAACCGACTCGTCACTAATACTCAATTTGGTATATAATCCTGCTGGGGCATTTTTGCCAACCTCACAAGAAGCCCTAGAAAGAGATTTTAAGCAGAGCCTTTACAAACAACACCAAATTGTTTTTAATCAATTGTTTGCCATTACCAATATGCCTATTAGTCGTTATTTAGACTATCTGCTGCGTTCAGGCAATTATGAAAACTACATAGAAAAGCTTGTCAATGCCTTCAATCCTGTAGCTGCTAGCCATGTTATGTGCCGCAATATGATTTCGGTAGGTTGGGACGGCTATGTATACGACTGTGACTTTAATCAGATGTTGGCTTTAAAAGTAGAAAAAAACCACCCTCAACATGTCCGTGAGTTTGATATTGAAACGCTTTTAACAAGAAATATCGTACTCGGACAACATTGCTTTGGCTGCACCGCTGGTGCAGGCAGTAGCTGCGGAGGAGAAGTTGTAGCTTAATTGTGCCTATATGAAAGCATTACTTATATTTATTAAAAACCCCATAGAAGGTAAAGTAAAAACCCGATTAGCTCAAAAAATAGGCAATACCAAAGCGTTATCGGTGTACCTTGAGCTACTAAATATCACGAGGGAGGCTGTATTGTCTCTTCCTTTTACTAAAATCCTATTCTATTCCGATTATATCGACCAACATGACGATTGGGATAATACTATTTTCGACAAACAATTACAACAGGGCAACAACCTTGGCCAACGCATGGCTCAGGCTTTTCAATATGCTTTTTCCTTGCCCCATATCCAGCAAGTAAGTATTATTGGTAGCGACTGCCCTGCTATTTCGCCTTGGCATATTACAAAAGCTTTTTATGCCCTTGATACCCACGACTTTGTCATTGGCCCAGCCAACGATGGAGGCTATTATCAGCTTGGAATGAAGCGGTTTTCAGCTACTATTTTTGAGAACAAAACGTGGAGTTCATCGGTATTAATCCAAGAAACCATCGACACCATTCGTGATTTACGAAAATCTTACTACCTACTACCCCCTCTCAACGACGTAGATACCTTTCAAGACTGTTCTGATACTTTTCTGCAATATTTATTACAAAAAAAAATTCTGACCAAACAAGATATTACCAACGCAAAAAGTCAATAATATCGCCAGCAATCATGGCCATCTGCCCTTTTGCTTCGGCTGCACTATCGCCTGCCCTACCATGCTGAAATACACCTAAAATAGCAGCATCGGCAGCGCTATACCCTTGAGCTAGCAAAGCTGTAATGATACCCGTCAAAACATCGCCACTGCCTCCTGTAGCCATACCAGGATTGCCAGTTGAGTTAAAATGAATTGCTCCGCTAGGCAATACCACCGCCGAGTACATTCCTTTTATAACTACTATTACTTGGTATTGCTGGGCAAATTGTTGTACCATGTTTAGTTTTTCATAATCGTTTTGCCAATGACCAACCAAACGCTGTAATTCTTTGGGGTGAGGCGTTAGGATAGTCTGAGGTTGTAGAAAAGCCAATAGCGATTGATTTTCGGCCAAAACATTCAAGGCATCGGCATCTAGTACTAAAGGTTTTGTATTTTCTAGTAAAAAATTCTTCAAAAAAGTAACCGTTTCAGAAGCTTTTCCCAAACCACAACCAACACCTATAGCCGAATATTTTTGTAAGTGGGGGTATTCTGTCACAACCGCTTCGTGCTTGTCGGTACTGCATATAGCTTCTGGTACACTTGCCTGCATAATATGATAGCCACAGGTAGGAATATGAACACTCAACAGCCCAACACCCGACCGCAAGCAAGCCTTTGAAGCCAAAACACTTGCACCAATACTTCCACGACTGCCCGCTATTACTAAAGCATGACCATAAGTACCTTTATGTGAAAATTTACTTCTCTGCTTTACCTGAGGCAACACGGTATAATAATATGGTGTTAGCACATCTTTGATATACGTTTTGCTTAGCCCAATATCCAAAACCTCCCAATGGCCAACGTATTGCTGATTTTCAGGCAATAAAAAAGCCATTTTGGGTAATTGAAAACTTATAGTTAAATCAGGACAAATAATCGTATTTTGGGTATTGATAGGCTGGTTAGCATACAATCCTGAGGCAATATCTACTGCCACTTTAGTATATGGCAACGTATTGATACCCTCAATAACCTTTGCCAATAAACCCTCCACAGGGCGATTTATACCAGAGCCTAATAAAGCATCTATAACAATACAATCGGCAGGCGTAGAAGTAGATACTTGCCAGTCTTCCTCTGTCTGAATATGTTGAATAGTTGTAACCTGAGCCAAACGCTCATAATTCCACCGAAAATCATCCGATTGTTTTTCGGTATAATCAACTACCCACACTTTTACCTGATACTGATAGCCGATCAATAAGCGAGCTATTGCTAGGCCATCGCCCCCATTATTGCCAAGCCCACAAAATATCATGAATGAATATTGACGGCCAAAATGTTTAAGAATATATTGAGTAAAAGCCACAGAAGCCCTCTCCATCAAGTCAATCGAAGCAATAGGCTCGTGCAATATCGTATACGTATCTAAATCTCGTATTTGTTGTACATCTAGGATTTTCATCATATTTATCAAGGCACTTTTAGGTTACCAAAAAGACATATTGCCACAAACCTCAAGCCTGTAGGCATTTAATCCTGTAAAAAAGCAAAAAAGCACGCATAAAAAATTGGTTTTACGTTTTTTTTTCCAGAACTTTGCACCCCCAAAGATTAGGTAATTACGTGATTGGGCAGTCAAACAGCAATAACTCATTGTTTTACAGACCTTTAAAATCACCGCTGGTTATTAATCAAGTCAATTTATTATAGGACTTTAACAGCAAAAATCATTCAAAATGAACGATTTAATTAAATTTGTAGAAGCTGAAAACGCTGCACGCCGTGCAGAATTGCCCGAGTTCTCAGCAGGTGATACATTGAATGTACACGTAAAAATCCGTGAAGGTAACAAAGAGCGTATCCAGGTTTTTCAAGGTACTGTAATCCAACGTCGTAACAGCGGTGCTGGTGAAACTTTCACAGTTCGTAAAATTTCTAACGGTATTGGTGTAGAAAGAATTTTCCCTTTATTGTCACCAAACATCGACAAAATCGAAGTATTGCGTAAAGGTAAAGTACGTCGTGCAAGATTATTCTATCTTCGTGGAAAACAAGGTAGAGCTGCAAAAGTTAAAGAAGCTAAGAAAAAATAGTCTCTTGACTAACAGCAATATACAGAGAAAGTCGCTCCATTGGAGTGACTTTTTTTGTGTTTGTCCTCAACAAAAAAAGAGGCAGAAAATCTACCTCTTTTTTGTCTAAAAATCCCCTTTCATAAATTTATCTTAAAATATATATCCATTTTTTTCAATCGCTGCCTCAGCAATTCGTCTTCTAGCATCTTTCAAATTGATTGGTTCAATCTTGGTAAAACGTTTTAAGCCCATAAGCATAACTCTTAGCTCGTCGCCTTCAGCAAATGAAGTAATAGCTACTTTTCCAGCACTATTAAGCTTGTCGATAGCCTCGTGTAAATACACCAAAGCAGCATCTTTTTGTAAACCACAAGCCTCTTCCCCTTTCATACCTATCAATTTTTCGACACGCAATAAAGCCGACTCCGCCACGTATGTTTCAATCAGCATATCGGCCAAGTTCATAATGATTTCTTGTTCTTGCTCAAACTTCATCATAAATTTTTGTAGAGCAGCTCCAGCAATCATCAGTGTAGCTTTTTTCATGTTTTTCAAAGCCTTTTTCTCAGCCACAAACAAACCTTCCTCCTCAGCAGCTCCAAAATCAGGAATCGACATAATTTCTTTGCCAACAGCCATAGCCGCAGGCATCAAATTAAGCTCTCCTTTCATAGCACGCTTCACAATTGTACCCACCGACAACAAACGATTGATTTCATTTGTACCTTCAAATATTCGATTGATTCTTGAATCACGATAAGCTCTGTCCATAGGAGCTTCGGCCGAAAAGCCCATACCTCCATAGACCTGAACCCCTTCATCTACCACAAAGTCTAGCACTTCCGAGCCGTGTACTTTGAGCATAGCACATTCAATAGCAAACTGCTCGACACCCTTTAGTTTGGCCTGTCCTGCATCTACCCCACTCGCCAAAAGAGCATCAATTGCATCGTCAATATTTTGTCCTGCCCGATAACAAGCCGATTCAGAAGCAAACGTTTTAACGATAGATTCAGCTATTTTGTGTTTGATAGCTCCAAAGCTTGAAATACTCGTTCCAAATTGTTTACGCTCGTTGGCATAATTAACAGTAGTCGAAATTACCCCTTTACACGCCCCCACTACAGCCGAAGCCAATTTGATTCGGCCAATATTCAAAATATTTACGGCTATTTTAAAACCACCTTCACGGGTATAAAGCATATTTCCGACAGGCACTTTACAATCATTGAAGAAAATCTGACGAGTCGATGAGCCTTTAATACCCATTTTACGCTCTTCTTCGTTCATGGTAATACCCCCAAACGACTTCTCAACAATAAAGGCTGTCAATGATTTATCATTATCTATTTTTGCAAAAACGATAAATAAATCGGCAAAACCGCCATTAGTTATCCACATTTTTTGCCCATTAATGATATAATGCTGTCCATCTTCCGACAATACGGCCTTTGTTTTTCCAGAATTGGCATCCGAGCCAGAATCAGGTTCGGTAAGGCAATAGGCTGCTTTCCATTCGCCTGTGGCTAATTTTGGTAAATATTTAGCTTTCTGCTCGTCGTTTCCATAATACAAAATCGGCAACGTACCAATACCAGTATGTGCCGACAACGCCACCGAAAATGAATGTCCACCACCACAAGCCTCTGCTACAAGCATAGATGTATTAAAATTCATCCCAAAACCACCGTATTCTTCAGGAATAGCCGTACCCAATAAGCCAAGTTCTCCTGCCTTGTCCATGAGCTCTACCATCAAGGTAGTATCTTTGGCATAATCTACTTCATCTAAACGAGGATGCACTTCGGTACGCAAAAAATCAATACAAGTTTGAGCAATCATTTGTTGCTCTTCCGTAAATTCTTCAGGAATAAAAATTTGCGAGGCATCAATATCTTTGATTAAAAACTCTCCGCCTTTGATGGATGATTTGCTGTCTGTAAGTACCATATTTTTAATTTGTTAGAATTTCAACTGCTCTTTTAACATAGCTATACATTGTATGCAAGCATACTAATTACTTGTAAAGATAATAAATAAAAAAAATGTTATGCAAGCATAACATTTAAAATATTTTCAAGAAATTATTAAAAAGCAAATTATAGTAGCTCGTCTATATTTTCGGCTTTATAATTAACGGTTTCATTATCGACAATTTCGCTAATTTGTTGCATTACTTCAAAAAAAGTATTCAGTTTATCTTCTCCAATTTTTTCATAAATAAGGTTATTAAAAACAAGGACACCACCTTTGGCTTTATCTCGTTTACGTTTACCTTCTTCGGTCAGGTACACTTTTACCACACGGCGGTCGTCTTCGTCGGTTTCTCGGCGAATCCACTTTTTATCTTCTAGCGATTTAAGCATACGGGTAAGGCTACGGGGTTCTAGGCCAAGTGCTGGTGCTATTTTCGTAGCAGGTGTTCCATTCTTATCTATATTCAATAACACATAACCAATGGACATTGTCATATCAAACTGAGCCGCATAAGAATTGTACATTCTACTAATGGCATGCCATCCTGATTTTATGTGATAATCTACGGTTTTGTCTGCTTTCATAATAGTATGGGAGATTTTCAATATTGGAATAATATGTTGCTTGTATGGATATAATTCATGGAAAAATAGTAGGAAGAACAACAATAGCTTTTTTAGTATGCCAAGCATAATAGCGTAAATTTGTTGTATAATATTTTATTATGCAAGCATAACATTATATTTATTTACAAAAAAAGGATAGCCTCTTGAAGTATCCTTTTTTTGTAAAATTTTATTCTAAAAAACTACAATTTTAAAACATTTTATCCGACTTCTTTACGATTATGCGATACTTTTTCTCTTCTTTCTCTCCTCTAATTTTCACCAAATATTCGCCTGAAGCTAAGGTATAACTAGGCAATACTATCAATTCTGTTGCACTTTTTTTCACAACTTCACAAGGTACTCCCATACCCGAAACTGTACTAAGCAATACCTCTGAGTCCTGTAAACCATCAAGTTTGATACGAATCATTTCGCTGTCATCAGAAAGGTGCAAAGATACTCCGTATAAATCACCTTTAGAGGTTTCGACTGTTGCGGCTATTGGCGAAAATACCTGCAAAGCTTTGTCGGGGCTTACGGCCAATATTCTGTAATAATTGACATAACCCTCTGACGGTGTTTCGTCGACAAATGTTTGTAAATCTTTGCCTTTATTAGCTTTTACCTCGGCCAAATCTATAAAATGTTCGAGGTCGGTGCTATGTTGAATAATAAACTTTTTAATAGTTTGTTTTTCTTCGACAGTCCAAGTAAGTATTACGTGTTTGTCAACAACATCAGCATTTAGGTCAATGTTTTCGTTGGGAAGGGCCTGTACCCAACCTTTCAATGTTGATTTGGGTGCATTGTTTTTGTCTTTTTCCTCATTTTGGAATAACTCATGCAGAGCTTGGGAGCTAACAAAGGTTTGTCGTGTTTTGTATGGCAAGGGTGCTACGAAAGATACATTCAAAAAAGCATAAAAAGCCACACTAACTTTTAGTAATTGTTTCTTATTCATCATATTAATGTTTATATACAGCGGATATAAATAGGTATATTACAAAATTCACGCCATATAGATAATTAGCTAAAAAATGTAGGCAACTTTTACATTATCGTATATTTTATTTGTTAAGTGTATTTTTACCCTATTAAGTGCAACTCTAACCCCATAAAATGAAGTTGTGTGAGCAACTTACCTCAGAGCGACGCTTCAATCTGTTTCCTCAGTTCAACATACTTCTCTTGTCGGCCATTGGTTTTCAGGTAAAAAGTCATTAAAAAAGCACAATACTTTTTGTCGTTATTTATCCAAGGAAAACTCCCGAATAGTCCAGGACTACCGATTGCTCCATCTGTCATAATCCACTCGCCAAAGCCGTATCCCAATCCTCCTGCTTCAGCAGGCGAATAAGCCACTTTTACTTCGGTAGTGATTCTATTTACTTGCATTTCGGCAATACTTTTTTCTGAAAGAATCTGCTTTTCTCGAAACCTTCCTTTATTGAGAATCATCGTCAAAAAATTCATATAATCATTGGGCGTACTACTTGCACCGCCAGCAGGTAAGGCTACTTTTGTTTTACCAAAGTCGGTATTTTTCATGTCAAGTGGCCATGCAATACGTTCGGCAAATAATGTTTCAAATGATTTTCCACTTATTTTTTCTACTACAGCACCAGCAATCTGCAAACCTGTATTGCTATATCGAAATACTTTTCCAGCTTGACCCTCCACTGGATATTGGGCAATTTGTTCGATAGCTTCATCCATACTATTAACGGTTCTCATTTCTTTCAAATTTTCTCTTAAATCTGGCGATAAAATACCTGTAGTATGCGATAGGCACTGTTTTATCGTAATTGCTCCTTTACCATTTTTTGAAAGCACAGGCAAAAACCGCCCAACAGTATCAGTAAGTTTCAGTTTGCTTTCATCCACAAACGTCATTATCAGTGCGGCACTCAGCCATTTGCTACAACTGGCAATAGGCTGTTTTGAATTAGGTGTATAATCACTAAAATCTGCTATTTTGCCTTGACGGGAAGCGATCAGTTTTCCAAGTATTTTCTGCCTATTATTCATCCGATTAACGGCTTGGCTATACACTATTTTTCCGTCTTGATACACCATCAAAATGGCTCGTCCGCCCATATCATCGACATGATTATCAAGCCATTGGCTTACTTGAGAAAATTGCTCCTGAGCAAAAACATTTCCTACCAAACCACCTATAAAGAATAGTAGCAATAAAAAATTCCTTTTCATATTTTGGGGGAATTACTACAAAGTTATGATATACCCTGTTTACTTAACACCAAGTAGGCTCATCATAAAACATGGGACATCCAAAATTTAGTGAATGAGTAATTTTTTTTGAATTGCTTTGCGGCTAAAGATGTGTCATTTAACATGCAAAAGGCGTTCAAAAAACTAATTTCGAACGCCTTTTGTATGAATAACCCCTAATTTTCTCTGATTTAAGCAATTGATAATCCTCTTCAATGTTCACTTGACGACCTTATGAATCACAACAAACACCAATAGGAGTTCTCTTTTAATATTACCTAACATTCGGGATGACTTATGTTGAATTATCTAACTCTTACTCCTTTCATTTTTCGTTCTTTGATCCTGAGGTTGTTCAATACACTTTTCGATAACATGAGCCTTACTCTAGGATTAGAATACACAACGAGGTATTTGTTACCCTCATAGTCTAGTCTTGAAAACGTTGGGCTACCATTGGCATCAACAATTTGGTAGAAATATTCGCCTCGCTCGCCCGGTACAGCCCCAAAGCGAAGCCAGTTTTCGCCATCGGTTTGCTCGAAGGTTATCAATAGATAGCCCCCCTCTTCTCGTTGAACGAGACCAGGTGTATTTTTTTCGAGCGATATTCTATTGATATAACGTCCATTTTTAACAATCACCTTTCCCGATTTGATTTTGGCATCGGAAGAAGGTACGTCTCGTTCGAGTACCAATGGATTATCGTTATAGAATTGTATACGTGTAAGGTCTAGTTCATTTTCCTGAAATGTGTGCATCATTGAACCAGTTAAATACACATTTTTTTGGCAACTAGCCAAACTCAAAATTGCTAGGAAGAGAAAAAGTTTTTTCATTGTTTTTTTAGATAACGTTGAGCTATTGTAAAATAATTAAAACAACTCGCATTCAACAAGAACGCTTTGGCATAAAATAAAAAAGAGCAAGAAAGCGTGGTATTTTGATTTTACAACTATCTATTTTTACGATAAAATGTTTTTTTTATTTCATTTTTTTAGCAAATAGATTGTAATCTGCACATTCTCGCAATACCTCTTTTTGGTATTTAGTGCGTGCGTATTTGTCTTTTAGTAAGGTGAAATAATGAACGAAATCACGTTCTTTATCTTTGTTTATTCTTGCTTGGTAAGTTTCATAATCTTCGTTGCTACCTTGGCTTTGGGCGTGTACAAAAAATGCTGATAGTTCACATTTTGCTCCTCCAAAACAAGCCTTTGCTGCTAATTCGGTATCGGTACTTTTGAGGGCTATCTCAAAATAACTTTTTGCTTTTGTAGCCAAATAGTAATCGGTATTAAAATCTTTCTGCTCGTAGCTATTTACCTCGCCCGAACCCCACTGGCGTTTGGACAACACCCACGAGTTGCCCATATAAGAAATATTATAAGCCCCGCAGCCCAGCAAATACGCAGCCTCGGCATCGTTGGGGTTGTTGGCTAGTTTTTGGGCAGCTTCGGCCATTTTTTGGGCATAAGTCAGCGGTGTATAGGTATTACGTTTGTCTTTACCATTTATAGCAAGGTAAAAAGGATCCTCGTCGAAATAGGTTTTCCAAGGCTCTTTTTTCCATTCGCTTGGGTTGACTTTTTCAAATGCTAATGCTGCTTTTGCATAGTCGTGTTCGGCCAAAGCCCTACGCCCTAACAACACGTATAGGTGGTCGTCTGAAAAACCTGTTATTTTTTGTAACAAAGAATCGTAAGGGGTTTTGCTTGATGTATGTTTGTACGCAATTACCTGCTCGATGGTCTTGGAGGTGGTGGTATCTTCAATGGCATACATATCTACCTGTGACATAAAGCCGCCATATTCTAAGCTTGAATTAACTTGGTAGCTAGCCAAAGTAGCCAACAGATAGGCTTTTGCTTTGGCAAAAGGGATATCTACCTTTTTTTCTTCCGTTTTTTTATTGGTACAACTCGACAACCAACCTTGTTTTTCCTCTTTTTCTATTAATTTTTTACCATAGTAACGAGCCACCAACTGTTTACTGGCTTCGGTAAGAGCATTACTCATTCTAAAATTATCAGGTTTGGCAAATGTCGCCAATACAGGAACAAGTTGTGCTTCTAGTGCAGGCGTAATAATAGGCGACTGATTGGCCAATAGTAACAACTCTTGAATTTTGAGTTGTTTGCTCAGACCATCGTTATTGTCGGCAATAAGCTTTGCTTCGGCCAAATAGGCTGATGATTGTTCAAAGTTACGCTCAGTATATTCAATATAAGAAAGAGCCGCCAGCCAAAAACCTGTTTTAGGCAAGTTAGTATTCTTTGAACAAGTGGCTGCAAATTCTTTTAATTTTTCCCAATATGGTATAGCTTTTTCATGATTAGCCTTGGCTTGTTCTTCGTTCTGTTCCATCGTCCAATAATTGTTTTGATGGTAAAATAGGTTTTCATTTTTATTGATTTCACGAGACATCACCAATTCAATCAGCGGATTATTGGGGTCAAGTTCTACCATTTTTTCTAAAGCCGCCAATCCATCACTATTAGGTTTGATTGCTCCAAAGGCATAAATAGCAGCTTTTTCATGGTTATTTTTAGCATATTTTAAAGCGTCTTTTTGAAAGCCCATTCCTCTGGAACGAATACTCAAATCGGCCTGATAACGGCGGCTTGGGCATCGGTCAAATACCTGAGCAAAATCGTAATAGGCTTGTACCGAGTCGCCAAGAGCGATTTCGGCACCTGCTTTTCGAGACAAAGCCCATTCGGCAATATAACTTTTCTTTTTGATTGATTGAACGTACTTGTCATACAACTCAACGGCCTCTTGTGGCTGTTGGTTGAGCATAGCTAATTTAATAGCCTGAAAGCCATAACGCTCTTTAACAAATTCGTCTTTGATAGTAGGCAGAACCGTTTTTACCTGTGTAAATAAATCAACGAGGGCAAGGGTATCTACCTTGGTTTCGGTAAAATAATCTACGGTTTGGGTACTAAAAGCCTTGTCTATGGTTTTGACAAAAGTTAAATAATCGGCTGCTTCATTTTTTTGTATTTTGTTCAAATATGCTTGTAAAGCTATTGAATTCCCATAGATAGATTCTGTTATGGCCTTTTTATTGACTTTCCCAACAACATATTTGCTCCATGCCGACACATTCAAAATCTTATCGTGGTCGGTTGTATCTTGATTGGTATATCCTCCTGAATATTCGTTAGATTCGTCGTAAAAAAACTGAGATGAATAACTATATCGACGGTCGCTGAGCTTGGCATTAGAACTTTCAGGCATAAAGAAGCTCATAAATTCGTCGTAATCGGCCATACCAGGCCCACAAGCTAATAAGGTAAAGATGGCTAATGCTTTAAAGGATTTTTGGCTAAGGGTAATATAATTTCTTAATTTGTTCATGGGTATAATAATTGAGGCTTTTTTGATCGAGATGATATAAAGCAAATGTAAGTTTTTGATTTGGAATTCTCGTACTCAAAAGCTTAGAACCTTTTAAAAGGTCATCAAAAGCTACTTCTTCTACCCTGAATACATCTCCTTTTCGTATTTGAATGCCCCAAGCCAAGGTATCTTTTAGGGCAATATATTGTTTTGATGCTTTATCATCACTTTTCTTAAAATACGTTAATTTCTCAAAATCCTTTGTACCTGTAGCATTAAGAAAATACAAAAACTGTTTATTTCGATAAGCTATTGTCCAGTAATAAGCTGGAAGGGCTAAGTCTAAAGGCAATGGATATGCCGATAAATTGCCAATATATTGACTAAGGACTTTGGGGTCAAAAATCGAATTAGGTGTTTCGTTTTTTTGCCAATCTGCCATATTATAACACATCAGCATTCCTCTTGTTACAGGCGGAACACCTGTTTTTTCAGCATATTTAACTTGGTGTAACCGAATAGTAGCAGAAAGGTTGGGATTCTGTTTTCTCAAAAACTTTAATACCCCAAAATATTTTTTTTGTGTACTCAAAGTCCAATCACAGTCTATTTGAACCTCTTGACTAATCAACTGATTAGTAATCCATAAGCTATTAATTTGTTGTATTTTTTGAAATATTTTTTTAGAAAATGCTTCTAGGTATCGAATATCTAATTGTTGTAATGTTCGATTGGTGATATACACTACTGGAACAATTTCACAAGATTTGGGAGGAGCTTGTTTTGGAATGAGCGGGGCTTTGAAAGTAGGCTTATGCACCCGCTCGTCCAAATCAATATCAAAATATTTCACATAGATTTTCTTTATGTTGTTTTGAGTCAAAACACTTTGCTCAAAAGGAGATAATTGAAAGATGGTTTTCCAATAGTAAATTGCTGGCGTAACTACCTTGGAGGGTGTCGACGACTCGCAACACCACAAACACAAGCATAGCAGCCATACCCATACCTGCTTCATTCGATTTTTTTAGTAAAAATAAACGCTTCGGGTGAAAGTCGGTTAATTATCGCCTATTTTTTATCGAATGGTATTATTGGGCCGAGCATACGTAATTTGCATCACGTTGATATTTCGCATGGCAAAAGCTGCTTCGCAGTAATTGAGGTAATAAGTCCATTTACGCACAAAAGTATCGTTGAATCCTAGCTGTTTTACGGCCTGTTCATTTTGAACAAACTTATCGTACCAAATCTGTAAAGTTTTGGCATAATCCAAGCCTAAATCCTTGAGATTTACCATAGTTAAGTCACTTGTTTTATTGACAGCTTCATTGATAGCCGCCACTGAAAGTAACAAAGACCCTGGAAAAATATGCTTTTGAATCCAGTCTACGCCTTTTCTTAATGCTTCATAGCGTGAGTCGGGACAAGTAATTACCTGAAAAGAAAAAATACCGTCTTTTTTGAGTAGCTCACTACATTTTTTGAAATATATAGGCAAAAAATCATGGCCTACTGCTTCTAACATTTCTATAGATACGATTTTGTCGTATTGTCCTTCTATCAAACGGTAATCTTGCAAAAGGATTTGTACTTTGCCATCCAAACCTTCTTCCTTAACACGCTGGTTGGCGAGTTTGTGTTGTTCTTCTGAAATAGTCAATGAGGTTACTTTACAACCATAATTTTTGGCCATATAAATAGCATTCCCGCCCCATCCACTGCCAATTTCCAAGACGTGGTCGGTTGGTTGAAGCCTCAACTGACGGCAAAGCCTTTCATATTTTTCGAGCTGGGCTTCTTCTAGCGACAAGCCTTCTTCTCTAAAATAGGCACTAGAATAGGTCATAGAAGGGTCAAGAAACAAGGCAAAAAAATCATTATTGAGGTCGTAATGTTCGGCAATATTTTTCTTTGAGCCTTCCAAGCTATTGGGTCTTGCCAAATGATAAAGCTTGTTACTTACCTGAAGCAAATTCATCAGCCATGTTTTGGTAGTATTTCCCGAAATTACAGGTACGTTTTCGACATTGAGCAAAAACCATTTAATCACATTGGTGATATTGTCGGTATCCCAATAGCCATTAACGTACGCTTCGCCAAAACCAATGTCGCCATACAATACCACATCTTTAAAAAAGTAATCATGTTTAATCTCTATTTTTGCCGATATATTGCCTTCGCCCCCACCAAAATACAATACTTCGCCACTAGGCAGGCTTAATTGAAGTTTGCCAAAGGTCATTTTGGCAACCATATTTAGCACAAAGGTTTGATAAAAACTTCTATTTCGAGAAACAGTTTTTGCGATTGCTGTTGACATATCTTACAGGGTTTGATTGGTTAATGAGAATGAGGTTTGTACAAATCTTTCTGTAATTCGGGAAATGATTTTTTGGGATGATATGGGATTTTTTTGAGCCACAAAATCAAGGCATTCCAATAAATTAAGGTAATTACCTTGAAGGTTATAAACGGAAACCGCAAGGCAAACCAGACGGTACTCCAATTATCAAGTTTTTGTTTTTTGCCCCACAATGCACTTACAAAAAATCGTTTCCCATTCTGATAATCATCTATCTTGATATTCAGCGACTCATTGGGGATTTTCAAGGCAAAATCAAATTCGGTATCCATATCAATAAAGGGCGATACATAAAAATACTTGGTAGTACGTAGCGAAAATTGCTCATTTTTCAGACTCGAATTTCCCAGAAAATAGGGTTTCATTTCATGATATGTATTGGTTACTTCTACCACCACACATACGGGGTGGTGGTGCTTGTCGAAACAATAATAAAATGATACTGGATTAAACTGATACCCCCAAGTACTAAGGTTGGTTAGCAGCATAATTGTACCTCCTTCTAGTTCAATGCCTTGCTGTTTCAGATAATCGATGATTTGCTGTTTGACCTGCTTTTTTGTATTTGGATTTTCCCGAGGTAGTTGAAGGTGGTCTTTATCTCGAAAATTAAAGACATTAAACCTATTGCGACTCAACAACCAAAGCCGTTGAGTAAGCGAGTCTATTTCATCGAGATTGAGGTAAAACATAAACAGCTTGTACTGAAAACCATGCTTTTGGGGCTGATAACGGTGGTGCATTACCTTGCATTCGTACAAACAAGATTTCATGATTGATAGATTTTTTGTCCTGTGAACAATCGACAAAGCTCTACCGCCGAAGTAAAGGCATCTTCATGAAAACCATATTTGAAGTAACTTCCACAAAAATAGATTGGCCCTGTTTGATTAAGTGAATGAAGTTCCTTCTGAGCATTCATGGCTGGTACATCAAACAAAGGATGCTCATAATCAATCACTTTCAGGATTTTGGCTGGGTCGATATTGTCTAAGGCATTGATAGAAACAAAGTAATCTTGCTTATCAGAAACACCCTGCAATTGATTCATCCAATAAATAGTAGATGGTTTCAAAGTGCCCTTGCTCTCCTCTATTCTATAATTCCAGCTACTCCACGTCAACTCATTTCGAGGCATCACCGACTCGTCGGTATGTAGTGTTGCTATATTTTTTTGATATTTAAAATTCGATAACAGTCGATATTGGTTATTAGTTGGTTTTTTCAATAACCTCAAAGCCTGATCGGCATGTGTTGCTACTATTACTTTGTCGAAATACTCGATTGAACCATCTTTCAAAAATATCCGCACTTGATTATCGAGTTGTTCTATTTTAGTACAAGCCTTATTAATTTGTATTTTTTCTTGAAAAGGCTTAATTAAAAGTTCTCGATATGCCCTACTTCCTCCTTGCAAAGTATACCACTGATGTTGAGTGTCGAGTCCTAAAAAGCCATGATTTTTGAAAAAACGAATCAAAGAAACCGCCGGAAAGTAGAGCATCAGTTCCATGGGTGTCGACCACACCGCCGAACTCATCGGTACTAGGTATTTCCAGAGCATATCATCGCTAAAGCCAAATTCTTTGATGTATTCACCCAAGGTATGATTTTGATAACGAGGGTCGTCCAAAATCTTGATAGATTGTTTATTGAATCGGTCTATTTGCAAGAGCATTTTCCAGTGACTAAGCGAAAAAAAGCGTTTTCGTTGGGCAAAAAGACCATTAAACCCCGAACCAGAATACTCTAAGCCAGTAGGCAAATGCTGCACACTAAACGACATATCCGTTTTTTTGATTGGAGCATTGATTTCATCAAAAAGACGACAAAGGTTGGGATATGTCTGAAAATTAAATACCATAAAACCTGTGTCTATGTGTACAGGTGTACCATTTTCATCAACAGTTATGGTGTTGGTATGCCCACCAACATAATCGTTTTGTTCAAAAAGAGAAATATCGTAATGTTGATGTAGGAAATGACCGCATCCCATTCCAGCAATGCCAGTACCAATAATTGCTACCTTTTCCATTTAGTTTTTCTTGAATAAATAATGACTAACCATCCATTCGTTTCCACCGTTAAAAGCGAATAATTCGGCACAAGCCAAATAAAACATTCGCCAATACACCCACCATTTAACAGCCTGTTGCTTAGAGTAGGTTTGTTCAAAAAGTGGCATAATTTGAGCTTTATGAGCATCCATTTTTTGTAGCCACGCCTCCGATGTTTTGCCATAATGTGTTCCATTAACATGCCAGTGCTGTTGCACCGTTAAATCATCATTGAAATACATCAATAGGTGGTCGCTTGGCATAATGCCTCCTGTAAAGAAATATTGGCTCATCCAGTCGGTTTCGTCGATTACCTCAAACTTATAAGCATACTCTTTGTGAGTAAAAATATGCACAAACAACTTCCCATTGGGCTTTAGGAAAGAGGCTACCTTTTTGAGTAATAATTGATAATTACGCATGTGCTCAAACATTTCTACCGAAACAACCCTATCAAATCGATTGTGGTCTATTTCAAACACATTCATATCGGCAGTCAAAACGGTAAGATTGGCAATACCACGTTGAAGAGCCTGGCTATCAATATATTCCTTCTGTGTTTTAGAATTTGACACAACTGTAAACTGGCTATCTGGATACTTGGCAGCCATATAGAGCGACAGCGAACCCCAGCCACAGCCTAGCTCCAATACTTCTTGTCCGTTGGCCAATTCGGCTCGTTGACAAGTAAGCTCCAACATATCATGCTCGGAAGTATCAAGGTCGGTAACCCCTTCTTTCCAATAGCCACAAGAGTATTTCAGGTGTTTTCCCAAGCAATATTGATAAAAAGCTGTTGGCACTTCATAGTGCTGTTCGTTGGCATCTTGGGTATTGATAGCAATTGGCGAGTTTTTTAGCTCGGTAAGAAGTTTCCAAAAAGATTCGTGTTGAGCTTGGGTTTCACCCTTATTTTCATCTCGCAATCTTTGTCTTACCAGTTGTCGAATACCAATTCTAATTAGGAAGTCTGGAAGCAAGTCCTTTTCTAGCAGAGAGTCGTACCACATAAAATTTGTAAGTAAGGTTATAATTAGTGATTTTTATGGACTAATAGTTTTTCAAAACCATCGTCATCATGTAGTTGAAAAAGCTGAATGAGTATATAAATACAAGTAGCAATACTACCCAAACTCACTAGCAATAATGTCCATACAATTCGTTTAGGCCATGTTGATTCTTTGTAATTCACCCACAAAATCAAAGGCATCATATTGGCATAAAAGTCCCATAGTATAGCTTTCATCCAAGCCAGCATGCTCCATTGTTGTATGAGGCTGTTATGACTGGCTGTATCTACGATCACATAGAGCATCCAGATAAGCCAAATACAAAAAAATACTTTGAGGAATGAGATAAACATATACGCTGTTGGTTTGCGGATATGTACGAAGCTATTTGAGATTTAGATTTTTTGAGCGTAAAAATATGAAATGGAGTATTGCTAAAAAAGCTTGATTTTGAGGTATAAAACAGTTTTAAAACTCATGCCATCATTGAGCAAATATCCATTTATTTTATCAAGATAAAAGCGTTATAAAAAGCATCCTCAGTTATAACATGCTATTAAGTACTTAAAAATAAACACATTAACCACAATATAATATAATAAGGCTACTACTTTCTTCTTAGTAATATCCAAAGACTATACTTGCTTTTGTGGGAATATTTTGTTCTGTAAAACCTTGTGTTTTTTTGTTGCTCTATGAATTGAGGTTTCTAAGGATCGGGATCAACCTAACAACAAAAACAAAAGGTGACCCAAACCAATGTTTGAATCACCTTTTGTTAATTAAATATCTTCAAAGTACCTCAAGCACTCTTGAATACATTCGATACTAATTTCATAGCCGAAAGCACATTGCCGATAGCTACTTACAATACAGCTTCTGCCAAAACAAGAACGTTATTGTTCAGAACCTCAACAACTCCACCATCGATTGTAAATTCCTGCTTGTCGGCGGCTAAAGTGCCTTTGCCCAAAGTAGAAACAATTGGAGCGTGGTCTTTCAAGATTTGAAAAGAGCCATTTGTTCCAGGTAAGGTTACCACTGATACTTCACCAGAGAATACCTTTTTATCGGGAGTAATGATTTGTAAATTCATTTTGTAAGAAATTTGAAAATTTGAAAATCGGGAAATTTGAAAACGATTTGACCAAAAAGAATTGGGCTGACGCTTTGCAATTGTACTGATTTGCGGGCAAACCAATAAAATGTGTCAATTCAATCTATTTTCAAATTGACACATTTTCAAATCTTCAAATTATTTTGCAGCTTCGGCCAATAATTTCTCACCTTTCACTACAGCATCTTCGATAGTACCTACCAAGTTGAATGCAGCTTCAGGAAGATAGTCATATTTACCATCAATGATTTCGTTGAAACCTTTGATAGTATCGTTGATATCAACCAATGCTCCTTTCAAACCTGTAAACTGTTCAGCTACAAAGAAAGGTTGCGATAAGAAACGTTGAACACGACGAGCACGAGCTACTACCAATTTATCCTCTTCAGACAATTCGTCCAAACCAAGGATAGCGATAATATCTTGTAATTCTTTATAACGTTGTAAGATTTCTTTCACACGTTGAGCAGTATTGTAGTGCTTGTCGCCCAATACTTCAGCAGAAAGAATACGAGAAGTAGAATCCAATGGGTCTACAGCAGGGTAAATACCTAACTCGGCGATTTTACGAGACAATACCGTCGTAGCATCTAAGTGAGTAAAGGTTGTTGCAGGAGCAGGGTCAGTTAAGTCATCGGCAGGTACATATACCGCTTGTACCGATGTAATAGAACCACGTTTTGTTGAAGTAATACGCTCTTGCATAGCACCCATTTCAGTTGCCAATGTTGGTTGGTAACCTACCGCAGAAGGCATACGACCTAAAAGAGCCGATACCTCAGAACCTGCTTGAGTAAAACGGAAGATGTTGTCGATAAAGAAAAGGATATCACGTCCTTGACCTTCGCCATCACCATCACGGAAGTATTCAGCAACTGTCAAACCAGACAAGGCCACACGAGCACGTGCTCCTGGAGGCTCGTTCATTTGACCGAATACCAAAGTAGCCTGAGATTTCAACAATTCGTTTTGGTCAACTTTATCCAAATCCCATTTGCCTTCTTCCATTGAGTGCTTGAAAGCATCACCGTACTTAATTACGCCAGATTCGATCATCTCACGCAACAAGTCGTTACCCTCACGAGTACGCTCACCTACACCAGCAAATACCGAAAGACCTTCATAAGCCTTAGCAATGTTGTTGATAAGCTCCATAATCAATACGGTCTTACCTACACCAGCACCACCAAACAAACCGATTTTACCACCTTTTACATAAGGAGCAAGCAAGTCAATTACCTTGATACCTGTGAAAAGAACTTCTGTTGAAGTGGCCAATTCGTCAAACTTAGGAGCAAGACGGTGAATAGGCATACCTTTGTCTGATTTAGGCTGAGGAATACCATCAATAGCCTCACCTACTACGTTGAATAGACGACCTTTGATAGAGTCACCAGTTGGCATTGACATTGGTTGTCCCAAGTCAAATACCTCTTGACCTCTCTGAAGACCTTCTGTACCTTCCATTGCGATGGTACGAACACGGTCTTCACCTAAGTGTTGTTGTACTTCAAGGATAACTTTGGTGCCGTTGGCTTTTTTAACTTCCAAGGCATTCAAGATTGCGGGGAGTTTTGAGCCTTCGCCCTCGAAGCTCACGTCCACAACCGGACCGATTACTTGCGTAACCTTTCCTGTATTGACTGCATTTGCCATTTTGTATTGTGATTTTGTTATCTGATTATCAAGTGATTAAGCAAAGTTTAGATTTGCTATACCGTTTCGGAGTGCAAAATTAGTTGGTAATTCTCAGATAACCAATTGTTGTTTTTGGATTTTTACCAGTTTTTTTGCTGAAAAGGTATAGGTTTTGTTGAATGTTATTTAGTTTGGCCTATTATCATCCCCCGTCCTTCTTTCAAATTTTTCTTGGTTTTATCACTACTTTTTCTTGATTATATACTAAAAAACAAAAAAAAGTATCATTTACATCCTCATTGTATCTTATCTTGATAATTGCTTTTTAGATGATTTATACTCAAATCTGCTGTTCTTATTTTCTAAAAAAAAATACAAAATAAAATTTTGTCTGAAAACTTCCCCATATCAATTACCTCCTTTTCATGAAATTATCTATCTCAAAATAATTCAAATCTTAAATACTCGTTATTGCTATACCCTGATTGAAAAAATAAAATATTGAATAGGAATTCTGTTGGAAGTATAATTATTACCAATTTTGTAACTTCTACAAATCCTTGTTTTTTTGTAGCATAAAAACCCATATTAGATTGGCTTATCAATACTTTTGTCACCCTTTCGTTTTGAACCTTATATTATTTATTATATCAATATGAATCATCTTATTTTCTGGAAAAACTGGCAAAAAAGTACTCAATTTGTTTTTGTATTTTCAATCGCTCTGCTTTTGCTTTGTAGCCTATTGCTAGGTTATTATTATGTCAATTTCCTACAAAATGTGATTCATTGGGACGTTCTTAGCGAGCTTCAAGAAACTTCGGTGAGTGTCGAGCAGTTCAAAACTGCCCAAGAAACCCTCAATATCCCTAGTAAATCATTCTTAATTAGCGAGCAGTTTCTGGCCTCTACGATGGCTATCAACTATGCAGCATCTTGGATATATACAATTTTGGGTATTATTGCATTGGCTCTTATCAATACTGGAATTAGTTTTATTGGTCGTGTCTGGTACTTGGTATTTATGGGCTTCAATGTCCTTCTTTTGGTGTCATTGCAATGGGATCTACCTCTTTTGCAACCAGGTCATAGCGTTGGCCTTTGTGTTGTGATAGGCTTTATTGGTATAAGCTATTATTTTCATGCTTTCCAACGAAACACCTCTGTATTAATACGTTTTTTAAGCTTTGTAGCTTATCTGAGTTTTGCCGAATTACTCGTAGCATCCTTATCGCATCAGGCTAGTACTATTACACATTTTGCCAGCCATCAGGTATTAAGCGGCCTTTGCTTTACTACCCTATTTGTATTTTGGATAGCCTACGAAATCCCCAACGGTTTTCTGATTATTGCAACAAGTACCAAAAGCCCGCAGAGCTTGCTCAATTTTAGCATTTTAACCTTCACATATCTGGTTAATGTATTACTTGTGTTTTTGTACAATAACAAGAGTATTGATTGGGATATGCTTTATATAAGTCCATTTTTACTATTGGTAATTGCAACCTTATTAGGTATCTGGGGAATCAAACAACGGATGATTTTGATAGAAAAAGTACTTGGGCAAAGCTTCTCGGCAAGCTTGGTCTATATTGGTTTAGCAATTTTTTCACTAGCTACCAGTTTGTTTGCTTTTGCCACCGCCAACGACCCTATGATTGAGGTAATTGAAGATGCAATCACCTACAGTCATCTGGTAATGGGTACGCTATTTTTTTTGTATGTAATTGCCAATTTTTATCCTCTTTTTCAGCAACAATTCGAGGTTTATAAAGTGGTATTCAAGCCTATAAGCTTACCGATTTATGTTTTTAGAATTGTGGCACTTATTATTATTGTGGCATTACTTTCCATAAAATCTTTTTATCCTATCAACCAATGTGTCACGGCTTATTATAATACATTAGGAGATAATTCGGTTGCCAACAAAGAATATATCTTTGCCGAAATTCAGTATAAAAAAGCTTTATCGGCCGAATTTCGCAACCACAAAACCAATTACGCCTTGGCAAGCTTGGCTTTACACCAAAACGATAACGAAACCGCGGCCCTTTATTTTAAACGGGCTTTGGCCAAAAGCCCGTCACCTTTTGCTTATGAAGGCTTGGCACGCTCCTTTTCTGACAGAGACCGTTTTTTTGATGCTATATTTACGCTAAAAGAGGGCATAAAGCGATTTCCAACCAGCGGAGAGCTACAAAATAACCTTGCTTATTTATATACCAAGGCCCAACTTCCTGATTCGAGTATTGTTGCTTTGGAAAATGCCTTACCTAATAGCTCACGTCCCGAAATTATAGCTAGTAATATATTGGCCTTTTGGGCTAAAAATGGGAAGCTCGCTAGTCAAAAAGAAGTTTTACAAAAAGCTCAAGATTATCACTACGATAGTTTTCAGGCCAATTTACTAACTCTAAAACTTGCTACCGAACAAAGTAGCCAAGCTGCCGAAGCAATCAGCAAGCTTGACTCCAATCTGAATGTATCAACCTTTGCTCTTTTATTCAATATGGCTCTTTTCCAGAAAGAAAAAGGTACATCCATCGCTTTTCGTCAATTGGCCAAACGTACCGAAAATGATCAGTTTTCGGAAGATTTAGAATTTGCCCATGCCATTCAGCAATATTATAAAGCCGACAAGCAACTTACCTTTGAGCAACTTCAGGCTTGGGCTCATAGCGATACTACTACACAGAAAAACCGATATTATCAGGTACTACTCAATACGCTTATTCAAAAAGAAAGTTATGCCAATGCCCCTAACCAAACAATTACTACTGACAAAGCCGCTCAACAGCTCGTTTATCAGTATCCGCTCGATGTCGCATTACTAGAGAAAATCACCTTATATTATAATAAGCAAAAGCATCCCGAAAAAGCCTATCAGGCACTCAACAATGCTCTAAAATGGCGAAAAAACAATGCTCGTCTATGGGAGTTATACATTTTACAAAGCTTGGCTATTGGGATGAAAAGCTATGCAAACGATGCCCTGCAAACATTACAAAAATCCTTCCCAACCGATTATCAGCGTTTTCTGCCTGAATATCAGGTAAAAGTATCTCTTATCGAAAAACAAAGCGATGGTTTTCAATAAATAAGTATGTTTGTTTGGGAAAATAAAATATACACTCACAACCTTCTTGAAAAGAGCCTAATACAACGCTAAGAGTATTTTTTTATAGAGTTGATAAACGTTAGATTTTCTCATTACCAAAGCAGACTGAAAACACTTTTGAAATCATTGCAATATGAAAATCATCGAAACAAGTAACATATCTAAACGCTATATCATGGGCGAGGAAATCATTGATGCACTTAAATCCGTCACGATTTCTGTCAACAAAGGAGAATATGTTGCTTTTATGGGGCCATCTGGTTCTGGAAAATCCACATTGATGAACATTGTGGGCTGCTTAGATACACCCACTTCGGGCAAATATATTTTGAATGGACAGGATGTAAGCAAGATGTCTGAAAACGAATTAGCAACAGTTCGTAACAAAGAAATTGGTTTTGTTTTTCAAACCTTCAACTTATTGCCTCGACAGTCGTCGCTCGAAAACGTAGCTCTTCCTTTGATTTATGCAGGATATTCAAAAGCCGACCGTATTGAAAAAGCCATGTTGGCATTGAAGGGGGTTGGCCTCGAAAACCGAGCAGGCCATAAACCCAACGAACTCTCGGGTGGACAACGCCAAAGGGTGGCAATTGCCCGTGCTTTGGTAAACGACCCTTCTATTCTATTGGCCGATGAACCAACGGGTAACCTCGACACAAAGACTTCTTACGAAATCATGGACTTATTTGACCAACTTCACTCAAAAGGCAATACCATTGTAATGGTAACGCACGAAGACGATATTGCTCAATATGCCCACAGAATTCTTAGATTAAGAGATGGATTGGTAGAAAGCGACAAAATAAACCCTCATGTGAAAAAAGTAAAAGACCTTCTTATGGGTAATACAGCCCATTAATTTGGTTAAAAAAGCTATTCATCTAAAACAATCTCAAAAAACCCTACAAATATTTTTATTTATAAATATTTAAAATACAGCACCTTATAAAATAACACAAAAATATTTCACTTTTTTTTCAGCTCTAGTATTGCATTTACAAAAAAAGCTCGTACCTTTGTACTCCAATCAAGAAACACCGCAGGATGGAGCAGTAGGTAGCTCGTTGGGCTCATAACCCAAAGGCCGCAGGTTCGAGTCCTGCTCCTGCTACTAGAGTCAAAGACGAGCTTAATGCTCGTCTTTTTATTTTAACAAAAATTTCATTCCTTTGTCATCCCAAAAAGAGTCAATTAAGTCAGGCTCAGAATATATCTCCCGAAAATTATCTTGATAATTATTTTCCCAACGAGATTCTTTCAGGGAAATCCAGTTAGAATGACAGACAGGAATAATTGTGGATTAGACATGGAACAATTGAATCATAAAGCTGGTTTTGTCAGTATTGTTGGCAAACCCAATGTTGGTAAATCTACCTTAATGAATGTTTTGGTAGGAGAACGCCTTTCTATTATTACTTCTAAGGCTCAAACTACACGCCACCGAATCATGGGTATTCTGAATGGTCAGCATAATGGCGTTGACTTTCAGCTTGTTTACTCAGACACCCCAGGTATTATTCTTCCCAAATATGAGTTACATAAGTCGATGATGACTTTTGTTCATAGCTCGCTCGAAGATGCCGACGTTATTTTGTTTGTAACAGACATTTTTGAAAAATACGACGAAGATGATGTTATCAATAAATTAAGCCGAATCGACCACGTTCCTGTTATTCTATTAATCAATAAAATTGATTTAGCTACAGAAGAACAAATTGAAGAAAAAATTGCTCATTGGCGAGAAAGATTCCCGACACAAGATATTCTTCCTATTTCGGCACTCAAAGAACAAAATACAGGCCTGATTTTTGATAGCATTGTTGAACGACTACCTGTGCATCCCCCTTATTTTGACAAAGAAGAACTCACCGATAAGCCCGAACGCTTTTTTGCCTCAGAGATTATCCGTGAGAAAATCTTTAAAAATTATAAAAAGGAGATTCCTTATTCTTGCGAAGTAGCAGTGGTTGCTTTTAAAGAAGAAGAAAATATTATCAGAATTTCGGCAGAAATTTATGTTGAAAGAATCACTCAAAGAGCTATTTTGATTGGCCATAAAGGCGAATCCATCAAAAAAGTAGGTACTCAGGCTCGTGAGGAAATGGAGAAATTCTTTGGCAAAAAGGTTTTCCTCGAACAATTTATTAAAGTAGAACCAGATTGGCGTTCTAAGGCTCAAAAACTGAAACAGTTTGGGTATAGCCAAGATTAGTATCGCTATCAAGCATATTTTTTCTAGACCTGTATCTTAAAAGTATAGATTAACTTTAACGTTGAGGTGCTTGTTATTCGCCAGCTATGTAGAATACACAGGGAACAGCTCAAAATTTAGAAATGTCAAATATAGTAGCAATTGTGGGTCGTCCAAACGTCGGAAAATCCACGCTTTTTAATCGCCTTATCGAACAGAAGAAGGCAATCATGGACAACGTGTCGGGTGTAACAAGAGACCGCCACTATGGCTTTGGTGAATGGATTGGTAAGTACTTCACCGTAATTGATACAGGTGGATACGTTCACGGCTCGGACGATACCTTTGAAGGAGCTATTCGTGAACAAGTAGAACTTGCTATCGACGAGGCCGCCGTTTTATTATTTGTAGTAGATTGTCAAACAGGTTTGACAGACTTAGACAAAGACTTTGCTCAAGTGCTTCGTCGTTCTAAAAAACCCGTTTATATTGTAGCTAACAAGGCTGATACTTACGAAAAAGGACTCACAGCTGCAGAATTTTATGAATTAGGCTTGGGCGAACCTTACCCTATTGCTGCCGAAAGTGGCTCGGGAACAGGTGATCTTTTGGATGAAGTGGTAAGCCACTTTCCTGAAGAAGGTATCGAAAATCCTCATCAGGGTATTCCAAAGATTGCTATTTTGGGAAAACCTAACGTAGGGAAATCGTCGTTTTTGAATGCTCTTTTAGGAAAAGAAAGAAGCATTGTAACTGATATTGCTGGTACAACACGTGATGCTATCGACAACCACTATACCCTTTTCGGAAAAGACTTTATTATTACCGATACTGCGGGTATTAGAAGAAAAGCCAAAATTGACGATAACTTAGAGTACTATTCTATTTTACGTTCATTGAAGGCAATGGAAGAATGTGATATTGCTGTTGTGCTTGTAGATGCCACCACAATCGACCCATTGACGGGCTTACAGGCCCAAGATATGAACATTATTTCGATGGCCGATAAAGCTAAAAAAGGTATTGTATTGATGGTAAATAAATGGGACTTGGTAGAAAAAGACTCGATGACATCAAAGCGTTTGGAAGATGCCATTCGCCAACGTCTTGCTCCTATTAACTACATGCCTATTATCTTTACTTCTGTAAAGGAAAAACAACGTATTTTCCAAGCCATTGAAAAGGTATTGGATGTGTACGAAAACAAAACGAAACGTATTCCTACTTCAAAGCTAAACGACGTGATGTTACAGGTTATCGAAAACTATCCGCCGCCAGCTTGGAAGGGTAAATATATCAAAATTAAATACCTAACTCAGTTACCTACTAAATCGCCAGCTTTTGTGTTATTCTGTAATTTACCACAGTATATCAGAGAAAGTTATGAGCGTTATTTAGAAAATCAAATGCGTGAACATTTCGATTTTTCGGGTGTTCCTATTCAGTTATTTTTCCGTAAAAAGTAATATGACATATTCTGTTGCAATTCTTGTATGGCTAAACCTCCTAATCTCAAAAGATTAAGAAAGGATTGCTATGGAATAATTTTCAACCAAAGAGCCTTTCTATTGTAGAAAGGCTCTTTTTTTATACCCTCTATCGTATCATGAACCAACCTTTACCTCCCCCCCAAAAAACCAGTTATTATACTGGTGTTGCTTTAGTTTTCTTTGGAGCTGTTGCCTTTGCTGGCAAGGCTGTTTTAGTGCGTTACAACTACATTCATTATCATGTAGATACTATTTCGCTCTTAGCCCTAAGAATGCTGTTCTCGGCCCCATTCTATCTTTGTATTCTTCTTGCCAACAATAAGCAAGATCAACATACTCATAAGCTCAGTAAAAAAGAATGGTTTGCCATGCTTGTTATTGGGTTGGTGGGGTATTATTTGGCCGCTTTATTTGATTTCTGGGGGCTTAGCTATGTAACAGCGAGTGTTGAAAGGTTGATTTTGTTTGTATATCCAACCATCGTTGTGGTTATCTCTGCAATTTTTTTTAGGAAACCTATTGTCCTTATTCAATATATAGCTTTGTTGATTACCTATTTAGGGGTAGTTTTTGCTTTTATTCCTGACTTGCAATTGGGTATGCAAAAAGACTTGGTGATTGGCTCGATATTGGTATTTTTAAGTGCATTTACCTATGCTTTATACTTAATAGGCAGTGGCGAAATGATACCCAAAGTTGGCTCATTACGATTTACTTGCTATGCAATGTTAATATCTACGATGATGGTACTGATTCATTATTATCTAAGCAAGCCGATTGGCTTATTTTCATATAGCACAGAGGTTTATGTACTTTCATTCATTATGGCCTTATTTACCACTGTTATTCCTTCTTTTATGATTTCGGATGGTATTAAAAAAATTGGTTCGAGTAATGCCTCTATTATTGGTAGTATTGGCCCTGTTGCTACTATTATTATGGCCAATATATTCTTAGATGAGCCTATTACATTTTGGCAAATTGGCGGCACTATAATCGTACTGATTGGCGTATTGATGATTTCTATAAAAGGAAAATCCTAGGCTATTGTCCTAGGATTTTTGTATTGAGTTGTGCTATATTTCCTTTGCCACCAACAGCCCAAATACCAGAGCCTTTGATACTAATGGCATGAAAAGCCGACTTATCTATCATTATCCATGTTTTACCAAAATCACTTGAAAAGGATGTCCCAGAAGGCCCTACAGCAATAAGTATTTTCTTTTTGTATAAGTCAACTCCTTCTTTGAGTCCAGAAGGAGTTGTTTGTTGAGCTAATTGCCAAGATTTTCCGCCATCTTGTGTTATGGCTACATTGGGTACGGCTTTTTCTACCTCTAAGTAATCGCCACCTACGGCTATACCATGCTGTTCGTCCCAAAACTTCATTCCAAATAATCCACTTGTTTTTCCCGCAGGAATAGGGGTATCGACGGCCACCCAATGCTGCCCCAAATCTTCGCTTTTAAAAACCCTTGCTATAGTAGTACCCCCCGTACAAATAAAAGCCTTTTGTTTGCCTACTGTTAGCATACTTGTACCCGAAGCAGCAAATGCAGCTTCGTTGGACTTACATAAAGCAAAATTGTCGGAAGCTATTCTATTCCATGTTTTTCCTGCATCGGTTGTTTTGAGGATATACCATCGGCTCTCAATAGGGTCAGAAAAAATAATTCCTTCATTTTTATTCCAGAAGTCAATACCATCAAAGAAAACACCCTTCTCTTGCGTCTCAAAAACTAGCGACCATGTAACACCACCATCAGCAGTACGATAAACCTTTGCCGCTCCTTCGCTGGCTTCTCCAGCACTAATAATCACAGCATGCTTACTATCGAAGGCATGAATATCTCTGAAATCAAGTTTTTCGGCTCCTGCCACAGTAAAAACCTCCCACTTTGCTCCTGCATCTGAGGTTTTAATAATTGTTCCTTTACTACCACTTGCCCAAACAGTCTTCTCAGTAACAGCATGAACCCCTCTAAAACTAGCCGATGTTGCTATATTCTGTGTAATCCACTGAGCTGTTGTATAATTCCAAGCCATTAGTAGGCCGACGATGCCAATAAGTTTTCTTGTCATAGCTACAAAATAAAATCCCCATTATGTAATATAATGGGGATTTTCAATAAAGTTTTTATAATTATCTGTTAATAATCACACGTTTGGTCAATTCAAAACCATCTGCTTCAAAGCGGAACAAATATGTTCCTTCTGGTTGGTTTTTCAAATCTACAACCAATTTACCTGTGATACTTGGTACTGTACCTGTATAAATCAAGCGACCAATAATATCGTAAATTGTGATAGATACTTTTTCCCAATTTTTCAATGTTTCAACTGTAAGAACACCATTGCTTGGGTTTGGATAGATTGAAAGACCTTTGAAGTCTGGGTCTTCTTGGAAATTAAATTGTTTTGAGAAATCAGTATAACAAACCAACGTATTCAACGGAGCAGGTACAGTATAAACTACTTTTCTACGAACCGAATAGTTACCATTGCGGTCAGCTTTTACAGATGCCAAAATTGAAGACAAAGGTGTTGTTTCACTTTCGTATTTCCATTCATAGTCTGTTCCATCAGGGAAATTCACTGCTTTTAAGGTAAAGGCTCCATCCGGTGCAATACTTGCTGTTGCAGCACTTGGGCTTTCTTTAATTGTAACTACGATTGGTGTTGAACGTGCCGACACACAACCATTAGCATCTTTAGAAGTAGCCGTGTATTGTCCAGAGATTTTAACATTATCTAAAATTTTAGATACTAAACCTGTATTCCAAGTAACCTCATGAGCAGGGACTGCAGTTGTTGCGATTAATTTTACGCTGTTTTCTTTCGCATAATTCGTAACATCTCTTGAACAGAAAGTTAATGGCCCTTCAGCAGATAACGTTGGGGCATCTGGCAATGGTAATACATTAATAGATACCGTGTCAGACAAAGGAGAAACACAGCCTCTTGGGTCAATCACACGAACAGCCGCTTTGGTAGTGACTTTGATTGTAATTGAGCGAGTAGAATCGGTAGTTGTCCATCTATATTTAGTAGCCTCACCACTAGCAAGGTTTGACGACTCCAATACAACACTTCTATCAGCACAGAATGTTACTTTACCATCGCCTTTTACTGTAATAGTTGGTTTGGCTGGCAAAGCATAAACAGTTACAAGAACAGCATCCGAAGATGGTGAAAGGCAGTTGTTTGTATCTCTTACAGCTACTGTGTATGAACCAGACTTAGTAATTTTAATCGACTTAGTTGTTTCTAAGGTACTCCAAATATACTTGCTTTGTGTCGATGAGGTTAAGTTTACATTAAATCCATCACAGAAAGCTAATGGGCCATCGGCAGAAACACTTGGTTTGGCAGGCAACGCATATACTGTAATTTGGGTAGTATCTGATGTTGGCGAAACACAACCACTTGTATCAATTACTTGAACAGCATATTTGCCAACAGTTCTAATCCCCTTTAAACTAGCTGTTGTAGCACCATTGTTCCACAAATATTTAAACCCTAAGCTTGAAGTAAGCGAAAGCGTATCTCCTTGGCAAATAGCAGCCCCTTTTTTAGAAGCGGTAATAGTTGGTTTAGCAGGAACTCTAAGTGCTTTCAGATTGACAGGCTCAGAAAGAAACGATTGACAACCCAGTCTGCTATCGAGTGTTCTTACTTGAATAGTAGCAGTTTTATTAAACTTTTTGATAAGACTTGTTGTACCCAAGCTATCTTGAACTACGCCATTCACAAACCATTGGTATTTTGCTACAAATCGAGAGCTATCTGCTTTTAGGCTAACAGATTTATCTTCACAAAATAGCGAGTCACCTGTGATAATTGGTTTGGTAGGTCTTTCATAAAATTGTGCATATACTGTATTTACAGCATAAACAGCTACATTAGGACATTCCTTTGAGCGTACAACAAGGTTATAATATCCTGGAATATCAACTGTAAGACGTGGGCTTCCTAAGCCAGCGGTAGTTGGGCTAAAATTGCCTGCAGCTCCATTTCTTTCCCAAGAATAAAGGTAAGCCGAATCATCTACAGTTGAATACAATTTTAAGCTATTGCCTTCACAAGTTTCTACATATTTGTCACTTCCATTGGCTTCGGCAATTACTATTGGTCTTTTTACAGGAGCTTTTAGGTAAGGCACATGAATTTGATTAGAAGGAGTACTTTCTTCTGAACCTACTTTACAAGTGGCATGAATATGCGTTTCGCTAGAAATTGTAAAGTATTTTGGGCTACCAGTACCCAAGTCAGCTCCATCGGAATTGTACCATTGAATTGTACCATTATCACAACCAGAAGCATTTACTAGCACTGTACTTCTTGGGTCATCAACATTTTCGTAACCGCAAACGATAACATTTGCATTACTGATTGATGGTGGACTTGGAGGTAATACCTTGGATACTTTAGGTTTGGCGTTTGCCAATTCCTCTCCTCCTATTAGCGACTCAGCCCATGAAGCCATAGGACTTGCCACCAATAAAACTAAAGCTAAAAGACTGTTGCGAGTAAGGGTGCTCATAAGTTATAAAGTATTTAAGAAACTGATTTTAGGTTAAGATTACTCATTACAAGTGAATTATCATAGCATAAATGACAAGCTAAAATTCACAAAATTGCAATTAGTTAGTCAAATACAGGGTAAATTTAAACTAAGATAAACGATATACCATACAAAACGCATTAAACTTTTTAAACGGCATCAATTCTTTTTTTGTACAATTATTTACTCAGATTTTCACAGAATATGCCTGTTTTTGTGGGTTTTTCTCTAGCTAGTCCGTGAATACTAGAGCATTATATTTTTAAATTTTAACAATCAGAGCTTTGCAATACATCAATTCACGATAGCAATATATTGTTTTAAAATGGAATTTCAGGAGAATATTCTCATTTTTTCGACAAACTTATGCGAATAGACTGCCTTTTGTTATAAGTTTTTTTTCACTCAAACTAATTATGACTCACTCCACACACCTAAGATAGGCTACTTTCTGGATATATCAATTAGTATATAACATAAACGATTATTGGTATTTTATATAACATTTTAAAATACTTTTGTATATTTGAACAAACATTAACCATTTAATATTTTTTATAATTATTTTAAGTACAACTACTTAGATAATCCTTTTAGAAATTATGAAAATCAGGAAGTTAGCATCTGCAAGCCAAGCTTTTAATTATCCACTACTCATCAAAAGTATTTTAGCGTACTCAACCAAAATTGAACCTGAAAGGGAAATTGTGTACCGAGACCTAATCCGCTATAATTACTTTACCTTAACCAAAAGGGTAAATAAACTAGCCAATGTACTTGAAAGCCTTGAGATAGATGGTGCTCAGACGATTGCTGTTCTTGATTATGATTCTCATAGATATTTAGAATGCTTTTTTGCCATTCCTATGACTGGCAATGTATTACATACTATTAACTGGCGTTTGTCGGCTGCCCAAATTTTGTATACAATTAATCATGCCGAAGATACCCTTATTATTTGTCATGCCGATTTCTTGCCTTTGCTAGAATCGATGGCTCAGGAAATGACAACTGTAAAAGGTATTATTGTTTGTACCGACGAACCAAGCTATAAAAGTAATAATACCCTAACGGTTTATGGTGAATATGAAAGTTTGCTTGCAAAAGTATCCGACGAGTTTGACTTCCCTGATTTTGATGAAAATGCTGTCGCTACTACTTTTTATACAACAGGTACAACAGGTAATCCTAAAGGCGTTTACTTTACCCATAGACAATTAGTATTACATACACTTTCTATTTGTTTTACTTTTAGTACCATCGACGGTGCGTGCCGATTCAACAACTCGGATGTGTATATGCCTCTTACGCCTATGTTTCATGTCCATGCCTGGGGATTCCCTTATGTAGCTACGCTATCAGGAGCCAAACAGGTGTATATTGGAAAGTTTGAGCCAGAGTCTGTTCTAAAATTTTTTATGAAGGAACAGCCTACATTTTCACATTGTGTACCCACTATTTTACAGATGTTTGTATCGCATCCTGCTACTCAAAACATAGATTTATCTAAATGGAAAGTAGTAATTGGTGGCTCGGCATTACCCAAGCCACTGGCAAAAGCTGCTTTACTAAGAGGTGTCGACGTTATTACGGGATATGGTATGTCCGAAACTTGCCCAATTGTTTCGACTGTTTATGTCAGTCCAGAAGAGCAACAAAATCTCGATATTGATTTTCAGGTAGAAGCACGCACACGCACAGGAACTCCCTCTGCTTTTGTGGATATTCGATTGGTAGACGAACAGGGCAATACAATTGCTCATAATGGCGAAGATGTTGGCGAAATTACTCTTAGAACGCCTTGGCTAACACAAGGATATTTTAAAGAAGCCGACAAGTCGGAAGACCTTTGGCGAGATGGTTGGTTGCATACAGGCGATGTTGCTTCGATGAATAAGGACAATTCACTCAAAATTTGTGATAGAATCAAAGACGTAATTAAGTCGGGAGGTGAATGGGTTAGTTCGATAGAGCTCGAAAATATGATTGGCTTGCACGAAGCCGTGCAGGAAGTAGCAGTAGTGAGTATTCCTGATGCCAAATGGGGCGAACGCCCGCATGCTCTGATTGTGACAAAGGATGGTAAAGCTATTTCTAAAGAAAGCTTGCATGCACACATGAAGCAGTTTGTAGATGCAGGCAAAATTACGCCTTGGACAGTTCCTGCATCGGTCAATTTTACATTGGTTATTCCCAAAACCTCGGTTGGAAAAATAGATAAAAAAGCCATTAGGGCATCTATCGATACCGTTTAGGTTCATATCGTTTTCAAAATGTTTTATATAAATGCTTGATTACTTAAACCTTGTTGGGATTCTCAGCAAGGTTTTTTATTACATTTACAGCATTGTTTTAAAACAACCTTAATCAACTTTGCTGAAAAACCCTTGTATCGTGCAAACAGACAAAAGCCAAAACGATTTATTTCCTATTTTTTTAAAGCTCAGCGAACTCAATGTATTGCTAGTGGGCGGTGGCAACGTTGGTTTAGAAAAACTCTCGGCAATGCTTATCAACAGCCCTCAGGCCAAAATCACAGTAGTTGCCAGCTTTATGAGCCAAGCTATTCAAGATTTTGCCAAGGATTTCCCTCTTATAACTTTGATAGAACGCCCTTTTGAGTTTTCGGACCTGAACCATCGTGATTTGGTGATTTTGGCAACCGATAACCCTGCCCTACATGCCAGTATCAAAAAAGTTACGGCCGAGCAACATATTCTTTGTAACGTAGCCGACACACCCGATTTGTGTGATTTTTATTTGGGCTCTATTGTTAGAAAAGGCGACCTCAAAATCGCTATTTCGACCAATGGAAAGTCGCCAACAATGGCCAAACGAATCCGTGAATTTTTAGATGATATTATTCCTGACAATATCCAAAGCCTCCTCGACAACCTTCGGGAAATTAGAAAATCTATTAAGGGCGATTTTCAAGAAAAAATACGTGTTCTTAATCAGATTACCGAAGAAATGGTAAAAAATAAACAAGAATAAAAGCTATAGGAAATCAAAAAACTTCAAGAAATCGTCTTTATAATTACGTCCAAGAGGTATTGTATATTTACCCAATAATACCTCATGGTCGTTGAATGAATCGATTTGTTCAATATTGATAGCAAAAGAGCGGTGTGTTCTTACCAATTTATCATAGTTGATACGTTCCAATACCCCATTAAGGGTTAAACGTAGCGTAAATTTTTTGTTGGTTGTAATAATATGAACATAATTATTGTCTGATTCCAAGAACAAAATATCACTCAAACGTACTTTAGTAAACTGATAACTTTGTTTGATAAAAATATGGTTATCTATCTGCAAAATAGCTTCTCTCGACGAGGCACTTTCTTTAGTGACATTGACATTAGGCAATACTTTTATATTGCGTACCTCTGCCCTTTTTTTAGCAAAATTATGAATAGCCAAATCAATAGCTATTCTTAGGTTTGATGAATTAATGGGTTTGGTCAGGTACGCCGAAGGGTGTGTTTCTTTGGCTCGCTCAAGTGTTTCTGTGTCGGACTGAGCTGTTAGGTAAATAATAGGTACAGGTTTTACCTGATTAATTTGTATAGCCGTGTCTATTCCATCCCATTTCCCTTTAATTTGAATATCTAGCAAGACCAAATCCACATTGTTTTCACGAAATAAGGCCAAAGCATCTAAACCATTATCGACCACCTCCAACACACCATATCCTTCATGTTCTAGTCTGGCGGCAAGGTCCATTCCTACAATAGCTTCATCTTCAACAATCAATATATTAAAGTTTGGCAAATCTGTTTTCATAATTTACTATCGTGTGCTAGTCTTAATCTCTTTCTAAACTGTAAAGTTGAGTTTATCGATTGACAAAACAAAAAGCCGTTCGATATTTCTATCAAACGGCTTCAAAATTTAATACCTATTTTGGATTACAAGTACTGGTTTACACCTACCGAGTTAAGGTCTTCAAAAGCCAACTTCAAACGGCTTACGAATGTGTCTTCACCTTTACGCAACCAAACACGTGGGTCATAATATTTTTTGTTTGGAGAATCATCGCCCTCAGGGTTACCGATTTGTCCTTGCAAATAACCTTCTTTTGCTTTGTAGTATCCAAGAATACCTTCCCAGAACGCCCATTGCAAATCGGTATCGATATTCATTTTGATAGCACCATAAGAGATTGCCTCACGGATTTCTTCACGAGAAGAACCCGAACCACCATGGAATACAAAGTTGATAGGCTTTTCAGCTTCCAAACCGTATTTTTCCTTGATAAAATCCTGAGAGTTTTTCAAGATAACAGGTTGCAATTTCACGTTACCAGGTTTATAAACCCCGTGTACGTTTCCAAAAGCAGCTGCAATAGTAAAACGGTGAGAGATTTTGCTCAATTCTTCATAAGCATAAGCTACTTCTGAAGGCTGAGTATATAATTTTGATGAATCAACATCCGAGTTATCAACACCATCTTCTTCGCCACCTGTAACACCTAATTCAATCTCTAGAGTCATGCCTAATTTTGACATTCTTTCAAGATACTTAGCACAGATTTCGATATTTTCGTGTAATGGTTCTTCAGAAAGGTCAATCATGTGCGATGAGAAAAGAGGCTTGCCATATTGAGCAAAGAATTTTTCGCCAGCATCCAAAAGACCGTCTAACCAAGGTAATAATTTCTTAGCACAGTGGTCAGTATGAAGAATAACTTGTACTCCATACACCTCAGCTAATTGATGTACGTGGTATGCACCAGAGATTGCACCAGCAATAGATGCCTCTTGCTTGCCATTCGGTAATGATTTACCTGCATAAAACTGAGCACCTCCATTAGAGAACTGAATGATTACAGGAGAGTTCACTGCTTTGGCAGCTTCCAACACACCATTAACAGTATCTGTACCGGTAACGTTTACGGCTGGTAAAGCAAATTGGTGTTTCTTGGCAATTTCGAAGAGTTCTTGCACTGCATCTCCATGCAATACACCTTTCTGAGTAGCTAAACTTGACATAGTGAAATTTTTTCTTGTTAAAAACGTAACCTACCTAATTTTACAATTAAATAGTATTCAAAATTAGTAATTTATACTTGTTTTGTACTACAAATGCAAAATATAATTTGGTTTTGAGCAAAAATTATAGAACTTATCTTTTTCCCCTAAAATTATATTATCATTGTACTATACTTATGGCTTGTGGTTTTGGGTATATAGTATACAAGCTCTGTATTGCACAAAAATACGAATCAATTCGGCATATTTAATGTTACAATTGCATCGAAATTTGAGAAGTTGTGTAAGATTTTGGCTAGTCTAATTTCTATTCCCTAATTTTGTCAGCAAAACAATCTTGGCTCTATTTCAATGCTTTAATGAGGGTTTGTTCAACTCTTCACGATATGTTACCAAAAGACTTTTTGGAGGTGCTTTGTCAAAAGCATTCCAAACCCAATACTTTCCCTCCTACATCAGCTGTAAAAGAACTTTTTACAGATATTATGATGACGCTTTTTCCCGAACAAACACAAAGACATTATGGGTGCTTGGACGAACTACAGGAGGCTTTTGACCAAATAGAACTACGTTTGACTAGATTGTTACGCTCAATGCAACAGCATCTGGACGACGACGCTCGTGGCTTGTCTAGCAAATATATACAAAAACTTCCTGAAATATATAGGATATTACTAACCGATATTCAAGCCATTTTATCGGGCGACCCAGCCGCCCAAAGCGAATATGAGGTTATTAGGGCTTATCCGGGTTTCTATGCTATTACGTTTTATCGGCTGGCTCATGGCTTGTACGAAATGGGTATTCCGATGCTTCCTCGTATTTTGACAGAATATGCTCACTCAAAAACAGGTATTGATATTCATCCAGGAGCAGATATCGACGAATACTTTATGATAGACCACGGTACGGGCGTTGTTGTAGGCGAAACCACCACAATTGGCAAGCATGTAAAGCTTTACCAAGGTGTAACGCTTGGGGCACTGTCGGTAAGTAAGGAAATGGCTTCGCTCAAAAGACACCCAACTATCGAAGACCATGTTGTGATTTATTCGGGAGCTACTATCCTTGGTGGCGAAACCGTTGTGGGGGCTAATTCCATTATTGGCGGGAATGTCTGGCTTACCCGTAGTGTGCCTCCTCAAACCAAAATATATCATCAGGAACAAGTAAAAATTTTACAATAAACCATTACAAAACTACGGCATAAGCTTATTATTCATATATACAAAATGGCAACATTACTAGATTTGGTTGGCAATACGCCACTGGTAGAATTAAATAGAATTAATCCTAACCCCCATGTAAAGATTTATGGAAAACTGGAAGGCAATAACCCAGGAGGATCGGTAAAAGACCGTGCAGCTCATGGTATGATCAAAGGAGCTTTAGAACGTGGCGAAATCACACCGGGTATCAAGCTTATCGAGGCTACATCTGGCAATACAGGTATTGCACTGGCTATGATTGCCCGTCTTTATGATATTGATATTGAATTGGTAATGCCCGAAAACTCTACCCGCGAAAGGGTACTTACGATGGAAGCATTTGGGGCCAAAGTAACCCTTACTCCTGCCAGTGTGGGTATCGAAGGTTCACGTGACTACGCCGAGGCCAAGGTAGCGGAAGGGGGCTACTTGATGCTTAATCAATTTGCTAACCCCGACAATTACTTGGCTCATTATAATACCACTGGCCCCGAAATTTGGCGAGACACACAACAATTGGTAACTCACTTTGTAAGCTCGATGGGTACTACTGGTACTATTATGGGTACTTCCAAGTATTTGAAAGAAGTAAATTCAGATATTCAGATTGTAGGTTGCCAGCCTACCGAGGGGGCTAAAATACCGGGAATAAGACGTTGGCCAACGGAGTATTTACCCAAAATATTTGACCCTAGTAGAGTAGATAGAATTATGGATATTTCGGAAGAAGAAGCTCGAACTATGGCCAATACGCTTGCCAAAGTAGAAGGTGTATTTGGAGGAATGAGTAGCGGTGGGGCTGTTTCGGCGGCTGTTAGATTGGCTCAGGAGCTAGAAAGTGGCGTTATTGTTTGTATTATTTGCGACCGTGGCGACAGGTATTTGTCTAGCGACTTGTTTGGAGCTTAGTAAGCTATAAGCGAATTAGTGATTATATTACCAGCGATCAATTATAGATATTCCTGATTGTCAAACACATAATCACTAATTCACCCTTTTGCTTTATCAAATAATCGTATAAACTTCAAATTCGTTTATCCATTAGCTCAGCTACTTACTTACGGAGTCCTTGTGCCTTCAGCGTCTCTCCTATTCGATTAACCATTGCAATTGATGCTTCTATTTCGTCTTTTCTAATTGCTACACTTTCTATATTAAAACCAAAAGGAACTCCTTTTTCGGCACAATAATGAATCAATTCTTCGGCAATTGTCATACACACCTCTACCGAACGTGCTAGTACATTCTCAGAAGTTTTAAATTCCTCTTTCAATGCTTCTGGAACATGAATGCCAAGCCATTCCATAAAATGAAGGGTTTTTAAAGAACCACAGGCTGTCAGTGTAAAAATAATAGTAGGAAGTGCTATTTCTTTGTGGACACACGTTTTTACCAAATCATCTATTACACGCTTGGCGTAGTCTACATTGAATACACATTGTGACACAAAATAACTTACCCCCGAGCTCATTTTATCCAAAATACGTTGGTCTTCATCATTCAAAACAGCATGACGCTCGGGAATCGTAACAGCCCCTATTACTGATGTATCTTGGTATTTACGCCAAATACTGTAGGCTTCTGACAAACTCGTGATAGGTTTAAAATCAGGAGCAGGTATACCTACAAATACAGGTGAAAAACCATGAGCAATAACATCATCGAGCCATAGCGTTAATTCTTCTTGCGTAAATTTCCCGGCGGGTCTATAGATAATTTTAGGAATATCGAGTGAATGTAGGTGTTCTTTGGCAAACTCAAAGGGGTCGTGAGCACTAATAAACGGAAAAGGCCTTTCTTCGCTTGTACGAGCCGATTCGTCTTGTACATCATATACCACCAAAGCATCAATATCGAGCGAATGTAAACGTACCAAGGTTTTTTCAGCAATCTCAACTACTTTCAGTGGTTCTACTTGTGCTTTGGGGGGTGTAATTCCATACAATAAGATACCCGACTCTTTCGACTTTATTTTATCTAAAAACATATATACTTTTGATGTTAGGCAACCCTATAATAAGATAGGTTACACAGAAATAAAAAACTGCTGAAAACCAAACGTTTATCATTACCATATTGGCTTTTTGGGCAAAAAAACTTACTGGGCTACAAAGGTAACATTTTTTTCATTTTTGTCAATCTTGCTCCAAAACGTCCAAACTCACCCTAAGAAATTGGTTGGGGGAGTGTTTTGAGGGATAATCGTGGTTTGTTCAAGCATTTATTAAGAACATTCCCCAAAATTTCGGAACTTTGTAAAAGACTTAACAAATAGGCGTTGAGTCATTTAAGAAAAACTAATATAATATGAGAATCCATCGCCCTTTGGCTGATGCCGTTGTTGGTACTTTACAAGAAATTTTTCTAAATAAGCGTCAAGCAGACCGTGCTATTGAATATGTGTTGAAATCGAACCGTAAATGGGGTAGCCGTGACCGTGCTTTTATTGCTGAAAATACCTACGAAGTCGTAAGATGGTGGCGTATGTTACATTATGTAATTGACGCACCTGATACCCTGAATAAATTTCACTTTTGGCAGGCTTTTGGAGCATGGCAGTTGCTAAAAGAACGCCATGCCAACTCAGAGGAATCATTATTTAGATTGCCTGATTGGACTGAGTTTTCAAAAGTAAGTATTCCAAAAGTATTTGCTCGATACGAAGAGGCTACAAAAATCAGAAAAGTTATTGAATCTGTTCCTGATTGGTTAGATGCCCTTGGCGAAGAGGAGTTAGGAGAAGAAAAATGGAATCACGAACTTCCTGCTCTTAATCAGCAAGCTCCTGTAGTACTAAGAGTAAATACACTGAAAACAAATAAAGAACACCTTCAGGATTTGTTGGGTGACGAAGACATTAATAGTGTGCTCAACAATGAGCTACCCGATGCTCTTATTTTGGAAGGTCGCCCGAATGTATTCAAAACTGAATTTTTCAAAGATGGGTTCTTTGAAGTACAGGATGCAGCCTCACAATTGGTAGCTCCATTTTTAGATGTAAAGGCTGGTATGCGTGTTATTGATGCCTGTGCAGGTGCTGGAGGCAAAACATTGCATATTGCGGCTTTGATGGAAAACAAAGGCCGTATTATTGCGATGGACGTTGAGGAACGCAAATTGCAAGAACTCCAAAAACGTGCTCGCCGTGCAGGAGCTATGAACCTCGAAACACGCCTTATTGAACCCAAAACTATCAAAAGGCTACAAGAAAGTGCCGACCGATTGTTATTAGATGTACCTTGCTCAGGCTTAGGTGTACTCAGAAGAAACCCTGATGCTAAATGGAAACTTACACCTGAGTTTATAGACGGCTTGCGTACAATTCAATACAATATTCTATCGCAGTATTCGACAATGTTGAAAAAAGGTGGAAAAATGGTATTTGCTACTTGTAGCTTATTACCTTCTGAAAGTGAAGCCCATGTTAAACGTTTCTTGGAAGAACAAGGCGACAAGTGGGAGTTGCTCGAAGAACGACGTACTTCGCCAGCAGACGAAGGATATGATGGTTTTTATATGGCTTGTTTATTGAAAAAATAAAACATATAGAGCCGTGGCATTGCTACGGCTCTATATGTTTTTACCATATTTTTTGTAAATCTTTAGCCAATTTTGCTGAAAACAGCTCCGCTCCTTCTTTATTCAAGTGCTGAGAATTATAAAACAGCGATTTCTTAAAGCATATTGAATCGTTGGTGTAATCTAAGAATGTGCAATTGTATTGTTTTTCAACACGATGGCACAGCCTCAAAAACGCTGTTTTATTTTTATAATATGGTTGTACCTCAAAATACTCAGGAGCGTACACCAACACTACTTTAATTCCTTCTTTCTGACAAAAATCAAGGTATCTTTCAAACGATTGCTCCACATCCTTTTCTATAGTATAACGAATTCCTTTGGGATATTTTTTCTTGAAAAGCTCAAACTGATTATCCCATGCTATATCATTTGCCTGATAACCTTTGTATTTCGAGGTTTTGGTAACGTGCGGATAGTCTACAAAATTTTTTAAACCCTCCCATACCAAATCCCAGTCATTAGCATATTTATACATCGGAATATAACATTGCGACCACGTAAAATTTCCTTGTAGCCTTTCAAAATTACGCTTTAACAAAGGCTCGTTCAAATAGGGCAAAAACTGCTGATAGTCTACAAGGTTTTTCCGTTTGGCAAAGCCATATACATCTACATTATGAATAATATATTGAGGTTTACGGTTATGTGCCAAATACAACTTAAATCGGGTTAACTGCATATCAAAACGCCAAGCCGATAACCCTAGGTTATAGGAATTTACCTGTAGTGTGGTATCTAAAATAAAGGGAGAAATATGGAATGCTGCACGAGAAGAGCCTGATACTAAAACGTCAGCATTAATTTTGCCTTGAAATAAATCGTTCCATTCAGCATAATTGGGGTGATGTGACTTTTTCAAACCTGTATCTACTGCAAATCCTAAAAAACTCAATACCAATACAGGCACACCAATAAGTAGGCTTATTTTAATCCAAAATTCTTTTAGCATATACCCTACTTATTTGATAATACCTTTGATAGTATATGCTTTTTTGTCTCCAAATACCAATTGTTGATAACCATCAATATAATAGTCGGTTAAGCTTCCTTTGTCAAAATAGGCATTCAATCGTCTTTCTGAACTGTACAGATAATTGGTGTCTGAAACCAGAGCGTCGAAAGCAACTATTACACCAGCTTTTTTCTTGATAATAATCGACTTTACTGTATTATGCTCGTTGGGTTTTAGTATATACCGAATCAGCGAGTCGCTTTCTTCAATCTGATAGCTATTAATAAAGGCAGGTTTGTTAATATCGGTTTGGACAAAAAACTCCAATTCTTTTTCCCAATCTTGAATAATTTTGGTCTGTGTATCGGTTGTATTTCCAGCCTTTACCGATTTAACTACCGAAGGCTTGCGTTGCGAGAGTTTTTTGATTTGAGTTTCAAAAGTCCCTTTTAGGTCAAAATATTTGAGATTGTTTTGCTCAACTTGCTGATGGCAAGATACCAATGAGAGCATTAAAAATAAACTAGCTAGAATGTTTTTCATAATACAAAATTAACAAAAAAGCCCCGCAAGCCGTTCCGTGCGAGGATTGATTTGACTATTTTCTTTTATTTAGTTGAAAAATACTTTCATCCATATTCAAGAGCTTTTTAATTGTAGTAAAAACACGTTATTTGACACCACACATCTCCTACCAGAAGTATCTCAGGATTTGATTATATTGAGGGCATAATCCCTCAACCAATGACATCTCAAAACCGACTTGTATCTGCCGATATCTACCGTGGCTTTGTCATGCTGCTTATGATGGCCGAAGTTCTTCATTTTGGCAAAGTTGCCGAAGCCCTTCCCGAAAGCTCATTTTGGGCATTTTTAGCCCATCATCAAGACCACGTTGAGTGGGTGGGCTGTTCGCTTCATGACCTGATACAGCCCTCCTTTTCATTTTTGGTAGGAGTAGTTTTGCCATATTCTATCGCTAGCCGCCTTACACAAGAACGAGGATTTAATCAAGCTTTTTTACATGCCCTCAAACGCTCACTTATACTTATTGTTTTAGGGATTTTCTTGCGTTCACAGTACAAAGCACAAACCTATTTTACCTTTGAAGATACCCTTAGTCAAATTGGTCTAGGTTATCCTTTTTTATTTTTATTGGCCTTTCGTTCTCAAAAAATACAAATCGCAAGTCTAGTAATACTATTAGTTGGCTATTGGCTGGCTTTTGCTTTGTATCCTCTTCCTGATGCCTATTTCAACTACGAAAATGCAGGTATTACAAAAGATTGGGAACATAACCTTACAGGATTTACGGCACATTGGAACAAAAATACAAACCTCGCATGGGCATTTGACCAGTGGTTTTTGAATATTTTCCCACGAGAAAAGCCATTCCAATTCAATGGAGGTGGATATACCACATTAAGCTTTATTCCTACACTTGGCACGATGATTTTAGGACTTCTGGCAGGCAATATTTTGAAGTCGACATCAGTAGCACAAGAGAAACTAAAGCACTTTGTCTTACTCGGAATAACAGGACTGGGACTAGGTATTATTCTGGATTTGTTGGGTATTTGCCCCAATGTAAAACGTATCTGGACACCAACATGGGTACTTTTTAGTGGCGGATGGTGTTTTTTACTTTTGGCATTTTTTTATTGGATTATCGACATCAAACAACATACTCGTTGGGCTTATGGCTTAAAAGTCATTGGGATGAACTCTATTGCAGCCTATTGCATCGCCGATGCGTTGGGTGTATATATCTCTAAATCGTTAACCATACATTTAGGCGAAAACTATGCAAATTTATTTGGCACGCCTTATCATTCACTTGTACATGGAGGAGCAATGTTATTGATTTACTGGCTGATTTTGAACTGGTTATATACAAATAAAATGTTTATCAAAATTTAAAAACTTCCTCAAAACCATAGAAAACAAAAATGACAGCGAAAGAGAAATCACTCTCGCTGTCATTTTTTGTACTATTACTACCAACCCACTACAACAAACTCACGCCTGTCATTTCTTTTGGCTGAGGTACACCAATCAACTCAAGGATAGTTGGAGCAATATCGCCCAATTTACCGTCTTTAATTGGTTTGGTATATTCATTGTCTACCAAAATACATGGTACTAAATTGGTAGAGTGAGCCGTATTTGGTGTTCCATCTTCATTAATCATAAAGTCGGCATTACCGTGGTCAGCAATAATAATAAAGCTATACCCATGTTTTAAGCCTGCTTCAACCACTGCCTGAGCACATTGGTCAACTGTTTCAACAGCTTTTACAACAGCCTCAAAAACACCAGTATGACCTACCATGTCGGGGTTGGCAAAGTTTAAACACACAAAGTCTACTTCTTCTTTTTCCAACTCAGGAATTAAGGCATCACGTAAATCACGAGCTGACATTTCTGGAGCTAAATCATACGTTGCTACTTTTGGTGAAGAACGAAGAATGTTGGTTTGACCAACAAAAGGCTCTTCACGGCCACCCGAGAAGAAAAATGTAACGTGAGGATATTTCTCTGTTTCGGCCATACGAATCTGTTTTTTACCAGCATTCTGTAAAACCTCTCCCAAAGTCATCACAATATTGCTATCGTCAAACACCACTTTTACACCTGTAAAAGACTTATCGTATTCTGTCATTGTTAAATAATACAACGACAATTTGGTCATGTCTTGTTCAGGGAAATCACGTTGTGTAAGGGCTTGTGTAATTTCACGGCCACGGTCGGTACGGAAATTAAAACAAAGTACCACATCGCCCTCAGCAATAGTTGCTACAGGAGCCCCATTTTCTTCAACAATAATAGGCTTGATAAACTCGTCGGTTACACCGGCTTCGTACGATGCCGAAATGGCAGCCAATAGGCCATCGGCACTTACTTTTTCGCCAGTACCTTTTACCATTGCATCATAAGCCAATTTGACACGCTCCCAGCGGTTGTCGCGGTCCATCGCAAAATAACGACCTGTTACAGAGGCAATTTTGGCACCTGTTGTAGCAATATGTGCTTGTAAGTCGGTTAAAAAGCCCAGCCCTGATTTAGGGTCGGTATCGCGGCCATCGGTAAACGCATGGATATATGTTTCGGACACCCCAGCAGTCTGAGAAGCCGTACAAAGAGCTTTCAAGTGATTGATATGCGAGTGAACCCCACCATTTGAGACCAAGCCAATAAAATGCACTTTTTTACCATGCTCTTTAGCATAAGCAAAAGCCTCGGCCAACACAGGTTCTTGTGCCAACGTATTTTCTTCAACAGCCTTGTTGATTCTTACCAAATTTTGATACACCACTCGTCCAGCACCCAAGTTCATGTGTCCCACTTCCGAATTACCCATTTGTCCAGCAGGCAAGCCTACTGCCAAACCAGATGCTTCTAGTTTGGAATGTGGATATTTTGGATACAACGAATCCATGAAAGGGGTTTTTGCGGCATCAATTGCCGACACCTCTGGCTTGGTAGCAATGCCCCAGCCATCCAAAATCATTAATACTACTTTCTTGTTCACGTATTTTTTGGTTAATTTGATTATATATAACGTAATTGGGTTGTTGTCAATTAAGTAATTATTTTGCCTAAAAGCTCTACACTCTTACTATCTTTTTCTATTTAATCAACATCAAAATCGCTCAAATCATTTTTCTTTTACCGATGATTCAGTATCAACTGACAAAAATCAGTCTTTGGGTTTGGCAAAATTCTTCTCGCCTGCTTCTATAGCAATCGGCAAATGATTCTCTTTGGGGGGAATCGGACAGCTAAATCCTTCGCTAAAAGCACAATAAGGATTATATAATTTATTAAAATCGAGCCTTATTTTTCCCGCTTGAATATCACCCATTTTGGCATCTAAATACCGTCCTCCACCATAAGTTTCTTTCCCCGAAGTTACATCTTTTAGAGGAATAAACAGATAGTCTTTGTACAGAGGAATCCTCATTAGGCTTAGGCTTCTATAAACGTTTAGTTGAAGCTTTTTCCCTTTCAATTCAAAGCTAATTTCGCCGTATTTGGTATATTCTTTCTGTTGGCCACTCGATGTTGGAAACATCAACACTTTTTTATCGGTCGAAGGTTTAAATATCCCTTCTATTTGATACAAAGAATCGGGTTCATAAAATCGTAAATAACCCAAATCTGCCTGTTTAAGAGGGCTTCGTTCTTCTTTCAGAAAAGCCGCCTGATAGTTTTTTCTGAAAGTATCTACAGAATCTTTCCAAGCCTGTCCAAAACTATTGACAGAAATACACAAGGCCATAATTACACTCCATTTTTTCATTCAAACGAGGATTAGCAATCTTTTTTCCACTATAATTCATGATTTCGTACCAAAAAGTCCAAAAACTCTTCGGCACAACGGCTTACAATTTGATACACATTTTCAAAATCTTCGTGCGTGCCATAATAAGGGTCTGGCACTTCGGGAATTGGAAATTCTTTGTGGTTGATAGGATAATCACGATTAGCGATTTGTACCTCAGGGTCAAACCTACGGTATAAAAAGCAAACCTCGTCGGGCTGATAAATACCATTGGCTCGATACGAAATCGACTGGATATTGTCCATATTGAAATTATCCATTCCAACGATATAATCAAATACAGAAAAGTCTTCGCCTGTTAATCGGCGGCATCTATGTGTTAAGTCTAGGCCATGATTAACGGCATTTTTGCGAGTACGGTGGTCGGGCAAATCGCCAATATGATAATTATGGGTTGCGGCCGAATCACATTGTATTACCCTTTGCAAATCTCTTTTTTTCACAGCTCTTCTAAAGGTTTCCTCTGCAATGGGCGAACGGCAAATATTGCCTGTACATACAAAAAGTACTTTTATCATAAATTTAATTTGTTCTTTTAAGGGCTTTGTTAGCATGGTGAACCTGCCAACCATGTTTCAGAATTATGGAATATTTGTTATTTTTCAACAGGTTGATTGTCTTCATCTACCAAGATATAGAGTTCTTCGGTAGGTTTTTTCATCAAATACTTTTCACGAGCATACTTTTCTATCAATTTAGGATTTCCTAAAACCTCCTCACGTTCACGTTCAACCTCCTTGAGTTTTTCTTGATAATATACTTTTTCGGCCTCCAAACGGCTTAATTCTCGGTACATTCGCCATTGGCTAAAGATGTCGTTTCCATCAAAAAACAACATCCAAAGAAACAGCCCACAAAACGAAAGGAAATAAAAGCGATATTTCGTAAAAAGAAGTTTGAGCATAATTGACAGAATACAATAAAGAATGTGTAACGATATACCCGTAAAATTATCTAATAAAAGGGACTTTTTGATAATTTATCGACTTGAAGCATTAAAAAAGGCTAGTAAGAAAAATCTTACCAGCCTTTTTATAAGTATTTCCAATTGAAATTAGAATGTCAAACCAGGGAAATAAGCGTTAGAGCCTAATTCTTCCTCGATACGAAGCAATTGGTTATATTTAGCCATACGGTCTGAACGAGAAGCCGAACCAGTTTTGATTTGGCCAGTGTTCAATGCTACCGCCAAGTCAGCGATTGTAGCATCTTCAGTTTCACCTGAACGGTGCGACATGATGTTTTTGTAAGAGTTACGTTTCGCCAAGTTGATAGTATCAATAGTTTCAGTCAAAGAACCGATTTGGTTTACTTTTACTAATACTGCGTTTGCTACACCTTGTTCGATACCCATTTGTAAACGTTTTACGTTTGTTACAAACAAGTCATCACCTACTAATTGAACTTTGTTGCCAATTAATTTAGTTTGCTCTTTCCAACCAGCCCAGTCATCTTCAGCCATACCGTCTTCGATAGAGATGATTGGATATTTGTCAGCCCAAGTTTTCCAGTAAGCAGCCATTTCTAAAGAATTCAACTGCTTGCCATCAGATTTCTTGAATGTATAAAGACCAGTTTCTTCGTTATAGAATTCAGAAGCAGCAGCATCCATAGCGATGAAGATTTCTTCACCTGGCTTATAACCTGCTTTTTCGATTGATTGCAATACGATTTCGATAGCTTCCTCATTCGACTTGATGTTTGGAGCAAAACCACCTTCGTCACCTACGTTTGTAGAATAACCTTTAGATTTCAATACACCCTTCAAAGCATGGAACACCTCAGTACCCATACGCAAAGCGTGAGAGAAAGACTCAGCTTTAGCAGGCATTACCATGAACTCTTGGAAGTCGATAGAGTTGTCAGCGTGTGAACCACCATTCAAGATGTTCATCATTGGTACAGGCAAAGTGTTTGCGTTAGTACCACCTACATAACGGTAAAGAGACAAACCTGATTCTTGAGCAGCTGCTTTTGCTACTGCCAAAGATACACCCAAGATAGCGTTTGCACCCAACTTACCTTTATTGGCAGTTCCGTCGAGTTCAATCATCAACTTGTCGATAAGGTTTTGCTCAGTCACCTCGATACCCAAAATTTCGGCAGCGATAGCTTCGTTAACGTTCTCAACGGCTTTCAAAACACCTTTTCCTACGTAAACAGATTTATCGTCGTCACGTAATTCAACAGCCTCGTGAATACCTGTTGATGCACCTGATGGTACAGCAGCACGGCCAAACGCACCTGCTTCGGTACGAATATCTACTTCAACTGTTGGATTTCCACGTGAATCCAAGATTTGTCTTGCATGAACATACTGAATAGCACTCATTTTTTGTAATTTTTGTTTTTGGTTAAAAAAACTCTTGATTTTAGGGGAAAAAAACTCTGGTTGTATTACCCAGAATTAATAGACTCGTAAGTTCGTCAAAATTTCCGCTTTCAACCCACTTAAAAGAAATAAATTTCATACAAAAATAAGTGTTTTTTCAAGATTACTTGTACTTTTCTAATTCTTTCACAATCTATTAATGTCAATGCACAAAAAAATGAAAAATAATATTTTTAAAATTATATTATCGGCAGTTATTTATTTGGGATTTCATAGCTTTGGCACTGCACAAGTTTTGCCTGTAGATGATTTTGAGAAAAAATATTCTGAATCACCACAAGCTCAGCTTATCGATGTACGCACATCGGGCGAATATGGAGGTGGTCATTTGCCCAAAGCTCAGAATATGGATGTCCGTAGTGCCGATTTTCAGCAAAAAATCCAGAGCCTCGACAAAACCAAGCCCTTGTTTGTATATTGCCTATCAGGAGGGCGTAGTGCTGCCGCCAGCGAAATATTGCGTAAAAATGGGTTTACCCAAGTGTACGATTTGCAAGGTGGATATTTGAAATGGACAAGCAAAAACAAACCTGTCGAAAATACTCAGGCACAAACAAATACCAAAGAGATTTCGGAGGCTGAACTCAATACTATTTTACAAAAACACCCACTGGTAATTCTTGACTTTTTTGCTCCATGGTGCGGCCCTTGTGTCAAAATGATGCCTGCTGTAGAAAAGCTTTCCGAAGAATTTAAGGGCAAAGTATTATTCTTGAAGGTTGATGCCGATGCCAATCGCAGTATTATGGCACAATACCATATCGACGAAATTCCAACATTTTTGGTCTTTAAGAATGGCAAACAACAAATGCGTTCTATTGGGTATCAAGAAGAAAAGGCTTTGAAAGAAATGATTACCAAATACCAGTAAGTATTGGGGCTGTTGAATGGTTTTTCATTGATAATACAGCTATTTTGTCGGCAATCTCAATGCCAAAATAGCATTGCTTTCATCCCAGTTTAATTTAATGTAGCATATCCCAAACGCCACAGAAAATTCTTTGTGGCGTTTGGGATGGATAAAGGCTATTTTTTACAAACAAACATACTCACATAATTGGGCGAGCTTGAGGTTATTTGTTTGAGTTTAAATTCTATTCCATCATCCTGCAATACATTCTCTGCAATATCTTTGAGCTTATTAGCCACTTTGATTTCTGAAAGTTCGTGTCGTATTTGACAAGACGATACCTTCAATGCCGTTTTTTTATCGGTAGTTAATGGACTCACAGCTACCTGATAGGCAGTTTTATCTCGTAGCGTTTCGGCAAGGTCTTCTGCTATATTCCGCTTAGGGTTTTCATAGAATATTTCTATTTTGAAAGGCTCTGTTGTAACAGCCAAAGCTTTGTGTTTTTTCTTGGGCACAGATACATTAGCTATTTCGCTAGCTGATGCCTTATTAGGGTTCATAATCGATGACACACCCGACACTACCCCTAGTATAACTGTAACCCACATAAATAGGCGAATCGTTTTGATTATCTCGGGCCGAGGTCTGGGTCTATTACTCTCTTTGAACAATAAGAAATAAGACAATATAAAAGCAATTGCACTTAGGCCAGTAACGCCATATTTGAGAAATGAACCCAGTTCGGTAATGTTAATTTGCAAAAGCATGGTTAGGAATTTAGCTTGTTGGATTGTTCCTTAAAAATGTTCGTAGCCAGGTGAAGTCAATTTCACTAAAGTTCCCGACTTCATCATCATCTGAGCCCCTTCTACTTCCTTGGTGATGTATCCAATAAAACTTACATCCGACATATTTTTGATTTTCTCATAGTCTTCTTGTTTCACTGTAAACAACAACTCATAGTCCTCTCCCCCATTCAAAGCCGCTGTCATTGGGCTAAAGTTCATTTCGGTTGCCGTTAAATAAGTTTGGTCGTCGATTGGTATTTTATCTTCAAAAATCACCGCTCCTACACCCGAATTTTTACAAATATGCAAAAGCTCGGAAGCCAAACCATCCGACACATCTATCATAGAGGTAGGTACAACCCCCAAATCACGAAGCTCGTGTACAATGTCCATTCTAGCCTCAGGTTTTAGCTGACGCTGCACCACATAATCTTTATCTTTGAGTTCGGGTTGCATATTAGGGTTGGCCATAAATACCTGCTTTTCTCTTTCCAACGACTGTAGACCCATCAGGGCTGCACCCAAATCGCCCGACACACAAATAATATCACTAACCTTGGCGGTATTACGATACACAATTTGGTCATCGTTGGCTGTGCCCAACACGGTAATCGAAATAGCCAGCCCACCTCTCGACGACGACGTATCACCACCAATCAAATCAATATTATATTCCTGACAAGCTACCTTTATCCCAGCATATAGCTCGTCGATTGCCTCTACCGAAAAGCGATTGCTCAAACCCAAACTTACCGTAATTTGCTTAGGAATACCATTCATCGCTGCAATATCAGACACATTCACCGCAACCGACTTATAGCCAAGATGCCTTAAAGGCGTATAAGCCAAGTCAAAATGTACACCTTCCATCAACAAATCTGTTGATATAAGCAATTTTTTACCCTCTGTATCTACTACAGCCGCATCGTCTCCTATTCCCTTAATGGTTTCTTTCTGTGTAATAGGAAAATTAGATTCAATTCTTTTGATTAAACCAAATTCACCTATTGTACTTAATTCTGTTCTTGTTTCCATACCACAAAGTTAATCAGTGTTTTAGTGATGTACAATTTTTGTGTAAAACAAGCTGATATTACACAAAAAAGCCGTTCTTTATTACAAGAACGGCCTAGGGTTGTTTGATTTAGCTTGGTTTAAGGATTTACTAACTGGTAGTTAGCAATAGTATTGCTAGCTTTGATATATGGTGTTGCGGTTTCTAGGGTAACTGCAGTAGTAGTTACCGAGCCCACGATTTTATAAGTCATTGTACCTGAAGTTCCTGTGGGTGCACCCGATGCACTTGTCAATCCCGAAATAGTTAAAGTTTGGTTATCAGACGAAATGGACCACGTCCCTGTAAAAGTAATACCATCTTTTTCGGTCAATTTAGCGGCTGTTTTGCTAGTTAAATCCAATTTATAATTGGCATATCCAGGGATTTTCTGAGACGTTGCCGTTTTATCATATACAACATCAGCTCCTTCCTTAACTACTTTTGCAGACCATATTTTAGTTAATTTTTCTTCAACCGAGGGTTCTTTATCCGAGCCTTTACACCCCGAAAGTATCCACGCCATGGCAAAAAGCATAGGTAAGAATGATAATATTTTTTTCATAACAATAAGAATTTTTAAAATTATTTGATAAAAATAGATAAAATAAATTGAATTCAACAAACCGAAAGTGAAAATTTGCGTCATACAACTACCAATCCCAATTTCTATGTTAAATGATTATACTAAATCCCAATTAGCCCTTCGGAATGGACAAGATCGAGAGGAAATTTGGGTTGCCTTTCAAGGTAATATTTATGATGTAAGCCCATCGCGTTTATGGAAAAACGGGAAACATTACGAACATTGGGCAGGCCAAGACCTTACTAGCGAATTAGCCGATGCACCACATTCAGAAAAGGTTTTTGCCAAATTTGCCATTGTGGGCAGATTGATTTAGCCTCAAGCATTTTTCTATAAGACTGTTTTTTACCTCAAAAGGTTGTTTGACTTCAAAATAAACTACTATATGATATTGATTGCAGACAGTGGCTCGACCAAAACCGACTGGAGAACAATCTCTTCGGACGGCCAGATAGCCCAGTTTAAAACCATCGGTTTTAATCCTTATTACCAAGACACAACGTCGATTGCCGACGAGCTTCGCTCAACGCTTGCACCTAAAATTACCAATACAATTACGGCCATTCATTTTTATGGTACAGGGGTTACCAATCTTGAAAAAGGGCAAATCATCAAAGATGCTCTAGCACTTGTATTTCCAGCAGCAACTGATATTCAGGTAAACAACGATATGTTAGCGGCAGCACGAGCTTTGGCTGGCCAAGATACTGGCATTGTATGTATTTTGGGAACAGGTTCAAATTCGTGCTTTTATGATGGCTACCAAATTGCTCATCAAATTCCGCCACTGGGTTTTTGGCTTGGCGACGAAGGTAGTGGTGGGTATCTTGGCAAACAATTGATGTTAAGTTATCTTCATAAAGAAATGCCACAAGAACTAAGAGAAAAATTTGAGAAGCGATTTGGTGCCAAAGACCGCCTCGAAATTCTGGATAATGCTTATCACAAACCGTTTCCAAATCGTTATTTTGCTTCATTCTCAAAATTTCTTTTCGACAATCGCTCACATCCATTTGCTTATTTGTTGGTATATCAATCTTTTGAAGCATTTTTCGATAAGTATTTGCTAAAATATACTGACTGTCAGCAATATAAAATTCATTTTACAGGCTCTGTGGCCTTTTATTATTCCGATATTTTGAGGCGTGTAGCTACCGAAAAAGGCTGTACAGTAGGAATTATTATGGAAAGCCCAATTGCAGGCTTAACCCTTTTCCATCAATCTGTTCAAAGCATACAATAGCATAATTCATTTATTAAATAGAATGAATTTTACCTATTTTGATTTTACAAAGAAATTTCTCTATAAAATTGTATCTTTTCAAGAATATGCAACAAATATGGGGTTATTTATATAAATTAGTAGAGAATTTAGGTTATTATAATACAACCAGTCACCGCAAACGATTCACTGATAAATGACTACTTACGATAAGAATTTAGGCACAAAACAAAAAGCACTCCGCATCAACTTAGACCGTCGTATTTACGGCTCTTTTGCTGAAATTGGAGCAGGACAAGATGTGGCAACCAATTTTTTCAAAGCTGGCGGGGCTTCAGGAACAATTGCCAAAACTATTTCTGCCTACGATATGGCATTTTCGGATGCTATTTATGGAGAAGAACCTTCGGGCCGCTATGTCTGTGAGCCACGTTTGATAAAAATGCTCAATCGTGAATATAAATTGCTCAACGTACGTCTGACAGAAAGTGCTTCGGAAAAAATGTTCTTTTCTTTTGCTGATACCGTTGCAGCATTGAATTACCAAAAAACCAATGACCCACATGGCTGGATTGGCCTTCGCTTTCAGCTTCGTCCAAATTCAGACCCCAACGATGTTATTGTTCACGTTAGAATGAAGGATAATGACAACGTCCTCCAACAACAGGCTTTGGGTATTATTGGGGTCAATTTGATTTATGGATGTTTTTATTACAACGAACAACCCGAGATATTGCTTCAGTCGCTTATGGACGACCTGCATACCGACCGTATCGAAATAGATATGATTCGTTTTGCTGGCCCCGACTTTGCCGATGTAGACAACCGTGTGATGTCGTTGCACTTAGTTAAAAAAGGCTTTACCAATGCAGCCCTATTTGGCCCCGACGGCAATGTAATGAACCCTTCTGAGGCTTTCTATAAAAAACATATTGTGGCTGTTCGTGGTCGCTTTCGTCCTGTAACCAACGTATTTTTGGATATGTTGAAAAAAGGACAAATGCAGTTTGAAAATGAACCCGATGTCGACGACGACAAAGTGGTAGTTTTGTCGGAATTAACCCTCCGAAATCTACAAAGTAGTGATGAAGAAATTAACGAGAAAGACTTCCTAGACCGTGTTGATATTCTTTGTTCGTTGGGTCAAACAGTACTTATTTCCAATTTCCATGAGTATTACAAATTGGTATCTTATTTAAGTCGATTTACTCAACGCCGCATGGCCTTGATTATGGGTATGCCCAACTTGTCGTATATCTTTGAGGAAAAACACTACCAAAACCTATCTGGAGGTATTTTGGCGGCATTTGCTACTTTATTTGGTCCAAAAATTAAGCTCTATCTTCACCCAATGATTGATAGCAATGGCAACGTTGTTACGTCCAAAGAATTTAGTCCCCCAGAGCATCTCAAGGGCTTATTCCAATATATGCTCGACAACGATAAGTTTGAGGATATTACCAATTATGACAAAACCCTATTGTCTATCCATGCCGATAGCGTTTTGAATACTATTCAATCTGGTCAAAGTGGCTGGGAAGAATTTGTACCAAAATCGGTAGCCAAAATGATTAAAGAAAACTGCTTGTTTGGCTATCCTTGCGAAGTAAAAACAGTTTAATATTCCTTATATCAACAAAGGTGCTTGGAGTTATATTCCAAGCACCTTTATTCTTTTACTGCCCTCAAAACTTCCCTTTTACCATAAGGGCCTGGATGTTTTTCTACTTTAAACCCTGCTGCTATCAAGGCCTTTCTAACAACAGTTTTTGAACAATAGGTTGTCAAAAAACCACCTTTGTTCATAGCATTATAGAGCTTTACAAAGACCTCTTCCGTCCAAAGTTCGGGCTGGGTAGTAGGCGAAAAAGCATCATAGAAAATGAGGTCGATATTATTCCCCAAATCGTATTGAAGCAAATCTTGTTGTACTTTCTTGAGTTGAAAACCAGTATCAATGGCTACTGTTTGTTCCCATGTTGCTTCATGAATTTTGGTAAGCAAGTTTGTAGAAAAAATTTCACCATAATTCAAGGCTGCTATTTCCTCTTGTCCGATAGGGTATGCTTCTATTACTTCATATACAATATTGGTTTGTTCTTTTTGAGCTTCTAGGGCAGTTAATAATACATTTAAGCCCGTACCCAAGCCCATTTCAAAAATCTTAATAGTCTGTTTTTCTTGAAGTTTTGGCCATAGCCCCAGCTCAATAAAAACCCTCATAGACTCCTGAACAGCTCCATTAACCGAGTGATGCCACACATCCAAATCAGTATTATACAAAGTATGAGAGCCATCTTTGGTCAAAACTAATTTAATCATTTTTTTCGTTCATTATCATTCATCCGTTTGGCATAAAAAAGGCAGTTCGGAAGAACTGCCTGCAATTTTATAACATTCCCACAAAAGAATCAAACAAATAACGAGAATCGTGCGGGCCAGGAGAAGCCTCTGGGTGGTGTTGCACCGAGAATGCCGGCTTATCTTTTCTACGCAAGCCTTCTACCGTTTTGTCGTTCAAATTGATATGAGTAAGCTCTACATTAGGATTGCTTTCCAATTCTTCCATTTTCACAGCAAAGCCATGATTTTGAGAAGTAATTTCAGACAAACCAGTAATCAAGTTTTTCACTGGGTGATTCAATCCACGGTGTCCATTTTTCATTTTATATGTAGACAAACCAGAAGCTTGAGCCAAAATTTGGTGACCAAGACAAATACCAAATGTTGGTTTATCATTTCCTACGATTTCCTTAACTGTTTCTACGGCATAAGGCATTACAGCAGGGTCGCCAGGGCCATTCGATATAAAATATCCTTTAGGACCCCAAGATTCCATTTCAGCAAAAGAAGTTTTTGCAGGGAAAACCTTCAAAAAACAGCCTCTGTCGGTCAAGTTAGTAAGAATACTTTTCTTAACACCCAAGTCGAGTACAGCTACCTTAACATCAGAGTTTTCGTCACCCAAAAAGTAAGCTTCTTGAGTACATACTTGAGACGAAAGTTCAAGTCCTTCCATTGGAGGAACTTTGGCTAATTCTTTTTTTAATTCTTCAACATCTAAAATTGCAGAAGAAATGATACAATTCATCACCCCTTTTTCACGGATATGTCTCACAATTTGGCGAGTATCAACACCTGAAATACCTACAATACCTGCTTTTTCAAAATACTCTTGTAATGAACCATCAGCCGTTTTGCGAGAATGAATCGGAGAGAATTCATTACATACCATACCTGCTATCTTCACAGAAGCCGACTCTTCTTCAAGGTCGTTGACTACACCATAGTTTCCAATATGCGAAGTGGTATTTACAATTACCTGTCCAAAATACGAAGGGTCGGTATAAATTTCCTGATACCCAGTCATTCCCGTATTGAAGCAGATTTCACCGCCACTCGTCCCGATTTTCCCGAGGGCGTTGCCTCTAAAAACTGTGCCGTCTTCCAACAATAAAATAGCTGGTTGGCTTTGTGTTACTTTCATTGGTTGATATTTGGTTAAAAAATTATGCAAAGTTAAGCGAAAATGAATAAAAACGAAGAGAAATTCTCATCATCTCCCGATAAGTACGCATAATGTGATGGTAGTAAACTTTACTATTTCACTATACAATGTATTTTTATAAATAAAACAAGCTAAGTATAAATACTTGCTTCTATTATAGAACCAATATTGGTTGGGGCATAAAAAAAGCCTCAATCCAAAAGATTGAGGCTTCTATAAGGAAGGTCATCAAGACTATTCCTCTGTTTTTTCTTCTGTAGCTGGAGCTTCAGGAGTAGTTTCTTCGGCTGCAGGAGCTTCAGTTACCACTTCAGCAGAAGGAGTTGCTTCTACAGCTGCATCAGCTTTCTTAGAAGAACCACGACGGCTACGACGAGTTTTAACAGCTTTTTCTTCAACTGCTGCCAACAACACCTCGTTGAAGTCAACTAATTCGATCAAACAGATATCAGCGTTGTCACCAAGACGATTTCCTAATTTGATAATTCTTGTGTATCCACCAGGGCGAGAAGCGATTTTCTCAGACACTACACCAAAAAGTTCTTTTACAGCTTCTTTATTTTGCAAATAAGAGAATACAACACGACGGCTGTTAGTATCGTCAGTTTTTGATTTAGTAATCAAAGGCTCAACATACTTTCTTAATTCTTTTGCTTTTGCAGTTGTAGTTTCAATTCTTTTGTGAAGAATCAAAGAAGAAGCCATATTTGATAACAAAGCGGCTCTGTGTGAGGCAGTTCTGCCTAAATGGTTGAATTTTTTACCGTGTCTCATTGTTTTTCGTAAGTTGAAAGCGACAAAACCTTAAAGCCTATCGCTGCGGTTAGGATACCTTTTGGGCCCCCACCTATTACTACTGTTTATTATAAAAATCAAAATACAAAGTTACAAGAAGTTTATTATAACTTTGTATTTCAGCTTTATCAATCTTCGTCTAAACGATAACGGATTACATCCATACCGAAATGAAGACCTTTTTCTTCTACTAATTGTTCTAATTCAGTCAAAGACTTCTTACCGAAGTTACGGAATTTCATCATATCAGAAATTTCCAATTTAACTAAATCACCTAAAGTTCTCACGTCTGCTGATTTCAAACAGTTATAAGCACGCACCGACAAATCTAGGTCTGCCAATGGTGTTTTCAATAACTTTCTCATATGCAACATTTCCTCATCAACAACGTTTTCATCTTCAGCTTTCATAGCTTCAAATGTCATTGTTTGATCCGAGAATAGCATAAAGTGTTGAATCAAGATATACGCTGCACCTTTCAAAGCATCTTCTGGGTGAATCGAGCCATCAGTCTCAATATCCAAAATCAATTTTTCGTAGTCAGTTTTTTGTTCCACACGAGTATTTTCTACGCTGAACTTAACGTTCTTGATAGGCGTATAAATGGCATCGATAGGAATATGGCCAAAAGGAGGCTCTGTATTACGAGGTTCGTCGGCAGGAACGTAACCACGTCCTTTCTCAACGATAATTTCCATTTCAAACTCTTTTGATTCATCCAAGTTACAGATAACTAATTCTGGATTAAGGATTTCAAAATAGTTTGTAAATTTGTTTATATCCCCCGCTGTCAAAGTGTTCTGACCTTTTACTCTGACATTGATTTTATTTTCAAGGATTTCTTGAGCCTTCTTGAAGCGAACTTTTTTCAAATTCAAGATAATCTCAGTCATATCCTCAATAACACCCTCAATAGCTGAGAACTCATGCAATACTCCGCTTACTTTCACGCTAGTGATTGCGTAGCCTTCAAGCGAAGACAACAAGATTCTACGAAGTGCGTTACCAATTGTAACGCCATAGCCTTTTTCGAGAGGCTTAAACTCAAATAACCCGTGAAAGTCGTCAGCTTTCTCCATAACGACTTTGTCGGGCATTTGGAATGCTAATATTGACATATTTCGTAGCTTAATTTATCTTAGATTTTATAAGAATAGAGTAATCGAGCGTAATATACGAAATAACTTTGTGAGTTTTAGGGTTTTAGGGTAAAAATTTGCAAAATTTCTTGACAAATTTGTTTTTTTTTATTATATTACAAAATTCGCAAGAAAAAATTTACCTAATAACTTACCGTAATTCACTTTTATGAAATATCGAATACCAATAAAATTGATATTCGATATTTAAACTGACTAAGTTTTTCCTATCTATTGCTAACAAAACTTTAGTAAAAATAGTTTTATTATAGCTACGATTACTTCGAGTAAAGCTCGACGATTGCCTGCTCGTTGAAGTTTTCAGGAATGTCACTTCTCTCAGGATAAGATAAGAATTTACCAGTTAAAGAAGAAGCTTCCCACTCCAACCAGTTAAAACGCTTACCTGCTTTTCCAGCAAGAGAATTAGTTACAACTTCCAAAGACTTTGATTTCTCACGAACACCAATTAACTGTCCTGGCTTTAAAGAATATGATGGGATATTTACAATTTCGCCGTCAACGATAATGTGTTTGTGAATAACCAATTGGCGTGCAGCACGACGAGTTGGAGCAATTCCTAAACGGTAAACTGTATTGTCAAGACGAGCTTCACATAATTTCAAAAGGTTTTCACCTTTAATACCTTCTCTTACAGCAGCTTTGTGGAAAAGATTCTCGAATTGTTTTTCAAGAATACCGTACGTGTATTTCACTTTTTGCTTTTCTTTCAACTGCAATGCGTATTCAGATTGCTTAGTGCGTTTACCTTTTCCGTGTTGACCTGGGCCGTAATTTTTGCGTGATAACGCTTTACTTGGACCTAAGATTGGCTCACCAAAACGACGAGCAATTTTTGATTTTGGACCTGTGTATCTTGCCATTATTTGTATGAAATTGAGTCAATGAGCATCTTTTGCTCAATGAAGTAATTAAGTTATGAGAAACATGAAAACGAAGGGTAATAATTACTAATTACCCTTCGCAATACCTTTACATGATTATTGCCAAAGCAACAACCCTAGAATTATACCCTACGACGTTTTGGAGGACGACATCCGTTGTGTGGAAGTGGAGTAATATCTTTGATAGAAGTTACTTCAATACCAGCATTTGCAATAGTTCTGATAGCCGATTCACGGCCAGCACCAGGACCCTTTACAAATACTTCAGCTTTTTTCATCCCAGCTTCTACAGCCACGGCAGCACAGTTTGTGGCAGCAGTTTGAGCAGCATAAGGAGTGTTTTTCTTAGAGCCTTTGAAGCCCATTTTACCAGCTGAAGCCCAAGATATAACTTGTCCTTGGCTATTAGTAATAGAGATAATAATATTATTAAAAGAAGCCTTGATGTGTACTTGACCAACCTGTTCAACTACAACAACTCTCTTTTTTGCTTTATCTTTTCTTTTAGCTTGTGCCATTTTAAGAGTTTTGTTTAATGTGCTATACCGAGTTTTTCGAAGTTAATCGAATCTTTGGTACAATAACGCTACATTACTTTAATGATTACTTAGTAGCTTTTTTCTTGTTAGCAACTGTCTTACGTTTACCCTTACGAGTACGAGAGTTGTTTTTAGTTCTTTGACCACGCAAAGGAAGACCTTTACGGTGACGAAGACCACGGTAGCAACCAATGTCCATCAAACGCTTGATGTTCAACTGAATTTCAGAACGCAATTGTCCTTCAGTTTTAAATTCACCAGCAATAATGTTACGAATGGCACTAGCTTCCTCATCGTTCCACTCACCAGCTTTCTTATCTAAAGAAATACCAGCCTGTGTCAAAATTTTCTGAGCAGTGCTACGACCTATACCGAAGATATAGGTCAAAGCGATTTCGCCTCTTTTTTTATCGGGAATATCAACCCCTGCAATACGAGCCATATTGTTCTAAAGCTTTTTAGTTTATTTAGGTATTCAAGATTAGTAATTTCTCAACTACCGATTCTTAAATTTTCTAATTAACCCTGTCTTTGTTTAAACTTTGGATTTTTTTTGTTAATAACATAAAGTTTGCCGTTACGACGGATTACTTTACATTCAGCACTACGCTTTTTGATAGACGCTTTAACTTTCATTGTAGTATTGTCTTAAAAGTTGTCAATTAATTGCGACAGGGCTAAAAGCATTAGCCTTTGCTTACTGCCTACTGCTAATTGCCAACTGTCATTTTATTTGTAACGATACACGATTCTTGCTTTTGTCAAGTCATAAGGTGACATTTCTAGTTTCACCTTATCTCCTGGTAAAATTTTGATGTAATTCATTCTCATTTTACCAGAAATATGGGCAATCACTTGATGAGTATTCTCTAGCTCTACTCTGAACATAGCGTTAGAAAGTGCCTCTACGATGGTACCATCAACTTCAATGGATGATTGTTTTGCCATAAAATTGTATTATTTGTTAGTCGTAATTCGTGAAATATTAAGAATAAACGAGTAAACGATTAACAGCTACCTTTAAAAGAGTTTCAAATTTCAACGATGTACTCCGAAGATTGAATAGCAGCTTCTATAAATTCAAAGGTTGTTAAAACATCAACTTTATCCTTACAAACTGCCACTGTGTGTTCAAAATGAGCTGATGGTTTACGATCCTGAGTTCTGATTGTCCAGTGGTCGTTTTCCTGATGGATAGCTCTTTTGCCTAGATTAATCATAGGCTCGATAGCAATCACCATACCTTCTTTCAATTTTGCCCCATCTCCTCTTTTTCCGTAATTAGCTACTTCTGGGCCTTCATGAAGTGATTTACCTACACCATGCCCAACAAGCTCTCGTACAACTGTAAATCCTGCTTTCTCGCAATATGACTGAATAGCAAATCCAATATCTCCAATTCTTTTACCAGCTACTGCTTGGGCTATACCTAAGTAAAGCGACTCTTTAGTGGTACGTAAAAGACGAAGGGTTTCTTCTTTGACATTGCCGACCGCATAAGTATATGCACTGTCTGCGTGAAAGCCATTTTTATAAACTCCGCAATCAATCGAAATAATATCACCATCTTTCAATTGATAATTATTGGGAATTCCATGCACAACTACATCGTTCACAGAGATACATAATGAAGCGGGGTACTTATGCCCTCCTACATTATAGTTCAGAAAAGATGGATGAGCTCCATTATCTTTTATAAACTCATAAGCCACTTGGTCTAACTCTTTTGTAGTTATACCGGGCTTAATAATCTTTGCAACTTCGGCATGTGTTTTTCCTAAAATAACACCGTTTGCTCGGATGATTTCTAACTCGGAAGATGTTTTTAAATAAATCATCTGTTATTACTGAGCGATTGCTTCAGTTCTACCTTTTACTCTACCAGACTGCATCAAACCTTCATATTTACGCATCAAAAGATAACTTTCAATTTGTTGTAGAGTATCTAAAACAACACCTACTAAAATAAGAAGAGAAGTTCCTCCGAAGAAAGATGCAAAACCACGAGTGATTCCAAATACACTAGCTACTGCAGGTAAAATTGCAATGATAGCCAACATAAATGCACCTGGTAAGGTAATTCTATCTAAGATATCTGCAATAAAGTTTGAAGTAGCTTCGCCAGGTTTTACGCCTGGTACAAATCCACCGCCACGCTTCATATCGTCAGAAATCTGAGTTGGATTGATAGAAATAGCTGTGTAAAAAAATGTAAATACTATAATAAGTACTGCAAACAATAAATTGTATTGCCAAGTTGTAAAATCGCCAAACGCTTGAGCTACCGACTGAGCAAACTCACTTTTGTCTGCAAATGATTGAGCTAACAAACCTGGAACAAACATTAATGCTTGAGCAAAAATAATTGGCATAACACCTGCAGCGTTCAACTTCAAAGGAATATATTGACGTTCGCCACTTAATGAAACTCTATTACCTACCACTTGCTTAGCATACTGAACTGGAATTCGGCGAACCGCCTGTGTTACCATTACAGCACCCATGACCACGAAGAACAAAGCAACAACTTCAATAATGAATAAAAGTGCACCAGACATTCCTCTTGATTGAGCTTCACCCAACAAAGAAGCAGGGAAACGAGACACAATACCAATCATAATTAGCATTGAGATACCATTACCAATTCCTTTATCTGTGATTTTCTCGCCAAGCCACATACAGAACATTGTACCAGCAACCAAAATGATTACAGAATACAAACGAAACGACCATGGTGAAACAAGAATAGCCTCAGCAGGAATTGTTACTTGCAAATATGTAAAAGCCTGTGCAGCCGTCACAAAAATCGTTAGAACACGAGTGATTTGGTTTAACTTTTTGCGACCTGACTCCCCATCCTTCTGCATCTTTTGGAAATATGGTAATGCAATCGTCAATAATTGGATTGCAATAGAAGCAGAAATATATGGCATGATGCCTAAGGCAAAGATAGAAGCATTATTAAACGCTCCACCTGAGAACATATTCAACAAACCTAATAAACCGCCGTCACCCTTCTGCGCTAACTTAGTGGCATCTACACCTGGTAAAACTACGTAAGATCCAAGGCGAAAAAAGGTGATAAACAACAGGGTATTAAGAATTCGACCTCTTAATTCCTCTATTGAGAAAATGTTTTTGATAGTGCTAATAAACTTGTTCATGCTATCTGTTTAAGTAATCGTTATAGAATATAACTCGAAAGATGTTCAACTTTTTTGTGAATTACAAATCTGTTGTACAATTTTACAATGATTACCTAATAATTTCTGTTGTCTATCGATTTTCAAATTGAAAACTAAGCTACCACTGCTTTACCACCTGCAGCTTCAATAGCAGCTTTAGCAGAAGCAGAGAAACCTTTTACTTGTATCTCTACAGCAGTTTTGATTTCACCACGTGACAAGATTTTCACCAAGTCATTTTTAGAAACCAAACCATTTTGATACAATACATCGTGCGTAATAACAGTAACACCTGTTTCTTCAATCAAAGCTTGAATTGTATCAAGGTTGATAGCTTTATATTCTACACGGTTGATATTTTTGAAACCAAACTTCGGAACACGACGTTGGATTGGCATCTGACCACCTTCAAAACCACTCTTACGAGAGTAACCTGAACGAGACTGAGCACCTTTGTGACCACGAGCAGAAGTTCCACCTAAACCAGAACCTGCACCACGACCAACTCTTTTTCTTACCTTAGTAGAGCCCTGAGCGGGCTTTAATGACGATAAATTCATTGTTGTAATAAGTTAATTAATTGCTAAACGCTACTTCACCGTGAAGTAACTCGCTCAATTGACCTCTTTTTATGAAAGAAAGAAGTACAATTAGATTTTTTCGACTACAATCAAATGCTGTACAGCACGAATCATACCTTCAATAGCAGGATTCAATTCTTTTTCTACGCTTTTGTTCAATTTACCTAATCCAAGAGCTTGAATAGTGCGTTTTTGAACTTCAGGGCGTTTGATTGTACTCTTAACTTGAGTGATTTTTACCTTTGACATGGTTTTATATTTTTGAGTTTCAAGAATTGAGCTTGTAGTAATACTGCAAGCTCAATTCAATCAACTAAAATAAACTATCCGTTAAATACTTTTGCTAAAGATACACTTCTTTGGAAAGCTACTGTATGAGGATTTCTCATTTTAACAAGAGCATCTACAGTTGCTTTTACCACGTTGTGAGGGTTTGAAGAACCTTTTGATTTAGCCAATACATCATGAACACCAGCAGCTTCAAGAACAGCACGCATTGCACCACCCGCAATTACTCCAGTACCCGGAGCAGCAGGCTTCAACAATACGAAACCACCTGAGAACTTACCAATTTGTTCGTGAGGTACAGTTGCTTTCAAAAGAGCAACTTGGAATAAGTTTTTCTTAGCGTCTTCTATACCTTTAGAGATAGCGTCAGTAACTTCGTTTGCTTTACCCAAACCGAACCCTACTACGCCTTTGCCATCACCAACAACAACGATTGCAGAGAAGCTGAAACGACGTCCACCTTTCACTACTTTCGCTACGCGATTGATAGCTACAACTCTTTCTTTTAATTCGCCTTCGTTAACCTTGATAGGTTTTGATATTAATTGCGACATTTTTTTCTAATTTGAAAATTGTTGAATTTGAAAATTTGAAATCTGTGCTTTAACATCAAAAACTTTCATTTTTAGAAGGGCGGCGAACCGCGTTGCACAATTTCAAATTGACTAATTAAAATTTAAGACCTCCTTCTCTTGCACCTTCTGCCACTGCCTTAACACGACCATGGTACAAGTAACCGTTACGGTCAAAAACAACTGTTGAAATTCCTGCAGTTAAAGCTTTTTCAGCGATTTTAGCACCTACTTGCTTTGCACTTTCAACATTACCGCTTTTTAACCCTAATTCCTTAGATGAAGCAGCAGCTAAAGTTTGTCCTTTCACATCATCAATAAGCTGTGCATAAATTGCAGTATTTGAACGGAAAACAGACAATCTTGGCTTTTCAGCTGTACCAGAAACTTTCGCTCTGATAGAAAGCTTAATACGTAATCTTCTTAAATCTTTTTGCGTAGCCATTTGTATTAGATATTTTGTGGATTACCGACCCACGATGATTAAATGCTATTTCTTACCACCAGCTTTACCAGCTTTTCTACGGATTTGCTCACCCACGAAGCGAATACCTTTACCTTTGTAAGGTTCAACTTTACGAAGAGAACGAATCTTTGCTGCAACTTGGCCTATTAATTCCTTATCGATACCTTCCAAAACAACTTTAGGGTTTTGACCTTTTTCCATTGCTGTTGTAACTTTCAACTCAGAAGGGATTTGCATAAAAATGGCGTGTGAGTAACCCAATGCCAATTCAAGAATATTTCCTTGATTAGAAGCTTTGTAACCAACCCCTACGATTTCCATTTCTTTTTTGAAACCGTCGCTAACACCAACAACCATGTTGTTAATCAATGCACGGTACAATCCGTGTAGAGCCTTATGACGCTTTTGTTCAGTAGGGCGTTTTACACGCAACTCGTTACCCTCAACTTCTACTGTAATATCTGAATCGATAGTACGAACAAGGGTTCCTTTTGCTCCTTTTACAGTCACTGTATTTTTATCAACGGCTACAGTAACACCAGCAGGAAGTGTGATAAGTTTATTACCAACTCTTGACATGACTTTTTTGTTTTTGCTTAGATGGAGGCCATTATACCTCTTTCAGCGTTATTTGAAAATAAGTTAGGGAACAAACCTTTACTAGACTTATTCCCCATTGTTAAGATTAATATACGAAACAAAGAACTTCACCACCTACATTGAGTACACGGGCTTCTTTGTCTGTAATTACACCTTTTGATGTTGAAAGGATAGCTACACCTAAACCATTCAATACACGTGGTAACTCTCCAGCACCTTTGTATTTACGTAAACCTGGCTTAGATACTCTCTCCAACTTCACGATAGCAGGCTGTTTTGTAACTGGGTTGTATTTCAAAGCGATTTTGATTGTACCCTGAACAGTTGTATCGTCGAACTTGTAGTTTTGAATATATCCTTTATCAAAAAGCACTTTTGTGATTTCCTTTTTGATGTTAGAAGCAGGAATTTCAACGATTCTGTGACGTGCCTTGATGGCATTTCTCAATCGTGTTAAGTAATCTGCTATTGGATCTGTCATTGTTTTCGATATTTGAAACGATCTTTTCTCTAGGAAAAGGCTCGCAAAATTACGGAATTGAATTTAAAAAAACAACCATAACTGGCTGATTTTAATAAAGCTTACGATAAATTTTATCGTAAAGGAAATTACCAGCTTGATTTAGTTACGCCTGGAATCAATCCTGCTGAAGCCATTTCACGGAAAGTCACACGGTTAATGCCGAATTTACGCATATAACCTCTTGGACGACCTGTTAGCTTACAACGATTGTGCAAACGTACTGGTGAAGCATTTTTAGGTAATTTGTCTAAACCTAAGTAATCGCCAGCAGCTTTAAGAGCTGCACGCTTTGCAGCGTATTTAGCAACGGTTGCTTCTTTTTTTCTTTCTCTTGCTTTGATTGATTCTTTTGCCATTGTGCTTGAATCTTTTTTATCTGTTGTCGGTTATCCGTTACCCGAAAAAGAACGTATTCCTAAAGCGGATAACGAATAACGGATAACGTAGTTAAATTACTTCTTCAAATTAGCGAAAGGCATACCCATTTGCTGTAACAAGGCATACGCTTCAGCATCAGTATTAGCTGTGGTCACGAATGTAATATCCATACCAGAGATTTTGCTTACTTTGTCAATAGAAATCTCAGGGAAGATAATTTGTTCTTTAACACCTAATGTATAGTTACCACGGCCATCAAATCCTTTGTCAGAAACCCCTTTGAAGTCACGTACACGAGGAAGAGCTACTGCAGTTAAACGGTCAAGAAATTCGTACATCTTTTCACCTCTCAATGTTACTTTCACACCGATAGGCATGTTTTCACGCAATTTGAAGTTAGAGATTGCCTTTTTAGACATAGTAGCCACAGCTTTCTGACCAGCAATAAGTGTTAATTCTTCAAGACCAGTATCAATCAATTTTTTATCAGCCACTGCAGCTCCGATACCTTTGTTGATTACGATTTTAGTAATCTTTGGAACCTGCATGATTGATTTGTACTGAAATTTTTCCTTCAACGCAGGAACAACTTCACTTTGGTATTTGTCTCTTAATCTTGTTGTAGTTGTCATTGTTATGAAACTTTATGTGGATTTCCGACCCACTTTTCCACTGGCTGTTATTCAAGAATGAAAAGTAGCACAGTGTTCATTGATTATTGATTAAATAAAATTACCAGTTGCTTTTGAGAATCTCTGCAACTTGCCTTTTTCGTTCAATTTACGACCTGTACGAACGGCTTTGCCATTTTCAGAAACCGCAAGGTTTGAAATATGGATTGTACCTTCTGTTTTTACGATGCCACCTTGAGGGTTGCTAGCAGTAGGTTTTACGTGTTTTGTGATAAGGTTTACACCTTCTACAATAGCACGTTGTTTTTCAACTAATACTTTTGTAATTACGCCTGTTTGACCTTTAGCGTTACCAGCGATAACCACAACAGTATCACCAGTTTTGATGTGCAGTTTTGGCTGCTTATTAAACTTTCTTTCCATGATGATTACAAATTATGATTAAAGTACCTCTGGAGCTAACGAAACAATTTTCATAAACCCTGCTTCACGTAATTCACGTGCAACTGGCCCGAAAATACGAGTACCACGTGGCTCGTCATTGTTATTTAAAAGAACTGCTGCATTGTCTTCAAAGCGGATATATGAACCATCTTTGCGACGAATTTCTTTTTTAGTTCTTACTACTACGGCTTTAGAAACCGTACCTTTCTTCATGCTAGATGACGATAACGCAGACTTCACAGTTACTACGATTTTGTCACCAACAGAAGCATATCTTTTTCCTGTACCGCCCAGCACACGAATAACCAGTACTTCTTTTGCACCTGAGTTATCAGCAACGCCGAGTCTTGATTCTTGCTGTACCATTGTTTGCTTGGTATATTAAAGATTGCGAAAAAATTAAATCATTGTTAATTATACACTAGCCCAAGAAAAGCTTGTAGATAGTGCTTAACGCTGGATGAAACTGGAGTAGTGAATTATTTCGCTTTCTCGATAATTTCAACTAATCTCCAACGCTTGTTCTTTGACAAAGGACGGGTCTCCATAACCTTAACTGTGTCGCCGATTCCACATTCGTTTTTCTCATCATGAGCCATCACTTTTGAAGTTTTTTGCATAAACTTACCATAAAGTGGGTGCTTAACTTTTCTTTCTACGGCGACGGTGATAGACTTGTCCATCTTGTTGCTCACCACACGCCCAATCCTTACTTTTCTTAGATTTCTTTCCATCGTTGGATTTGGTTGTTTTCGATTGACCTCAAGCGGTATGTTGATGAGGTCTGTTAAAAAAATCATTTACTATGTAACACTTAGGAGAAAGCCCCCCCGAGCATTATTTTTTGGCTGCTGCTGTAATAGCAGTTTCCAAGCGAGCAATCACTTTACGAGCTTCACGCAAACGCAAAGGGTTCTCAATTGGAGAAATAGCGTGAGCAAACTTCAAACGTGCCAAAGCATCTTTTTCTGAAGCCAAAGTGTTTTTCAACTCTTCTAAGCTCAATTTTTGGATTTCTGCGTTTTTCATTGTTCTATTAGTCGTTGAGTCGTTGGACGTTGATCATGTGTCGGTACGACAAATGACTAACGACTAACGACAAAAAATACTATTCTTCTTGATAATCTCTACGAACTACGAATTTTGTACGAAGTGGTAATTTCTGAGCTGCCAAACGAAGTGACTCCTGAGCCAATTCTAAAGGTACGCCAGATGATTCGAACAAAATTGTGCCTGGTTTGATATTGGCTACCCAATATTCAGGAGCACCTTTACCTTTACCCATACGTACCTCTGCAGGTTTCTTAGTGATAGGTTTATCAGGGAAGATACGAATCCAAACCTGACCTTCACGTTTCATTGCACGAGTTACTGAGATACGAGCTGCTTCGATTTGACGAGCAGTTATACGTCCTGGCTCCAGAGCTTTGATAGCGAATGTACCGAAGTCAATTTCATGACCTCGAGTTGCCAATCCTTTCACTCTACCTTTCTGTTGCTTACGGAACTTGGTTCTTCTTGGTTGTAACATTGTCTTATGAAGTCTTTAAGTCATAAGTCGTAAGTCATAAAGGGTTACTTTTGAGTAGTACAAATGCAATCTTTAAGACTTGCGACTTTAAACTAAGATTTTAAAAATTATCTCTTTCCGCCTCCTTTGTTGTTAGGATTTCCTCCTTTTCCGCGGTTGTTGTTATTGTTGTTACGACGTTGGTTGTCATTACCACCACGACCACCACCACGATTGTCGCGTCCGCCACGGCGTCCACCATCATCGTCACGGCCGCCACGTTGGTTGTTACCACCACGAGAGTCGCCACCACCTGCTTGTTGAGCAGCCATTCCAGCGTTTGGAGAAAGATCACGTTTGCCGTACACTTCGCCTTTGAACACCCACACTTTGATACCGATTTTACCATAAACCGTCAAAGCTTCAGAGATAGCGTAGTCAATATCGGCACGCAAAGTATGAAGAGGAATACGTCCTTCTTTGTATCCTTCTGAGCGAGCCATTTCGGCACCACCCAAACGGCCAGAAAGCTTCAATTTGATACCTTGAGCACCTACTCTCATCGCAGAAGCAATTGCTTGCTTCATAGCACGACGGAAAGAAATACGTGCTTCTAATTGCTGAGCGATAGTTTCGCCAATCAATTTAGCATCAATCTCAGGACGTTTAATTTCAAAGATGTTGATTTGAACATCTTTGCCTGTGATTTTCTTTAATTCTTCTTTGATTTTATCAACTTCTTGACCACCTTTACCAATTACAACGCCAGGGCGAGCTGTATTGATAGTCAAGGTAATACGCTTCAAAGTACGCTCGATGATTACCTTAGAGATTGCACCCTTTGGAATACGAGCAGCAACGTACTTACGGATTTTCTCATCCTCAACTAACTTGTCGGCAAAGTTTTTACCGCCGTACCAGTTAGAATCCCAACCTCTGACGATACCAAGTCTAAGACCAACGGGGTTTACTTTCTGTCCCATTTTGTGATATTTAGATGTTTTCTCTAATTATTCTTCTATTGTTACGATTGATGGAGCACTTGCTGAAGCAACCACGATAGTAATGTGGTTTGAACGCTTCAAGATTCTGTATCCACGACCTTGTGGAGCTGGACGCAAACGCTTCAATGAGCTACCGCCATCTACTGTAACGGTTTTAACGTACAAGTCGGCATCTTCCAACTTAACGTCTTCGTGCTTGTTTTGCCAATTGGCAATCGCCGAGAGTAACAATTTCTCAACGTATCTAGCACCAACTTTAGGTTCAAATTTCAAGATACCCAAAGCCTTGTTGACTTTCTGACCTCTAATCATGTCAACCACGATTCTCATTTTCTGAGGAGAAGTCGGAACATTGTTTAATTTAGCTACTGCTTCCATTTCTATGATTTCGGATTTCGGATTTGGGATTTTGGATTATTTGGATTGTTAGAACTTTTCCTTCAACCCGCAATCCACCGTCCACTATCCCCTATTACCTTTTGCCTTTATCTTTTTTTGCGATGTGACCTCGGAAATTGCGAGTTGGAGCAAATTCACCAAGTTTATGTCCAACCATGTTTTCTGTAACATATACTGGGATAAACTTGTTGCCGTTATGCACTGCGAAAGTGTGTCCAACGAAGTCAGGAGAAATCATTGAACGTCTTGACCAAGTTTTGATAACTGACTTTTTGCCTGAATCATTCATAGCAACCACCTTGTTGTCAAGGCGATAGTCAATATAAGGTCCTTTTTTTAATGAACGTGCCATCTATCTATTTTTTCTTTCTACTGATGATTAGACGATTTGAATCCTTTTTCTTGTCGCGAGTTTTCTTACCTTTCGCTAACAAGCCTGTGCGTGAGCGTGGGTGACCACCAGAAGAACGGCCTTCACCACCACCCATTGGGTGATCTACTGGGTTCATTACTACACCACGAACTCTTGGACGGCGGCCTAACCAACGGTGACGACCAGCTTTACCCAAGTTTGTGTTCATGTGATCTGCATTTGATACAGAACCTACCGTTGCCAAACAGTTTGCTAAAACCATACGCATTTCACCTGAAGGCAATTTCAATGTAGCATATTTGCTATCACGAGCCAACAACTGAGCGTAAGTACCAGCAGAACGAGCTAACTCAGCACCACCACGAGGGCGAAGCTCAATAGCGTGTACAATTGTACCTACTGGAATACTCGACAAAGGCATTGTATTTCCCACTTCTGGAGCTGCACTTGCACTTGATATCACAGATTGACCTACTTTCAAACCTGTAGGAGCAATGATATAAGATTTTTCTCCGTCAGCATACTCGATCAGAGCAATACGTGCTGTACGGTTTGGATCGTATTCAATTGTCAAAACTGTAGCTTCAACATCGAATTTGTCACGATAGAAGTCGATCAAACGGTAACGACGTTTGTGACCACCACCGATGTAACGCATAGCACGATGTCCTAAGTTGTTACGACCACCTGTTCTTTTAATTGGAGCCAACAACGGTTTATACGGTTTCGAAGTAGTAATCTCTTCGAAAGTTGGAGCGATACGTTGACGTTGACCCGGAGATGTTGGTTTTAATTTTCTAACTGCCATTTCTCTTTTTGTTCAAATTATCGGGGTGAACACCCATAAATGTTAATTTGAAAATCTGAATGATTGAATTGTTGATTATGTATCAAACAATCCGAATTAATCTATCTTCAAATTGGTTTTAGATTCCTTCATAGAAATCGATTACTTCGCCTTTAGCTACTGTAACGATTGCTTTCTTGAATGTTGAAGTATAACCAGATGTAATCTTAGTTTTTGTACTTCTTGATTTTTTCTTACCGAACTGACGAAGAGTATTTACAGATGTTACGTCAACTCCGTACATTTTCTTGATTTCTTTAGCGATTTCAATCTTGTTTGATTTTCCCGCTACTTCAAAAACGTACTGACCGCCCTTCTGCAAATCCTGAGTTTTCTCAGTAAGAATTGGTCTTTTGATAATGCTCATTTCTTTATGACGTTAATTGTTCTCAGTTTTATCTACTGCTAACTATTTACTGAAAGATGATTCGATTTTTGCAACAGCACCTTCTGCAATGATAAGACGAGTTGCATTTACTAAGTCATAAGTATTTACTTGGCCAGCAGATACAACTTTTGTTTTTGGCAAATTGCGACCTGACAAATAAATGTTTTGGTTTTCTTCTGACAAAATCAACAATGTTTTTGTATCTACCAATGACAATGCGTTCAAGATTGACAAGAATGCTTTTGTTTTTGGTGCCTCGAATGAGAAATCTTCCAAAACAGAAACCTCTCCTGCTTGTGCTTTTGCAGCAAATGCCGACTGACGAGCTAAAGATTTTACTTTCTTGTTCAATTTGAATGAGTAGTCACGAGGAACTGGACCGAATACACGTCCACCACCCTTAAACAAAGGTGATTTCATTGAACCTGCACGAGCTCCACCCGTTCCTTTTTGACGCTTCAGCTTGCGTGTTGAACGCGAAACCTCTGCTCTTTCTTTTGCTTTGTGAGTTCCTTGACGTTTGTTAGCCAAGAATTGCTTCACATCTAACCAAACAACGTGCTCGTTTGGCTCGATTCCAAAGATTTCGTCAGAAAGCGTTACTTTCTTACCTGTCTCTTTGCCTTGTATATTTAATACTGATAATTCCATTTTCTTTAATGTGAAGATTTAAAAATTGAAGATTTGAAAAGTTGACTTTTAAAGCCCTAAGAGATATTCCAATCTTTCAACCTAAATCTATTTTTCAAGGATAACGTATGAATTTTTCGCTCCTGGTACTGAACCTGACACTACGATAAGGTTTTTGTCAGCATAAACTTTCAATACTTGCAAGTTTTGAACTTTTACGCGATTACCACCTGTACGACCTGCCATGCGAAGACCTTTGAATACACGAGATGGGAATGAACAAGCACCAATTGAACCTGGGTGGCGACCGCGGTTGTGCTGTCCGTGAGTTTGACCTCCTACACCACTAAATCCGTGACGCTTAACAACACCTTGGAAACCTTTACCTTTTGATGTTCCGATTGCATCGATGAAGTCACCTTCTGCAAATAACTCTGCCGATACGGTTTCTCCTAAAGCTAATGGGCTTTCAAAAGATTTGAATTCTACAAGCTTCTTTTTGGGAGTTGTGCCTGCTTTTTTGAAGTGACCTAATAATGGCCTAGAAGTGTGTTTTTCCTTCTTCTCACCATAGCCTAACTGAATAGCACTATAGCCTTCTTTTTCTACTGTTTTTACTTGCGTTACTACACAAGGACCGGCTTCAATCAGCGTACAAGGGATGGCAGCACCATCAGCATTGTAGAGGCTGGTCATACCGATTTTCTTTCCGATAATTCCAGACATTTTATTATTGAATAAAACGTTAAAAGATAAAATAATTAACTTATTTACAACGAGTTACGTATTCACCTAATAGATTCGACGTAAAACGGACTGCAAAGGTCGGAATTTTATTTGGCACTAACAAAAAAGTACACAAAAAAATTCTCAAAACTATTTGAGCGACAGAAAATTGAGGGATAAAGCGACAAGAAATGTGCGGACGGGCTTATACCCGTGAGACGAGTCCTGTGCAGCTTAATACTCAACTTTGCAAACTGGGCATTCAGTAAAGCAAGCCAGTATCAGTTCTGACACTATTTGCGACAAACTTGATTAGGCAATAACCTTGTGTTGTCTTTTCCTATGCTAGCACTCCAAATATTTCAACTTACTTAATTTCTTGCCGAGTTCTGCCAACCCTTTGCAAGACCATGTGAATTGGGGTGCCTTAATGGGACTGCAAAATTAGAGAATAGTTTTTGAAATACAATGAGTTATGAAAAATATTTTAAAAAAATATTAAAAAAAAACCACTACCATCGTTAGGCTTATACGATTGTATTTTTTATTGAAGGATTTCACTGAATTGCTACTTTATTACCTTTCATTTTATTACCAACGCTGTAGCCTATCTGGGCTTGTTGAAATATAAAATGATGAACTGTTATGTGTGCTGTGATTCAAATATCTACTTTTCCCCTTGGTTTCAATATTGATATATTGACGTTCTGATGCACCAATCGTTTTGAGTACATAAATAACATTGTTGTATTTGCTCAAATCTATTTTTTTCGATGTTACAAATCTCTTTAAGACCTATTAAGATACTCATTTCTAGGACATTGATATTATACTGTACACTTCTCTATTTCTTGATTCTATCAAAATACTAAGCATAGCAATAGCTGTGTAGGCACTGTCTACAGATTTTGGTTGTGCCATAGAGGTTATACGAATCGTTTGAATTTGTTTGTAAGCTGAAGTGTCTTGGATTAATACGTTGATACTTGAGCGTTTCGGCTATTGTAATTTGGGATTGTCCGTCAAGTCTAAAATAGGTCTATTGTTTGTATTGTAATTTTACTATTAGCTAGCAAATGGATTCGCTAGCTAATAGTAAAACAGTTATGCCGTAACCTAAAGGCTTTATAAATTGCCTTTTTTTAATTCTTTCACAGCAAAATCTACAGCTCTGGCCGACAAAGCCATATAAGTTAACGACGGGTTAACGTTTGAAGACGAGGTCATACATGCTCCATCGGTTACAAATACATTAGGACATCCCCAAACTTGGCTATGAGCATTCAGTACAGAAGTTTTGGGGTCTCGTCCCATTCGAGCCGTTCCCATTTCGTGAATACTTAGACCAAACCCTGGCTGGTTGTCGTAGGTTTCGATATTTTTAAAACCTGCTGCTTCTAACATTTCGGCAGCATCGTTTTTAATATCTACTCGCATTTTACGTTCGTTTTCGCCAAACTCGGCCGACATTTTTAAAAGAGGTTGTCCCCATTTATCTTTTTGCTCGTCGGTCAATGTTACCCTATTGGTATAAACAGGCAACGTTTCAGCAAAACCCATAATATCTAAGCCCCAATTGCCTGTTGGATGGGTATATTTGTCTTTAAAATCAGCACCAAACTCGTCATCAGACTCGCCACGAGCTTTCCAGCTACCTCCTTCATAGCCAAAACCACGTAAATAGTCACGTTTGTCGTTACCAACATTACGATAACGAGGAATATAGATAGCATTAGGACGACGACCATAATAATACTGATTATTAAAGCCATCATGTTCGCCACGGGCTCCGATACCAAAATGGTGGTCCATTAAGTAGTGGCCTAAAGCTCCGCTATCATTACCCAATCCATTTGGAAAACGTCGTGACTTAGAATTCATCAAAATATAAGTAGAACCTAAAGCAGAAGCATTCAAGAATATAATTTTTGCATGAAAATCTACCCATTCATGGGTATTTTCATCAATTACCCTCACGCCTGTTGCCTTACCTTTTGTGTCATCATAAATGATAGAATTAACAATAGAGTGAGGGCGAATAGTAAGATTACCCGTTTTACGAGCAGCAGGAAATGTAGCTGATTGCGAGCTAAAATACGCTCCAAATGGACATCCACGCATACACATATCTCTTAGCTGGCATTTAGCTCGTCCTAAAGCAAGCTGCTCTGGAGTAGGGTCGGTTAAGTTAGCCGTACGTGAGTGAATCACATGGCGGTCGGGGTATTTGGTTTTTAGGGCTTTTCCAAGATGGTCTTCTACACAAGTCATTGGAATAGGTGGCTGAAAAACACCATCGGGCAAATGAGGAATACCATCTTTTTTGCCTGCAATACCCACAAATTTTTCGACATAAGCATACCAAGGAGCTAAGTCTTTGTAACGAATAGGCCAATCAATACCAATACCTTCTTTGGCATTGGCCTCAAAGTCGAGGTCGCTCATTCGCAAAGATACCCTTCCCCAAGTAAGCGACTTGCCTCCCACTTGCCAGCTTCTGATCCAATCAAACCGTTTTTCTTCTATGTAAGGAAAATCTATATCTTTTGTAAAATGATGCTTGGTAGACTCTGTAATGGTAAAACCTGTTCGCTGATGAATAGGATAATTTTTCATTTCCTCTAAGGGGACTTGCCCTCCATGCGGAAAATCCCAGGGGTCGGTCATGGCTGTATGATAGTCTTTCACATGCTCAATCATTCGCCCACGTTCCAACACTAATACCTTCAGTCCTTTCTCTGCTAATTCTTTTGCCGACCACCCTCCACTGACACCAGAACCTACCACAATGGCATCGTAAGTTCGTTTTTCCTTCATTGCTTCCATTTATATCATAGTTAGAAAAATTGTACTGACTAAAATTAAGCAATAATTGTATGAAATCTAAAACGAACCCTTATGTTTTTCTGTAGGGTAGTTGGAGTATCGAGCAAATTAGCACGCATGATTTATTGGTTTAAGCTTTCTTAATTTTCCTATGAGAGTATCCATTGATAGGTTTTCTACTAAAACAGGGGTTTTAATGCCTAACTGACGATAGGTTATCGACCAGACATAAGTTTCAGCACCTTTGTTTTCCTGCTCTAACCATAATACTTAATAACTCTGTTTTTAACGACCACTTTGTTGGGTATTCGTTAGCACAATAGCTTCAAAAAAGCCTATTTCACCAAGCTGACAAAGGTTTAGTAAGCTTTTATTCCTTACATACTTGTAGCACTTTGTTTTTAACATATTTTAACATCAAATAAACAGTTGATGTGGTAAACGTTTTGGTGGTTAGTCTTGTCTAATCAGATATAACTTAAACATCATAAGACCATGAAAAAGCTATTGTTTTTTGCTTTCCTTGTTATAGGATTCAGCAGTTGTACTTCGGTAAAGGTCGAACAAAACCGATTGTCCGACATACATAGTTTTCGTCGTTATGCTTGGACGAAAGCTCAGGTAATTGCCAATCAAAATCCATTATATAAAAGCGATATTACTTATCAGAATATCAAGGCTGAAGTAGATAAGCAAATGGCTCAAAAAGGGTATGTTTTAGATGAGCAAAATCCTGAGTTTTTGATAACCTATCGTGAGTTTATCGAACCTCAAACCCGAATGGTGTCTAATAATTATGCCTATCCATTTTATGGAATGTACGGTGGTTTTAGAGGATTTTACCCGATGTATGCTTGGGGAGGTGGTGGCTATTATCCACAACGATATATCAACGGAACATTTGTCATTGATTGTATTGCGGCCAGTGATAAGCGTTTGTTGTGGCGAGGTTCGATGGATAGCCCAGTCAACAATCCTGCAAAATTGAGTTCTGAACTACCCAAACAAGCCAAAAAGATTCTAGCTAGGCTTTAGCAAATCAAGATAGTGCAATTTGATAGTAATGCAGTTATAGCTTTTTAGGATATAACATGCTTCTTGAATAAGGTTTATAATAGTGTTTAACATACAAAACACATGAAAACAATCCAATTTGGCATCTTGTTATTCTGTTTGGTAGCGGTTGCCGCTTGTACAACACAACGAAGCTATTTTGATGATTCCAGTATTTCGTTGGCTGGTAGTCCCAACCTCAAAGAGGTAGCTATTGATACCACTTATAACCCTGGCGATACCACCAAGGTAAGTTATGAGTTATTTCATGAAGAATTAGGCAAATATGGCAGCTGGGTAAATGACCCTAAATATGGCAATGTTTGGGTTCCTGGAGTAGATAGCACTTTTCAGCCATACTCAACCAATGGCTACTGGGATTATACCAATTATGGCTGGACTTGGCAATCAAGTTATGCTTGGGGATGGGCACCCTTCCATTATGGTCGTTGGTTTTATGATTCGCCCTATGGCTGGGCATGGGTACCCGGTTATCAGTGGTCGCCAGCATGGGTAACTTGGGGCAGTACAGCCGATGCCTTTGGCTGGGCACCAATGTTTCCAAACGGTTATACATGGGGATTGGGTTTTGGTATCCAGTTTGGTGGCAATTATTACCCCCCAAGCTCATATTGGTCATTTGTACCACGACATAAACTTGTAGAGCGAAACTTAGGTAATTATATCGTTAACCGCTCATACAATAACCATTTTATGCCACAAACAAATATTCTTCGGAATAATACAGGCCGTACTTTTTATTCGGCAGGGCCATCGGTACACGACCTATCTGGTTTTAATGGAAATAATGCTCAAAGAAGCTATAACACTTATCGCTCACAGAGTAATACCAACTGGGGTAGTACCCGAAGTTATAACTATGGCTCATTTGGAAACAGAGGGGGAGGCTTTAGAGGTGGACGAGGCCGATAAGTAAAATACACCAACCGAGTTTCTTAGTTATACCAAACATGAGTCATCCCTAATTTAGTAAATTGTGATTGAGCAAATGAGTGATTATTGTTGAATATGATTTTCACCAGTAGAGATTCAATGCTTTGTATCTTAAAGATGAGTCATCTCGCCTTTTTTGATTAATAGTCAATAAAAGCCTCCCTTTTGTGTACTTTGGGAAGAAGGTACAATGGTCTACTTCATAAATCCCAACAAGCACAAATAGGAGGTCTCTTTTAATATTACCTAAAATTGGGAGATGACTCATGTTTTACTTGTCCATCACTACACGCCTATCAGAATATTTCGAGGGCAATCCTAGGTTTTTAGCAGATTAAACCACAGTAGTTATGTATCTTTGCCGCAATAAATAGATGCCCTCCCATGAAAATCTCAATCATTACCGTTTCTTTCAACAGCGAGAAAACCATTAAACAAACCATAGAGAGTGTTTTGGCACAAGACTACCCTTGGGTTGAATACATTGTTGTTGATGGTGCTTCAAAAGATAGCACAGTAGAAATTCTTCAATCGTTTGGTAATAAAATCAAATATATTTCAGAGCCTGATAAAGGTATTTATGATGCCCTCAATAAGGGTGTTAAAATGGCTACTGGTGATATTGTAGGAACAATTGGCTCGGACGACTTCTACCCTAACAATCATGTATTGAGCCATGTAGCAGAGGCATTTCAGCAACATGGCACAGATGTAATTTATGGCGATAAGCAATATGTGAACCCTGACAATATGCACAAAATTGTACGATATTGGAAATCGGGTGAGTATAATCGTGAAAATTGGCTTAAAGGCTGGATGCCCCCGCATTTGTCATTCTATATAAAACGAGCAGCATTTGAACAATATGGTTATTATATCACCGATTTTACTTGTTCGGGCGACTACGAGCTAATGCTAAGAATGATGTACAAACATGGCTTATCGGCAGCCTATTTGCCTGAAGTTGTTATGACTATGCGTAATGGCGGTACAAGTACGGCTTCGTGGAAACATCGCTATCGTGCCAATATGGAAGACCGAAGAGCGTGGCAAATCAATCAACTAAACCCTAGGTGGTACACTCTTTGGATGAAGCCTATCTCTAAAATCAGCCAACTATTTACCTAAAATTTCATTTAGTACAAAAGTTTTGTACCGAAATAACTACAATATGAATATTCTAACTTTTGATATAGAAGAGTGGTTTCACCTCTTGGATAATGCCTCTACTAAGACCGAGGACGATTGGGCCAAATACCCTAGCCGTATCCATCAAAATATGGACAAAATTTTTGACCTATTAGAAAAAAACCAGCAGCAGGCTACCTTTTTTTGCTTGGGCTGGGTAGCTCGTAAACATCCCGATATTATCAAGGCTATATCCAATAAAGGATATGAAATTGCAACGCATTCTGACTTGCACCAGTTGGCTTATGAACAAAACCGTAAAGAGTTCAAAGAAGATTTATCGACTTCTATCAAGGCACTAGAAGATGCCACTGGCAAAAAAGTAAGAGCTTATCGTGCCCCAGGTTTTTCTATCAAGCAAGAAAACAAATGGGCATTTGAGGTACTTATTGAAAATGGAATAGAAATAGACTGCTCGGTATTTCCTGCCAAGAGGTCGCATGGAGGGTTTGAACAGTTTGGTACAGCCGAACCTTGCTGGATTGATATTGATGGGCATAAACTCAAGGAGTTCCCTATCAATATTCATAATATGATGGGAACGTCCTTGATTTTTTCGGGAGGTGGCTATTTTAGGTTATTCCCCTACCCTCTTATTAAACAGCTTACCAAACAAGCCAACTATGTGATGACATACTTTCATCCTAGAGACTTTGACCCCGACCAACCCATGATTCCAGAGTTGAGTATGATTCGTAAATTCAAATCATATTATGGTTTGGGGGGATGTATGAATAAACTCAATTGGCTGATTCAGGATGTCCCATTTATGGATTTGGCTACTGCCGAAAAATCGGTAGATTGGAACAGCGTTCGTACCGTAAAAATTTAGATATTGGCAACTCGAAAAGGATGAACCTCAATTTTTTGCCAGACATTCATGGTTATATAGGGGTCGGTAGAAAACCAAGCATCAAAAGCCTCCTTGGTTTCAAACTGAACAATCATGGTAGAGCCAACCATTTTGCCTGTTTCGTCCAGCATAGCTCCACCAACAATAAAGTTATGATTTGCCTTTAGCTGAGTAGCTACGTCAAGGTGTAGTGATCTAGCGGCCATACGGCGAGCCAATGCTTCTTCGTCTGTGCCATCAAAGGCATAAATTACATATTGGTTCATCTATATCAATGGTTTGTTTATTTTTGTAACAAAAGTATCGGTTTTTCTAACTCAAATTACCTTTTGTTATCCTATACCCTTCTATGTACAACATAGTGGATTAAGCTTTTTAATTAACACGTTGAAGACATAGCACTTAAATACAGTATTTTATGAAACCAAGCATGATTAATTTTGTGAAAAGCTTTGTAAACTTCACACCTGAGGAAATAGAAGCCGCTCATTGTTTATTTGAAGAACGCACTATCAAAAAAGGGGAATATTTTATAAAAGCTGGAGAATATAACGCTGCTATTGGCTTTATTAATAAAGGATTGACTCGCTCTTTTTTTGTTCAAAACAATCAAGAAACCACTTTTCAAATCTCGTTCGAAAACCAATTTGTGACGAGTATGACCTGCTATGTCCTCAATCAACCTAGTAACGACTACATTCAGGCCATTGAAGACACCGATTTATGTGTAATTTCAAAAGAAACCCTTGAGAATCTCTGCAACCAATACCATAATTGGGACAAATTTGGCCGCCTAACATATCAGCAAGTGGCTTTGGAACAAGAAATCAGGTTACGTTCGTTTATTTCGGAAACAGCACAAGAACGCTACGAACGAATTTCAAAAGAGCAACCAGCTTTGATTAATCGTGTACCTCAGCTTTATCTTTCCAATTTTTTGGGCATTACGCCACAGTCGCTCAGTCGTTTACGAAGAAATATCAGAGGCTAGCTTACTCGATAATCTTGTACATAGCTTTGGCTTGGCTACGAGAAACGGCATTAAAATGCCACCATTCATATTTGATAGGCATAAAACCTGCGGCTTGCATTACGTCTCGCAACAAGCGTCGATTAGCTACTTGTTGAGCAGTTAGTTTTCCCTTTTTCAAGAAATAGTCCTCATGTGTAGGATAAGCCAATTGGCCAAAAAAATCAAACTTTGTACCCATATCCAAAGCCTCTCCTTTATCGGTAGCAATCGTTAAATCAACTGCACTTCCATAATTATGGATAGACTTTTGAACAGGATTGGCCACATAGGTTTCTCTCTGGTGAGGCGGATATTGCGAAAGAGCATTCCAGAGTATTTTCTGAATGGCCAGTGGGCGGCCTCCATCATATACCAATAAGCGATAACGAGGTTGTTTTTGCTGAAGTATAGCACTAGCTTTAGCTAACATCTGAGCGGGTTTTGCTTGCATAAAGCAATTGGTTATGCAGCCATAAACATCTTTTCCGACAAAATTATCGGTTGTCGAATATTTGAGTTCGACCAAAATAGAGGGGTCTATGGTTTGGATATTCACTAAACCTTGATTGGCCATTTTTTCTTCATAAATACATTTTATGGCTTTGTTCGTGTTTTTTTGAGCCATAAGTCGAGTCTTTCCACAGAAAATAAGACACAGAACAACCCAAAAGAAATGCTTTTTCATAGAATAGAGTACTTTGGTAAGGAATAAAAACTTAAATTTAGTTTTCAATTGATAGTAAATAAAGAAATTATATAGAATTAAATTCACCCAAACCCTTATCTCTCCCATTTAATATGGCATTAAATTACCTTTGGATAGCCTTTTTTGTAATTGCATTTGTTGTGGCTCTTATCAAACTTATTTTATTTGGAGACACCGAAATATTCAAACTAATAATAGATGGCATGTTTGATTCGGCCGAAACCTCTGTTATGAAGATTGCCCTTCCGTTGGCTGGTGTAATGACTTTCTTTATGGGTTTACTTAATATTGGTGAAAAAGCTGGTGCTATTAATTTCCTTGCCCGAATTGTGGGGCCATTTTTCAATAGGCTTTTTCCTGAAGTTCCTAAAAATCACCCCGCAGGAGGCCAAATGATTATGAACTTTTCGGCCAATATGCTAGGACTCGACAATGCGGCTACACCTTTTGGACTTAAAGCTATGCAAAGTTTGCAGGAACTCAACCCTAGCAAAGATGTAGCATCGAATGCCCAAATTATGTTTTTGGTATTGCATAGTGCAGGCCCAGTACTAATTCCGCTTAGTATAATGGCTCAGCGGGCCATTTACGGAGCTGCCGATGCTTCTGACATTTTTATTCCTTGTCTGATTGCTACTTATGTAGCTACTGTAACGGGTTTATTATTTGTGGCCATTCGTCAAAAAATCAATCTTTTCGATAAAGTAACCTTGACTTGGCTCGGAGGTATTACCGCTCTGATAGGCCTATTACTTTGGTATTTTGCGAGTATTCCCAAAGAGCAAATAGAAATTATCTCGAAAGTAGCCAGTAATATGATTCTATTTGTTCTGATAATATCGTTTTTATTAGGAGCTTTACGCAAAAAAGTAGATGTATTTGATGCCTTTATCGATGGAGCAAAAGGGGGTTTTGAAACATCCGTAAGAATTATTCCTTATTTGGTAGCCATGTTGGTAGCCATTGGGGCACTTCGCAATTCAGGAGCATTGACATGGGTTGTAGACGGTATGAAATACCTTTTTGCCCTTACCAATATCAACACCGATTTTACCGATGCCTTACCAACGGCACTCATGCACCCCCTAAGTGGTGGTGGCTCAAGAGCCATGATGATAGATACCATGAAAACCTTTGGCCCTGATTCATTTGCAGGACGCTTGTCGTGTGTATTTCAGGGGTCGGCCGATACCATTTTCTATGTTATAGCCCTATATTTTGGTTCAGTCAATATCAAGCAAACTCGCTATACACTTTGGGCTGGCCTCACAGCAGACTTGGCAGGTATCATAACGGCTATTCTGGTAAGTTACTTATTCTTTCATTAGAAATTGCCATTAGATAAATTAAGTATGGTTGGATTATTTTTTTTGGCTAACTTTGAGGGCGTATTTCTTTTTAGAAGCTATCTATTGCCAATTACCTAACCAATCAATAGCTGCATTTTACAAAAATATTATCTCAAAGTTTTGGACTTAAATCATATAAAAATAGCAATAATTGGCCTTGGCTACGTAGGATTACCCTTGGCTGTAGAGTTCGGTAAAAAATTCTCGGTCATTGGTTTTGATATTAACCAAGGACGAATCCACGAGCTGGCTTCGGGCTACGACCGTACCCAAGAGGTAGATACCGACAACTTACAATCGTCGGTGAATCTCAGCTTTTCGGCCAATATCGATGATTTAGTAACCTGTAATGTTTTTATTGTTACAGTACCAACCCCTATCGACCGATTCAAAAAACCAGACCTTACCCCTCTGATTGCAGCCAGCAAAACGGTTGGTAAAGCCCTAAGAAATGGTGATATAGTGATTTATGAATCAACAGTGTACCCGGGCTGTACAGAAGAAGACTGCGTACCAATTTTGGAAAAAGAAAGCGGGCTTGTCTTCAATCAAGATTTTTTTTGTGGCTACTCGCCAGAAAGAATTAACCCTGGCGATAAAGTAAATACCTTAACAAAAATCAAAAAGGTAACCTCGGGTTCAACACCTGCTATAGCCCAATTTGTAGATAAACTTTATGGAGCTATTATTACAGCAGGAACACATTTAGCCCCCTCTATTAAAGTAGCCGAAGCCTCAAAGGCTATTGAAAATGCTCAGCGTGATGTCAATATTTCATTTGTCAATGAATTAGCTTTAATTTTTGACAAAATGGGTATCGACACCACCGAAGTACTAGAAGCGGCTGGCACCAAATGGAACTTCCTAAAATTTAAACCAGGCTTAGTTGGTGGCCATTGTATTGGTGTCGACCCCTATTATTTGCTCCATAAATCTGAAAGCTTAGGCTATTATCCTCAAGTAATTCTATCTGGTAGAAGAGTCAACGATAATATGGGTGTTTTTGTAGCCAATAAATTGGTAAAACTTTTGATTAAAAAAGGGCATAAAATTGATGGCTGTAAGGTTTTAATTCTTGGTGTTACATTCAAAGAAAATTGCCCCGATATTCGTAACTCAAGGGTTATCGATGTATATAATGAGTTAAAAGAATTTGGGATCGATGTAGAGGTATACGACCCTTGGGCCGATAAAAAAGAGGTTGCCGAAGAATATGGAATTCAATTATTAGAAAATTTAGGTACACAATACAAAGGTATTTTACTTTCGGTAGCACACGAAGAATTTAACCATATTGATATAAACTCGCTAAAAGGAAGCGATGCTGTCATTTATGACATCAAATCATTCTGGGATAAATCACAATCAGATGCCCGTTTGTAGATACGCCCAAAACGTTTTATCATCTTAATACATCTGCTTACATTTTTAAATTGATACTTTGAAGAAATTTATATTCATATTAGTTCTAAGTTGTTTTCTTCCCAAAGTACTAGCACAAGATACGCTATTACTCAGAAGAATAACCTATTCTTCTGAACTAGGAACATTTCTTTCAAGTAATGGTAATACCCCATTTTGGGTCAAATCTAACCAATACGGAATAGCACCAAGGCAATCTGCAGCCTCATTACAAGCTGGAGTAGTATCGGGTTATCGAGAAGACCGCAAAAAAGATTGGGGATTTGGAGCTTCACTTGTTGGAAATATTGGCGAAAACAAAGCCTTTCTCATTCCTGAGCTATATATAAAAGGTAAAATTGGCCATTGGGAGGCCTATATTGGCCGACGTAAAGAAGTAGTTGGGTTAGTCGATAGCACATTATCGTCGGGTTCTTATATTTGGTCGGGCAATGCCCTTCCAATGCCCAAGATACAAATCTCTATTCCAAACTATATGCCTATAGGTTTTACCAAAGGGCTTATTTCAATCAAAGGCTCGCTAGCACATGGCTGGTTTGAAAACAGTCGCTCGGATGTAAAGAATTTTTACCTTCACCAAAAAACTTTCTACCTTCGTATAGGAAAGCCCAATTGGAAAATGAAGTTTTATGGAGGCTTCAATCACCAAGTTCAGTGGGGAGGCGAGCTCAAATATCCTGATCCCGACAATTATTATTCAAAAAATGGCAAACTTCCATCTAGCTTCAAAGATTTTCTTTCGGCAGTTACAGGACAAAGCTTAGCTGTAGAAAGCGATACCACCAAGTTTGGATTTGTAGACGCAGGCAATCGGGCGGGCAACCATCTTGGGACAGTCGATTTAGGCTTCGAAATCAATACTCAAAGAGCTAGCATATTAGTTTATCGTCAAAATATTTATGAAGACGGATCGCTATTTTACCTCATCAATATTACTGATGGATTAAATGGTATTAGTATTACCACAAAAAATCAGTTTTCAGCTTTGATAAACATCAAAAAAATTGTTTTCGAGTTTTTAAACACCTACAGTCAGGGAGGTAGTACTGGTGCCGAAAATACCAATTCTAATTTACGAGGGCTAGATAACTACCTAAACCATGGACAATACCGTGATGGCTGGTCGTACGATCAATTTGGCATAGGCACACCATTTGTAGTGGCTAGTCGAGACATTCGGAATCTACCTAGTTTTCCAACCAATTTTTTTAGTAATAACAGAGTCCAAGCCTTTTATTTAGGATTACAAACATCTATTTATCAAAGAACCTCCTTAAATTTGCGTCTTTCCTACAGTCGGAATATTGGTACTTACGATGCACCTTACGCTACAAGTATAGGACAGTTTTCGGGAGGAATAAAAATGATAACTCCCTTAAATATTCTACCTAACTGTGAGCTGAGCACTGCGATAGGATATGACAACAATGGGATTTATCAAGCCAATTTTGGCGGATATGTTGGTATACGGAAGGTTTGGTAGAGATGCCATTACGTTAACAGATGATTAGATGTTACCAGAAAAGTACAAAGAGTACAGTCGAATATCGAAAAACTTTCTTTCCTTAGTGTTATTACAAGGTACTAATTTTGTAATACCAATATTAATTATCCCTTATCTTATCAAAACCTTAGGTGTTGACAAATATGGGATTGTAGCATTGGCACAAACAACCATGCTCTACTTTTTTATTATTGTAGATTATGGATTTAGTTTATCGGCGGTAAAAGAAATATCGTTAAATAAAAACAATATTGACAAACTAAGTAGAATCTTCAGCGAAGTATTAATAACCAAACTTGTCCTTGCCATACTGGCCTTTTGTATTCTTGTTGTTTGTATTCAATTACACCCAAAATTTCGAGAAAATTGGGTTTTATTTCTATTAAGTTATTTAATGGTAATAGGCCAAATAGCTATGCCTACTTGGTTTTTTCAGGGAATGGATACCATGAAATATACGACATACACTAATTTGATTGCCAAGGTACTATTTACGGGATTAATATTTTTTTCGATAAAAAAAGTTGATGATGCTCAGTGGGTCAATCCATTATTAGGATTAGGTAATATTATAGCAGGAATCATTAGTACATTATTTCTCATTCGAAGATTTGGTATTTACTTCATTACGAAAGGCTTATGGAAAAGTGTTCAATATCAGTTAAAGAGCGGTTTCTATTATTTTATATCTAACTTTTCGGTTAGTATTTATGTCAACAGTAACATTGTAATCTTAGGCTTATTTGCCAATGATCACGTATTAGGGCTTTATAGTATTGCCGAAAAAATAGCCATGTTAACGAGACAATTATTGGTTGTTTTCTCACAGGCAGTTTACACACATATTTGTGTTATTGTTACCGAGGCCAAAGAAAGAATGCACGCATTTTTAAAGAAAATTTTCTTGCCTTTTTTTATCTTAGTAACTTTAGGATGCGGAATACTATTTATTTTTGCACAGCTTATTCCTCAATACTTTGGATTAAATAGCATCGATAGTACTTCCTTAGTTACTCTAATTAGGCTTATCAGCTTTATTCCAGCTATTGTATGCTTAAACATACCCTTCTATCAGGTTTTGTTAATTCATGACAATGCAAAAAGAGGTAGTAAAATCCTAGTAATAGGAGCTGTTATTTGTATACTATCCAACTTTATTTTAACACCCTATTTAAGTTCAATAGGTACAGGTATTTCAATGATTATCACAGAGTTATTTATCACGGCCTCTGTAATATTACTTGTTGAGAAATCTACAGATTTGGCAATTATTAGATATGAAAAATAATATTGAGACCATCATTAGTAATATATCAATTATTATGGTGCTCTACAACAGAAAACCAGATAAAAGTGAAGCCTTTATATCATTACATGAATCGGCTAAGAATCTTAATACTATCTTCCATATAATTTTAGTAGATAATAGTCCTTTGCCATTATTTACGAAGAGTGAGCTACGAGAATTCAAGCATTTTACTATAGAGTATTTACATAATTCTGACAATCCAGGAGTAAGTAAAGCTTATAATCAAGGAGTGCGTATTGCAAAAGAAAATAAAAAACAGTGGGTTCTGTTATCTGATCAAGATACAACATTTCCTATTGATGCACTTAAACAATATATAAATGCTATAATAGAAGATAGCACCGAAAAAGTATTTGTACCATTACTACATTTTACACAAGGTATTTTCTCCCCTGTAAAATATTCGATGGGTCGAGGATGGATGTTATCAACTATCAGAAGAGGCAAACATTCATTCAAAAAATATTCAGTAGTAAATAGTGGTATTCTCATATTCATAGAAACATTCGTTAATGCAGGAGGTTACAAAGAATCTGTAAAACTTGATTTTAGTGATTTTGTATTTATAGAGCGAGTAAAAAAAGTACATACCACTTTTACCTTACTAAATCTAGACTGCACACAAGAAGCCTCATTTGATGTGAATACTACACTAGAGAGTGCCTTGATACGTTTTCAATATTACTGTGAGGGAGCAAGGAATATGGAGTATAGTCATTTTAGCGATCGATTGTGTAAGTTCTTTGTGTTACTAAGAGGTATTAAATTAGCAATACATTATAATAGTAGTCAATTTATATTTCGCTCTTTTACATCATTAAATTTACGTCTAAAACTATGAGAGTTAAGGTAGCAGATATAATAATTATCACATACATAACAATCAGCACATTATTTTTCTTTTCTTTTGCAAAAACAGATATTGAACTAGCTACAGATACAGATCAAACCATCAAAGGATATAGATTATATGCAGATCATCCAACGTATGTAAATGCTTATAGAGATGTAGATAATATAGTTCAACTACTACTACTAAAACCAAACTATTTAGGACCTACTCTTATTCTAGGTATTTTTGGTGAAAATCTGAATATTATATACTTCTTAAATATTTCACTCTTAATTATATGTTTTATTTTAATCAAAAAATATTTGAGTATCGACAAGCTCAAATTAGTAGTACTTCTATTAATCAATCCTGTTCTATTTTTTAGCTTATTTTCGATTAACAAAGAAATCATTTCGCTACTAGCTATTATACTATTTTGTATTTATTTAGAATATAGAAAATTCATTATTCTTTTCATTTCAATAGTTATAGCCTTATTAGCTAGAAAAGAATTATCATTACTATTTATAATTCTTTTTTTGATTTTTAGATTTATTCCCTTTTGGGATATAAAAAATAAATTAGTTCTTCTCGCTATCATTATCATTATAACCATTGCCAATAATCTAATTATAAATAATTTCCAGTCAATATCGGAGTACCTATTAGAAAGTGATGCAAGTGTTAATAGTGACGGCACAAAAGGTACAATTACTATGCTAAATGAGATCCAAAATAAATACGGATACGTTTTTGTAGTCATCCCTAAAATTATGTTGAATCTATTCGGAAGTTTAATTAGACTCGATTCCTTATTTAACTTTGATGATGTTTATAATAATTTTGTTATTTGGGTTCAATCGTTACTATTCTTCGTACTGATTCCTATTGCACTATTTAATACTAGAAATAGTCAAGATTTATTTCTAGCTAAAGTACTATTTACATTCAATATTCTTTGTATACTATTTGCCTTTATTCCCATTAGTCAAAACAGGTATTATTTTCCATGTTACTTTCTAATTATATTATTAATATGTAATAAAAACACTTCTAAACATATTAAACCCGAATGAAAATATCAGTCTGCATAGCCACCTTTAACGGAGAAAGATATATTAAAGAACAGCTTAACTCTATACTTGTACAACTCGGTGAAAATGATGAAATCATTATTTCAGATGATTCATCTACTGATGGTACTGTTGATATCATTAAAAGTTTTGCAGATTCTAGGATTAAAATATTTGAAAACCAACACTTTCATAATGTCATATTTAATATAGAACATTCCCTGAAACAAGCTACGGGAAAGTATATATTTTTAGCAGATCAAGATGATGTCTGGCTACCTCAGAAAGTATCAGAAACCCTTGAATATCTTACTCTCTATGACTTAGTTATTTCAGACTTGCAGGTTGTGGATGGCGATTTAGTACCAATGAATGAACAATCGACAAAAATACCTAATCTTAACCCTCTAAAGGTTATTATTAAAAATCCTTATATTGGGTGTTGTATGGCATTTAATAGAAATGTACTCAATAATACATTGCCCTTTCCTAAATATATCCCTATGCATGATATGTGGATTGGAGTTATAGCCTCTTTGTACTTTAAACCATACTTTCTCAATAAGAAACTTATTTATTATAGGCGACATGGAAGTAATCTATCTTATACAGGAGAAACAAGCCAATATCCTTTTATTAAAAAAATATCATTCAGACTGAATTTATTAAAAGCAATAGTGTATGCCCATTTCAAAAAAAGAGTATGATGTAACCTGCTCACTAGTGACTTATCAAAATACATTTGATGATATCAAACAAGCTATTGATAGTTTTTTAAATACTGACTTAAAAATTAAACTATTCGTTATAGATAACTCCCCAACTGATACATTAAAAGTATTCGGTGATTATAACAAAAATATTGAATATATTTTCAATAATAAGAACGTAGGCTTTGGAGCAGGACACAATATCGCTATCCGTAAGTCAATTGAATTATCTAAATGTCACCTGATACTAAACCCTGATATAGAATATAAAAAAGGTAACCTAGAGAAATTATTCAATCATATCGTCGAAAATAAAGATATTGGCCTTATAGCTCCTAAAGTTTACTACCAAGATGGCTCTATTCAGTATTTGTGTAGAAAACTGCCTACTCCATTTGACTTTTTCGCTAAAAGATTGATTCCTAAATTATTATTACCTTTATTTCAGCAACAATTGGATGAATATGAGTTTAAGCATTTTAACTATGACAAAACTATCGAAATACCATTTATTTCTGGTTGCTTCATGCTAATTAGAACGGATGTATTCTCAAAAGTGGGACTCTTTGATGAAAATATTTTTATGTATACTGAAGACATAGATATTTCAAGAAGAATTGGAAAAGATTATAAAACCATTTTCTTCCCTGAGGCAGAAGTGTTTCATGGGTATGCCAGAGAATCAGCTAAAAATTGGAAGCTATTTATTATTTCTATAAAAAGTGCTATCTATTATTTTAACAAATGGGGGTGGTTTTGGGATAAAAATAGAGCAATCATTAATAATAAGGCTTTAAATCAGTTAAAATGAAATCACTCCATATTACAGGAACAACAGGGTTTGTAGGCTCTAATCTTATTGAATTCCTAAAAGATTATCCTATTAATCGTATCAATCTTCGTGAAGCACTGATTACTGATTTGACGGTTGATGATGGCGATGTCTATATCCATTTGGCAGGAAAAGCCCATGATTTGAAGAATGTTGATAATGCCGATGAATATTATGAAGTTAATTTTCAGAAAACAGTGTCTTTGTATAATGCTTTTTTGAAGTCTAAAGCTAGTAAATTTATTTTTATTAGCTCGGTTAAGGCTGTGGCAGACCAAGTCGAAGGTTTTTTGACTGAACAAATGAAGGCTAATCCAGCTACTCATTATGGCAAATCAAAGCTTATGGCCGAAGAATATATACAAAAACAGCCTCTACCTACTGATAAGGCCTATTATATTCTGAGGCCTTGTATGATTCATGGCCCTGGCAATAAAGGAAATCTTAATTTGCTATATCAGGTTGTAAAAAATAATATCCCTTATCCTTTGGCTAAATTTACCAATCAGAGGTCTTTCCTTAGCATTGATAACCTATGCTTTGTTATAGGTGAGCTTATTGTACGAAACGATATTCCATCGGGTATATATAACCTTGCCGATGATGAGCCTATTTCGACTAATCGACTCATCGAATTAATTAGTGAATCACTCGGTAAAAAGCCTAAACTGTGGAATATCAATCGCTCTGTAATTATCAAAATGGCTCAAATTGGCTCAATCTTGAAGTTGCCACTAACCACCGAACGGCTACAGAAACTTACAGAAAATTATTTGGTGAGTAATCAGAAAATCAAGAATGCTATTAACAAACCTCTGCCGATTACATCGCAAGAGGGAATTATAATGACTGTCCAATCTTTTCAAAAAACTAAATAACCTAAACAGTTCCAAGTTTTATCTCAATACTAATGCCCAATTTTACATTCCTTGTCCTTAGTTTTCTGTTTTTATTTTTAATTGAACTTCTTTATTTAAAAATAGCAGACCATTACAATATTATTGACAAACCCAACCAAAGAAGCTCGCACTCTCAAATAACGATTCGTGGTGGTGGTATCATTTTTTTTGTGGCAGCCTTAGTATATTGGGGGTATGCTATGCAGTACACCTATTTCTTTATAGGTTTGACCCTTGTGGCGTTGGTAAGCTTTATTGATGATATTATGACACTCCCCAATCGTTATAGGCTTCCATTTCAGTTTTTAGTCATCGTTTTAGCACTCATTCAGCTAGAAGTACCTCTAAATAATATCTTTGTTTGGGTAGGGCTTACTATTATAGGAGTTGGTTTTATTAATGCCTATAACTTTATGGATGGCATTAATGGTATTACAGGAGGTTACAGTCTTATAACCTTATTAACGCTTTGGTATATCAATATTTCGCAGACCCAATTCATTGAAAATGAGTTTCTTCTTTGTATTATTGCTAGCTTATTGGTATTCAACATTTTCAACTTCAGAAAAAAGGCATTATGCTTTGCTGGCGATATTGGAAGTATTTCGATAGCCTGTATTATTTTTTTCTTACTAATTAAATTAATTTTGATTCATCAAAACCCTTTATATATCCTACTTTTGTCTGTCTATGGTATCGACAGTGTTTTCACTATTATTCATAGACTTATATTACGGCAAAATATATTTGAAGCGCATCGCTTACATTTGTATCAAATTTTAGTCAATAACCTAAAAATACCTCATTTAGTCACTAGTATTATCTATATTGCTATTCAGGCGATTATCAATATTTTTGTTATTGCAACACAATCTGTAATAACCATATCGCCTTGGGTGTCTATTGGGGGTGTACTTACCATATTGGGAACAATTTATGTTATGATAAAAACCAAACTACTGAAAATCAGACCGTAAAATAAATATGATTTTATATTATTAGAAGAATTATTAACTTCGTGCATGGTAAATTAATTCATCACCTGAAAAAAAACAATCCATAGCCTATACTCTTTAATATATGTCAAAACCTTTACTCAGCAAATATTCCAATAAGTTTGTATCAAGATGGCTTATACTAGGAATAGACATTTGTATAACGCTTATATCCTTTGTTCTTGCCTATTTATTAAGGCATAACTTTAATGTATTAGCTATCAATTGGACATTAGCACAATATCATTTTTTATTTTTATTATATATCCGTCTAGGCAGTTTTTTCTTTTTCCGCTCATACACAGGCATTATTCGATACACTAGTATTGAGGATGCCATGACCATATTTAAAGTCATAACCTTGAGCACTGGTATTGCAGGGGGTATGTCTTTATTGGTTAGATATTGGGGCGATATAGATACTCCTTTTTATGTTCCCCTGTCTATTTTGGTGATTGAGTATTTCATTTGTATTTTCTTATTAATAACCTCACGATTTCTTGTTAAATCAGTGTATGACACACTAGTTGCAGATATAAACCCTCATATTGATGTTATCATTTATGGAGCAGGAACAACGGGGTTAATTACTAAAAATGTTTTGATGAACGATAAAACCAAAAATTATAACATTCTTGGTTTTATTGATGATAATGAGGCAAAATCCAATAAAACAATCGAGGGAGTAAGAGTATACACTCCTAACCATGCTCTCAACAAGCTTATTGATAATCAATCAAACACTGATGTAATTGTGGCTATCAATAACCTTTCTAACACTAAAAAAAGACAAATTAGTGACCTATTTTTAGAAAAAGGGATTATTGTAAAAACCTTACCTCCTGTCGATAAATGGGTTGGAGGTGAATTTGCGGTTAATCAATTACATAATATCAACATTGAGGATTTACTAAGTAGAGACCCCATTCAGATAGATAATCTTCAAATCAGCAAAGAAATTAATAGTAAGGTAATTCTCGTAACGGGAGCAGCAGGTTCTATTGGAAGTGAGATTATCCGACAATTACTGTCTTTTTTCCCTGCAAAAATCATTTTAGTAGATCAAGCAGAATCAGCATTATATGATCTAGAATTTGAAATTCGTAAGAAAATTCCTAACAATACACAAGTACAAGTTGTCATTGCTGATGTATCGGATAGCAACCGAATGAGACGAATATTCCATAGTGCCAAGCCTCATATTGTGTTTCATGCAGCAGCCTATAAGCATGTTCCTTTGATGGAAAACAACCCATACGAGGCCATACGCGTGAATGTACTAGGAACAAGAGTTATTGCAGACCTCTCTGCCGAATACCATGTTGATAAATTTATTATGGTATCGACAGACAAAGCTGTTAATCCAACAAATGTAATGGGGGCATCAAAGCGTTTAGCAGAAATGTATACCCAAAGTATGAATCATGTGTCGGGTATTCAAACCAAATTTATTGCCACAAGGTTTGGTAATGTACTAGGTTCAAATGGTTCAGTAATTCCACTTTTTAAAAAACAAATAGAAAGTGGTGGTCCTATAACGGTAACACACCCCGAAATTACTCGCTACTTTATGACAATCCCAGAGGCTTGTCAACTAGTTTTAGAAGCCGCTGCGATGGGTAATGGAGGAGAAGTTTTTGTATTTGATATGGGCGATTCAGTTAAGATTGTAGATTTAGCCAAGAAGATGATAGTACTTTCTGGTCTCAGGATTGACTACGATATTAAAATTGAATATTCAGGATTAAGACCTGGCGAAAAGCTATACGAAGAACTCCTTAATAATAATGAGAATACCCTACCAACTCATCATTCTAAAATAATGATAGCAAAGGTAGTAACACCGAGCTATACTCAGATGGAAATAGCCCTCGATGATTTAGCGTCTTCATTATACGAATGTTCTAGTAAAACGCTAGTTACCAAAATAAAGCATATTGTACCCGAATACATTAGTAATAACTCCATTTATGAAGAGTTAGACCGCAAAAAAATATAATAAAAACTCTAATAAAATTCTAAAATCAACACGAACATGAAAATACGTCTATTATTATCTGCAAGTTTATTAATAGGCTGTGCTATGAATCTTTCGGCACAGACCATTACAGCACCGACAGGTCAAAGCCTTATTATCGCCAACCCTGTAAATATTACAGGAGGTAGTGTCAATATCAAAGCCGATAGTGCTTATAAAATTGGAGGGAAAACAATATTAAGTATTAAAGGTTTTCAAAATATCTTTTTAGGTGATAGCTCAGGAGTTATCAATTCTGGTACTAATAATACATTTGTAGGCAAAAATGCTGGTGCAAAGAATACATCAGGAGCAAGCAATATGTTTCTAGGCTCATTTGCAGGATACAGAAATATATCAGGAGCAGCTAATACTTTTATCGGTGTAAGTGCTGGAGAGGGTAATACAACAGGAGGAAATAACCTATTCATGGGTACTGCTGCTGGAGCTGCAAATGGAGGAGGGAATCTTAATACATTCATTGGTGTTAATGCAGGACGATTTAATCAAAATGCCGATGGTAATGCATTTATTGGATTGTCTGCTGGATACAATAATACATCAGGGTACTACAATACAAGTATTGGAACCTATGCCGGTCAAGGTAACACATCTGGCTTCTTTAATACTTTTATTGGAGCAGGCTCAGGGAATAATATTACAACAGGAAGTTCTAATATATTTATAGGTTTTCAAGCAGGCACAACAGCTGGAACTGGAAATATTACCAACGCTGTTGCCATTGGTTCTAATGCTGTTGTAGGTGTTTCTAACGCCATCGTTTTAGGCAACAACGCAAGTGTTGGTATTGGTACAAGCGACCCTATTACCAACGGTGCTAAATTAGTGGTGGTAGGTGCTGGTAGTGGTGCAAATGTACTACAGTTAAGAAACCTTCCTAATAAAACTGTTACTACAGGGTTAAAACAATTATTTGCTGATGCAAGTGGCAATATCGTAACATTTAGCTCAACTACGTCACAATCAACTAATGCTGTGTCTGAAGGAACTAGTGTAATATCGTCTGATAACTGGCTACTAACTAAAAATGGTTTTTTGAAAAACAATAACCCTAAAGGAATTATCATTGGTGAAGGTATCGAAAGCCTTCCTAGTGGCTATAACTTATATGTTACAGAAGGTGTCTTAACAGAAAAAGTTAAAGTAGCTCTTAAAAACTCCGATGAATGGGCAGATTATGTCTTTGACAAAAAATATAACCGTATGACGTTGAGTCAAGTTGAGAAGTATATTCAACAAAACAAACACTTACCTAATGTTCCATCTGCTGCTGAAATGGTTGAAAACGGTAATGATTTGCATAAAACCGATATTAAATTATTGGAGAAAATAGAAGAATTAACACTTTATATGATTGAATTGAAAAAAGAAAACCAACAAATGAAAAAAGCTATCAAAGCTCTTACTAAACGTAAACGTTAGTCCTTTGTGATGCTTGGCCCATTTATTTTTCAATCTAAATCATCAAGAAAATGAAAAAAATCATTCGTTTACTTATCCTGTCGATTGTCACTATTCCTAGTGGGTACGTGATGGGACAAGAACAGAGTGTTGAACTAAAAGATGCTATATCTTACGGTAGCACCCAGCACATTCAAGCTGTCGAAAAAATACGAGCTAGTAATTTAGTCGAATCTAAGTCGAAAGTGCACTATGAGGCAGGGCAATCGGTAACAATGTTACCAGGTTTTTCAACTGAAAAAGGAACGGCATTTAAAGCTAGTATAGGAAAAGTAACACCCTCCGCTAATGCAGAATCTTTAGCTGTTAGTCTTAATGCTAGTCCAAATCCTTTTGCTGAAAGTACTGAAATCCAATTTTATCTTCCTCAAGCAGGTAAGGTTTCCTTATCGGTGAGTAATATCACGGGGATTGAGGTAACTCGCCTTATCGACGATGAATATAAAGAGGCAGGAATGCATAAAGTCAAATTTGAAGGAAATAATAAGGTATCGGGGGTTTATCTTTATACCTTGAAAACAGAACGATCTGTAATATCTAATAAAATGTCGAAATTTTAGATAAAATAAAAGCCCTTCATTTAGAAGGGCTTTTATTTTATCTAGTAGAATCTTTTTTTACTGGCTTAGGCTTTTTGAAAAGCCCATCCAACACTCCTTTCTTTTGCTCTTCTAACAGTTTTCTAGCTCGTTCCATAGCCTGTTTTTTTAGGCTATCGGCCGTTGTTTTAGCTCGTGCTTGAATATTATCTTGCTCGGTTTTTAACTTATCTTGTGCATTTTGTAATAATTTATCTTTCTCGGCCTTTAGTTTATCTTCTGCTTCTTGTTTTAGTTTATCAAGTTGTTCGGTTGCCTGAGCTCTTACGGCATCTATTTGAGTCTTGGCTTCTGTAGCCACGGCATCTTTCAAACTCTGTGCAGTACTACTTCCATTAAACTTTACAACAGGTATTTTGAGTGTTCCTCCTAATCCCAAATCAAACTTGATTCGGGGCGTATTTTGTAGAATTTTTCCTGTCCACTGGGTAAACACGTTGCTGAATGTTTCTCCAGCTTTTCCACTAGGTATATCAAATCCCAGCTTATAGTTCATCGACCCAGTAATACCATGTTGACCTTCTACCTTCAGGTTATAATCATTCCATTTTATCGTAAATGGTTTTATACTAAGTGTACCTTGATTAATCTGAATTTGCATCAATAGATTACTCAATTGTAAATCTTTTAACTGAGTTAGTTTTGTATTTTCAACTAGTTTTTCAATCAATGGATTATTGTTGATAGTAGCTTTTAATAGTTTTATTAATCCTGCCCCATTGATTGTTTGCATATTAGGCATCATATCTTGTCCAAGCTCACCATCCAACTTAAACTGGGTTGATACTTCGCCTAGCATATACTGAGCCACAGGCATTAGTGCCTTTACTACATTAAGGTTTTGATAGGCTTCGGTTAAATTGATTTTTTCTAAATTTAGACCAAAATCAAATTTGGGATGAGCAATATCTACAGGATTGTATGTCCCTGTGGTTACAAAATGTCCTCCTAAGGCATCAAATGACGTATTTTGTAATTTAACCATACCATTTTCTATTTTCAGGATACCTTTTGCTGACTTCATATTCATTTTGTCATACACAATCTGAGAAGCTTGAGCATTCACTGTAATATCCAGGTTTTGAGGAACTTCAACAACACTAAGGTTGGCTGGTTTTGCTTCCGAAGGTTGTTTGGCTTTTGGTTGGTCGCTCATCCATTCGTTGACTAAAAAGTTTTGAGAACTAATCTGTATATTCCCTTTGAGCTTATCGTTGCCTAAAGCATAACCAAGATAATTAGAGAAGCTACCTGTTGCTTGAAAATCGCTACTTCCTAAATAGCCGTTAGATTCTACCACCTGAATCGTACTTGGCGTAAAATTCATTTTAGCATGATTCACCTTGATTCCTTGTGGGTATTCTTTGGAAACATATTCAAACTGACTTAACTGAGCCCTACCCGATGTGGGTAAATTGCCATATCGCTTTGCTGTAACATCCGACATCTTACCTTTGGTATGAATATCTGCATCAACAATACCTTTTATAGTCATGCCTTTAAGCGGATATATTTTTGTAATTTTGGTTAAATCAACCTTACCTTTTGCTGCTATATCCCACGAATAGTTGTTGAAATCGTTGATAATTCCTTTGGCTACAAAAGGCTCATTTTCTAGTACAAAGTTGGCCTGATTAATATTGAGCAATGTAGAAGACAAAGCTCCATCTGTATTATTGAGTACGGCGCTCAGGTTGATTTGTTCTATGGGTTCTGGAAATTTACTTGATTTGATATAACCATTCCTCAACAATAATGCAGCCTTTGTAATAGGAAATTGCTTGGTTGATGAATCATAAGTACCCTTTGACTGCAAGTCAACACTAAAAGCTCCTTTCATATTGAGACCATCCATCGGGAAGAGCTGCGACAGCTCTTGCAAATCAAACTTTGCTTGTAATTCGGCTTCAACTTTTGCTGTTTTAATACCCTGAATCGATGCTTTTGCTTTGATTGGATTTTTGCCAAATATTAAATCAAATCTTTTTAAATTAATATTAGTATTTTCGAGCTGAGCGGTACCATTATTGATATTCAAATCAAGGTTTACATTTTTTACGCCTGCTGGCAAATTAGGATATTGGAATGCTCCTTGGTTGACTTGCAAATTCAAATTGAATGCTGGGTATGTTGTAGCACTGTATAAACCTTTGACATGGCCATCAAACTGGATATTCCCATTTGCCTCTAAGGTATTAAACTGATTTTGGTACAAACTTGGAATCAATGAAATAAGGTTTTTGAAGGCATTTTCAGGAGCTCCAAAGGTTAGTTCAATCCGATAGTCCTGATTAACTTGTGCGATAGTCCCTGCAAGGGTTAATAAAAAATCATTGATTCCTAATTTTGTATCCTGAAAGGTATAGCTCTTACGAGCCTGATTTACACCAATAAGCGACTGTAAGGTGATTTTTCTATTATTGAGATACTCTTTTCCTTGAAAGTACACATTTGCTTTCGTGATTTCGGTATTTGTTTCAAGGTCAAATAGCTCATTGGCTATTTCCCCGTGCCCATTATGATTGATAGCCGATAATTCTATCAAAGAATTATCTTGTAAATTGATATATTGCAAAGCTCCCTCCTGAATCTGCCAGCCTTTTATTTTTACTTCCATCTGCTGTTCAGATGCTTTTGAGGGTGTTGATGGTTGCTCTTCCTTCACCAAAATATCGTAATTCGCTTGTCCATTTTTAAGAACTTTTACAAAGATTTTGGGAGATACCAAATTGATATACTGAATTGTTGGCGTACTTTTCAACACACTTGAAAGGTCTATCGACATATCTAATGACTTTGCTTGTATCAGAGTATCTTGGGCAAAAGGAGCTTTACCAACAACACCAAAGTTGGTCAATGAAAGGGTTAGTGAAGGAAAACTTCTAAAAAAAGACAAGCCTAGGTCTTGATAATATACTTTGGCCTTAACCTTCTGAGCAATAGCACGATTGAGTTGTTGCTGAATAGTATCTTTAAAGAAAATAGGTACAGCCAAAGCAATAATGGCCAGTCCTAAAACAAAGACGATAATATAGAGGATTAACTTTTTCATAGAGAAATAAAAAAAGCATGTACTGAAATGCACATGCTTACAAATATATCAACGAAAAGTAGTTTAAGAAATTATCCGATTACCATCTTCTCGATTAAAAGTATAAAGATGTGGATAATTTTGATATGTACTTCCTGAATACGGTCGGCATAGCCAAAATGCGGTACTATGATTTCAACATCGGCCGTTCCTGCCAGTTTACCCCCATTTTTTCCTGATAATATTACCACCTTCATTCCTTTGGCCTTAGCAGCTTCTACAGCTCGAATAATATTGGCCGAATTACCACTTGTAGAAATACCCAACAGAACATCGCCTTCATTACCAAGCCCCTCTACAAAGCGAGAGAAAATATATTCAAAACCGTAATCATTACTTACACAAGAAATATGCGATACATCCGAAATAGCAATAGCTGGTAATGAACGGCGTTCGTTACGATAACGCCCCGATAATTCTTCTGCAAAGTGCATGGCATCGCAATGCGAGCCTCCATTTCCACAAGAAATAATTTTATGATTAGCTTTAATAGCATCTGCCATCAACGTTGCAGCAGCTTCTATCTGCTGAATGTTCTGTTCATCTGACAAAAAATTTTGTAGGACTAGCTGAGCCTCGTTGAGCTCTTGAGCAATGATATTTTTCAACACAGATTTTCTAATATTTAATGAATAATAATCTTGTTTTTGAATAAACAATCGACAAAGGTACAAAAAGACCTTGAAAGAAATCAACAAGATACCACAAGTCTTAATACTGTGGGTTGATTAGGGGTACTTCAACCAATGTGTGAATTATAAAACTTATTCTCAGAATTATGTAACACATTACTCCTTGATAACAAGCACCTTTGTAATACTTCAATTATTATAAATATACAAAATACGATGAATACGATAAGACACAATACTATTACAAAAAAACTTCTTGTTTACAGTTTGATTCTATTTTCTACAATAGCATTTAGTGCTTGTAGCAAGAAAATTACTTTTTTGACATCGGCGGTTGTTCCTGCTGCTCGTGGCGACATTAAGGTTACTAGAGATGGTAACAAAAATTATGTTATCCATATCAATATTGACGATTTAGCGGAAGTAAGTCGCCTAACACCTCCTAAACAGACTTATGTGGTTTGGATGGTAACCGACCAAAATTACACCAAAAACTTGGGGCAGGTAAACAGCAATTCCAAAATGCTATCATCACAGCTCAAAGCCTCTTTTGAAACCGTTTCTTCGTTTAAACCTATCAAAATATTTATTACTGCCGAAGATAATGCCAGTATTCAGTACCCTGGAAATGTCATTGTTCTGAGCACCGATAATTTCTAAAAAATCTATAGTCCTTACTTTTGATATATAAAGAATGCTTCAAAATTACACGAGAAGGAAGGTTCTTCTCGTGTAATTTTGCTAAAAGATATTATGAACAATGTTTAGCTTTTTTTCTTAGTAATCACCACCAGCACCACCGCCACCAAAGTCGCCACCACCAAAGCCGCCAAAGTCAAAACCTCCGCCCCCTCCACCAGATGAATTACCTCCACCATGCGAAATGATAATTGGGGGATACCAACCGCCACCGCCACGATAACCTCCAGAACCACCGCCACCACCTCGGCGTGATGCAAAGTATGAAATAACGATGATTATCAATACTAAAGCAATAATAACACCAATACCAGAACCATCTTCTTCCTGAGCATCAGCATCGAACTCGCCATTTGCCCTTTTAATCATTTCGGTAGTAGCTTCATCTAAACCCTGAAACCACAAACCTTCTTTGAAATTAGGAATGATAATAGTATTGATAATACGTTTACAAATTGCATCGGGAAGAGCCCCTTCAATACCACGGCCAGTTACAATGCGAATCTTACGGGTTTCGGTTGCCCATAATAGTACCACGCCATTATTTTTGTCTTTCGCCCCTACTCCCCACATTTTAGCAATTTTCATAGCATAATCGTAGGGGTCAGATTCGCCTGTGTTTTTAACAATAACAATGGCAATTTCGGTAGAAGTAGAATCACGATAGCCTCGAAGTTTTTGTTCTAAAGTACTCAATTCATTAGGTTTGAGTTTCATCACAAAATCATTGACCATTCGTGGCGGATTGGGCTGTGCTGGAATTTCCTGTGCCAAGCTCCTTGTAGCTATTGACACCAAGAAGAATACCAAAGCAATATATTGTTGGAACTTTCTCGACATGAGCAGATTAATAAAGACGTGATTAGATAAAGCCGATTGCAAACAACAAAAGCCTCTAAGGGTTATCCAAATGATATTTCATCGGATATTTCGTTGATATCGTCAGACTGATAAGGAAAATATTTTTTCAGAACATCGCCTGCTTTTTCTATGCCTGAGGCAAACCCTGCGGCATATTCACTCATAATAAAGTGCGACTGCATGATGTTACGAGTAGATACCCAAAAGTCGGGAGGTACAACATCATTGATACCTTTATCGCCTAAAATAGCAAATTTTCTATCGGTATAAGCCAAATAGAAAAGTACACCGTTGCGTTGTTGGGTTTTATGTAATTCTAATTGAGCAAAAACGGCTTTGGCCCTTTCAAGTGCATCACCAGCACAAAATTGCTCGATATGCACTTTTATTTCGCCCGAAGTTTGCTTTTCGGCAGCCCTGATTGCATCAACAATAATAGATTGTTGTTCTTCTGAAAGTAACATAACTTGAATGATAAAAGAAAAGACAGCTAGATGTAGTGAAAATAATCGAGGAGACTTTCTCACTATAACTAGCTGTCTTTTACTATTTTATTTAGAAAAATCTACCGATGGAGCTTTTTGTGCTGAAGCATCAGCTTCAAAATAACCCTTCTTCGAAAATCCAGAGAAGCTGGCAATCAAACTGTTTGGAAAAGTTACGATTTTGTTGTTGTATCCTTTCACAGTTCCATTAAAGCGGTCACGTTCTTCTTTGATTCTGTTTTCTGTACCTTCAAGTTGAGCTTGTAATTCAGAGAAATTTTCGGTTGCTCTTAATGTTGGATAGTTTTCGGCAACAGCCATCAAGCGCGACAATGCACCGCTCAATTGGCTTTGGGCTGCTTGAAACTTAGCCATATTTTCAGGAGTAAGGTCGCTTGCATCTAATTTGATTTGTGTAGCACTTGCACGAGCATTGATTACATCCGACAGTGTACTTTTTTCAAAATTGGCAACTCCTTGTACAGTTTTCACGAGGTTTGGAATCAGGTCTGCACGACGTTGGTAAGCTGTTTGTACATTCGCCCAAGAGGCTTCTACATCTTGCTCGCTAGTAGCCATTCCGTTTCTAACACCGATACCCCAGAAAATTAATAACGCTGCAACAACTAATGCAATGATTGTTCCTTTTGACATAGTTTTGGTAAATTTAAGTTAACTAGGCAACTCAATATAATGGTTAAAGCATAAGAGCGGTTGCCTATCGCTCTGTATATGTGGTCTTTTGCAAAGCTACGTATTATTTGACTCTTCAAGGTAAACTATTACTAAAGCTTTGCCAAATGTAATACCGTTTTTGGGGGCTTCTATCAAATACTTGGTGAATAAGCTTTTTCCTATTTGAATGGTTAGTTTTATCTGTGAGTTTGAAAAGCTATTTCTTTCGCCACTTATTGGCATCTACCAATGCCTTCGGAAAATCTACACCAATCTGTATCTGATAGCTTTGTTGTTCTTTTGCCGACAATACCGATACCCAATGTACTTTTTCGCTAGGTATATTTTTTAGTGCTGGTAGCCAAAACTTAACATATTCGCCTTGTGGGTCGTAGCGTTCGGCTTGAATAGCAATATTAAAATACCGATTTTCGCGTGGGTCGTTGCCTACACCCGCTACATAGTTCCAGTTGCCCCAATTTGAGCAAACATCGTAGTCTAGCAATTGGCTCTCAAACCAGCTAGCTCCCCATGTCCAGTCTATTTGTAAATCTTTTACCAAGAAACTTGCTACATTTTGCCTCCCTCGGTTCGACATAAAGCCTGTGTCCAACAATTCTTTCATATTGGCATCTATGAGTGGAATACCCGTTTCGCCTTGTTGCCATAACTCAAATACTCGCTTATTTTGGTGCTGTCTGAGCTGGCGATGCTGTTTGATACCCAATGGCGAAAATAGCTTATTTCCGTATTTTAACGCAACAAACCTAAAATAGTCTCGCCAGATAAGTTCAAAAATCAACCAATAAGTAGATTCATTTTTGGTGCGTTCATATTCATACGCTATTATTTGTTGGTAAATGTACCTTGGCGAAATACAACCAAGGCCAAGCCAAACCGAAAATTTTGAAGAATAGTCTAACCCGAGCATCCCATTTCGGGTTTCTTTGTATACTTTTAGTAAATCTTTTTCCCAAAAATAAGCTTGTAATCGAGCCTTCCCAGCATCTTCGCCTCCTTGGTATAACGTATTTTGGGGCGGAGTCATTGCCAATAAATCCGATAAATTTGGCATATCACCTATTTCTAAAAATGAAATAGTAGGCAATCTTATCGGAGTAGGAAAACACCCCCTAACAGTACTCATCTTTTCTACCTTGTGCCTAAACTGCGTAAAAACATCTGGAAGTTTGTCTATCTCAAAGGGCAGGTCGTCGATATGATAAAGCGTTGATGTCCAGAAAAATAACAACTTTTTATCTAAACTTTGTAATCTCTCTTCCAGAATTGTATCGATGGTAATTTCTTCAGAAGTAGCCTCCTCCGAGCAGTACACACTCGTTGCACTTAATGCTATAGCAAGCTGTGGAATAATTTCTTCGGGCTTACCGATTCGTATCAAAAGATTTGAGCCTATTTTTTGTAAATTATCACGCAAATTTTGAACAGATTCTATCAAAAACTGTATCCTAAATTTTCCTGTTTTTGAAAATCCTAAAGGAAGTTCTTCAAACTGACGTGGGTCAAATATATAGACTGGATATACTGGCTGTTGTTCTTGTGATGCCTTCCACAAGGGTTCGTGGTCGTGTACTCTTAGGTCGTTTCTGTACCAAACAATAATGCTCATTTTATGCTAGTTTTTTTAGGTATAACTAGCACCTGCCCACAAAGTTTGAGTTATTGATTAAGATTCCAGTTGTAATCTAAATAGCTCGGCTTGGTATCCAGATTCATTTTGGTAATAGCATATTGATTGATATAACTCTGTAGGGGCATTTTTTGGGTAAAATCGCTACCATACCATAAAAATATACTCGACAAACTAGCCCTATTAGTAGTGATAACATTTTTTTTGGGGTCATTGATAAAACGATAGGCTTGGTCATTAAGCTGTTTGTCCAATAATTCGGCCGTATAGGCTTCATTGCGTAATTGAGGACAAGAAACTGCTGCACAAACTAGTGCAAAATGAATACGAGGCTCGTCAAATTTCTTTCTAATAATACCATGTTCTATATCGTTGAGGTCAAATTTCTTTCCCGAAATAGTAATAAATTTAATATCCCACGGCGAATTCACGAATGGAATATTGAGCTTCACTATATCTTTGATACTCTTTAAGGGATAATATCGCAACACGAGTTGAATCGTAAAAGCATTATAAGCATTGAGCCAATAAGCAAGCTGTTCGGTATGTGTCCATGTTTTTTCATTTGGAGCATTCTTCGATAACATTTCTACATACTTGCTTAGGCCGACAGTGTCTTTTGCCCAAGCCTTGTAGTTAACTTGTCCATACGTATTGACGTATTTTTTGAGTAACATATTCCAAGCCTCATGACTTACAGGCGAAGCTGAAGACGTTGGTGCATTGGTATTGAAACAACCCGAAATCAATACAAACAATGATATTAATAGAAAGTGCATAACTCGCATTCGTTTTAGAATAAAAGATTATTGACAATATAAAACAACTTCCCAACGAAAAGCCCACCGCCATCTGATAGAAAATTTTTGAAAACCCGCTTTACGAACTACCTTTTCAAGGTCATTTTTTCTAAATGCCCGCCAGACAGACAATTTTGCATCGTTTTTTACCAAATATGACCTCAAAAATAGTTTTGTAATCCAAGCTATAGCATAATAAGCCAGCCAATGCCGGTGTATATCGTTGATAACCAAGGCGTATTTGGTTTGTGTTTTTAATTGTGAAAAAAGCTGAATCAGTTGTTCATCGGTAAAATGATGACAAAACAATGTCATGGTGACAATATCAAAATGATGTTTTTGAAAAGATTCAGAAAAGATATTCTCGTGCAGATAAGAGATATTGTAAAAATCTTGGGTACGTTTTTGGGCAAAATCTATCATAAAATCGTTGGCATCAATCCCAATAAAATCGGCATTTACTTGCTTTTTTTTGAACCACCGAGCCATTACCTTGAGCATATCGCCACCACCACACCCAATATCACCTACTTGCAGAGGCTGCCGTATCGACACCGTATTCAGTACTTGACTTAGGCCACTCACCGTAACTTGGTTTCCGCCCAAATAAGTATTAATCAGAGCTAGCTCTTCCAGATTCTGACGTAAGGCATCATTTTCCAATGTAAAATCATCTATTAACTCTTTTTCATAGCTGCGGTAAGACAAATCAGGCATATTGAGGTAGCTTGGGGTTTTGTAAAAATGATTTTGCTTGTTACCCTTTAACAACCTAACTTGTTGGAGGAAAGTTTACAACAACCTTAATAGTTATTCAAATATATCCACATGAATTTAGATTTAACGCATAAAAATGCCATTGTTTGTGGCAGTACACAAGGACTAGGCAAGGCTTCGGCTGTAGAATTGGCTCTATTAGGAGCTAACATAACATTGGTAGCTCGTAACGAAACATCTTTGCAAAATACGCTTTTGGATTTGGATACCAGCAAAGGCCAACAACACCAATATTTTGTAGCAGATTTTGCAAAACCCGACGAGCTAAAAGCAGCAGTAGAAGCTTATTTGGCACAAAACCCTACAGTTCATATTCTTGTTAATAATACAGGGGGGCCTGCTGGAGGTGCTATTTTAGATGCCAAACTGGAAGAGTTTACTCAGGCATTTTCTAATCATTTATTGTGTAATCATATTTTGGTTCAGGCTTGTGTACCTAGTATGAAAGCCAATGGTTTTGGTAGAATTATCAATATTATTTCAACATCTGTCAAACAGCCTATCAATGGGCTTGGGGTATCTAATACAACACGTGGAGCGGTAGCGTCGTGGGCCAAAACATTAGCCAATGAGGTGGGAGCATTTGGTATTACAGTCAACAATGTATTGCCTGGTTATACCAAAACAGCCCGTTTAGATTTTGTGGTAAAGGCTAGGGCAAAAATGGCAGAAACAAGCACCGAACAAATGGAAAAAATATTCCAATCCGATATTCCAGCGGGGCGTTTTGGCGAAGCTGAAGAATTTGGAGCTGCCGTGGCGTTTTTGTGTTCACCTGCGGCGGCTTATATCAATGGGGTTAATTTACCCGTGGATGGTGGCAGATTATCTTGTTTATAAACTACTGATGGCTTTTGCCAGTTTATTCTTTGTTCTCTTAGCCCCCCCCCTTTTACCTGCTAAGAGAACAACTACCTAGCAATCAGTTTTACATCCTAGTGCCATTTTTGATTAATCTGTCCAATGTATTGTCCTGCCTGTTGTTGAGCTATTATTTTTTGCAAAGTTGCACCTACGTTTGGATACATTTCCACAGTATCTAGCTGATCTACCGATAGCCATTCTATTGCCAAGGCACTTGTTTCGGCAGGATTTAATACAGGAATACCCTTCATGATATGAGCAGCAAATACACAATGCAATACATCTGTTTTTTGTTGAGGCAAAATCACTTCTCCCGATAGAAGCATTGGCCCTAGTTCTATGGTTATGCCTAGTTCTTCGATCAGTTCTCGCTTGAGGGTCTGGCTGAGGGTTTCGCCAGGGTCAACATTCCCTCCAGGAAGATTAAATACCCTTTCACCACCATATTCATAACGCATCAATAACACTTGATTATTTTCAATAATTGCAACGCTTGGCCGTACTTTCATAAGGTTCTAATAATTAGTTTGATAGCTTTTAGAAAAGAGATTGTAAGGAATTTTTTTCCACCAAAATGCTAAAAATAAAAGATTTTGGTAGGGGGAAAATAACATTGAATTGTCATTATCCCAACAAAGACCTAAAAAACTTCTCAATCAATCAAGCATTTTTATACGACATAACCTCTTTCAACTATTATGAATACTTTCCTAAAAACTATTGTTTCTAGCATTTTTCTAGGAATTCTGCTACTCTTTTCTAGCTGTTCTATCCATATCGACGAAGTAAACCCAAGTGGTTATGAAGTAGAACGAGATATTTTGGTACGTAATTTTGAAAGTATCAATATGGGTAATGCTTTTAAAGTACGTATTCGTGCTGGAAATGGCTTTAGTGTTATTGCTCGTGGCGATGAACGTGATTTAGACGAACTTGATGTTTATGTTCGGAATGGTACACTTTACGCCAAATATAACAATTACCGCAGCCGCCGATATTTGGTTACGTTCGATATCGTAATGCCCGACTTACGCTATGTCGACTTTTCGGGAGCAAGCACTTCCCAAATTACAGGCTTTGATCTACGCAACCTCGACATTAACCTTTCGGGGGCATCCAAATGTGATATAGATGCCGACGCACAGTTTTTTAATTTTGATTTATCAGGAGCATCTACCCTTAATATGATTGGGGATTCGCAAAAAATATCGGGAGAAATATCGGGTGCGTCAACCTTCAATGCTTTCCCATTCAGAAGCGAGGAAATGCTATTGTATATCTCTGGAGCAAGCAAAGCCCGTGTTATGGTTTCTAAATTCTTGAAAGTAGAGGCTTCGGGGGCAAGTGGTGTCTATTTTAGAGGCAATCCTGTAATCGAAAAACGCATATCGGGTGGTAGCTTCGTTGAGCGTGATTAAATAGTACCCGTAAACCCAATACAAGACATTTGCCCTCATTTTATAGGGCTTTACAACTTTATAATTCCTTCATTTGACAGTATAAATTTGTGACGATTGAAAAGAGGTGAGATTTTCTTGCCTCTTTTTTTGTATCAATCAATTGCTCGTCCTGATGAAATTATAGAAATTTGACCTCATTTTTACCATTTTCCCATACAATGACTACGATAAAAGAGATAACTCAATATATGGAGCAGCTAGCTCCTTTGTCTTTACAAGAAAACTACGACAATGCCGGCCTAATAGTAGGTAATCCTCATGAGCCTGTTAAAGGTATTTTGTGTACATTAGACTGCACCGAGGCAGTTGTAGCCGAAGCAGAAGCACAAGGCTGTAACTTGATTATTGCTCATCACCCTATTGTATTTAAGGGTTTGAAAAAGCTTAACGGAAAAAACTATGTAGAACGTGTGGTGATTGAGGCTATCAAAAACGATATTGCTATTTATGCTTCACATACCAACCTCGACCACGTTCGGGGCGGAGTCAATGACAAAATTGCGGCAATGCTAGGCTTAGAAAAGGTTAAAATCCTTTCCCCTAAAAAAAATATATTGAAAAAATTAGTCACTTTCGTGCCTATTGAACACGCCCAAGCTGTACTTATGGCCTTACATGAAGCTGGAGCAGGACAAATTGGCGACTACAAAAATTGTAGTTTTCGTACAGAAGGTATCGGTACATTCCGCCCAACAGCCCAAGCCAACCCTTTTATTGGAACACTTAACCAAGACGAAGAAGTACGAGAATTTCGGATAGAAGTAATTTTACAAGATTATCAAGAGCCTCAGATTTTGGCGGCCCTAAAAAAAGCTCATCCTTATGAAGAGGTTGCTTATTATTTGTCTATCTTAGAGAATGAAATAGCACAAGTTGGGGCAGGTGCAATTGGTAGATTAGGTGAAGAAATGGATGAAATCGCCTTTTTGAATTATCTCAAAGAAGCAATGTCTCTCCAAATAATTCGTCATACCCCCCTTTTAGGAAAAAAAATTAAAACAATTGCTGTTTGTGGTGGTGCAGGAAGTTTTCTTTTACAAGATGCTATTAGGCAAGGTGCAGACGTTTTTGTGACAGCCGATTACAAATATCATGAGTTTTTTGATGCCGAAAATAAGATTATTATCTGCGACATTGGACATTATGAGTCAGAAGTTTACACAAAGGAATTAATTATTAGTTATTTATCTGAAAAATTTAGTAATTTTGCGATTCTCAAAAGTCAGGTAAATACTAATCCTGTATCCTATTTTTGAACTGACGTTAGGAGTCGAGAGTTATATCAATATATACTTAACAAATAACGTTTAACGCATAACGAATAACGTATAACGAAAATGGCAGTAGTAGCAACCGAATCAACCATTGCTCAGAAATTAGAAGGACTTCTGAAACTTCAAACCATAGATTCATCCTTAGACACAATCAAAAAGATGCGTGGCGATTTGCCAGAGGAGGTTCGTGATTTGGAAGACGAAATCATAGGAATTGAAACTCGTATTGGCAAGTTCAACCGCGAGATTGCTTCTTTGGAAGAGGAAATTACCAAAAACCGAAATGCTAAGAAAGAGGCTGAAAAGCTTGTAAACAAATACAAAGAGCAGCAAATGAACGTGCGTAACAACCGTGAGTACGATGCTATCTCTAAAGAAATTGAATTACAACAGCTTGAAATGGAATTGGCAGACAAGCGTATGCGTGAATTCGAATTCAAGATTTTGAACAAGCGTGACGAAGTTTCGGAAACAGAAACTCGTTTGTTCCACCGCCAAAAAGACCTTGAAGCAAAACGTAAAGAATTGGACGTATTAATTGCTGAAAGCGAAGACGACGAACAAAAGTTGCTGAAAGAGCGTGAAAAAGCCGTGAAATTTGTAGAGGAACGTTTGTTGCGTCCTTACGACAAATTGAGAGGTAACTATGCCAATGGTTTGGCCGTTGTTTTGGTAAAACGTGGTGCTTGTGGTGGTTGTTTTAATGTTGTGCCTCCTCAACGTCAGGCCGATATTAAAGACCACAAAAGAATCATCGTTTGCGAACACTGTGGCCGTGTATTGGCTGGTGTTGAAGACGTTATTACAGCTTCAAAACGCTAATTCTTCTGAATGAAATTATAAAAGCCCATGACTTTCTTGAAGTTATGGGCTTTTTGATTGGTATCTCTACTTACTTTATGCTATCTCAGTCTATGAAAAATTTACTGGTTGTTTGGCTGTTTTTGTGGTTATGCTGGCCTACAATGGCCAACGATTTTGAGTGGAATAGCAGTATGCAAAAAGCCTATAGCCAAATCCTCAAAATGAAACTCTCTAGCGGACGGGCTATTTTAGATACCGATAAAAACAATAATGGCATAAAATACTATCTCCAAAGCTATGCCGACTTAGTACAATTATTGGTTACAGAAAATAAAGGTCTTTATCATGATTTTTTGACCGCCCAAGAAACAAGGCTAGAGGCCATCGACGCTCTCGACAAAAAATCGCCGTATCGGAAATTCTTACAAGCCGAAATCAAATTGCACTCGGCATTTGTCAAGCTCAAGTTTGGCCACGAAGTAAAAGGAAGCTGGGATATTATTAAGGCTTACAAACTGTTGGAAAGTAACCAAAAAGCATTTCCCAACTTTTTGCCTCAGCAAAAATCGTTAGGGCTTTTACATATTCTAATTGGATCGACCCCCGAAAGTTATCTTTGGGTAACTAATCTACTTGGTTTGCGAGGCAATATAAGCCAAGGGATTCATGAACTAAATAGTGCTACCAAAGATCCTATTTTCAAAGATGAATCGCTATTGATCCAGTATTTGGTCCATGCCTATATACTTACTTTTAATACCAATCAACTTTCTAGCTTTGAGGATTTTATCAGTAATCATCCCGACAACCTTCTTTTCTATTTTTTGGGCGTTACTACTTTTATGAAAGAAGGAAAAAGCGAAAATGCCAGTCAATTATTAAATCAGTGTGAAACACTAACCCAAAATACCGAATACATAGCCTTTCCTTTTCTGGATTACTTACAAGCTGAAATAGCCCTTCAAAAAGGCTTATATCCTACTGCAATTAAAGCATATCAGGTTTTTTTGCAACAATACAAGGGTTTTAACTTTGTGAAAGATAGCTATTACAAACTATTTTTGTGCTACTGGCTCTTGGGCGACGACAGCAAAGCCCGCCCCTACCTTGAAAAGGTACGCAATAATAGTACAGCTATTGTAGAGGCTGATAAATACGCTGGCCGTTTTGCAGAAAATTTTCTAGCTAATGACCCTAAAAAACCTATTTCACAAAAGGTTCTGATGAAAGCTCGTCTGGCTTTTGATGGAGGATTTTACGAAAAAGCTGACAATATCTTAGAGAAATACACCGAAAATAGCTTTGACCAACTCAGCGATAAAGCAGAGTTCAATTACCGTAAAGCACGGATTTTACAAAAAATTCATGAAGAAAATCAAGCGATTATATTTTTTGAAAGAGCCATTTCTCTTTCTGAAGATACTACTATTTCGTTTGGAGCCACTTCAAGCCTACAGTTAGGCTATATTTGGCTAGAAAAAGGTAACAAACTCAAGGCGAAGAAATATTTTGAGAAAGCCCTTTCTTATAAAAAGCATGAATACAAAAATTCGATAGATAACAAAGCCAAAGCAGCCTTGAACGAAAACTTCTAAAAAAATCGGCTGTGAAAACCCATTTCAGTTTCACAGCCGATTCATAAGTCAAGCATTATTTCAACATATTGAATAATGCTGTCAATTTATCTTTCAAATCTTTTCTATCTACAATAAAATCAAGGAATCCATGTTCAAGTACAAACTCGGCACTTTGAAAACCCTTTGGTAAATCCTTACCGATTGTTTCACGAATAACCCTAGGGCCAGCAAAACCAATCAAAGCACCGGGCTCAGAAATATTAAAATCGCCCAACATTGCATACGATGCCGTTACACCACCTGTAGTAGGGTCGGTAAGCAACGAAACGTAAGGAATTTTGGCCTCGGCCAACTGAGCAAGTTTGGCTGAAGTTTTGGCCATTTGCATCAATGAAAAGCCAGCCTCCATCATACGAGCACCACCCGATTTTGAAATCATCAAAAATGGTACTTTATTTTTCAAAGCATAATCAATAGCTCTAGCAATTTTTTCGCCTACAACCGAACCCATCGACCCACCAATAAACGAAAAGTCCATAGCTGCAATAACTACCTCTACGTCGTTCATTTTGCCATGAGCCGTTCTTACGGCATCTTTCAGGCCTGTTTTCTTTTCAGTAGCCTTGATTCTGTCTGGGTAGCGTTTGGTATCTTCAAAGTTGAGTGGGTCACCCGAAGACATATAAGCATCCATTTCTGTATAGCGAGACTGGTCGAATAGGAGTTCAAAGTACTCTTGCGAGCCAATCTTGTCATGATAATTACATGCTGAGCAAGTCCAAGCAAATAAGCGGTGCTCACGTGTGTGCATTACTTTTTTACATGACGGACATTGATACCAAAGCCCATCTGGGGCTTCACGTTTAGCTTCGGTTGGGGTAAGAATCCCCTTATCTTTTCTGGTAAACCAAGACATATTCTATGTTCAATTATCGGTTTTGTAGCTATTTTTAATAATTATTGGAGCTACCAAACACCTGTTTTTAGTGATAATGAATCGCAAAGATAAAACTTCCTTAATCCAGATGTTACAAAAATCTCAAATTTATATGATTATTTCTTCAAAACAACATCAAGATTACTGTACTTTTTGGCTATATTAGAGTGAAGTAAACCCTTAATTATCATCACACAAACCTTTTTTATCATCAATAATGAAAAAAATTGTACTTTCGGTAGCATTGCTATCGTGCACATGGTTGGCTTCTGCCCAAAATGTGGCTCTCAAAACCAAAGTTAGCCAAAAAGCTGAATCATTGGAGTCGAAGGTTGTTACTTGGCGACGTGATTTCCACCAAAACCCTGAATTGGGCAATAGAGAATTCAAAACGGCCGAAAAAATAGCTACTCATCTTCGTTCTTTAGGAATAGAAGTACAAACAGGCGTTGCCAAAACAGGTGTTGTAGGTATTTTGAAAGGGAGCAAGCCTGGCCCAGTAGTAGCCCTACGAGCCGATATGGATGCTTTACCTGTAAAAGAACGTGTCAATATTCCTTTTGCCTCTAAAGCTACAGGCGAATACAATGGCCAGCCCGTAAGTGTTATGCACGCTTGTGGACATGATTCGCACGTGGCTATTTTGATGGGAACTGCCGAAATTTTGGCTTCTATCAAAAACGATTTGAAAGGTACGGTAAAGTTTATTTTTCAACCTGCCGAAGAAGGTGCCCCTGAGGGCGAAGAAGGCGGAGCGGCTTTAATGGTAAAAGAAGGCGTACTCGAAAACCCTAAAGTAGATGCCATCTTTGGCTTACATATTAGTGCTCAGGCCGAAGTAGGCAAAATCCGCTATCGTCCTAAAGGTACAATGGCGGCTTCTGACTGGTTCAAAATCAAAGTGAAAGGTAAACAAGCTCATGGTGCTAGTCCTTGGCAAGGAATCGACCCTATCGTAACGGCTTCGCAAATTGTAATGGGCTTACAAACTATCGTTAGCCGTAACTCACCATTGAATGAGTCGGCGGCTGTAATTACAGTTGGACAAATTAATGCTGGGGTAAGAAGCAATATTATTCCTGAAGAATTAAATATGAATGGTACCATTCGAACTTTAGACACTCAGGTTCAGGATATGATTCATGAGCGTATGAAAGTTGTAGCAACCAATATTGCTGAAAGTGCTGGTGCTACAGCCGAAATCAGTATTACCAAAATGTGTCCTGTTACTTATAACGACCCATCGCTGACCGAGAAAATGCTACCTACACTAGAATCGGTAGCTGGAAAAAACAATGTAGCCTTAACTGCTGCAGCTACAGGTGCCGAAGATTTTTCTTTTTATCAGGAAAAAGTACCAGGCTTATTTTTCTTCTTGGGTGGAGCACCAAAGGGTAAAAAAGAATCTGAAACAGCTTCGCACCATACCCCAGATTTTTATATCGACGAAGGTGGATTTGTATTGGGAATGAAAGTTATGACCAATTTGACTCTTGACTATATGGAAATGAGTACTGCCAAAGCTAATAATACAGGTAAGTAAGTACAACTAGCCGTTGGACAGACATAAAATGGCCTAAAAATTTGAGCAAGAAACGCTTATTTTTAGGCCATTTTACTATTAAGCATTTACTTTTCTGACTATTCTATAAACCAAAGCTGGCCAAAATCTTTTGAGATATACCCCCAATACCTCAAACCACCCACCAATATATACTTCATTTTTTTGGGCTACAATCGCTTTTACAATACTTTTGGCACACTCTTCTGCCGACAAACCCTTTGCCTGATTATCGTCCATTTGTCCATGTTTAGAGCCATCGCCCGATAGGGCATTCAACGAAATAGCGGTTTTGATATAACCCGGGCAAATAACCGTTACCAAGATATTGTCCCGAAAAATTTCGGCTCGTAGCGAATCACAAAATGCTATTACAGCATGTTTGGTAGGGCCGTAGCCACTTCTTAGGGGTGTACCAATTTTGCCTGCAATACTACTAATAGCCACAAAATGCCCTTGTCGACGCTGTGTAAAATGAGGCAATAGTGCTTTGGTAAGAGCTACAATACTAAAGTAGTTGAGTTCCATTAAATCACGATATACGCTCAGTTGGGTATCTTTAATAAGCGAACGCTGCGATACTCCTGCATTTTGCACTACTATATCTATTTGCCCAAAATGATTAATCGCTGCTTGAACCTTGACAGCTAGCTGGTCTATCTCAAGCATATCCATTGGTAATACCAAGATATTTTCTGGTAATAACCCACACCGATTGGCCACTCGCTGTAATTCATTTTCGCGGCGAGCCGATAAAATAAGTTTGACATCGCTTTGGGCAAATTGATAAGCCAGAGCCTCGCCTATTCCAGACGAAGCTCCTGTTATCCAAATAACTTTATGTTGAAGATAGCCTGACATCTTGGTTTTGTCTAAAATAAAACAAATAGATTATTACAATAACGTTATTACCTATTTGTATGAACTTATTTAAGCCGTAATACCTACCAAATCTAGCATAAAAGCATATTCACGAGCTATTTCCTTAAAACGTTGGAAACGTCCAGATGCCCCGCCATGCCCTGTTGTCATATCGCAGTGAAGCAATAGGATATTATTATCTGTTTTCAAGGCTCGTAGCTTGGCAACCCACTTGGCTGGTTCCCAGTATTGTACTTGCGAGTCGTGCAAACCCGTTGTAACCAACATATTAGGATATGCTTTTGCCTCAATGTTGTCGTAAGGCGAATACGATTTCATGTATTCATAATACACTTGCTCTTGTGGGTTTCCCCACTCTTCCCATTCGCCTGTTGTTAATGGAATAGTTTCGTCGAGCATCGTTGTTACAACATCAACAAATGGCACACCAGCCAAAACACCTCGGTATAAATCTGGACGCATATTGGTTACAACACCCATCAATAATCCTCCTGCTGACCCACCATTGGCAAATAGTTTGTCGCTAGAAGTCCATTTCTCTTGAATAAGAAACTCTGATACATCGACAAAGTCGTTGAACGTATTCTGTTTTTTCAACATTTTTCCATCTTCATACCATTGGCGACCCATTTCTTGGCCTCCTCTGATATGTGCAATAGCAAAAGCAAATCCTCGATTGAGAAGACTTAAACGAGCTGCCGAGAAATAGGGGTCTATCGAATAGCCATACGAACCATAGGCATATTGCAACAAAGGCTGTGAACCGTCTTTTTGAAAACCTTTTTTGTACACAATCGACACAGGTACTTTTACACCGTCTCGGGCTGTTACAAAAAGTCTTTCTGTGGTATAATCTTCTTTATTGAATTCGCCTAAAACAGCCTGTTCTTTTTTGAGTGTTTTTTCCTGCGAATCCATATTATAATCAAAAACCGAGCTTGGGGTAGTTAATGAAGTATAATGAAAACGCAAGATATTAGTTTCAAAATCAGGATTATAGCCTGCTCCAGCCTCATAGGCAGGTTCGCCAAAATTGATATAGTGTTCTTGCTGAGTACTTTGGTTGATAATACGTATCTGCATCAAAGCATTGTTACGCTCGGTAAGCACCAAATGGTTTTTAAAGACATCCATACCGTCCAAATAAGTATCTTCACGGTGTGGAATAATTTCTTGCCAATTGGCTCTATCAGTTGTTTTTCCTTCTTCTACCTGCATCAATTTAAAATTGGTAGCTTCATCGGCGTTGGTTTTAATAAAAAACTTATCACCAAAATGCTCGATATAGTACTGAAGGCCATGTTCACGAGGGTAAAATACCTCGAATATTCCTGTAGGATTAGTAGCATTCAGCAAACGGTACTCAGAAGAAACGCCATTATGGTCGGACACCGAAATAAGGTATTTTTTAGATTTCATACGCCCTAGACCCATATAAAACTGCGGGTCGTTTTCGGTATATACCAGCACATCTTCGCTAATAGGCGTACCTAATGTATGACGATATACCTTTGAGGCCAACAACGTTTGTTGGTCACGGAGCAGATAAAAAATGGTTTGATTGTCGGCAGCCCAAGCATAAGCACCTCCTTCTGTATTCGGAATCTCGTCGGAATAGATTTCGCCTGTTGTTAGGTTTTTGAAATAAAGGGTATAATTTCTTCGGCTTACAGTATCAACGCCAAAAGCCATAATGGTTTCATTATCTGAGATTTCGTAACCACCAATATTAAAATACTCATGCCCTTTGGCCAAAGCGTTGCCATCTATCAGAACCTCTTCGGGGCTATCCATAGAACCACAACGACGACAATACAAGGGGTATTCGCCACCTTCTATATAACGGCTATAATAGTAATAGTTACCATCTTTATAAGGCACCGACTCGTCTTGTTCTTTCATTCGCCCTTTCATTTCTTGAAAAAGACTTTCCTGAAATACTTTTGTAGAAGCCATTACAGCCTCGGTATAGGCATTTTCGGCTTCGAGGTATTGTATTACTTCTGGGTTTTCACGATTGTTGAGCCAATAATAATTATCAATACGGGTGTCGCCGTGTAGCGTCATAATATGTGGCTTGATAGCCGCCACTGGAGTTTTTAAACTATCTAATTTCATTGGGATTGCTTTTTATACACCTAACTCTTCTATCCAAAGATAAATATTTCATTTGGGAAAAGTACTTTTAGACATCTATGTATTTATCAAGAAAAAGGGATTTGCCTAGGCTGAATGATTTTTGAGTTTTTGGCCTAATCATTGGCTAACCGCTTGGGATATGGCTATGATTTGTACCAAAATAATATCTATATTGACACTATTGAATACCGCAAGCAAACAGTTTTGCCCTATCAATCAAATGGTTTATACAACAGCAAAACAATGTTTTTCAATACCATTGCTCCTGAGTTGTATAAACCAGTCAATATTATTTTTGTCAAAAATCCTCTACAAAAGAAGCTTTCTTATATCAAAGCCCTTCCAAACGCTTGAGAAATTCCTCTTTGGTTGTTTTTTCTAGTTTGACGGCCACCTTCTGTCCTTCGGCTACTGTCAAATCTTGAAAATAACTATATACCTCTTTGCCTTCTGTTATGGCAAAGCAAACTACCTTGGCGTGTTCACCCACAGGTACTTCCAGCGATTTTCCATCATATACCTCTATAACTGATTTGATTCTATCAAAATACAGAAAAATATAAACCGCATCCAAGGAAGGCTCCTCGGAGGTAAATGTTATGTGTGTTCTAGGGGCTTTATCATTCAAAAACCTATCACAATTAATCCAGCCTATTTGAGTTGGAAAAACGATATAACTGCTTTTATCAATCACCAAACCGGTAGTCAAAGAATCGCGTCTTCCAATAAATGATTCACGAACCCTAATACTGTCAGCCAAAAGCCAGTTCACTGTTCCGTTAGCTTGTTGGTTGCCATAAAAAACGCTCATTTGCATGTCAGGGTTAGTAGCTGGCACCTGAATACTAAATTGGCTACTAGCATTCAGTTTGAGAGGTTTGCCATCTTTTGTGGCGATAATATTTACCTCTCCTCCTGTTACTAGCATCTTCCCGTTCGATACCGTAGGTTTGCGGTTCAGTATCATATCTTTGGGTGTATATAATTCCTGTATTTCTAGTTCGATAGGGTAATTAACCCATTGCCCATCAAGCAAGCTAAAATCATACACGCTTCCCCTAACCACTGTACCTTTGGCTGCCTGAAAATCGATATCGTAATTATTAATCGTTTTTTTGGTGGTAGTTGGGCTTACAAACTCAGGGATTTTTTCGGATGAAGCAATAAATTTTTGTTTTTCCACCACAGGAATTATGTCGTCTTTAGTCAAAACGTCATAACGCTCTTTTGAGCATCCCAATAAGGCAAGGCTTACAAAAATTGAAGTTATAGGAAGTAAATACTTTTTCATCTGGATAAGTGTTTATTAAAAATTCGGGCAACGTGTATTTTTATTTTTTTTTATATAGGCAGGACAAAACAACAGCCCTACTTCGCCATAACTTTCTTGCCAAAGAATATTATATTTTACTTCGGCAAAAAGCCTGACAGGATAATTACCAATAGCAGCTCCAATACCTACTTCGGGTAATATATTGTTTTGTTTTGAGTTGGCCTGTCGGGTTTCTACATAGTTGATCCAACGGTTGTACTCTGCCCCTGCTGCCAAATATACAGTAGGCTTTTCGGGTTCACCCCCCCTTTTAAAGCCTCCAAAACGTTGGTTTCCTTCAATAAGTAAAAAATGGACGTTTATCCCCCCATAAAACTCATGAATCGTATTGAAAGCGGGTGCGTATTTGAGCTGAGGTACCACGTACCAACGTGGAGCAATAGGCACTTGAGCCCTTAATCCAAACCCTAAACTATTGAGAGGAAAATTGTACATTCCCGAAATACCGAAGGCGATGCGGTCTTGAGAAAAAGCATTAAAACTAGAAAGAAATACAAGGAAAATTCCTGCAAAACACCAGAGGGATTTACTAGATGAAGAATACATTTAAAGTTGAATGGGTCAATTAATGCGATTGTATATAAGCTGTTTTAAAAAACAAAATTAACGATTTTCTACAATAAAACTAGATTAACTACACTTTTAACAATTTAGCCTATTCTTTACTACAAAAACCTAATTAACTGCTTTATTTGTTTGAATATCCATTCATTTTTCTCAACCAAACCCATAATATTAATTACAAACTCCCTGTATTAAGTAGTCTTTAACATTACCAAACACCTCTGTGTATTATGAAAAAACTATTAGTATTACAACTTGTTCTATTCTTTTTTTGTACAAAACCTCTATTGTCACAAAATATCGAATCTTATCAATTTATGGCTTTTGGGGCTTTGCCTACGTGGTCGGCTGTGGCAGTAGACTGGCAAACCAAGCCCAAACTGTACGTTTACGACCCCAAAGAAACCCGAGGCCATGCCGAGTTTGTCAACAAAAAACTTGGTCGCCTCATTACCTTCAAGCAGTTTAAGGAACTCGCTAGCACCTCGGCCCAAAGACAGTACCTGCCATTTTTTATTTATGATTTAAAGGACAAGCCCCTGATGGTTCAAGGCAAATCCTATACGTACGCAGTTCGTTTGGAAGACTACGAGTTTGACGATACCCCAAAAGCAATGGCCAATGAAGTAGAAAAACTTATGAAACTAATGCCAACACTTGCCAAACGATTCGGTAACGATGGGCTTGTTGTTATCAACTTACGCCCCAACGATGCTCTCAATATCAATGCCATTGGCTCTTTCCTAAAAGCAAAAAAGCTCGAAATGGTTAGTACTACCACACTAATCAAGCATATTGGCGGTACAAAATTCAAGATTCTGCATGAAGTTCCAGCCGTTGGTAAGCTAGTTTTGGTAAAAAGTGAAGCCGATGCTAACCAACTTACCGCACACGATATTGCAATTTTTCAATTCATGCCTAAGCGAATCCCTACTTTGGCAGGCATTATTACGCTCGAAGCCCAAACACCACTTTCGCATATCAATCTGTTGGCAATCAATCGTAATACCTTTAATATGTATTTGACCGATTGGAGTGTTTTGCCCGAACTAAAAAACAACTTGAACAAACTTGTTGAAATCAATCCAAAATTCCAGAAACTTACTATAAAGCCCGTTACACAAGAATATGCAACTAAGTTTTGGACAAAAAATAAACCTCCTCAACTCACTATACCAACCCCCAAGGCTACATTCGAGTCGGTAGTACCACTCAGTAAAACTTTCAAACAATATCAGCAAGTAGAGCTTATTGGGGCAAAAGCCAATAACTATGCTTTACTATATGAGTTGCTGGGCGACAAAATGGTACATCCAGCCTATGCTATTGGTTTTAAACCCTATCTGGATTTACTGGAACAAGGAGCAAATAAAGAAATTAATTTTTTCCTTAGTAAAAGAAAAACGCTCAGCACAGCCGAACGCCAACAGGCTTTAGCCAGAATTAGAGCTGTTATCGAAAAAAGTATTCCTAGTGCTACTACGATAGCCTCTTTACGCAATATCCTAAATACGCATTTTACAAATGGTCGTGTCAAGCTACGAAGCTCGACCAACTGCGAAGATTTGCCTCAGTTTAATGGTGCGGGTTTATACGAATCAAAAGGGTTTAATACCAAAGATAACGATGCCTTATTGGCCAAAAAAATCACGAAAGTGTACGCCTCGCTGTGGAACGATGTAGCTTTTGAAGAGAGAGAATACTTTGGTATCGACCACAAAAAAGTAGCAATGGCAATACTTATTAGCCCAGCGTTTATCGATGAATTTGCCAATGGCGTTATATTAGCAACAACTACGCCTAAAAGTGCCAATTTGTCGATATTAGTTAATGCACAAGTTGGTGAAAATGAAGTAACAAACCCTAAAAAGGGAGATATTCCAGAAGCGTTTGCGGTAGGAAAAACAACAATAGAAAAAGTACTAACGCCGTCGAATTTAGGTAAGGTATTTATTGGTAATACCGCTACACAAGCTTTGTTGAAATTATTGAGAGAAAGTACCGAAAAAATCCATAAGGCGTTGTCTCAACGCCAAATTAATCAAGGGGATAACCAAAAGTATAGTACCGATATTGAATTTAAGCTAGTCAAAGATACCAATAATCAGTATGGACTTTATTTCAAACAAGCCCGACTGTTAAGAAGCAATATTTTACCTGAATAAAGCATAGCTAGCCGTTGCAAGGCAACGGCTAGCTATTCAAGAGTTTTATAATACCGTTTTTATTTTCAATTCATCCATTTGTTTCTGGTCGATTGTTGATGGCGAATCTATCATTACATCTCTTCCTGAATTATTTTTAGGGAAAGCGATAAAGTCACGGATAGAATCTGAACCTCCAAACAACGAGCACAAACGGTCAAAGCCAAATGCCAAACCGCCATGTGGTGGAGCTCCATATTCAAAGGCATCCATCAAGAAACCAAACTGATGTTTTGCCTCTTCGTCTGAGAAGCCCAACACCTCAAACATTTTGGCTTGTAAATCTTTTTGGAAAATACGAATAGACCCCCCCCCTACTTCTACACCATTGATTACCATATCATAAGCATTTGCACGGATTTTGCCGTAATCGCCAGCTTCTAGGAATGGAATATCTTCTGGTTTTGGAGCTGTAAATGGGTGGTGCATCGCAAACCAGCGGTTATCTTCTTCGCCATATTCCAACAACGGGAAGTCAACTACCCAGTGTACCGAATACACCTCTGGGTTACGTAAGCCCAAACGGTTACCGATTTCTAAACGTAGTTCGTTAAGTTGTTTTCTTGGTTTGTCGCCATCGCCACAAAGAATCAACAACAAGTCGCCAGGTTCTGCTCCTGCGGTAGCTACCCATTGTTTCAAATCCTCCTCTGTATAGAATTTATCTACAGAAGATTTGATACTGCCATCGGCATTGTAACGTACATAAATCAAGCCTTTAGATCCAATTTGAGGGCGTTTTACAAAATCGGTTAATTCATCAACCTGCTTGCGGGTATATTCTGCACAACCTTTGGCATTGATACCTACAACAACCGACGATGCATCAAATACAGGGAAATTTTTGCCAGAAGTTAAATCTACAGACTCGCTTTTTAGTTCATAAAACTTCATTCCAAAGCGAATATCTGGTTTGTCAGAACCATAATATTTCATAGCATCGGCATAAGTCATACGAGGTACTTCGTTGAGTTCAATGCCTTTCAAGTTTTTGAACAACTGACGAACCAAGCCTTCAAACATTTGCAAAATATCTTCCTGTTCGATAAACGACATTTCGCAGTCAATTTGAGTAAACTCAGGCTGACGGTCGGCACGCAAATCTTCATCACGGAAACATTTTACAATCTGGAAATAACGGTCAAAGCCCGATACCATCAACAACTGCTTGAATGTTTGAGGAGACTGAGGCAAAGCATAAAACTCGCCAGGGTTCATACGAGAAGGCACAACAAAGTCACGAGCCCCTTCAGGCGTAGATTTAATCAAAACAGGGGTTTCTACTTCGATAAACCCTTGTCCGTCCAAGTAAGAACGTACTTCTTGAGCCATTTTATGACGCAAAATCAAGTTCTGACGAACAGGGTTACGACGCAAATCAAGGTAGCGGTATTTCATCCGAATATCATCGCCACCATCGGTTTCGTCTTCAATCAAAAATGGAGGTAATTTGGCAGGGTTAAGCACTGTTAGCTCTGCTACTTTTACTTCAATATCTCCAGTTGCGATTTTATCATTTTTAGAAAGACGTTCCACTACAGTTCCTGTTACAGAAACCACAAACTCACGCCCTAATGAACGAGCAGTATCAAGTGCTTCTTTTGAAGTTTTTCCTTCTTCTAGCATCAATTGTGTGATACCATAGCGGTCACGGAGGTCAATCCAAATCATTCCACCCTTGTCACGAGTACGTTGTACCCATCCACAAAGTGTAACGACTTCACTTACGTTAGCGATACGCAGTTCGCCATTATTGTGTGTTCTTAGCATAAGTTTTTTAGTACGGACGGCCTTGTCCGTCAATGTATTCTCTTAGTATTAACAAATACGGACAAGCCTGTCCGAGCTAAATAATTCGCAAAATTACAGAAATTGTTAGGTGTCACCCAAAAGATTTTGAAAACTATTTGATAGGTTTTAAGATTGTATTAGAAAAAATATAGTTCTTCGTTGTTTTTTGTAGACAAATCGGGGGAAATAAAGGCATTTTTTATGAAAAAAGTAGGCATCATTGGAGCAGGCATTGCGGGTATTGCATCGGCTATTCGTTTGGCCAACAAAGGGTATAGTGTAGAAGTATTTGAAGCCAACGAATATGCAGGAGGCAAATTAAGTAATTTTGAACAAAAGGGATTCCGTTTTGATGCTGGGCCATCGTTATTCACATTACCTCATTTGGTAGAAGAATTATTTACGTTGTCGGGAAAAAACCCTACCGATTTTTTTGATTATGAACGCCTCGATGTTATCTGCCATTATTTTTGGGAAGACGGCACTAGGCTCAAAGCTTTGGCACAACCCCAAGACTTTGCCCAAGAAATAGAACGTGTTATTGGTGTTCCAGCCCACAAGGTAACTCGTTTCTTGGCAGATAGTGCCTTCAAATACGACGTGCTAGATGGGCTTTTTCTACAAGACTCATTACATAAGCTTTCAACTTGGACTTCGGCAAAAGCCTTGCGTGGTTATCTTAACCTACCCAAATTAGGGATTTTTGGCACAATGAACGATGCCAACCAAAAGCAATTTCAACATCCAAAGCTTGTACAATTGTTTAACCGATATGCTACTTATAACGGCTCAGACCCTTATCAAACACCTGCTACGCTCAATATTATTCCACACCTAGAATATAATATTGGGGCATTTTTTCCTAGAAAAGGTATGGTCGATATTACCAATTCTTTGGTACAACTTGCCGAATCGCTAGGGGTTGTTTTTCATTATCAAACACCCGTTTTAGAAATCATTACCAGCAATCACCAAGTGTCGGGCATTCGGACAGCTCATTCAACCCTAGACTTTGATATAGTAGTATCTAATATGGATATTACCCCAACGTATCGAAAACTCCTGCCCAAAGCTCAGCATCCCGATAGGCTATTAGACCAGCCTAAGTCGAGTTCGGGCGTGATTTTTTACTGGGGTATCAATCAGCAATTTCCAGAACTAGATTTACACAATATCTTTTTTAGCGACAACTATCAAGAAGAGTTTAAGTGGATGTTCGACAAAAATGATATTTATCATGACCCTACCGTTTATATCAATATTACTTCTAAAAACAAGCCCAACGATGCCCCTTCTGGCTGCGAAAACTGGTTTGTACTCGTCAATGCCCCTGCTAATAATGGACAAGACTGGGATAACATCATTGATAAACTCCGTGAGAATATATTGCAGAAAATTAGCAGAATATTGAGCTGTGATATAAAAAAACACCTCGTTTGTGAAGCTATTTTAGACCCTAGGAGCATTGAAAGCAAAACTTCGTCTGCTCAGGGGGCATTGTATGGCAATTCGTCGAACAACAAGTATGCTGCTTTTTTGAGGCATGCCAACTTTTCATCAAAAATCAAAAATTTGTATTTTGTTGGTGGTAGTGTACATCCAGGAGGGGGTATCCCTTTGGCATTATCATCGGCCAAGATTATGGCCAAAGAACTTTAAGCATATCCTTTGAGTTGCTTGCGTAGCTAATGAAAGTTTCTGAACTTTGCCAAAATAATAACGACCGTATGTTGACATTGTAGTGCTGAGCGTATCAGCCCAAACATACAGCTTATCAACTTATAGCAATAGAACAATCATGATTCAACGTTTTCAAACTTTATTATTGGCGGTAGTAGTTATCGCAATGGCCACCGTAATAGGTACACCTATCTGGCAAAAAAGTAGTGCGGCTCTTAATCAAAAAGTAGTACTAACAGCTTCGGCATTGGAGCATTCGCAAGCCACAACGGTATTGAGCAGTCAAAGTAACATTTATATAGCCGTATTGGCAGGCATTGCGGCACTCGTAGCTATAGTTTCTATTTCACAGTATAAGAAAAGAGTATTACAGATGACCTTAGGAGCTATCAACTCAGCATTGATAGCTTTGGTATTGATCTTGAGCTTTTATCATATTTTTCAAATAGGTATTCCTATGTTCGAGCCAGAAAATCAGGGAGCATATTCAACAGGTTTTTATGCAGCAGCAGTAGGTTTATTAGCCAATATGATAGCCAACCGCTTTATTCGTCGCGACGAAACGTTGGTTCGTTCTGCCGATAGAATGCGATAGTCTATACAAGCGAGCGTGCATCTGCACGCTCGCTTGATTGAATCTATACTAATCCTTCTTTCAGCAAATCGTGTAAGTGAACAAAACCGAGTGGTTTGGCTTCGTCTACTACTACCAACGAAGTAATATTTTTGGATTGCATCACCTGCAAAGCTTCTGTGGCATAAGCATCGGCACGAATCGTTTTGGGCGAAACAGTCATAATATCTTTGGCCATCAACCCTGTTAGGGTATCATGTTTATTCAACATTCTTCGTACATCGCCATCGGTAATAATACCTAGAAGCACCCCATCGGCAGCCACTACAGCAGTAGCCCCCAATCTTTTTGAACTAATTTCGAGTATAGCATCCTTTACAGAGGTTGTATCATATACCAATGGCAGGTCGTGATTAGGATACAAATCCGATACTTTTAGGTACAATTTTTTGCCTAAAGCCCCTCCAGGGTGGTATTTGGCAAAATCGGTACTACTAAAGCCTCGGCATTCGAGCAAGCAAACGGCAAGGGCATCGCCCAAAGCCAAAGCAACCGTTGTACTGGTTGTAGGAGCTAAATTAAGCGTATCGGCTTCACGCTCGGCTAGGGCATGCAAAATATAATCTGCATTTTTACCTAGATAAGAATTTGGATTTGAAACCATTGCAATTAATTTTACACCAGTTCTTTTAATTAAAGGGACTAATACCTTAATTTCGGGTGTGTCGCCTGATTTGGAAATACACATTACCGTATCATTTGGTTGAACCATACCCAAGTCACCATGAATCGCATCGGCTGCGTGCATGAACAAAGCGGGCGTTCCCGTTGAATTAAGTGTTGCCACAATTTTCTGAGCAATAATAGCAGATTTGCCAATGCCTGTAATCACAAAGCGTCCTTGACTGCTAAGTAAGTGATTTACACAGGATTCAAAATTAGAATCTATTTTCTCAGTAATTTTTAGAATAGCTTCGGCTTCTTCCTGCAAAACTTTTTTTGCTGTTGATTGAATATTTTTTACTAATTTCAATTTTAGAAACGGTTTTAAATGACTGGTTTTGTATTAATTTTAGTGCAAAGATAAACTATTATATAAGTACAGTCTCACAACCACCAAATATCAATTTTTATCCATAACCTCAAATAAGTTTGAAGACAATGAGTGTTAGCCAAGAGACCACCAACTTGTTGAAGGAAAAATTAAAAGAAACCTTCGGATACAGCCAGTTCCGTGGCGAGCAAGAAGAGATTATTAAAAACACCCTAGCTGGCAAAAATACATTTGTAATTATGCCAACAGGGGCAGGCAAATCGCTATGCTACCAGTTGCCTGCTATAGCCACAGAAGGAACAGCTATCGTAATTTCGCCACTGATTGCATTAATGAAAAATCAGGTTGACCAAATGAACGCATTTGGCATTAATGCTCAATTTTTAAACTCGTCGCTCAACAAAGCTGAGATGACCAAGGTTAAAAATGATGTAATCAGTGGGCAGGTAAAATTGTTATACATTGCCCCTGAGTCGCTGACCAAGGAAGATAACCTAGCTTTTCTAAAACAAGCTAAAATCTCTTTTGTGGCCATTGACGAGGCTCACTGTATTTCTGAATGGGGGCATGATTTCCGTCCAGAGTATCGTCGTATTCGTAGCATTGTCGAAAGCCTCGACAATACGCTACCGATTATAGCCCTCACTGCCACTGCTACGCCAAAAGTGCAGCTAGATATTCAGAAAAATTTGAACATGGACGACGCTACCTTGTTCAAATCATCTTTTAATAGAAAAAACCTTTATTACGAAATCCGTGCAAAACGTGACGATATAGATAAGCAGATTATCAAGTATATCAAAGCCAACCACGGAAAAGCAGGTATTATTTATTGCCTAAGCCGCAAAAAGGTAGAAGAAGTTGCCGAGGTGCTTAATGTTAATGGTATCAAAGCCCTTCCGTATCATGCAGGTCTTGATGGCGATATTCGTATGGCTAATCAAGAAGCTTTCTTGAACGAAGAGGTGGAGGTAATGGTAGCCACTATTGCCTTTGGTATGGGTATCGACAAGCCTGATGTACGTTTTGTGATTCACTACGATGCACCGAAGTCGCTTGAAGGGTATTACCAAGAAACAGGTAGAGCCGGACGAGACGGCCTAGAGGGTACTTGTATTATGTTTTATGCCAAAGAAGATATCAATAAACTTGATAAATTCAACAAAGATAAAACTATCAACGAGCGCGATACCGCCCGAATGCTGCTCCACGAAATGGTATTCTATGCCACCTTGGGAACTTGCCGCCGTCGCCAATTAATGCACTATTTTGGCGAGTATGTTGACAAAGATTGTGGCTATTGCGATAATTGTAAAAAACCAACACCAAAATTCAAAGCCGAACAAGAGGTAGTCTTGGCTATCCAAGCAGCTATCATGACTGGCGAACGCTTTGATGTTCAGCACTTGGCCGATGTATTGTTGGGCAACAAAAATCAATATATCACTAGCTATGAACACCATAAACTTGATATTTTTGGCAAAGGGAAAGGTTTCTTCAAACTCCAAGCCGATGAAGATGAGGACGACGATGATGACGACGATGACGAAGTAGAATATACCGACGAAGAAGATGAGGATGGCAATCCGATTCCAAAACCGAAAGCTAAAAAAGCACCAAAACCTTCTAAAAAGAAAGCTCAACAACAACAAGAACCTGTAGAACAATGGCAATCTTTGATTCGTCAGATTACGGTGCTTGGCTTCTTGGAAAAAGATATCGAAAACTATGGTATTTTGAAAGTCTCGGAAAAAGGACACGCTTTCTTGAAAGATTCGTACCCTATTACGTTGTCGAAAGACCACGATTACGAACACGAACATATCGAAGACGAAGACGATAAAGAATCGCTTGGAGGTAGTGGTAGTGGCTCGTACGACGAAGCTTTGTTTGAATTACTCAAAAACCTTCGTAAAAAATTAGCAAAAGATAAAAACCTGCCTCCTTATGTAATCTTCCAAGACCCGTCATTAGAAGAAATGGCCACGACGTATCCAACTACCAAGGAAGATATGGCTCAAATCAATGGCGTAGGAATGGGCAAAGTAGTAAAATTTGGTCGCCCTTTTATCGACTTAATTAAAAAGTATGTAGAAGACAACGAAATTGAAACTGCTACCGAGGTTGTTGTAAAATCGACTGTCAATAAATCAAAAATCAAAATTCATATTATCCAGCAGGTAGATAGAAAAGTAGATTTGGATATTATTGCTGAACAAAAAGAACTAGCCATGGAAGATTTGATTGAAGAAATCGAACACATTTGCTATTCTGGAACCAAATTGAATCTTGATTACTATATTAATCAGGTAGTTGAGCCCGACAAACAAGAAGAAATTTACGATTATTTCATGACTGCCGATACCGATAACATAGCGGTAGCCTTAGATAAATGTGGTATTGATGACATTACAGAAGAAGAATTACGCTTGATGAGAATCAAATTCTTGAGCGAAGTAGCTAATTAATCAAATTTACTCGCTATCAATTCGTTATAAATTCCGCATAGGGCTTTTATCCTGTGTGATAGTGTCTTAATTTTGTACAATTATTGGTTAATCCTGTATTTTCTATTGTACCATATTCTAAATCATTACAAATAGCCGATTGCCCTAAGCTTGAGGCTATTTACTTTATAGATTACTCAAACTAAATGAACATACTTATTTTAGGCTCTGGCGGACGTGAACATGCTTTTGCATGGAAAATTGCCCAAAGCCCTCTTTGCGGAAAATTGTTTGTAGCCCCAGGTAATGCTGGAACGGCTTCAATTGCTACTAATATTGCTGTTGGCTACAATGATTTTGAAAAAATCGCAGAGGTTGTTTTAGAAAATAACATTAGCCTTGTAATTGTTGGCCCTGAAGAACCACTAGTAAAAGGTGTACGTGATTATTTTGCTGCTCGTACCGACTTACAGCATATTCTGATGGTTGGCCCAGATTCAAAAGGAGCAATGCTTGAAGGCTCAAAGGACTTTTCTAAAAACTTTATGGTCAAATATGGCGTTCCTACGGCAAAGTCTCAAACTTTCACCAAAGACACTATCCAAGAAGGCTTAGATTATTTGACTCATCAAAAACTTCCTATCGTACTAAAAGCTGACGGCCTTGCCGCTGGAAAAGGAGTAATTATTGCCCAAACCTTAGAAGAAGCTCAAGAAAGCCTTACCGAAATGCTTGTTGATGCCAAATTTGGCGATGCAAGTAGCAAAGTGGTTATCGAAGAGTTTTTGACGGGTATCGAATTGTCGGTATTTGTATTAACCGATGGCGAATCTTACAAAATTTTGCCTGAAGCCAAAGACTATAAGCGTATTGGCGAAGGTGATACTGGCCTCAATACAGGCGGTATGGGTGCTGTTTCGCCAGTGCCTTTTGCCACCGAAAAATTCATGCAGTCGGTAGAAGAAACCGTTGTAAAACCAACCTTAACGGGCCTACAAGCCGAAGGTATCAAATACAATGGATTTATTTTTATTGGTTTAATGAATCATGAAGGTGAACCTTACGTTATTGAATACAACGCACGTATGGGCGACCCTGAAACAGAGGTTGTTTTACCTCGTATAGAGTCAGATTTGTTGGCTCTTATGATTGCAACAGCAAAAGGCGAGCTAAGCCAAGCTGAACTTGTAGTAAGCAAACAACATGCCGTAACTACTGTAGTGGTGGCAGGTGGATACCCTGGCGACTACAAAAAAGGCGATGTAATTGTAGGTTACGAAAATATTGAAGATGCCATGCTATTCCATGCAGGAACTACTCTTGATGGCAATTTGGTAGTAACCAATGGTGGTAGAGTGTTGGCTCTTACAGGTATGTCGAATACATTAGAAAGAGCTATCCAAAAATCTCAAAAAGCAGCTAATAGCGTGCTTTTTGATGGAAAATATTATCGAAAAGATATTGGTTTGGATGTGCTCAGATATAGTTAGTTGCAATTTCTCCACTCGGACTTTCAAGACTGAAATGAAGATAATGGGAAAATTGTTTCACTGAGTTTTGAGCAATAGTACGCCCGAAGGGGCTGCTTTCTCTCATTCTCTCATTTACTCATTGAAGAAATATGGGATGCAAATCATGTTCCACAGGAAGCTGTGGTACTCGCAATAACAATGGTGCCGTAAGTGGCTGTAAGAATAATGGAGCTTGTGGTACGGGTGGGTGCAATAAAATGAATGTGTTCGACTGGCTGTCGAATATGGAAGTACCCGCTTTCAATAAATTTAATATCATTGAAGTAAAGTTTAAAGGAGGACGAAAAGAGTATTTTAAAAACGTTAACCAAGTTGAACTTTATGCTGGTGACCCCGTAATCGTAGATGTTCCTAATGGGCATCACCTTGGCTTTGTTTCGCTTCAGGGCGAATTAGTAAGGCTTCAGATGCTTAAAAAAGGTATCAAAGACGATGAAACAATGCGTGTGGTATACCGCAAAGCCAATGAAAAGGATCTGGAAAAACACGACCAAGCTATTGCTCGTGACCTTCCTACTATGTACCGTACTCGTGAAATTATCAAAGAATTAAAATTAGATATGAAATTGTCGGACGTAGAGTTTCAGTCAGATAATACAAAGGCTATATTTTACTATTCTTCCGATGATAGGGTCGACTTTCGTGAACTTATCAAGATTTTAGCTGGTGAGTTTAAGGTACGGGTAGAAATGAAACAAATATCGTTACGACAAGAAGCTGCTCGTGTTGGCGGTATAGGTGTTTGTGGACGAGAGTTGTGTTGTTCTACTTGGCTTACTGATTTTAAAAACGTAACCACTTCAGCTGCTCGTTACCAAAACCTTTCGCTTAATCCTGTTAAGCTTTCTGGACAATGTGGCCGCTTGAAATGTTGCCTAAATTACGAGCTAGAAACTTATATGGATGCTTTGAAGGATATTCCAAGCATTGAAAAGCCTCTACAAACAGTAAAAGGTGAAGCCTTGTTACAAAAAACTGATATTTTTAAAAGAGTAATGTGGTTTGGCTATCGTGGTGAAGAAAGTAACTGGATTCCTGTTACCGTCGATAAGGTAAAAGAGGTAATGGAACTGAACGAAAAAGGAATTATACCTCAGTCGCTCGATGTGCTTGAAATTACACCTCTTCTTTCCGACCTTGAAAAAGGTAGTGGCTCGCAGTTGAATGCTGACCTTGACAAAATGGACAAGAAATACAGCAATAACAAGAAAAAACCACAAAATAAAAACCACAAAGGCGAAAGAAACGACAATAAACCTGATAAAAAAGAGTTTAAACAAGAACGTAGAGACGTAAGACCTGAAAGGCACGATTCGGCCGATAAAAAAGATAAACCGTTTGTAGCTGCTGAAAGAAAAGAAAAAACGGATAGACCTCAGGGCAACCCTAGTCAGGGCAACCCTAATCAGCCTAATAGGACTAAAAATCAGGGTAATAAAAATCAGCAACAAACCAAAAATCAACAAGGAGGCCCTAAAAATCCTCAGGCTAATAATCAGCCAAAAAATAATAACACCCCGAATTCTAATGGAGGCCAGCAACCCAAAAATCAGCAAGCTCGCCCTCAAAATAACCATGGTGGAAACAGAAATAATGGCGGTAACAAACCCCAAAATTCGAGACCCCAGCAACAAAGGAATCAAAAAAATAACAACGATACCAATAGTAGCAAACCTCCTCAGGAATAAGTAACACTAACTGGAAAATCGTTTCCTCATAGTATTTAGGTGAACTCATAATAATAAAAGGAGAATGGTAGAGGAATCTAATTTCACAACCATCTCCTTTTTTAATGTTAAAATATCCCTCAACATTGAAGCCTTTATTTTCATTCATATCAGCCCTATTCATTGCGAGCATCTTGTTGGCTTGTGATACCAGTACGCTCCTGAAAGACAATTATGATATTCAAGATGCCAAATGGTTTATCAAGGATACACCCGAATTTAGCTTTGAAGTAACCGATACCTCAAGTAACTATAATGTATTTTATAATGTACGCAACAACCGCTCGTATCCTTACTACAACTTGTATCTTACCCATTACTTATACGATGCTTCGGGCAAGGTAATTCATCAAAAATTAGATGAACTAGTGCTGTTTGACCCTACCACTGGCAAAAAGTTGGGGGAAGGATTAGGGGATGTTTATGACCATAAAATTTTGGCTTTCAAAAATTTTACTTTCCCACATAAAGGCATTTATAAAATTCAAGTGAAACAATACATGCGTCAAAACCCGCTACAAGATATTATTAGTGTTGGTTTTACTATCGAAAAAACTGCTATTAAATAATTATCTTTAAAAAAGTTGTTAAATCGCAAATTTGTACCCAATTTAAACCATATACAGAGTAGTACTGCATTCGTGTAGTTGTTCAAATTTTACTCTTTATTGAGTGTTTTGAAACATTTATAAGAAAACCAATGCATAAATTTTTACCGCTTTTTCCGCTCAATTTAGTGGTTTTTCCTTTAGAAGACCTCAATTTGCATATTTTTGAACCTCGCTACAAAGCCCTAGTCAATGAAGTACTGGAGCATAACACTACTTTTGGTGTGCCTACTTTTATCGACGGTAAGCTCCCTGGGTTTGGAACAGAAGTCAAAATTATAGGTCTTTCAAAAAAGTATGACGATGGTAGAATGGACATCAAAACACAAGGAATACGTGTTTTTAGGATTCTTGACTTCCAAAACCCTATGGATAATCGCTTATATGCTGGCGGAGAAGTAGAAACCCTGAAAGATCCCGAAATTAGACCCTATGTAGCACCAAAGTTGCTTGAACAGGTTACTTTATTGTATAGATTACTAGACGAAGAACATAAATTTGATATTCTAAAACCTCAACCTTATTCATTTCAAATTGCTCATAAAATAGGCTTGGCGATAGAAAAAGAATACGAGCTACTCAAAATGCCTACCGAAACAGAAAGACAAGCTTATATTATGGCTCATTTAGACCGTGTTTTGCCTGTTTTGGAAGAACTAGAACGTACCAAAGAACGAATTAGAATGAATGGGCACTTTAAAAACCTTGACCCTCTCAACTTTTAAGCCTTATCATAACAACGATTTTATCTATTGCTACCCAATTTTGCTCAATTCACAAACTATCATCAAAGCATTAAAACTCGCTATTTAAGATGAAAAGATTGACACCCTCCGACCTTGTGGATAACCCGCAGTTTGTTTTGATTGACGCATTTCATATCGACGAAATGGGAGCATTTTTATTGCGTGAAATACAAACTAAGCCTCCAACCAATCAGCCTGCCTCTGGGTTATTAAAGTATATATTGGTTGGTATTATGCTTGTTTTGGGCTTAGGAATAGGTTATTGGATGGGTTCTTTTTTACCTCATGTTATTCATGACAGCAATACTGTTTTTCAACAAATAGGGCTAGGGCTTGTTGTATTTTTTGTACTGATTTTACCTCTTCACGAGCTTATACATGGTATTGTTTTCAAACTATTGAAAGCACCTAAAGTTGGCTTTGGCTGGACTTGGAAAGGAATGATGGCATACGCTTATGCTCAAAAATTTGTAATCAACCTTCAAGAATTAATTTGGGTTGCAATAATGCCTTTTACGATTATTACCAGTTTGCTTATTGTGCTACTATTGGTATTTCCTCATTATTTTTTTGCAATTGTGCTGCTATTATTGATTCATACATTTGGCTGTGTTGGCGATTTTATTTTGATAAAATATGCCATCAAAAATAAACACCGTGAGATTTATACTTTTGATGACATAGACGAAAAACAAGAATCTTACTTTTACGAGAAAATAGCCTAATAAGCCCTCAAAAACTGACTAACATATTCTTTGGTTTTGAGTACTTTTTTATGATACTCCAATTCTTTTATGGTCTTCTTGGTACGGTTCATTTCGGTAATAATACTAATATCCATTGTTTTCAAGTTGCCTTGCCCATATTGCCAAAAAGTACCCGCTTTTAGTGTATTCAGCTCGCTTTCTAATAATACAATTTGTTTGACTAATATCTTGTTATACCGTTTGAGCTGAGACTCCACAAATGTTTCTTCAGCTTCTTTTTCGCTCAACAAAGTCATGCGTAAACGCAATAGCTCGGACATATCATTTTGGGTATATGCGTTGGTGATTAAGTGCATAATTTTTGTTTTACGCTCCTTTTCAGCTTCGTCCTGCTCCAAGTCGGGATGAAACTCCTTTACCAATTCCATATAAATAGAACGAGCTGTTTTGTTGGTCAATTTGGGGAGTTCTGCGTCTATTTTTTCAAACAAATACGTTTCTTTCTCATTCCAAGTTTGTTCTTCAAACTCTTCCTCCTCCTCTTCATCAACGACAGTTTCTACAATTATCTCTTCTGTTTCTGGGATAATTTCACCAGTATATTTTTCATAAAGGCTTTGCAAATGTACCATTCCCGCCCCTGTGATTAATTGAAAAGCTAATCCAGCAATATACTTGGCTATTTTTTGTTGTTCTTCATCCGAAAAAAATGGGTCACCATAATGTTCGTCCAAAATCAAAAGAAGCTCGGCCAATTTATGATTATATTTTCGGTGAAGTGGGGCAATATCTTGTGTTAATTGAACTTCGACAGCCTTCACAAAATCTTTTGTAGTAATCAACTCATTTTTTAAATCTTCAAGCTTTTTGAGATTAGCAATAAATTGCTTTTGTAGCTTTGACGTTACTTTGTCGAACTGTTTACGGCTTACCAAGCCTTCATAACGTGTTATATGCGAGTGTATCATAAAATTAGAATAATAAAATAAAAACCAACCCTACTATTGTCCTATAGACCTAAGATAAAGTTTTATCTTTGTAAATCATCAAGCATAATTTACTATGACCGACCACCAAGGGCTTAAATTGGACACAGAATGTTCCAGATTTAGAGCAATCGTTGAAGAAAGATGTCCTCAATGCAGAAAGGCTAAAATGTTTCAATACCCGCTTTGGCGAGTAGATAAATTTGACAAAATGCACAACAATTGCCCCGTGTGTAATCTACGTTTTGAGGTAGAGCCAGGCTTTTGGTATGGTGCAATGTTTGTGAGCTATGGCTTTTCGGTATTACTTTTAGTGATTTTGGGTGTTATGATTTTTTATGTATTCAACGACCCTCCAATTATAGGCTATATTGTACCAATTACTGTAGTATCGCTACTGGCAGTACCTTTCAATTTTCGTATATCTCGCTCGGTATTTATTCATTTGTTTGGATTCATTAAATACCGCCCGCAGCCATAATAATAGCCTTCGGTGATGTACCGAAGGCTATCTTTTTATTGCTAACTATTCTACCTCCGAGGTATCCTTCTCCCCTACTTGTTGTCGCCACATGGCATAATACAACCCTTTTTTATCCAATAACATCGTATGTGATCCATACTCTACAATTTTGCCTTTTTCCAACACAAAAATATTATCGGCGTGCATAATCGTGCTAAGGCGGTGAGCAATCAAAATCGTTAGGTGTTCGCCTGCTACAGATATTTCTCGGATCGTTTCCGAAATTTCTTCTTCTGTTAGCGAATCTAGTGCCGATGTAGCTTCGTCAAAAATCAATAAGTTAGGATGACGCAACAAAGCTCTAGCAATACTTAGGCGTTGTTTTTCGCCCCCCGAAACCTTTACGCCACCTTCGCCAATTACGGTGTCGAGTCCTTTATCGGCTCTTGCTAAAAGATGCTCACAAGCTGCTTTCTTCAGTACAGCCAAACAATCTTGGTCTGTAGCATGGGGATTTACGAATAACAGATTTTCTCGAATTGTTCCTGAAAATAGTTGTGTATCTTGAGTAACAAAGCCTATTTTTTCACGAAGTTGGTCAAAATCAATCTCTTGGCCATCGTGGTCATTATAAAAAATCTGTCCTCCTTGAGGTTTGTACAAACCTACCAACAGCTTCACCAAGGTACTTTTACCAGAACCCGAAGGCCCCACAAAGGCAATAGTTTGTCCAACTTTAGTATCGAAAGTAACATTCCGAAGAGCATCTTTATGAGCTGATTGATGCCTGAAATTAACATCCCGAAACGACAAGGTATTGATACTGGTAATAGGATACGGATTGGCGGGTTTGACTTCAACAGGAATCTGAAATAACGATTCGTAGTTTTGTAAAGAAACCTGTGCTTCTCGGTATGTATTAATCACATTACCCATTTCTTGTAATGGGCCAAAAATAAAAAATGAGTAGATATTCAAAGAGAAAAACTGTCCAAGCGATATTTCATTTTTGTAAATCAGGTATATCATCACAAATATCAATAACACTCGTAATAGATTGACGCTTGTACCTTGAATAAACATCATACTTCGTACATATTTTACTTTTTTCAGCTCTAATCCCAAGATTTTTTGAGTAGTACTATTCAAGTGGTTGATTTCTTGTTGGGCCAATCCAAGCGACTTTACCAACTCAATATTACGAAGCGATTCGGTAGTAGACCCCGCCAAAGCTGTTGATTCACGTACAATCGACTGTTGAATATTCTTGACTTTTTTACTCAATAATGAGCTAATCCAACCAATTAGCGGGCCTATTACCAAAAATAGAGGTACGATTGTCCAGTGTACTGATACGGCATAAATCGTAACAAAAATCAAAGCCACCAAGCTTTGGAAAAAGATATTGATACCCGACGATATAAGTTTTTCAACATCGGTTCTTACCTTTTGTAGTTTACCGAGGGTTTCGCCCGAACGTTGGTCTTCAAAGGTTTCATAAGGTAATTCTAAAGAATGCTTGATACCGTCTGAATACAATTGTGCTCCAATTTTTTGAGTGATGGTACTGATGTAATAATCTTGAAAATTTTTGGCAACCCTCGATACAAACGCCACACCAACCGACGCCCCAAGTAAAGGAAGAATAGCTCCCAAAAAATCTTGGAATGTATGGTCTTTTTCATTGTATTTGGTAGCAACGTTGTCGATAATATGCCTAAAAATTAGGGGGTCGAGCAAAGAGAATACTTGGTTGATAATGGCTAAAAACAGTGCTAATAGTACCGTTAACTGATACCTTTTCAGGTAGGGTATGAGTATCTTCATGGTAGGTTAATCAATATGGAAAGATAAGCGACTTAATAATGATATAGTTGATAAACCCCAATGGCACAAAATTGGTTCTTGCTAAAAAAAAAGAGGCAAGGATTGGGTTCCCTTATGCCTCTATACAATAATTGGGTCGCTAACATCAGTTATTTTTCCTGAAATTAGCGACCCAATACCATAGATTATTACTTGACTAAAAACGCTTTAGTACCATTTCTGAGACAGTCTGCCCAATCGATAACGACGATGTAGCTGCTGGCGACGGAGCATTAAGGATATTGATAACTTTGGCATCTTCAATAATAGAAAAATCGTCGAGTAAGCCTCCGTTACGGTCGCAAGCCTGAGCACGTACACCTGCACCACCTTCTATCAAGTCGCTTTCTTGAATGTCGGGAATTAATTCTTGGAGTGCTTTGGTAAAGGCAGCTTTTGAGAAGCTCCTATACATTTCGCCCAAACCTGTTTCCCAATATTTCATAGCAACTTTCTGGAAGCCTGGCCAAGTTAAGGTTTCCCAAAGCTCTTTAGCATTAATATCCATTTTTTTGTATCCTTCTCTTCTGAATGCTAATACGGCGTTTGGGCCAGCCTCGATACCACCACGCATCATTCGGGTAAAGTGTACCCCCAAGAATGGGAAGTTAGGATCTGGTACAGGATAAATTAGATTTTTTACTAAATAATGTTTTTCAGGGCGAATCTTATAATATTCACCTCTAAAAGGTACAATACGTACATCTAAGGGGTTTTCCTGTGACATCTGAGCAACTTTGTCGGAATACAAGCCCCCGCAATTGATAACCAGTTTGGTTTCGTAAGTATTTCGGATAGTTTTTACGATAGACAAAGAATGCCCTTTGGTAATACCAGTTACTCGCTCGCCAAATAGCAATTCAGCCCCGAGAGTTCTGAGTTTTTCGGCATACTTTTCACAGACTACCTTATAATCAACAATCCCTGTTTGGGGAACCCACATACCTTCTACACTGGTAACATAAGGTTCGTATTCTTTTACTTCTTGCGAAGAAATTTTACGCAAGCCTTCCAAGCCATTTTGTTGGCCACGTACATAAAGGTTATCCAACAAAGGACGTTGAGCGTCGTTTGTGGCCACTACTACCTTGCCTGTTATTTCAAATGGAATATTTTCTTTTTGGCAAAAATCAATCAACATATTGTATCCTTTGATACAATTGGTAGCTTTTAATGAACCCGGCTTATAATACAATCCAGAGTGAATTACGCCCGAATTATTTCCTGTTTGATGTTTGGCTACTTCTGTTTCTTTTTCCAACACAAGCACCTTTAAATCAGGACGCTGTTCTTTGATTTTGAGAGCCGTGGCTAGTCCAACGATACCTCCACCAATTACGATAATATCTTGTTGCATTGTCAATTTCTTAGATTTGATAATAACTGACCGCAAAGATACAAAAAGACCCGTAAGGATTTGTTCTTACGGGTCTGTGATTCAAGAATTACGCTCGATTCCTTCTATTGTTTAGGAATCAATATAAACTTATCCGTTGCCGACTCACATTCGATGGCCGTTTCCGAAAATTGATTAATTGTATAGGTACTTGTTAATCCTGAATCGCTGGTAAGCTCAAGACTTGTTGCCATCTGAGCCAAACGCCATTTACCATTCATGGTATTGGTACCATTACTAATGCTGAAAGTACCGTCTTCTTTAAAGACATAAGTAATCCTGCTATATTCAGACTTAAGACCAATTCCATCTTTTTCTGAATAGATTACCGAAGATGTACCATTTGATTTGTTTTCATACAGGTAAAAACGCCATGTTTTTTGGACTAACAGTGCGTTGCGTTTTTGGGCTTGCTCAAGGGCTTCTTTTAATGATTCGTTGGGCGTAATACGGTCGTCACAGCTTTGTAAAGAGCCAATTGCCACAAATAGTAATAAGAATAATGCTTTTCTCATTGTCATTTTTTTTAATAAAATCAGCGTAATTATTTTTTATAATAGCAACCTAAGCGAGTAATAATTAAGCCTAAAATCTTGTTTCCTTATTAACGTAATTTAGTGATTTTGAGATACAATTTTCGTTAAATTTCATGAACTTCGTACAAAAATCAAACCATACTTATGAATACACTAAAATTTATACTATTGACAACAGGGTTGCTATTTGCCTCTTTCCAAAGTTTTTCGCAACAACCCAAAGAGCCTCCCAAACGATACCAGTTAAAAATCAGAGCTTATGATAAAGAAACCCAAGAAGACCTTACGGGTACTTATCTAAAACTGATTAATTTAACGAAGGGCAAACTTATCGACTCTACCGTTATCATGGACGGTTATGCCTCATTCATCTTAGAAAGGGGCTTTGACTACGATATTGTTGGGCAACGAACAAGGTACCTTACCAAGCGGTCGAATTTTAATGCGGCTTGCTATTTGCAAGACCCTCAAAAAGTATTTTGTATTTCGGGAATAGATATAGAAAACCTCAGCAAACTTCCTAATGGTACCGATTTGGTAGAAGGAGCTATTGGTTTGAAAAGGATTAAATTAAATGATGTTTTTAAGGTAGAAAACATTCATTATGATTTTAACAAAGCCCTAATTCGCCCTGATGCGGCCAAAGAACTTGACAAACTTGTTTTAATACTCAATGACAACCCCGACATTATGGTTGAGCTTGGCTCGCATACCGACAGCCGTTCGGGCGATGATTATAATTTAGTGCTATCGCAAAAACGTGCCGAAGCTGCTGTAGAGTATATTGTAACAAAAGGTAAGATTGCAAAATCTCGAATAGCTGCCAAAGGGTACGGTGAAACTCAGTTATTAAATAAATGCGATGATGGTATTAACTGCTCGGAGGCAGAACATGCCTTGAATCGTAGAACAGAAATTAAAATAACAGGATACAAAGTAAATGGTATTCCGATTGATATAAAAGGTCAGGAATGATTTTGTACAAAAAAGGCCATGTTGAGATTATCAACACGGCCTTTTTTGTATAAGAAGCAACTTTTAGAAGGCTATTGATACTGAATTGTCAACACCATTTCCTTTTTAAAAGTATTAAAGCGTTCTTTTCACTTCTTTCATTTCGTAACATTCGATAATATCACCTTCGATGATATCATTGAAGTTTTTGATAGAAAGACCACATTCGTATCCGAATTTAACTTCAGCAACATCATCTTTGAAACGTTTCAATGCAGAGATTTCACCTTCGTGAACCACCACAAAGTCGCGAAGTACGCGGATTTTGTTGTTACGTTTCACATTACCATCCAATACATAACATCCAGCGACAGTTCCAACCTTAGAGATTTTGAACACACTACGCACCTCGATATTAGCAGTAATAGATTCCTCGAATGTAGGAGCCAACATACCCTCCATTGCATCACGAATTTCGTCGATAGCTTGGTAGATAATTGAGTAGGTACGAATTTCGATTTGTTCTGTTTCGGCCAAACGACGAGCATTTGTACTTGGACGTACTTGGAATGCTACAATTACGGCATCGGCAGCAGAAGCCAACAATACATCGGATTCAGAAACCTGACCCACACCTTTGTGGATAATACGAACTTGCACCTCTTCAGTTGACAATTTCAATAAAGCATCAGACAAGGCTTCAACAGAACCATCTACGTCACCTTTCACAATAACGTTAAGTTCTTTGAATGTACCGATAGCCTTACGACGGCCAATTTCTTCGAGGGTAATATGTTTACGAGTACGAAGCGACTGTTCACGGATAATTTGCTCACGTTTATTGGCAATTTCACGGGCATCACGCTCATGTTCCATCACGTTGAGTTTATCACCCGCAGCAGGAGCACCACTCAAGCCCAATACTTGCACTGGAGTTGAAGGGCCAGCTTCTTTCAGTTTTTTACCACGGTAATCAAACATGGCTTTTACACGACCATGGTGAGCACCAGCAAGCATCATATCGCCCACATGTAATGTACCTGCCTGTACCAAGATATTGGCAACATACCCACGACCTTTGTCAAGAGACGCTTCAATAACAGAGCCAACAGCACGTTTATTAGCATTGGCTTTTAATTCTAGTAATTCAGCTTCAAGCAATACCTTTTCAAGCAATTCATTTACGCCAAGTCCTGATTTAGATGAAATTTCTTGTGTTTGATATTTACCACCCCATTCTTCAACCAACAAGTTTTTAGCAGCCAATTGTTCGCGGATACGGTCGGTATTGGCACCAGGCTTATCAATTTTAGAGAATGCAAATACAATAGGAACACCAGCAACCAAAGCGTGGTTAATAGCTTCTTCTGTTTGAGGCATCACGGCATCGTCAGCAGCAATTACGATAATAACAACGTCGGTGATTTTGGCACCCCTTGCACGCATGGCAGTAAAGGCTTCGTGACCAGGCGTATCTAGGAAGGTAATCTTACGACCATCTTCTTGTTTTACAGAGTAAGCACCAATGTGCTGAGTAATACCCCCTGCTTCACCAGCGGCTACTTTAGCACGACGAATATAGTCGAGCAATGAAGTTTTACCGTGGTCAACGTGCCCCATGATGGTTACGATAGGAGCTCTCAACTCAAGGCTTTCAGGAGCATCTTCTTCTTCTTGAAGAGCAGCTTCAACCTCTTCTTCGGCCGATACAAACTGTACCTCATAGCCAAATTCTTCAGCAATAATAGCGATTACATCGGCTTCAAGGCGTTGATTAATCGACACAAACATACCCAAGCTCATACAAGTCGAGATTACTTCATTTACAGAAGCATCCATCAAAGAAGCTAACTCGCTAGCCGAAATAAATTCGGTAACTTTAAGGATTTTTGCTTCTTCCTCTTCTTGGATTTGTCGTCTTTCTTCTCTTTCGGCACGCACTTTACGTTTTTCACGACGTTCTTTTGCACCAAAGTTTGATTTGTTCGACTGTCCTTGCAAACGAGCCATAGTGGCTTTGATTTGCTCTTGGATTTGCTTGTCAGAAACCTCTTCTTTTTCTTCTTTCTTCGGTTTCTTCTTGTTATTATTATTGTTGTTGTTATTGTTGGTATTGTTAGTATTACCACCAGTAGTATTCTGAGGTTTTTTAACATCACCAGGTTTGGCAGGCTCATCCTTTTTAGGACGAGGAGCACCTTTTTCGTTACGAATTTCAGCTTCAGTTACTTTTTCGGCTGGTTTGATTCGTTTACGTTTTTTCTTGTTCTTATTATTATTATTAGAACGAGATTGTTCTACAGGTAATTCTATTTTACCTAAAACCGTCAAGCCTTTTAAGGTTTCGCCTTTGGCTTCAATTAGCTCAATGGCTCTGTCAGTTGGAACCTCATCATAACGCTTCGGCTGTGGCTTAGGCTGTTGTGACTGTTGCACAGGATTTTGCGGTTTATTTTGGTTTGATTGATTATGATTAGGCTTATGGCCTTGATTATTATTCTGTTGGTTGCGCTGCTGATTATTCTGCTGATTTTGATTCTGCTGATTATGTTGCTGCGGCTTGTGCTGGTGCTGTGGTTGATTGTGGTGGTGCTGAACTTTCTGTTCTGCAGATTTTGGAGTTTCAACTTTGGCTTCCGGCTGTGGCTCGGGTTGTTTTTTCACTTCAACAACAGGTTTTGCTTCCTCAACTATGGTTGGTTGCGGTTGGGATTCTACGATAACTTTACTTTCAACAACTACCTCCTGCTTAGGAGTCTCCTCTAGCTTTGTAGGTGCTACCACCAAAGGCTCAGCTTTTACTTCTGCTTTGGGTTCTTCTACCTTTGGTTGCTCTACCTTCGGTGGTTCAACCGCAGGAACTGGAGTAACCTCTATTTTAGCGTCAGGAACGATTACTGGTTCCGTTTTCGGCTCTTCAACTTTAACACTTTCAACTTTAGGCTCTTCCACCTTTGGCTCAGTTGGTACGGCCACAGGTTTAGGAGGCACAGGCATTCCTTTGGCATCTAGTTCTATCTTTCCTAATACTTTGAAAGACACTTCAGCTCTAGCTACAATTTTTTCTGGTTCTGGAGCAACAACCTCTTTGGGTTTTTCTTCTGCCTTTGCTGTCACAGCAGACGCATCGTTTGAACCGCCACGGAAATACAAAGGCATATCATCGTCCTGTTTTTTAGGCGTTGTAACCGTTGTTTCTACTACTGGCTTTTGTACCGCTGGGGCTGGTGTGGCAGGTTGCATGTTATCCAACAAGCTATCGTTACGGTACTCTTTGGCCAATAATTTGAGCTGTTCAAAATTCAATTTGGTGTTTGGGTTGTTATCAACCTTATGACCTTTGGCAGAGAGATATTGAACAATGGTTGAGATTCCCACGTTAATCTGCTTTGCCACCAGGCTCAAACGCATCATTTTATCTTCTGCCATACTTTTGTTTAAATCCTTTTCTATAATAATTCTTGATTAATGTTATGAATGTGTTTCCTTTTAATGCCAAGTTGATACAATCAATACTTGGTCTGAACTGAATGATAGAATAGTTTTATAATTGAGTAAATGATATTTGCTGTAAGTATTTTTCAAAAGCCCTCTTGCAATGATAACAATCAAGCGTTCCAAAAGATTTACCTATCTATAATTTTGCAACTATTCTATCATCCTATCATTCACTCAATCAATATTATTCAAACTCAGAACGTAAAATTGATAATACTTCGTTCACCGTTTCTTCTTCTAGTTCTGTACGACGAACGAGTTCCTCACTACTAAGTTTAAGCACCTGCTTGGCTGTATCTAAACCAATACGGTGTAATTCTTCCAAAATCCAGTCTTCGATTTCATCTGAGAATTCTGTCAAATCCACATCTTCATCGTCCACTTCTTCTTGCTTAATATCACGGTAAACGTCCAATTCATAGCCTACTAATTTACCAGCAAGCTTGATATTCTGACCACCTTTACCAATAGCCAACGACACTTGGTCGGGCTGAAGATATACAGCAATACGCTTTCTTTCTTTATCAATCACCATCGAGCTTACTTTGGCAGGGCTTAAAGCACGAGCCACCAATAGTTCGAGGTTTTCGGTATAATTAATTACGTCGATATTTTCGTTCTGTAATTCACGAACAATCCCATGAATACGAGAACCTTTCATCCCCACGCAAGCTCCTACTGGGTCGATACGGTCATCATAAGATTCTACAGCAACTTTGGCACGTTCGCCTGGTTCACGTACAATTTTACGAATCATGATTTGACCATCATAAATTTCAGGTATTTCCTGCTCAAACAATCTTTCCAAGAAAACAGGAGACGTACGAGAAAGAATAATTTTGGGAGTACCATTATTCATTTCTACACGGTGAATTACCGCTCTTACTGGCTCGCCTTTCTTGAAGCGGTCTTTAGAAATCATTTCGGCTTTTGGCAAAATAAGTTCATTTTTTTCGCCATCTGCAATGATTAACTCTTTGCCTACAATCTGATATACATCGCCGCTTACCATTTCTCCTACCAAATCCTTGTACTTATCGAAAAGGCCTTCTTTTTCAAGGTCTTTTACTTTCTGTATCAAGGTTTGACGTGCCGTCTGAACAATACGACGACCAAAATCCTCCAACTTGATAAGTTCGGCTACCTCTTCACCGATTTCAAAATCGGGTTGGATTCGGCGAGCTTCGGCCAAAGGTATTTTGTCATAATCCCAAATATCTTCTGAGTTGTCATCGACAATCTCACGGGTACGCCACATTTCTAAGTCCCCGCTTTCAGGGTTGATGATTACGTCGAAGTTGGCATCCGTTCCGTATTTTTTACGAATCATTGTACGAAATACCTCTTCCAACACTTTAATCATCGTCGGGCGGTCAACGTTTTTTTCTTTGGCAAAATCCGCAAACGACGCTATTAACTCTGCACTATTCATCTTTTCATAATTTTCAATGACTGACTGGTTTTACTAACACACCAATACATTCATTATTTAAACGATATCTGTACTTTTGCTTTATCAATATTTGTAAATGGTATCAATACTGGCTCGACTACTTCCCCTTTTTTGGGCTTCTTCTTGAGTTCTTCCAAGAAAATAATTCCGTCTTCTTTTACCTCTTCCAATGTCCCTACTTTTTCTCCGCCTTCTTTCAAATGAATTTTGAGCGAACGACCAACATTTTTTACATATTGGCGAATCAGTGTTAAGGGCTGATCGATACCTGGCGATGAAACTTCCAAATTATAAGCCGACGTAATCAGCTCTAAGGTTTCGATTTCGTTGGCCAATCGACGGCTAATTTTGGCACATTCTTCAATTTTTATTCCTTCATCGGAATCAAGAAGAATAGTAATATTGGTACGAGTTTTTAGCTCATGTACTTGGATATCAACCACAAAGAAAGTATCGTTCTCTAAATGGGGTTCAAGCAAGGCTATAATTTTATCTTTTAACATACTTGTTCTGAAGCCACGAGGAAAGAAAAAGAAAGAAGAAGAAATGTAAGAAAAACCACAGAATCGTTATTCCACCTGCCTCTTTTGTCTTTCACCTGAATATGAAATACAAACAAAAAAGAGGGATTTCAAACCCCTCTTCCTTTAAATTCTGCTACAAAATTAGTATTTTTTTTATCAAAAAGCAAACGTATTTAGAATTTTCGCAGGAATTATCCTAGGTAATTACCTGAAAACTAAAGCCGTGTCGTTCAAAACCCAATGATTCATAAAAAGCATGGGCTTCGGTACGCCTTTGATTGCTCGAAAGCACCAGTTTATAACAGCCTGATTCTTGGCAAATGGCCATCGCAAACTGCATCATGGCTTTGCCAATGCCCTTTCCTTGCTGGTCGACTTGCACGGCTACGTCTTCGACTATCCCTGAGGGTGTACCTTGATGTGCCAGATTGTCCATAATCAATAAAGCAAATGTTCCTACTATTTGCGATGCCTCCTCGGCAACATATACTCGGTAATTAGGGTAGGATTGCATTTTATGAAATAGCTTTTCGGCTTGGGGCAATGACAAAACATTTCCTTTGTCGAGGACATCGGCATAAAGCTGTAAAACAGCCACTAAATCAGTAGTTTGTGCTTGGCGTATGTGCATATTTTAGGTAGATTTTTAGATTACTAAAATAGCCATAAACTTGCAATTACACTAGCTCTGAAACATGAAAAAAGAATAGTTACCTTTGGAAAATTATATTTTATTGTCTCTGTATTAAGGGATTCGGTAAAATACTCTTGATTAATAATCGTTAACTCAATTGCGTTGATTACCTTTGCGGTCTTAAAATTATCACAGGAATATTTTGAAATAATGCAACTCTCAAAAATCACACAGATATCCTTTATAGTATTTATATCGTTGATATCCACATTTTATAATGCTACAGTTAGTTTAGCTCAAAAAAATAAGCACGTTACGCCACCATCAGCCGATCAGTTCCCGACTCCGCCCGATGCCGAAAATCGCCTTTTTTATATTCAGCGTAGCTCCAATACCAACACTATCTTGTACGATGCTAATATACTAGAAGACAACAAGTTGGACACCAAAAGCCCTGTGCATGCTTACTGGATTCGTTATACAGAAGGTGGCAAAAAGCAGGAACTAAGCAATATCCAACGCACCTTGGCGTATGGCTTGCATACCAATCCTATCAAGGGTGAGCCAAATGCTTATGAAGGGCATTTTTTGGCTTATCGTAAAAGAAAGTTTATTGTAAAAATAGATGCCAAAGGCGAAGCTGTAGCTTTATTTCCAATTAACGGAAAAATGCAAGTTTTGAAAAGGGTATTTGTAAGCGTTGATGAAAGCGGTATGATGCCTTCGGTTGTGTATATCGACTTGTGGGGTAAAGACGCTACTACAGGAAAAGAAGTTTATGAACGTTTCAAACCATAAATTTTAGTAGTAGAAACACTAGATTCTGATGGGCTATTCATAACAAACATGAATCATCCCAAATTGAGTGAATGGTGATTATTTTTGAACATGATTTTTACCAGTAAAGACGCTTTGTAGCTAAAGATGTATTATGCTGACATTTAAACATTCAAAAGGCGTTCGAAATTAGTTTTTCGAACGCCTTTTGAATGAATACCCCTAAATTCCTATCATTTGGGCAATTGATAAGCCTCTTCAATATTCACTTGACAATACTATGAGTCCCAATAAACACAAATAGGAGGTCTCTTTTAATATTACCTAAAATTCGGGATGACTCATGTTTGTTCTATAACGGGTATTGTATCATTATTGAGCCAACTGTCCATACAAATCAAACTCTTCGGCCGATGTAATTTTTACCTCAGCAAAATCACCCAATCTTACGTACTGACTAGCAGGAATCAACACTTCGTTGTCTACCTCGGGCGAATCAAATTGGGTTCTACCAATAAAGTATCCTCCTTCTTTTCTATCGAATAATACTTTGTAGGTATTTCCTATTTTAGCCTGATTCAATTCCAATGATATTTCTTGTTGTAGTGCCATAATTTCGTCGGCACGTTCTTGTTTTACCTCTTCAGGAATATCATCTTCAAAGGTATGAGAATGCGTATTTTCTTCGTGAGAATAGGTAAATACGCCCAATCGGTCGAAACGCATTTTTTCTACAAACTGATATGTTTCTTCAAAATCGGCCTCAGTTTCGCCTGGGTGACCAGCAATCAGGGTTGTTCTAAGAGCAATATCTGGTACTTTTTGACGAATCGCATCAATCAGCTCTTCGGTTTTCTCACGTGTAATACCCCGACGCATTTTTTTCAATACCTCTGTTGAACCACTTTGTAAAGGCATATCAAGGTATTTGCAGATATTAGGCTTGGCGGCCATCATGTCAAGCACATCCATTGGGAAGCCTGCCGGATACGCATATTGCAAACGAATCCACTCCATTCCGTCAATATCAGAGAGGCGGTCGAGTAACTCAGACAAGTTGCGTTTTTTGTAAATATCTAGTCCGTAATAGGTTAAGTCTTGAGCAATCAAAATGAGCTCTTTTGTACCACGTTTTACCAACGACTTAGCTTCTGTGACAAGGTCTTCGATAGAACGAGAAACGTGTCCTCCACGCATCAAAGGAATAGCACAAAAAGAACAAGGACGGTCGCAGCCTTCTGCAATTTTTAAATACGCATAATGAGCTGGCGTAGTCAACAAACGTTCGCCAATCAATTCATGTTTGTAGTCGGCCTTGAGGGTTTTTAGCAAACGAGGCAATTCGTTTGTACCAAAAAACGCATCTACTGTAGGGATTTCTTTTTCTAAATCATCTTTGTAGCGGTGCGACAAGCAGCCCGTAACATAAAGCTTATCTATTACGCCAGCTTCTTTGGCATCGACATAACGCAGAATGGTATCGATAGATTCTTGTTTGGCATTATCAATAAAACCACAAGTATTAACAATAACAATATTGGCATCGTCTTTTTTGGCTTCGTGGGTAACGTCCATGCCATTTCCACGCAATTGTGTATAAATCACCTCTGAGTCGACAAGGTTTTTACTACAACCAAGTGTAACGATATTAACTTTATTTTTTCCTAATGTTTTCGTTTTCATCTAATTATGAGCATCTATTGGATTTTATCAAGAAAATTTATCTTGTTTGAAACCCTGAAAATAAGTTTGCAAAGTTACAACAAAAAATAGTCTTTGCTGTGTTTTATTTCGTCAGAAAGTCAGATTAGGTCTTGCGAAACAAAAAAGTCTGAGTTATTCACTCAGACCTCCTCTTGCTATAACATAGATTATATTTCTTCTATTTCGGTAGTAACTCCCAATTCTTCAAATAATCGCTGCCAATAAGCCGAAACAGCAGGGTTATTTTTGCGGGTAGATGCCGTTGGCTCAAATGGTTTGGCTATAAAAATCTGGACTGACGAAATATTGGGTAGTAGTGCTTTCAACTTACTAGCGTCTTCTCGGGCCCATCCTACAGCGGCGGCATCATCGGCAGGTGGGTTTGTATGAAAATCACGACGGTGTTCGCCCTTCATACTTTCTACCATATCCGAAAGGTAATACACCTTTACGTTATAGCCTTTTGCCACTTCTTTATCAATCAAGGGCAAGGTAGCCTGAATATCGGTATTATTTTTACTAGACGAGGCGTTTTGTGCCGACAATTGCCTTATTATCAATTGCTTGAAAATACTACGTTCTTTCGACAAATCCAGAGCAAACGCTGTTTTTAGGGCTTCCGAATCGGTAGTATTAGCCCCTTCCGACACCTCTAATTCTGAGCGACTCATTACCTCGGCCACTTTGGCCTTGGCTGTATTTTCATGAATAAAATATACCGCTAGCTTATCGCCTTTCCCATTAATGTTCTTTTCTATCAGCTCGTTGATAATTTTGGTATATTTCTCATTGGCAAAGCCTTTATCGACATTGACACTCACCGATTTATCAATAAAAATCATAGAACATGTATGCGTTTGAGGCTGAGTACCTTCTTGTTTTTGTTCTTGCCCCGAGCAGGCACACAATAAACTACTTGACCAAAATACAAGGCAATAATTCAACCAATTATTTTTGGTACTAAATCCGAGAAATTTCATTGTTTTTATTTAACATTAATTGAATATGATAAAATTACAATTCTTATACTAACTTGGTTCATTTTCTTGATAAGCCCAATTGACACTGCCATAAACGGCTATTTAGGCTTATGGTTGAATTGGGGTTTGGAGCAAAAGACTATCTCTGAGGCTGGTATTTTCGGGCTTATTTTTGTTCCAATAGTCTATTTTTAGCGTTTTCTTCAAAATAGCCTGCGTTGTAAATGTTTTTCCTTTTTGCGAGAAAACATCTGTCCAGCCTACAATTTTGTATGGAAAAACATTTTCAAAAACAATGGTCAACACCCGATTTTGATTGAGAAATGCTACAGAATATGCCTGAAGAGCATTACCTACAAATACCGTTCCTGTATACACTTGTAAAGTACCACGACAAGCCGTAGGAGCTAATGGGCGGTGTTGAAGGCGAGAACTTTCTAAACTTGGAATTATATCAAAATCATCGACAGGCAAACTGGCAGGACTAAGCCTTATTCTATTCCAAAGCTCATCTTCAAGCCAAGTTACCTTCAAAGATGTATCTTGTTGTACTTCTTTTTCAAAATAACTCTTTCCTTCCAACCAATACTGTTTTCCTTTCAAATTGAGTTGGCTGTATACATGACCACACCACTCTTGGGCAGAAAAGGAAGTTTTTAAGGCATGAGGAAACAACTGTGTATCGACAGGTGTAAAAGTAGAATTCATTAAAGAATAATCATAAATCCCTGTCGTAAATTTTTGGATAAAATTAAGTTTTAATACACTTGTTGCCAAATTCTTCTGGTTCGATTCTAACTTTACTTGTGTATCTGTTCTAAAATCTTCTGTTACAAATACCAATACGGCTTCGCCTTGATTGAGCTGGCCATAGCGTACCTTGTCGAGTGTATAAGTATTGATTTCGGCTTGGCCATTATACCAATATGTTCGAAAAGTAGCATCTTGTGCCGTAGGAATTGTAGTTTTGGCTGGGTCGGTATGAGGGGGTTCTATCTGAAAAATGGTTGCTCCTTTTGCTACAGCAAAAATCACAGCCAGAATTATGCACAAAAAGAGAAAGTTATTTCTGATAAATTTATCAAGTTTTTGCGTATTCATGCCTTAATTGTTTGTTGAATTGTCGAACGGCAATTTACACAATTTGTAGAAATTCATTAACTTACATTGTTATTAAGTAAGTGAGTGGGTGCATAAAAGCCATGTATTCAGGTATAAAGCCAAAGGATACTACGCTTTTGGGGATTGCCGCTAGTATATTGATAGCTACCGCCTGTTGGCTCATCACCAAACACGATATTACTCAATACCAACTTACCTTTATTCTAATTCATCAGCCAACCGTTTATTGTATTATGAACAAATTTACCTCTTATTGTATCACCTTACTATTAGGCATACTGCTGTCTAACAACCTTTTTGCCCAGATTTTAAAAGCCCCCAACCGAGCCGAGGGCGAAGGGCAATTTAACCGATTGATTATACGAGGGGTCAACCTTGTCAACGGTACGGGGTCGCCAATGCAAGGGCCTTGCGATATTGTTGTAGAAAAAAATAAAATTGTACAAATCAAAGTTGTAGGATACCCTGGTGTACCTATCGACCCACAAAGTAGACCCAAAGCCAACCCTGGCGACAAAGAACTAGATTGTACTGGTATGTATATGCTACCAGGTTTTATAGATATGCACGGCCATATTGGTGGGAAATCGCAAGGTACACCAGCCGAATATGTTTATAAACTTTGGCTAGGGCACGGTATCACGACTATTCGTGACCCTTCGGCAGGAAATGGATTAGACTGGACATTAGACCAAAAGCATAAATCCGAGAAAAATGAAATTACCGCCCCTCGTATTATGGCTTATACAGCTTTTGGAATGGGAGCCAAGGAGTCTATTACTACCGCTGAGCAAGCACGAGCATGGGTAGAAGAAAATGCTAAAAAAGGAGCAGACGGTATTAAGTTTTTTGGGGCAAAACCCGAAATTATGGATGCCGCTTTGCGAAGAAACAAAGAGCTTGGTCTGCGTTCGGCCTGCCACCATGCCCAAGTGGATGTGGCTCGCTGGAATGTACTAAGCTCGGCACGAGCAGGACTCACCTCGATGGAACACTGGTATGGCTTGCCCGAAGCTCTATTTGATAGCCAAACGATTCAGGATTATCCAGCCGATTATAATTATGGCAATGAACAAAACAGATTTGAAGAAGCAGGAAAGCTTTGGAAACAAGCCGCCAAGCAGGGTTCAAAACGCTGGAATGATGTAATGGAGGAAATGCTCAAACTTGACTTTACGATCGACCCAACCTTCAATATCTACGAAGCCAATCGTGAGTTGATGTTGGCTCGCCGAGCAGAATGGCACGAAGATTATACCCTTCCTCAATTGTGGCGTTTTTATCAGCCCTCTCGGATTTCTCATGGCTCGTATTGGCAAGATTGGGGAACAGAACAAGAAGTAGCGTGGAAAGAAAACTACAAACTATGGATGACCTTTGTTAATGAATACAAAAACCGTGGCGGTCGAGTAACCACTGGCTCGGACTCTGGCTTTATTTTCCAGCTTTACGGTTTTGCCTATATTCGCGAACTTGAGTTGCTTCGCGAGGCTGGGTTTCATCCTTTAGAAGTTATCAGAGCCGCTACCCTCAAAGGAGCAGAAGCACTGGGTATAGACGACAAAGTAGGTAGCGTAGAAGTAGGGAAATTAGCAGATTTAGTAATTTTAGAAGAAAATCCACTCAAAAACCTCAAAGTACTATACGGTACAGGAGCAATAAGGCTTACTGAAAGCAACGAAGTAAAAAGAGTTGGCGGGGTTAAATATACCATTAAAGATGGGGTAATTTATGATGCCAAAAAGCTGTTAGAAGATGTACGAAAAATTGTTGCGGAAGCAAAAAAGACAGAAAACTTTGAAATATTTCAGCCTGGTTTGGAAAAGAAAACCTCTGGCAAAGTGCAGGGCAGCCATAAAGAATAACAAGCAAGAGGCATACCCAATTTAGTGGATGAGTGATTATTTTTGAAGATGCTTTGCGTATAAAGATATATCATTCAGAAATTTAATATAAAAAGGCGTTCGAAAAACTAATTTCGAACGCCTTTTGCATGAATAGCCCCTAATTTTCTATCATTTGAACAATTGATAAGCCTCTTCAAAATTCACTTGACAACCTTATGAATCTCAACAAACACCCATAGGTGGTCTCTTTTAATATTACCTAAAATTTGGGATGACTCATATTTATGCTAATAGATTTTTAGTGGAAAAATCCTATTTACTAACCTTTATCAGTTGGTAGTATGATAGTATTTATTTATTCCTTTTATTTTTTGATTTAATGGCTTTTTTCCTTTACTTTACTAAGCAATAATAACTTGCCAAGTAGCAAAATAACCCATAAAATCTTAGTTCTTATGAACAATCGTCTACTTTTCCGCAAAATGCCGTTTTATTCGGTAAACATCCCCATTACCAAGCTATTAAAAGTTTTCTTGTTACCAATCTGTATTTGCCTGTGCTTATCGGAAATAGCCTTGGCTAATTTCCAACAAAAACCTACTCCTACAGGAAAAAATACAAAAATAGCCAATACAGACTCCCCTAAAAAATCTAACAAAAAAAAGAAAAACACCAAAACAAAGCGTGTCGCTAAAGTTGATTCTACCGACATAGACCCTACACAAATGAAAGCACCGTTGTTTCAAAATTAACCTACGTATTTCTGGTATTTATCCAATGATTGAATGTTAGCCTTTGTACTTCTGAAGACTCACATTTGTATTCTTTTGTTCATAGGATTTTATGAACACCCCCTTACTTCTATATTACTGGTCTTTTCCTCGCTAGGAAACAGGCTTTTTATTGCATAACCACAACTTTAGTTTCAACAAAATAACACTTAACATGAAAAAAATATTACTCTCGTTTCTTTTTGCCCTATGTAGCTTGGCTATTTGTACCGCACAGGATGTCAATACGGCATTGCGTTATCTCAAGATTGCCAATACACTTCGTGAAGTCAAACAATTTGACCAGTCAGAAGATTACCTCAACAAAGCCCTAAATATGGTAAGAGGTCGAAGCGAATACTGGGAAGCGGCAGTATACGAAAATTTAGGTTTTTTGTACCGTGACCAAGAAAACACCTTAGAAGCATCTCGAAATTTCACCAAAGCCATCGACCTATACAAGAAGCTTAAAATGGCTATGAGTGAAAAGGCTATTACACAACTACTAGATGGGATGAAAGAAGCCGAAGAGCTCTATGCTGGTATCGACGTAGGCTCGAAGGGAGTTAAATTAAGTATTATCGGTGTGACGGTTTCACCTAAAAAGGGACTTACTTATACCCTCAAAAAAAGTATGTCTATCAATACCGAGCCAAGTGCCCTAACGCCACAGGCTATCAAAGAAACAGCTCAGGCGGTCAAAGACCTTGTTGATACAGCAACCGTCAGAAATAATGTTATTTCGGATAGGATGTTTATTATTTTGAGTAGTGGCCTCAAACAAGCTACCGACAAACAAGCAGGAAAAGAAGCAGAACTAATAGCAGCGATGAAAGAAGCATTAAAAAATCCGAGTCAAAAAATTGATATTATTTCGGCTGAAGATGAAGCTAAATTTGGTGCTTTGGCAATGGTAGCTCCCGAACTACACATTTCGTCGTCGCTTATGGATATTGGCGGTGGTAATATGAAAGGTGGCTATTTGCTAAACCGAAACAAGTTTGAATCGGTCAATTTTCCTTATGGCACAAAAGCTTTTGTTAAAATTGTAAAAAAGAAACTACCAGATGCCAATCTTGAAGAGTATACCAAGGGCGTAAACGAAGAGGTAAAAGTAGTCGGCGAAGAGCTTTCGTTGGAATTGAATAGAAAAGTTGGCTTCAAAAACCGTAAAAATGTATTTTTATTGGGAGGTATCGTATTCGTAATGAATGCTTTTTTACATCCAGAAAGAGCTAATATTGTAGGTCGCCCTGTAGAAGTAAGCATAGATGACGTTCGGAAATTTAGACAAATGAGTGCTAGTAGCTACGAAGAATTGATTAATCCTGATTTTTCGAGAATCACCGACCCAGCCATCCGTCAAGTAGCCGAGGAAGATGTAAAAAATATCACTACCAAAATCTATAATCAACAAGATATTATTGCAGGTGCGGCTTTGCTCGAAACACTTATCAAAGAAATGAATCGTGATGGCGTACAAAAAAGGTTCTATTTCATTAAAGGAGGCGACGTTGCCTGGATTAGCGGCTATGTATTCAAACTAATTTCAGACGAATATCAAACCAAAAAAGAGTAACAACCAAACCTTCCAATTTATACCTCATAAGATAGGAAACAGTGTTTTTCTACCTTATGAGGTAATTCAATTTAAGCGGCATAGTTGAGTTTATAGTGGGCTGTACTAAGTAAGTTCTCTATTTTATGAACAGCAATAGAATAAGTAGCTTTTAAGGCTCCTACCGAAGTTCCTGTAATTCTAGCGATTTCTTCGTATCGCATTTCATCAAAATACCTCATATTAAAAACCAATCGTTGTTTGTCGGGTAGGGTTAATATGGCTTTTTGTAACTCTCGCTGAATTTCGTCACCGCTAACCAGCGAGTCGTGGTCGATACCGCTCGCAAAAGTTTCGGTATAATCCTCTATTTCACAAAACTGCATCCGTTTTTTGGTTCTCAGAAAATTCAAACATTCGTTGGTAGCAATTCTGTACATCCATGTAAAAAACTGAGCATCTCCTCGGAAAGTGTCTAATCCTTGCCAAATTTTCAAAAAAACCTCTTGCGTCAAATCGTCTGCATCGCTATGATTTACAACCATTTTTCTAATATGCCAGTATATTTTACGCTGATATTTTTGAATCAACATATTGAATATGGAGAGATTATCTTTAGGAGTACTCATTTGAACAAGCGTTTAGATTTTCTATTTGACAAATTTGCCTCTAAAAACAAAAATGCTTTATGACGGTGTTCATAAAGCATTAATGATTATGGTCAGGTTATTTAGAAACGCCTTACTAACTCATTCTGGTATTTTGATTTAGTTGGAATGCACTTCGCCCCCCAAACTTGATTTTACATTACGTTGGCTAGGGTTACCTTTATAGCTAATAGTACCCCCTGTGCCAGCCGAAGCATCTAGTATTTTATTGGCATTAACTTGGGCTACGCCACCAGTATTGGCCTTTATATCTACTTCGTCGCTAGACAAATTATAAGCAAAGAGTTCGCCTCCCGTATTTACTCGGGTTTGTTGATACGTTGCTTTACCCTCTAATTTAACAATAGCTCCTTGTACACTTGTTAGTTCGAGGTTATTTACTTTTACCTCAAATTTGACAATTGCACCCGAAGCAGCGTCAATAGCGAGGCGGTTTCCTTCAAGTACCTGAGCAGCTGCAAGCTCGGCACCACGACTTGCCTTTATACTAGACAACTCGCTGATATACTCTACCTTTACCTTAAACTGCTTTTGAGGCTCGGATTTTCTTTTGTTGTTATCTTTATCAGTAAGTTGTTTAAAAATTTTCGTTTTTACTGAAAGCTCGCCACCCGATACCTGAATCGTTAAGTCGTCGATATTGGCACCGTACAAAGCCTCGGCTGTTACCTTATTAACATTGCCTTTTACAAGCTCAACTTTCATAATACCTTGCATATCTATTTTGCTAAACGATTGCAAAGTAAGTTCCTGATTTTGTTGTCCAAAAGCTATTACCGAGACCGCAGTCATGAGTAATACGAGTACGCTTTTCATTGTTTTCATAACGTTGTTTGCTTAATTGAATGCTTATATATTATAGGAAAAATACGAGTAAGTAAATGAGTTACTAGGTATTTGTTTGGCTCATATTCTTACAATTTTATTAGATGCAATAATCAACGCTAAGGTTGCATGCGTTAGTACATTGGCATAGTTTGGTCTATTTCATTGGCCCATTCATTTATTCCTCCTTCTAAATTTATAAGATTTTTGAATCCATGATTCTGCACCAAAAACTCAATTACCGAAGCCGAACGCATACCATGATGACAATACACCACAACGGGTTTGTCGCGAGGAATATGCTTGATATTATTGGGTATGCTATTCATAGGTATCAAAACCGAGTTGGCAAGGTGACAAATATCGTATTCATACAGATTTCGGACATCTAGCAATACCAGTTCTTTGTTTTGCACAAGCTGGTCGTGGAGTTCTTCTACGGTTATGGTTTTCATGATATTATCGGTACTACAGGCCGCAATATCGTCCGATTCGGCATGGTGTTGTTCTATTAAATGCTCGGCATCGGCACGACGTTTTACTTTAATTTTTTGGGAAGTATTTTCTAGTAAATCAACCATCAAAAACTCACCACTAAGGACTTTTCCTATACCAGTAATCATTTTTACCACCTCGTTGGCTTGGTACATACCGAGTGTACCAGGCAAAATACCCAATACTCCGATGGCAGCACAATTAGGAATTTCTAAATCAGAAGGCTGTTCAGGAAAAAGGCAACGATACGTAGGCCCCAAAACACCATTGTTATCTTTAAAATTGAATACCGAGACTTGCCCCTCAAACTGATGAATAGCTCCATAAACAAAAGGTTTTTGGTGTTTCACACACATATCGTTGATAAGATAACGAGCCGAAAAATTGTCGGTACAGTCTACCACTATATCGTACATCTTAATAAACGCCTCGGCATTCTCTTTTTTGAGCTTTTGGTTTACAGCCTCTATTTCGATAGTATCGTTCATCTGAGCTAGGCGTTTGGCAGCGGTAGTGGCTTTAGGTTTGCCAATATCTTCTGTTTTGTAAAGCACCTGTCGTTGTAGATTGGTTAGGTCAACCACATCGCTGTCCAGAATTCCGATTTTTCCAATACCAGCGGCTGTCAAATACAACAAAACAGGGCATCCTAGCCCTCCAGCTCCTATTACTAGCACTTTGGCGAACTTGAGTTTTTGTTGTCCTTCAAGCCCAATTTGAGGCAATAATATATGTTTTTGGTAACGTGTTTTTTCGGCAGATGTTAACATTGATTTAGCTAATAGTTTCTGAGATTCAAGGACAAAACAACAGTGATGAATACACACCTATTGAGTAACGAAATTTGTCGCTATAATTGTTCGGTAGAGGTATAAAATAAAAGCCTCTTTGTAACATAAATTACAAAGAGGCTTTTATAACTAAATGCCACAATAAAGGGCAAATATAACTAAACAGATAAAGTTCCTTTACGAGCAGCAGCAATCAAAGATGCTTCCAAACCTTTCTTGTTGATAGTACGGATAGCTTTTGCTGAAACTTTCAAAGTTACCCAAACGCCTTCAGATTCTAAATAGAATTTTTTAGTGTGCAAGTTCGGGAAAAACTTTCTCTTAGTTTTGTTATTAGCGTGAGAAACGTTGTTACCCACTTGTGTTTTCTTTCCTGTTAATTGACAAACCTTCGCCATGATAAAAATGCGTTAATTGTTATGTGTTAATCGCCTCACTATCAAACAATTCTTTAGTACGTCTGAATTTTTTGTTTTTACAAACAAGAAAAATCGTGCTATAATCCAGAATTAATCTTACGCTTTAATCGGCGATGTAATAGACTTGATTATCAGTGATTTCTGAAATTGGAACGCAAAAGTATGAATTATTTCGTAAACTAGCAATTTATTATGCAAAGTTTTCTACTATCTTATCAAGTTTTCACGATTTCTATCGTTTTTGATAGAAAAGATGCCAAATTTGCATTATCAATCAGCATTTTATGATAAAAAAAATCGCCTCTTCATTACTTTGGCTTAGTAGTTTACCTTTGTGTATGTACACTTTAGTGGTGTATTTGTTGGGCTATACTATTGTTTGGGAACACTGGATTGCAGGCTTTGCCATGATGTCTATTCCTGTTGCTCAGCTTGGCTGCCTAGTTGTAGGGCTTGTTTGGCTTTATGTCAAGCCTTCACGGGCATTATTACCACTGGTAGTATTACTAATGGGCTGGCCTTTTATTATGAGAACGTTCCATTGGTCAAGTAACAATGAGACCCTCAGTAACGAGGATTTACAGATTTTGAGTTATAACGTCTATAGCTTTGAAACGCCTGATGCTAGTACCAAAGATAAGGCTATTCAATATGTAGCCGATTTTGATGCCGATATAAAATGTTTTCAAGAATTTAGTAAGGTGTATTTACAGTCGGGCAAGCCCGCGGTAAAATGTGTTGAGGAAAATTTGAGATACCATGCCATCAATGCCGATGAAAGCCGACATTATTCTGGACTAGCCATTTTCTCGAAATACCCTATTATTCGTAAAAAAGGAAAAGTATTTGCAGGAAGTAATAGCAATGGCTATATCTATGCCGATATTGTACGCCACGATGACACCATTCGGGTAATTAATTTACAATTGCAATCGATGGGTATTAGGTTGGGCAAAGTAGTAAAGGTTATCAAAGATTATGACAAAGCAAAGCAAGAAAGTAAAGGGGTTTTGGCCTCATTGAAAAAAGGTTTTATCGACCACTCGCAGGAAATCAAGTATATCGAAAAACTGATAGACGAAAGCCCTTATCCAACTATTGTTTGTGGTGATTTCAATGAAGTACCTTATGGATTGGCATACGGCCATGTAAGAGACCGCCTAAAGAATGCCTTTGAAGAAGCTGGCAACGGCTTTGGATTTACGCTCAATAGAAGCCCAAGATGGGTACGAATTGATAATCAATTTTATAGTGAAGGTATCCAAATCAAAAATTTCAAAACGCACAATACTATCAAATACTCTGACCACTACCCTATTTCGGCAGTGTATCAAGTAAAATAACAAACATAAGTCATTCCAAATATTTAGAACAAACAAGGCGGTCGAAAAACTAATTTCGACCGCCTTGTTTGATTAATAGTCAATAAATGCCTTACAGTTGTGGGCTTTTTTCAATAAATACAAACAAAAAATTATCTCAAAAATCGGGATAACTCATGTTTGTGTTTAATACCAAGTAGCTTTATTTGTTTTCGGGCAATAATATTACTTTAATAAAATCATCCCCTAAATATTTGTTAGCAGCTAGCTTGGTACTTGGTACAGTTACTTGCTTCATCAAAGCCTCTTCGTTGAGTACATCTTTTGCATTTTCGCCGTACTGATATTGACCTTGCAAATAGCCCAACCAGAAGCCATTTTCACGTAGTTGTACTTCCAATTGTCGCTTTGCCTCGGCCTTGAATTTATCAATATCGGTTTGTTCTGCTCCTTGTTCTTTTACCTTTTTGATTTCTGCCAATGTACGAGTTATCAATTTATCTACATTTTCGGGAGCACACGCAAAACCTATGCGGAATGAATAGCGTGCCGATGGTATTTTAGTGGCCGAACCGCTCACTTGTACACCATAAACCCCAGCTTCGTCTTCTCTTAGTTTTTCAATCAATTTGATTTCCAATACTTCAGCCAAAGCTTCTACCTGCTTATCGTTGGAGGCATTAAATACAAAATCGCCCGACCAAACTAGCGTTACTCTTGCTTTTGGTTCAGTTCCTTTGTAAACTGTTTTTTCAACCTTGCCCTTTGGCGGATTGATGCCTAAGTCTTTGTAAGTTTCTTTGCGTTTGATAGACGGCAAGCCTCCTAAATATTTCTCTAGCAAAGGTTGTGTTTCTTTCAAATTGATATTTCCTACCAAAAAGAAGGTAAAATCAGAGGCATCGGCAAAACGTTCTTTGTAGATAGCAAATGCCTTATTGGCATCAATCTTTTCGATACGCTCGGCTGTAATAGGCATATTTCTTGGATTGTAACTGGCCAATACAGCTGTTAATGAGTCGCTGTACACTTTTTCAGGGGTTAACGTTTTTTGTTGACTCACCAAGGCTTCTCGCTGATTACCCAAGAAACCTTTTACAACTTCGGCATCCAAGCGGGGCTGAGTAAAGTAGCTATACACCAATTGCAAAGCCGTTTCAAAATCTTTTGGTGACGACGACCCATTAATACCTTCGCTTGTGCTACCAATATAAGGCGATATTCTGACCGACTTACCCGTCAATAATTTGCGTAAGTTGATAGTATTGAATTCGCCAATACCACCAATAGCCACTACTGTAGAGGCAAACTTAGCATTGTCGGCATCTTTATCGGCATATAAGTTAGACCCCCCAAAGCTATAGCCACTAATCAAGATTTCATCATTTTTGAAATCAGTGGGTTTAATTACAGCTTTTACGCCATTGCCAAAAGTTAACTCGGTAACGCCAATTTCAGGAATTTGTTTGGTACTAACTACCTTTGAACCTACTGGCAATTTGGCTATCAATGGTTTATTGACAGCTTGGTCAATATATGCCGTTACGTTTTGGCCAGAGGCATTGAGCCATTCCTTAATTTTATCGGCTGTAGGTAGCTTGTCTTTATCTTTTTCGGGAGCCATCAATACAACAGCTCGGTTGTCGTTGGTAATAAGAATATTAGCCAAAGCATTTACCTCTTCAAGTTTGATACCTTCTATATTCTTTTTGGCAAAATCATAGCCAAATTCTATCGAGGTAAGCGGTTCGTTTTCTAAAAATGCACCTACCAAACCTTCTACCAGTTGTTCTGAGTCGGTTTTATCTTTTTCTTTGTAGGCATTTTCTTGACCAACCATATAGTTTTTCTTGGCACGCTCAAATTCGGACACATTGAATCCAAACTTTTTTGCACGGGCAGTTTCTTCTAAAATAGCTTTTAAGCCTCCTTCTATATCATTGCCTTTGGCCACAACAAAAGAGGTAAAAGCATCTAAATTACTCAAAAACCCACCATAGCCAGCATATCCGTACAAAAATGGAGGGTCGGCTTTCTGGGTTAATTCTTGAATACGAGACGATAACATGATATTGAACAAAGTACGTAATAGGCCATCACGACGGTCTTGATAAGTAACATCCTTGCGTTTGGGCTGTTTGTTCAAAATCTGAATAATAGTATTGGGCTGCTCTGGATCGGTGACAATGGCTACATCTGTGCCACCAGTAAGTGGAATTTCGTATTTGACTCTTGGTTTTTCGTTGCTTGGATTAGGGATAGCACTAAATTTTTCCTTAATCATTTTCTCTACCATATCTACATCAATATCGCCAACAACCACAACAGCCTGCAAGTCGGGGCGATACCAATCTTTGTAAAACTGTTTCAAGACATCATATTTGAAGTTTTTCAGAATATCGTCTTTACCAATAGGCAAACGCTTGGCATATTGGGTATTATTCAGAATCAAAGGAAAATACTTGTCTCTCATACGAGCCTGAGCACCTTTTCCCAAACGAGATTCTTCCAAAACAACACCTCTTTCTTTGTCTATTTCAGTAGGGTCGAGGGTAGCATTATGTGCCCAATCTTCCAAAATCTGCATACCTTTCTTAAATACCTCGATAGAATCGGTAGGTACAGGCAACATATATACTGTTTCGTCAAAAGATGTGTAAGCATTGAGGTCGGCACCAAAACGCACACCCGACTTTTGAAGAAAGTTAACCAGTTCATTTTTAGGAAAATGTGTTGTACCGTTAAAGTTCATGTGTTCCATGAAGTGAGCAAGCCCTTGCTGCTCGTCGGTTTCTAGAATAGAACCCGCTTTTACGGCCAAGCGTAGCTGGGCACGATTTTTGGGTTCGGCATTTTTTTGGATATAGTATTTTAAGCCATTGGGCAATACTCCTACACGAACAGAGGGATCCATTGGTAAAGTTTTACCCCAATCGCTCTGGGCAAAACCAGTGAAGCTCAACGATATGCTTAAAGCAATCGTGGCCATTAGGTGAACAACTTTTTTCATAAAAGTTATTAATTGTTTGTGATTAATAGTAAAATATCAATTTGAGGCAAAAGCAGGTAAAAAACCCACATTTATCTCAAATTTAGCAATTCATTTATAAATGAAGAAAAATACATCCGTTATAGTATACAAAATATGAAATGGTATTGTTTTACCCGCCTATTTGCTCAAAGGCTTCTTGATAAATTATTTTTATCAAGAAGCTCTCTTTATTCACAATTAATCGTAAACTTAGGCAATACTAACAAAGTAGCTTTTGGTATTGTATACAACTCTATAGTACCCTAACGTATTATCCACCCACAACCTCATCCATTACTATGAATACATCAACGACACTCCGATTTGATGAAAAAGTTGCCTTAGTTACAGGTGCTTCGTCGGGCTTGGGGCGAGCCACAGCACTACTTTTTGCCCAACGAGGAGCCAAAGTAGTTGTTTCGGATATTGCAATAGAGGCTGGCCACCAAACTGTAGCTCTGATTCGTGAACAAGGAGGCGACGCTCATTTTATTGCCTGCAATGTTGCCGACGAAGCAGAAGTGATAGCCCTCATTCAGCAAACGATAGCACATTATGGGCGACTCGACTGTGCTGTCAACAATGCTGGTATTGGCGGACTGTGGCACCCTTCGCATACCTATCCAAGCGATAACTTTGAAAAAGTATTTTCTGTTAATACAATGGGGGTATTTTATTGTATGAAAGCCGAGATACAAGTCATGCTCAAACAAAAATCTGGGGCAATTGTCAATGTATCGTCAGTAGCGGGTTTGGCTGGATTTCCGAGTAATATGGCCTATTCTGCTAGTAAACACGCCGTTGTGGGTATGACCAAAACCGCAGGATTAGAATATGCCAAAAAAGGAATACGGGTAAATGCCGCTTGCCCAGTTTTTACTATTACCCCTATGGTTACGGGTATGTTTGAGGTTATTGGCGACTACAAAGATAAGCTGGAGGCATCTATCCCGATGAAGCGTTTTGGACAACCCAACGAAGTAGCCGAAGCCATTGTATGGCTATGCTCAGATGCCGCTTCGTTTATGACGGGTCATGCTATGCCGATAGATGGCGGTATGATGGCAGAATAAAAATAGCTACGGGAGTTGCCCCGTAGCTATTTTATTTTTTAGCAATTTGCTTAAACTTCACTTTAAGAATCATCACTGCTATCAACAAGAGTGCCGAAATAATAATGCTACTAGCCCCTTGCTGTTCTGACCAAAATAATGGGCTTTGGTATACTTTATACAACAAAATTGCAATCACAAGAAGCAATACTATTTGAAAAAAAGTAAGAATCCCAAACATTAGTCGGGTCATTAGGGCTCGGAGGTCGGTAAATATATTGTTTGATGCCATACCTAGAAGAAAAAGCCTCCTACTCTGATTACGATAGGACTGCCATAAGGTGAATTTGACGTACTAGAATAAGAAAAATTATACAAAGCCGTCAACTGAAACCCACCGTAGCCAATACCAATACCTGCCAATACCTGTGGGTCATAGTTGAGCTTATAACCTGCATAAGTGCCGTAGTATTGCTGAACTTCACCTTGTGCAAAAGCTTTTGAAAGTACCGACTCCAGGAATCTCAAACGATACTGTCCAAATACTCGGGGGCCATACAAATTGTAGGCTGGTACATTTCTATACTTGGTATATTGATAATCTACAGCCAAACCTACAGTCATCTCGTTGGTAAGCAAATAACCCGCCATTGGCGAAACACTAATTACGGTAGGATTACCAAATTGTAACCCCCCGATTCCACCACCAAAACGAAGTCGCTGACGAAAGGGCAAATCACGCACATCTGGCTCTTCCTCGCTGTCGAGGTCACCCACAGCACCATCTTGCTTAATAACTACAGGCTCTTGTGCCAAGCTTTTGGAAACCGAAATAGTCGATAATAAAAAGAAAATAATAAGTAGTTTTTTCATGTTTTTGTAAATTACGTGGTTGTTCCAACGAAATACAGGTATGTTATAGGGACAGTTCAGTAAGAGTGCTTATTGACGAGCCATGAGTTTGGAAATTAGGTAACTATTTCTCTAATTCAAAAAGTCAAGCTTGTTTTGCACGATTACTTGGTATTGATTTAACCCCTAAATTAACGTAAAGTTTATTCAATTTCTTACGTTAATACGAAACAATCTTGTCTGGATTTTTGTCTAACTTTGAAAGGATATATATTGTAGGCAATTGGTTGGACTCAAAAGTAATTATTTTGAGACATTCACTTCGGCAACAAATTACACATATCATCAATTATTGAATGAATACTCCTGAAATCTCGATGCACATCCATACTCCCGTAGAAGACCTTGACCCCAAGAAGTTTATTATTATTAAAGGGGCTAGAGTAAATAATCTAAAAAATATTGACGTAGCCATACCTCGTAATAAGTTGGTCGTTATCACTGGTTTGTCGGGGTCGGGCAAGTCATCGTTGGCCTTCGATACCCTTTTTGCCGAAGGGCAACGCATGTACGTAGAAAGCCTTAGCTCGTATGCACGTCAGTTTTTGGGAAGAATGGAAAAGCCCGATGTCGATTATATCAAAGGTATTTCGCCTGCTATTGCTATTGAGCAAAAGGTATCTAGCAAAAACCCTCGCTCTACAGTAGGTACTACTACCGAAATATACGACTACCTCAAGCTACTATTTGCCCGAGCTGGCATAACCTATTCGCCTGTTTCGGGAAAGATTGTCAAAAAAGATACTGTTACCGACGTAGTCAACTGGCTATTTGGCCACAACGAAGGGCAACGGGTATTGATTTTAGCACCATTATTTCTCAAAGATGGTCGTAGCCTCAAAGAAGAAATGAAGGTGTTGATGCAAAAAGGCTATACTCGTATTGTTATTGATGGAGAAACCAAATTTTTGGAAGAACTGCTCGATAACAAAGCCGAGCTAGAGCAGCTCCCTCCTATTGATTTATTCAAGCTTAATTATAAAATCTTAATCGACCGCCTAGCCATCAAAAAAGATGATAACGGCAACCCCGACGAAGAAACCCAGTTTAGGGTTTCAGATTCTATCCAAACAGCTTTTTTTGAAGGAAATGGAAGTTGTTTTGTTGAGCTTGTAGGTGGCAACACCCATGTTTTTTCAGATAAATTTGAAGCCGATGGCCTACTATTTGAAGAGCCCTCTCTCAATCTTTTTAGCTTTAACAACCCTTACGGTGCTTGCAAATGCTGTGAAGGCTTTGGTAAAGTATTGGGGCTTGACCACGACCTTATTTTTCCAGACAAAAACCTATCGGTATATGAGGGGGCTATTGCCCCTTGGCGTACCGAAAAAATGGGAGAATGGCTTGTTCCTTTGCTTAGAAACGGCATAAAATTCGATTTCCCTATTCATAGAGCATACAAAGAACTCACAACAGAACAACAAGAATTACTCTGGAAAGGCAATGAATATTTTCATGGCCTGAATGCTTTTTTTGATATGCTCGAAAACGAAACACACAAAATCCAGTATCGTGTTATGCTTTCTCGCTATCGTGGTCGCACTATTTGCCCCGATTGTAAAGGGTCGAGGCTACGCAAAGACGCAGGGTATGTCAAAATCAATGGCAAATCTATTATTGACTTAGTACTGATGCCTTTAACGGATGTTTCGAGTTTCTTCCAGAATATTAGCCTGCCCGACTACCAAATGGGGGTTTCTAAAAGAATCTTGCAGGAAATCCAAAGTCGCCTCGACTTTATGGAGCGAGTTGGCTTGGGCTATCTTACCCTCAATCGACTTACATCTACACTTTCAGGGGGCGAATTTCAACGTATCAAATTAGCTACTTCGCTAGGCAGTGCCTTAGTGGGTTCAATGTATATCCTAGATGAGCCGTCTATTGGTTTACACCCACGCGACACCCAGCGATTAATATCGGTATTGGAATCATTGCGAGACTTGGGCAATACCGTAATTGTAGTAGAACACGAAGAAGAAGTAATGCGTATTGCCGACCAGATTGTTGATATTGGCCCAGAAGCAGGAAGCCACGGTGGACAACTTGTCTATCAAGGCGATTTCACCGAAGTACAACAAGCCGACATTCAACAATATAATAGCCATACTATTAATTTTCTTACAGGTAATGATAGTATTCCTGTTCCAAAATTTAGAAGAAAAGCTACGGCTTTTCTCGAAATCAAAGGAGCACGCGAAAATAACCTCAAAGAAATTGATGTAAAGTTTCCCTTAGGTATCCTTACTGTAGTGACAGGAGTAAGTGGTTCGGGCAAGTCTACCCTTATTCGAAAGGTATTATTTCCTGCTTTGGGTCGTCATTTTGGCACTTTTACCGAAGAAACAGGCAAATTTTCGGATTTAACAGGAAGTTTGGGCAAAATAGAAGCCGTAGAAATGGTTGACCAAAACCCTATCGGAAAATCGTCTCGTTCTAATCCTGTTACTTATATCAAAGCTTACGACCAAATCAGACTGCTGTATTCAGAGCAGCCGATTGCCAAAAGCCGAGGGTACAAGCCTGCTCATTTTTCGTTCAATGTAGAAGGTGGACGTTGCGAAACTTGCCAAGGAGAAGGAGAAGTAACCATCGAAATGCAATTTATGGCAGATGTTCGCCTCAAATGCGAGTCGTGTGGTGGCAAACGCTTCAAACAAGAAATTTTGGATATTAAATATCTTGACAAAGATATTGCTGATTTGTTGGAAATGACAATCGACGAAGCGATTGAATTATTCTCGAAAGAACAACCCAAATTAACCGAAAAGCTTTTGCCTTTACAAGACGTAGGCTTGGGGTATGTCAAGCTAGGACAATCTTCTAATTCGCTTTCGGGTGGCGAAGCTCAACGGGTAAAACTGGCAAGTTTCTTGGGTAAAGGTAATAGTAACAAGGGTAAAACCTTATTTATATTTGACGAGCCAACTACTGGCCTGCATTTCCATGACATCAAAAAGCTTTTGAAAGCCATCAATGCTTTAGTAGAACAGGGAGAAACCGTCATTATTATTGAGCATAATATGGAAATCATCAAATCGGCCGATTACATTATTGACCTTGGCCCCGAAGGTGGCGAAAAAGGCGGCTATTTGACCTTCACTGGCACTCCCGAAGAAATGATAGCACAGGGCAATAGCTATACAGCCAATTTTTTGAAAGATAAATTATAAGAGTGGTTGAGTGGTTGAGTGGTTGAGTGGTTGAGTGGTTGAGTGGTTGAGTGGTTGAGTGGTTGAGTGGTTGAGTGGTTGAGTGGTTGAGTGGTTGAGTGGTTGAGTGGTTGAGTGGTTGAGTGG